>NZ_CP069004.1:1265855-1898783 GCF_016801775.1 Sulfitobacter mediterraneus | reverse complement strand
ACCGGCACCGCCGAGACAGTCCACACCAATGCCGTTTGGGAGGGGATCGACGTCATCAAGGATGCGGCGCCAGAGGCTGGCAAGCATCCCTTTGTCGTGCTGTCCCACGGTATGTATGGCAATGCCATGAACCAAACCTGGCTTGCGGATGCGCTGGTGGGTGAGGGATACATTGTGGCCGCGATCAGCCACCCGGGCACATCGACCTGGCTTCGTGACGAAGATCATGCGCGGGCGCTGTGGGACCGGCCTCGCGACATAAGCCGCGTGATAGATCACGCGTTGTCTGATCCCGCGCTCTCTGCCCATATCGATCCGGACCGGATCTATATGGCGGGACATTCCTTGGGCGGGTTCACTGCCGTGGCGTTGGCAGGCGGGCGGTTTGATCCGGCGGCATTTGATGCGTTCTGTGCAAGTGATGCGGCTGATATCGGGTGCAAAGCCTTGGCCAATTGGAAGGTGGCGCGATCAGACGATGATCGCATTCAGATGGCACAGGATTTGTCCGATCCACGGATCAAGGCCTTTGCGGTGTATGATCTTGGCGGCACGCAAACCTTTTCGGCCCAGAGCCTTGCCGCGATTGAACGGCCAATGCTGGTGATGGGCGCGCCGGTGGACATCGCGGGAATGAACCTCGATACGGAATCGCGGGCGCTGTCCGCTTTGCTGCCTGCGGAAGAGGTCACATATCTTGAGCCGGCAACCCTGTCGCATTTTGATTTCATGGGCATCTGCAAGCCGGCCGGTTTCGAGATCCTGCAAACCGAAGAGCCGGGCGATGAGATCATCTGCCGCGATGGTGGGGCCGCACGGGCGCAGGACCATGCCATGATCCTCAAGGCGACCGTGGCACAGTTCCAATAAGCTTCCGACCAAGGCAATGGGCGGCGGGTCAGGGATGGTCCGTCGCCCTAGTCAGTTCTTCGCCTCCTCGCTAAACTGTGATTGTTGGCGGGGAGGGCAAGATTATGTGCGGACGGATGGCAGTGACATTGCCGCATGATGCGATGGCGCAGATTTTTGCCGCGGCGCCCGCCAATGCCTTGCCAAGCGTGCCGAACTACAACGTCTGCCCGACCATGGATGTGCATATTGTGACTTCGGATGCGGAAGGTCACAGACGGCTGGGCGCGATGCGCTGGGGGTTCATTCCGGTGTGGTACAAAAAACCGGCAGGCGGTCCCTTGTTGATCAACGCACGGGCCGAAACCATCGCCGAAAAACCCGCCTTTCGCACAGCGGCGCGGGAACGGCGCGGGTTGATCATCTGTAGCGGGTTCTATGAATGGACCAAGGATGCCGAAGGGGGGCGCGACCCTTGGTATATCACCCGTCGCGACACTTCACCGCTGGCCTTTGCAGCGGTTTGGCAAAACTGGAAAACGCCCGACGGGGATGTGATTCCCACCTGTGCAATAGTGACCACCGGAGCCAATACGCCCATGCAGGAGATCCATCACAGGATGCCGGTGATCCTCGACGAAGACGATTGGCCCTTGTGGTTGGGCGAACAAGGCAAAGGGGCGGCCACACTCATGCAGCCTGCAAAAGATGACCTTTTGCAGTGGCACAGGGTGGACCGTGCGGTAAATTCAAACCGGGCGTCCGGGCCCGAATTGATCGAGCCCATCTAGCGCCGTCAAAAGCCGCAGTCTGGCTGCGGCCTGAGAATTTGATTATTCGTCGAGCGGCGCCGGATCGTAGGAAATTTGTCCTTCGATATCAAAGCCTTCAAGGTCAACGCCGCCATTGAAGGTCAGCGGTGTGTCTTCCATCAACGCCAGTGCAAAGCTGCCATCGACAGGGATCGAACCTGAGGTCCAGCTGTCATTTGGACCGGACACTGTTTGTGTGGCGTTGCTGTCGTTGACGAAAACGATTGTATCACCCTGCATCGCATAGGTGATGGTCGGGAAGTACCCGCCGTCCTCGATCAACACGGTGTGCTCTGCCGATACAGCAGGGCTTGCGATGCAAGCGGCTGCGGTGGCAATAGCAAATGTGCTCATGCGAAATGAGTTAAGCATCGAAGTGCTCCTTTCAACGGCCCCCACCGTTCACGTGAATTGTCTATATCGATCAAATGGGGCAAAATTTTGGCGTAAACTTTGCAAACCTCAGTCGCGGAGGGGCAGTTTTGCCTGTTCCGACAGCCAGTCCCGAAATGAGGAGAGCGCGGCGCCCTCCGGCCGGTCAAGCGGCCAGACCAGATAGTAACTGCCGATGCTCTGGGTGGTCTCGCGCGAGGCAAGCTGCAATTGGCCGTCGCGCAGATAAGGCTCTGCAAAAAACGTTGGCAGCAGGGCAACGCCAAGCCCATGAATGGCCGCCTGGGCCATGGTGGAAAACTGATCGAACATCATACCCGTGGGCGGATCGCCCTCAACCTTCAATGCGGCCAGCCATCGGGCCCAGCCGCGCGGCCGGGTTTCCAGATGCAAAAGGGGATGGTTGAGGATATCTTGTGGATCGGTCAGGGGCGCCTCAAGCAGGTCGGGGGCGCAAACCGGAACCACGGTTTCGGGCATCAAGGGCAGGTAGTTCACGCCAGGCCAATCCTCGAACCCGAAATGGATCGCTGCGTCAAAAGCGCTGTCTTGAATGGCAAAAGGTTGCAGGCGTGTGCTGAGGTTGACGGTCACTTCGGGATGACTGCGGGCAAAATCGCGCAGGCGCGGGGCCAGCCAATGCATGCCAAAAGCCGGCAGAATGGCGAGGTTCAGCGAGCCGCCGACAGGATTGGTGCGCACCGAGACAGAGGCCTGCGCGAGCCGGTTCAGGATCGCGCGGACCTCTCCAACATAGGAATGACCTGCCTCGGTCAGGGTCAATTGCCGCCCCTGACGCGCGAGCAGCGGCACACCAAGCTGGTCTTCCAGGGTCTTGAGCTGCCTGCTGATCGCGCTTTGGGTCAGCGACAATTCATGCGCGGCCCGCGTGGCGCTGCCAAGGCGGGCCACGGCCTCGAAGGCGAGCAGGGCAGAGATCGAGGGCAAAAACCGGCGCGGGGCGATCATATGACTTTTTCTCATGAATGCAGAACAAAGCAGCGATAGTGTTTGCGGCACGGTTTTGCAATACTGCCGCCAAATCGCCGACCTTTGAAAGGACTAGATATGACCGCTGATGCGCCTGCACTGCGTGCCAAGGATGCCCCCGATCTGGGCACATTTGACTGGGCGGACCCGTTCCGCCTGACTGATCAACTGACCGAAGATGAACGCATGATCCAAGACAGCGCCCGCGCCTATGCGCAGGAAAAGCTGCAACCAAGGGTCATTGACGCCTTTGCCAACGAAGAGACCGACCCGTCCATCTTCAAAGAAATGGGCGACATGGGCCTTTTGGGTGTGACCATACCCGAGGAATACGGTGGGCTGGGCGGCGGCTATGTGTCTTATGGGCTGGTGGCACGTGAGGTGGAGCGTGTGGACAGCGGATACCGGTCGATGATGTCGGTGCAGGCCAGTCTGGTGATGTATCCGATTTACGCCTACGGCTCGGAAGAGCAGCGCAAGAAATACCTGCCAAAGCTGTGCAGCGGTGAATGGATCGGCTGTTTTGGTCTGACGGAGCCGGATGCGGGGTCTGACCCGGCAGGCATGAAAACCCGCGCCGTGAAAACCGCAACGGGTTATAAGCTGACCGGATCAAAGATGTGGATCTCAAACGCGCCGATTGCCGATGTCTTTGTGGTTTGGGCCAAGTCCGAAGAGCATGGCGGCAAGATCCGCGGTTTCGTGCTGGAAAAAGGCATGAAGGGGCTGTCTGCCCCCAAGATTGGCAACAAGCTGTCGCTGCGGGCGTCGATCACCGGCGAGATCGTGATGGACAATGTTGAAGTGGGCGAGGATGCATTGCTGCCACATGTGCAGGGTCTCAAAGGGCCGTTCGGCTGTCTGAACCGCGCACGCTACGGCATCAGCTGGGGCGCGATGGGCGCGGCCGAGTTCTGCTGGCACGCGGCGCGCCAATATGGTCTGGACCGCAAACAGTTTGGCAAGCCCTTGGCACAGACCCAGCTTTTCCAGAAAAAGCTGGCGGATATGATGACCGAAATTTCCCTCGGCCTGCAAGGCTCGCTTCAGGTGGGGCGTTTGATGGATGCGGCCAATGCCGCGCCCGAGATGATCTCGATCGTCAAGCGCAACAATTGTGGCAAGGCGCTGGAAGTGGCGCGGCATGCCCGTGACATGCACGGCGGCAACGGGATTTCCGGTGAGTTCCAAGTGATCCGCCACATGATGAACCTGGAGACAGTGAACACCTATGAGGGCACCCATGATGTGCATGCGCTGATCCTGGGGCGTGCGCAAACTGGCCTTCAGGCGTTTTTCTAAAGACGGGTTTGAGGGGGCGTTCCTCCCCCTCAAACTCCCCCTCCGAGTATTTGAGGCCAAAAAGGGAAGAGACGTTTCTTTGATTGGCTTTTCCTTTGATGCGCTGCTGTGTTGGATGACGGTCCGGCAGGCGGCACCAAGAACATAGGATCCAGATGGACCGCGTCAGTATTGTGCATGAAAATTTCCTGCGCCGGGTGCCCGCGCAGGATTTTCCCGTTGGGGACAGCCCTGTTGAAACGCTTGCGCCGGCGGAAGCTTTGGCGGTGTTCCGGGCACAGGTCTTGAGTCGCGCCCTGGATTTGCAAAGCCGCGTGATGCAAAAGCAGGGGCAGGGGTTTTATACCATCGGATCATCCGGTCATGAGGGAATGGCGGCGGTGGGCCATGCGCTGCGCGTGAACGATATGGCATTCCTGCATTACCGCGATGCGGCGTTTCAGATCGCCCGTGCCGGCAAGGCCGGTCACGAGGGTATCATGCGGGATATGTTACTGAGCTTCGCTTGCGCGGCGGAAGATCCAACCAGTGGCGGGCGGCACAAGGTTTTGGGATCGCGTCCTTTGATGATCCCCCCGCAAACCTCCACGATCGCCAGCCATCTGCCCAAGGCGGTAGGGGCCGCGCATAGCATCGGTCTTGCCCGGCGCAAACGGCCCGAACACGCGGTCCTGCCCCGTGACGGGATCGTGATGTGCAGTTTTGGTGATGCCTCGCTCAATCATTCCACCGCGCAAGGAGCGATCAATGCGGCCTGCTGGACGGCGGTTCAGGCAGTGCCTTTGCCCTTGCTGTTTGTCTGCGAGGACAACGGCATCGGGATTTCGACCAAGACGCCGACAGGTTGGGTCAAATCCTCCATGTCGATGCGGCCAGGTTTGAAGTACTTCGAGGCGGATGGTCTTGATATGTACGCGGCTTTTGCCGCCGCGCGGGAGGCTGCCGAATGGGTCCGCATACACCGCAAACCGGCGTTTCTGCATTTGCGCACGGTGCGGTTGTATGGCCATGCAGGTCCGGATGTTGTGACGTCTTATTTGCCCAAGGCCGAGGTCGAGGCGGATGAAGCTCATGATCCGCTGCTGTATTCCGCGCGGGGTTTGATAGCCGCGGGGGCAGCCTCAGCAGAGGAAGTGCTTGGCATATATCAGGGCACACTGGCCGATGTCGCCGAGGCCGCGCAGGAGATGGCTAAGGTCCCGCGTTTGAAAAACGCAGCAGAGGTGATGAAAAGTCTGATCCCGCCCACCCGTGCCTGTGCGCCCAGCAATGGCCCCTCTGCCGACCGCCGCGCTGAGGTATTTGGCAGCGATCTGGCGCAGATGGACCAACCGCAACCTATGTCACGACTGATCAACTGGGCCATACATGATCTTATGTTGACCCATGACGAGACCTTGCTGATGGGGGAGGACGTCGGGCGCAAAGGCGGCAACTACGGGGTCACGCAAAAGCTGCATGCCCGGTTTGGCCCGGCGCGGGTGATTGATACATTGCTGGATGAACAAAGTATTCTGGGGCTCGCCATCGGTTTGGCCCACAACGGGTTTATCCCGATGCCCGAGATCCAGTTTCTGGCCTATCTCCACAATGCCGAGGACCAGCTGCGCGGCGAGGCGGCGACCCTGCCGTTTTTCTCGAACGGGCAATGGGCCAACCCGATGGTCGTCCGCATTTCGGCACTGGGCTATCAAAAGGGCTTTGGCGGGCATTTCCACAATGACAACTCGCTGGCGGTGCTGCGCGACATTCCGGGGTTGATCATTGCCTGCCCCTCCAGCGGCGATGAGGCCGCGATGATGCTGCGTGAGGCGCATCGCCTCGCGCGTGAGGAACAGCGGGTGGTGATTTTTGTAGAACCCATCGCGCTTTACCCGATGCGCGATCTGCTTGAGGAAGGCGACGGGGGGTGGATGCGGAGCTATCCCGCGCCGGACCAGCGGATCGGACTGGACACTGTTGGCGTGCATGGCGAGGGTGGGGATCTGGCGATTGTGACCTATGGCAATGGTCACTACCTCAGCCGCCAGGCCCAGTATGATTTGGCGGCCAGCGGCATCAATGCGCGGGTGATCGACCTGCGCTGGCTTGCGCCTCTGCCAGAACAGGCCCTGCTTGATGCAATCGGCGACCGGCACGTGCTGATCGTTGACGAATGCCGCCGCACCGGCGGTCAGGCCGAGGCACTGATGGCGCTGATGCTGGAGGCGGGCAAACATCAGACCGCCCGCATCGTCGCCGAGGACAGCTTTATCGCCACGGGGCCAGCTTACGGCGTGACCATGCCCTCTCGTGAGGGGATCGTGGCGGCGGCGCACCGCCTTGTGAAAAGCAGCCCAGACTAGTCCTTGTGCGAAGGCGCACCGCCCTCAAAAGCGTTGCCATTGACGTAATCACAGGGGGCTTCCTGCATTTGCAAATGCAGGTCGTTGCCGCGGTAGGGATTGGCCCGCGCCAGTTCCTCGTCCACTTCGATGCCAAGACCGGGGGCGGTTGGGGCAGGGATGAACCCCTCCTCGACCCGGATCGATCCCTTGATCAATTGGTCATGGAACGGCGTCTCGATGGTTTCTGCCATCAGGATGTTGGGGATGGACACGGCAAGATGGATATTGGCCGCCCATTCCACCGGCCCGGCATAAAGATGCGGTGCCATCTGGGCGTTATAGACCTCTGCCATTGCGGCGATCTTCTTGGTTTCCCAAATACCGCCAGACCGGCCAAGCGCAGGTTGCAGGATTGACGCCGCACCAGATCGCAGAACCGGCGCGAACTCGGCCTTGGTGGTCAACCGCTCTCCTGTGGCGATGGGGATACGAACAGACCGGGCTACCTGCGCCATCTGTTCTACCGCATCCGGCGGGATCGGCTCTTCAAACCACAGTGGGCTATAAGGCTCCAATGCCTGACCCAGCCGGATCGCGCCTGCTGTGGTGAACTGACCATGAGTGCCGAACAGCAAATCCGCCTTGTCGCCCACCGCGTCGCGGATGGCTTTGCAAAAGGCGACAGATTGCGCAATGTCACTCATCGCGGGCATGTGACCGCCGCGCAGGGTGTAGGGGCCAGCCGGATCAAACTTCACGGCTGTAAAACCCCGCGCAACACAATCTGCCGCGGCTTCGGCGGCCATCTCGGGCGAGGTCCAGAACGCCGACACATCATGATGCGCCATCGGATAAAGATAGGTATAGGCCCGCACCCGCGCATTCATCCGCCCGCCCAAAAGCGCATAAACCGGGCGGTCGCGGTCTTTGCCCAGAATATCCCAACAGGCGATCTCCAGCCCCGAGAACGCGCCAATCACAGTCAGATCAGGCCGCTGGGTAAAGCCGGACGAATAGGCGCGGCGGAACATCAATTCGATGTTCTCTGGGTTCTCGCCTTGCATATGCCGCTCAAACACATCTTCGATCACCGCCACCATCGCCTTGGGGCCGATGGAACTGGCGTAACATTCACCCCAACCGGTGATCCCGGTATCCGTGGTCACTTTTACCAAAATCCAATAACGCCCGCCCCATCCGGGTGCTGGCGGCGATGTGACAATCACGTCAAGATCTTGCAGCTTCATCTTACAGTCCTTTCAAAGGGCCCGTGCCCCTCCCTTTTTGGCCAAAAATACTCGGAGGGGGAGTTTGAGGGGGAGGAACGCCCCCTCAATCCGGCCGCAGATCCAATGGGGATCTGCGAAAATCGGCTTCAACGGTCGAACATAATCACATTGCGCCGTGCCGCGCCGGTCTTGGTGTCGGCAATGGCGTCATTGATCTGGTCCAGGGTCCAGCGCCCCGAAATCAACTCGTCCAGTTTAAGCCGCCCTTGCAGATACAGGTCCACCATCCACGGGATGTCCCGCTGGATCACCACGTCGCCCATCTTGGAGCCGACCATGCCCTGACCCACAGCAGCCAGCATCACCGGCTCATAGGTCGAGACCTGACCGGAATGGGGCATGCCGACCATGATCACCTTGCCGCCGCCCGCCAGATAGCGCGGGGCGGTGTCATAGGCCGGGATGGCCCCAACGGTGACAATCACAGCATCGGCGCCGCGGCCCATGGCCTTTTGCGCGGCCCGCCACGGCTTGGGGTCGGTGGCCAAGACGCCATCGGTTGCGCCAAACTCTTTGGCGATCTCCAGCTTCTCTTCGCTCATGTCCACAGCAACAATGCGCCGCGCACCTGCGATCCGTGCGCCTTGGATGGCGTTGAGACCGACACCGCCTGCGCCGATCACCACGACATCCTGACCAGCCCGCACACCGGCAGCATTGACCACCGCGCCCACGCCGGTGATCACGCCGCAAGCGATCAGGCTGGCGGCATCTTTGGGGATGTCTGGGCTGATCTTCACCACCTGCGACTGCTCTACTACGACCTTTTCGGCAAAGGCACCCGAGGCCATCGCCTGATGCAGCTTGCCTCCATCGGCGGTTTTCAAGGGGCCGTGATCGCCGTCATAGGGCGTCTCGCAGATGGTCGGTTTGCCGCCCGAACAGCTGGGGCAGGTGCCGCAGGCGCGGATTAGGGTCACGACAACACTGTCTCCCACTGACAGGCCGCGCACAGTGGGGCCGGCGGCTGTTACCCGTCCGGCGGCTTCATGGCCATAAACGGCGGGCAGGGATCCGCCCCATGCCCCTTCGGCAAAGGAAATGTCCGAATGGCAGATCGCGACGGCATCAAGGGTGACTTCCACCTCACTGCCGCCCGGCGCGCGCAGTTGCACCTCTTCGATTGTCAGGGGTGCACCAAACTCATGGGCGACGGCGGCTTTGATCAGGGTCACGGGCTTTCCTTTCCTCGCGGGTCACCGGTCAGGGTGGCGAGAAAAGCCATGCGGCGCAAGCGAAGATACGACCCTTGTTTTGTCCGATTACGTCACGTTGTTTTACGGGGCGAAAAAACAAAGATTGCCAGTGCAACGATGCTGAGGGCCATGGCCAAAAGAAACGGGGCACCGGGCAGGTAAAAGGCGGTTCCGTCTTTGGTGAATTCCGAAAAGCTGGCGGTCATTGCCAAGGGTGACAGGATCATGGCCAGCGCTGTGGTCGAGGTGAGCGCACCTTGCAATTCGCCTTGGGCGTTGGCATCGACGCGCCGCGACATGACCCCTTGAAGCGCCGGCGGGATGACCCCGCCGATGGCCGCAATCGGGGTGAGGATCAGGGCAAGCGTGCCCGAGGTGATCACCCCAATTGCGCCATAGCTTGCGATGGCAAAAATAAAGCCAAAGTTCACCGTGCCGCGTTCGCCAAACCAGTTCAACGTCAACCGGATTGCGCCGCCCTGCACCAGCGCCATCGCCACTCCAAACAGCGCCAGTGAAAGCCCGATCACTGAGGCGGACCATTCAAACCGTTCCTGCCCGAAGTAGGACCAGACCGAAGGATAGACCGCAAAGGCCACGTGATAGAGAAAATAAACCGCCACCAAGGGCAGAACGCCGGGCAGCTTGCGCAGTTGCCGCAATGCGCCGAAGGGATTGGCCCGCAACCATTCAAACGGGCGGCGCGTGGAATCTGTGACGGTCTCTTTCAAAACAAACCAGCCCAAAACCACATTGGCACTGGCCAGCGCCGCCGCGGCCCAGAACGGCGCGCGGGTGCCATATTCGGCCAGCAAACCGCCAATCAGTGGCCCCAGAACAAAGCCGATGCCAAACCCGGCCCCGATCAGGCCAAAGTTCTTGGTCCGGTCCTCGGGGGCGGAAATGTCAGCCATATAGGCCGTGGCCGTTGCATGGGTTGCCGCCGTGATCCCGCCGACGATCCGTCCGATCAGCAGCAGCCATATGCTTCCTGCCAGCGCCATCACCACATAGTCGATCGCCATCACGACCAGAGAAGTCAACAAGACAGGCCGCCGGCCATAGCGGTCCGACAAGCCGCCCAATGTCGGGCCGAACAGGAATTGCATCACGGCAAAGCTGGTGGCCATAACCCCGCCCCAAAGCGCGGCGTCACTGAGGGCAAGCCCGCGCACTTCGCGGATCAGATCGGGCATCACCGGCATCATCAGACCAATGCCCATAGCATCAATCATCACCGTGGCCATGATGAACAGAACGGCAGGGTTCATGCGCTCAGAGATCCTTTGTGCGGCTGGCAAATGCTGCTGCGTCTGCGGCGGCTTGGCCGCTGCCGGATAAAGGATCAAAGGTGTTCTCTGCAAGATCAGGATAGGCCGCCTTTGCGAGATCCTTGAGCGGTATTTGCTTTTCCATGGCCTCAAGGCACAGGGCTTTGGCTTTGGCCTGCGCCTCGGGGCGCGGCATCAGATCGGCCAATGCAAAGCTGAGCGCTTCGGCGTGGATCAGGCCCAATGACGCTTCCAGATTGGCGTGCATCTGCACAGGGCGCGGCGCAATCCCGCTGGCGAGCCGCTTGGTATGGTCCAATGCCGAGGCCAGAGACAGGCAGAGGGGCGGCAGGGCCATCCATTCGGCAAACCACGCCCCCCCGTCGCGTTGATGTTGATGGGCGGCGGCGGCTTGCAGGGTGGCCCGCTGGCCGGTGAACTGATGCGACAGGGCAAGGATCGCAGACGGTCCCACAGGGTTTTGTTTTTGCGGCATGGTGGAGGAGGCACCAGCCGCGCCGAGGCTGATCTCCTGAACATCGCTGCCGGTCAGACCGATCAGCGATTGGCCGATATGCGCAAGCGCCGCCATCACGCGCCCCTGCCAATCCGCGATCCGCAACAAAGGGGTGCGGTCCGTGTGCCAGGATCGCTTAGGGTCGTTCAACCCCAAGGCTTTGGCCAAACCCGCGCGAGTCTCAGAGGCTTTGTCACCCAGCGCAGAGGCCGTGCCAGACGCACCGGAGAGCGATACCCAAAGCGATGATTTTCGCAGATCTTCCAACTCGCTCAGCGCATCCAGCAGCGGCTTCCCCCAATGCGCCAGAACAGCGCCCCAGGTGGTCGGGGTGGCATGTTGGCCGTAGGTGCGGGCGGGCATCGGCAGGCTGGCATGTTCTTCCGCTGCCTTGCCCAACGCATTTAAAATCTCGCGCAGGTCCGCCTCGGCCAATGCCAAAGCCTGCCGCAAGCGCAGCATCAACGCAGTGTCGATAATGTCTTGCGAGGTCGCACCCCAATGCACGTATTGCGCGTGTTCGGGGGCTTGCATCTCATCGCGGAATGCCGCGACCAGCCCCGGAACACTGACCCCATTTGCGCCGGTGGCCTTGGCAATTGCGCCGGGGTCTACCTGAATTTCCATCGCGGCCCGATGGATTGCCGCGCCGCTGATTTGCGGGATCAAACCCAGATCACCCTGCACCTTGGCCAGCGCCCCTTCGGTCAGCAGCATGGCGCGAATGGCGGCGCTGTCCGAGAACAGCCGCCCCGTGTCGCCTGTCGGAAAAAGCTGCGCGAACAGCGGGCTGTCAAAAACCGATGCGGCCATGTTTTAGTCTTCCAATTCCATTTCGGCCCAGGTTTGCTTGGCCAATTTGATCGCGTGGTTCGCCTTTGGCACCCCGCAATAGATCGCAACATGCTGAAACGCTTCGATAATATCGCTTTGGCTTGCCCCTGTGCGGGCGCAGGCACGGATGTGCATGGGAATCTCGTCAAAATTGCCCATCGCGGCGAGCAAGGCCAGCGTCAGCATCGACCGTTCGCGCCGCGAGATCGCGTCTGATGCCCAGACATTGCCCCATGCGCCCTCGGTGATCAGGGTCTGAAAGGGCACATCGGCATCGGTTTTCGCGGCCTCGGCGCGGTCCACATGGGCGTCGCCCAAGACCGAGCGGCGCACCTCCATGCCTTTGTCGTAGCGGTCAGACATGACCGACACCTTTGAGGAAATCGGTCAAAACCTGCGCGTATTCTTCGGGCTGTTCGGCACAGGGCAGATGGCCCGCCTTGCGGATCAAATGGAACCTGGAGCCGGGGATGAGGTCAATGGTTTCGCGCACCAGATCGGGCGGTGTTGCTCCATCTTCGGACCCGGCGATGCCCAAAGCGGGCAGGCGCAGACCAGACGTCGGCGTGTAAAAATCTGTGCCAGAGATCGCAGCGGCGCAAGCGATATATCCGTGGTCCACCTGCCGGGCCAACATATTGCGCCACAGTTCCAGCTCTGGCGTGGCGCGGAACTGGGCAGCGAACCAACGTTCCATAACCGCATCAGCAAGAGCCTCTATGCCGCCCTTTTGTACCGCGCCAATGCGTTCGGCCCACATTTCGGCATTCCCAATTTTGGCTGCGGTGTTGGACAGGACCACGGCGCGGATCAGGTCCAGCCGTTTGACCGCCAGCCCTTGCGCAATCATTCCGCCAATCGAAAGGCCCACAAAAACGCATTCCTTTACCCCCAGATGATCCAGCAGCCTTTCGGTGTCGGTGACCAAGCTGCCCATCGAGTAATTGCCGGGCGGACAGGAGGACAGCCCATGACCGCGTTTGTCAAACCGGATGATCCGCAGCCCCTTGGGCAGCATCGGCAGGATGGGATCCCACAGGCGCATATCCGTGCCCAGTGAATTGGCGAAAACCACGGGCGGCCCATCATCCGGTCCATCAACGCGGTAGTGCAGACGCACATCGCCGGTATCAAACATCCTCATCATTTGCCCTCCCGCAATTGAATGGTCGCCATGATCTGTCCGTGATCCGAGGCCAGCTTGTTATAGGGCGCTTCGGGGTGGCTGCCATCCGTCAAATGGTCATTCAACACTGTGAAATAGGACATTTCGCCGATATGGCCTTTCCAATCGGGCAAGAAATGCCGTGACATCATAATCTGGTCGATGCTCTCATAGACGCCGCCAAAGGCCGAGGTATAGACCATGTCGCGCAGAGACTTTCGTACAAACATCTTTTCCGCCGAATGCAGGCGCACGGCCTCGATGCTTTCGGTGATCTGCGCGCTTTCGGCCTCTGAATAGCGGTCGCCACGATGCTCCGCATCATGGCGCAGCATCCAGGCGTAGTTCTTGAAGGGCTGTTCGCCCATGATGATCTCGGTGCTGACAGCATGTTCGTTGTCGTTGAAATCCCCCAGCACCATCACGGGGCGGCCCTGTCGCAGTTCCCCGACAATAGCGCCGCGCAGCACCCATGCTTCGGCCATGCGCCGCATCGCCGACCGTGCCGCGCCCAAGGCACGGCCCACCGGATCATATTGGGTCAGATCGGCCTCAGCGGGATATTCGGCCCCCTCTGCACGGATAAATTCCCCAAGTTTTGATTTCAGGTGGCAATTGAACACAGTGACGACCTGATCGCCCACCGGCACCCGCACCTTGAGGATGGGGCGGCTGAGTTTTTGAATGGTAAAATGCCCGCCCTCGGTCCCGCCAAAGGTCTGAAAGGGGATTTCCAGCGGCGTATCGAGAACTTGAATGATTTGCGGGTCTTCGGCAAAGCCAAGCCTCGACAGGATCGCCACGCCGGGACGGCGCTGGCCGGGGGCGCCATCATGTACGTTGGGCGCGAAAGCCAGCGCGGCGTTGCTGTAGTCACGAAACGCAAGCCTGTCAAAGATCGCGCGGTGGCGGTACCTTTTGTCTTCGCCGGGCACAGAGGCGTCGTTACTGTCCTGACCGTAACGATCTGCACGGGCGATGGTGGCACGCAGGCTTTGCTCGTCGAAAATCTCTTGAAAGCCAATGATATCGGCGTTCAGTGATACGATCTGATCGGCCAGCCAATCTTCTTTCCAGGCGTATTCCTCCGGTGTGTAGGACTGGAATTTGTAATATTCCTGATCGGGACCGATCAGGTTCTTGACGTTGAAACTGGCGATGGAAAACTGGGTCATGCCAGCGTTTCCAAGGCACGGATGAACATCGCCGCATCCACATTACCGCCCGAGATTGTGACGATCACGTCGTCGCCCTCTATCTCATCGCGCCGGAAAAGGGCTGCTGCCAATGCCGCTGCGCCCCCCGGTTCGGCCACCAGTTTGAGGCGATTGAAGGCATGGGCCATCGCTTGCAACGCTTCATTTTCGGACACGACCAATCCGGGGCCAGCGAGCCGCTGCATGATGGGAAAGGTGATGTCGCCCGGTTGCGGGGTGATGATCGCATCGCAGATATTGCCCGAGGTGCGGGCGTTGCGTTCGATCCGGCCCGATTGCAAGGACCGCGCCACATCGTCAAAGCCTTCCGGCTCTGCCGGGCGCACGCGCAGGCCCGGCGCCTCCGCCTCAAGCGCCAGCGCGATGCCGGAGGTCAACCCACCCCCGCCGCAACAGACAATAACGTCGGCCTTTTCAATGCCTTGTTCCGCTGCTTGGCGGGCAATCTCAAGTCCCGTTGTGCCTTGTCCGGCGATCACCTGCGGTTCATCATAGGGTTTGATCAAGGTCAGCCCACGATCCTGGGCCAGCTTGTCACCAATCTCCTCGCGGCTTTCGCTGGCCCGATCATACAGCACCACCTCGGCCCCATAAGCGCGTGTGTTCTCGATCTTCAGGACCGGGCTGTCCGAGGGCATGATGATCACGGCAGGTGCGCCGTGCATCTTCGCCGCCAAAGCCACCCCTTGTGCGTGGTTGCCGCTTGAAAAAGCAATGACCCCTTTGGCTCGCACGTCCGGCGCGAGGGCAGAAAGGGCCGACCATGCACCGCGAAACTTGAAACTGCCGGTGTGTTGCAGGCATTCCGGTTTCACCCAGACGCGGCGGCCCGCCAGTTCATCCAGCAGCGGCGCATTCAGCAAAGGCGTTTCGCGGGCGTGACCCTTGAGGCGTGCGGCTGCGGCGCGGATCATTTCGATGTTCATTTGAGCATTCCTAACCAATCGTTCAGGGCGTCGACGGCCTCTGGTTCATCCAAAAACGGAACATGTCCCCGATCCGGCACAGTGGCGGCAATCATATCGGGGCGGCGGCGCTGCATCTCGTTCAATGTCTCGACGTTCAGCAAGTTTGAATTGGCCCCGCGGATGGCCGCGATGGGCAGGTCGGCCAGCGCATCAAACAGTGGCCAAAGGTCCACTGGATCGGCCTGCGCCGCGGCTTCTACGGCTTTTCGTAGCGCGGGATCATAGGTGATCTTCAGCCCGCTTTCGGTTTGGGTGTAGTGCTTTTGCGCCTCTTCCAGCCAGCGGCTGTCCGGAACATTGCTAAAATCGACAAAAAGTGCGGCCATGGTCGCAGCCGCCTCGGCGTGGGTTTTGGCAGAGGGGTTGCGGCCGATATAGCCCATGATCAGCTCAAGCCCCTTTGGATCCAGCACTGGCCCCACATCATTGAGCGCGACCCCCAGCAGGCGGTCTTTGGCTACGGCGGCCAAAACCATCGCATTCAGACCCCCACGCGATGTGCCAAGCACGGCGACCTTGTCCAGCTCAAGATGGTTCAAAAGCTCAACGACATCGCGGCATTCCACGTTGAGGTTGTAGTTCTGCCAATCGGGATCAAAATCCGATCCGCCGCGCCCGCGATAATCCAGCCGGATCACCCGATGGCCAGACAGATGCGGCATCACGTAATCAAAGTCGGCGCCGGTGCGGGTCAGACCGGCAAGGCAAAGGATCGGCAGGCCAGTCCCCTCATCTGTGTAAAGCAGGGACAGGCCGTCAGAGGTTGTGAATTTGGCCATCATGCGCCCGCCAGTTCGGGGATGCCTGTCAGGTCGGACATGACATGTTTGGGTGTCCATGGCAGGCGGTCAACCGGATCACCACCGCGGTTCACCCACGCGGCGGTAAACCCGTATCCAGTGGCAGCACCCGCATCCCAACCGTTTGATGATACAAATAGAACTTCGTCCTTGGCGCAGCCAAATTGCTGTCCGACCAGATCATAGACCCGCGCGTCGGGTTTGAAGATACCGACACTTTGCACCGACAGGCAGCTGTCGAGAACATCACCAATCCCGGCACTGGCTACGGCTCCTTGCAGCATATCGGGCGACCCGTTTGACAAAATCGCGGTGTTCAAACCCGCCGCCTTGAGCGCGGCCAGCATCTTGGGCACCTCAGGGTAGGCCTGCAATTCCCAATAGAGCGCCAAAAGCCGTTCGCGCAGCGGCGCATCCCCCGCATGGCCGGTTTTCTCAAGCGCCCAATCAAGGCCGTTCTGGGTGACTTCCCAAAAATCCGTATGGGCATCCGCCACGGCCCGCAGCCATGAATACTGAAGCTGCTTGAGCCGCCAATGTTCGGCAACCTGCGGCCAATCGTCCTTGATCGCGGCGAAATCCGGTTCTGCTGCAGCTTGGCGTGCTGCGGCGGCGACATCGAACAACGTGCCATAAGCATCAAAGACACAGGTGGTGATGGGCATGGGATACTCCTTGATGTGTCAGCGCAGACTGTCACGGCAGGCAGGGAGGGAAAAGAGGCGAAATGCCAATACAGGGCAGGGGGTTTACACGGCGGCGCGGCTTTGAAACATTGCGCCGAATCCGGAGCACCCGCGCAGATACGCGGCCTCCGCCCATTTTCCCGACACAATTGGAGTTTTCTATGGCTGAGGTCAAATCAGGCGATAAAGTTGGCATTCACTACACAGGCACGTTGCTGGACGGCACAACCTTTGACAGTTCCGAAGGACGCGAGCCGCTGGAATTCGAAGTTGGCTCTGGTCAGATCATTCCCGGCCTTGATGTAGCGATCCCCGGTATGGTGGTGGGTGAAAAGAAGGTGGTAAAGATCGCTTGCGCGGATGCTTACGGCCCGCTGAACCCGGAAATGCGTCAGGCGGTTCCGCGGGAAGGCATTCCGGCAGACATCCCGCTTGAAGTTGGCACGCAGTTGCAAATGCAGACCCCCGATGGCCAGGCCTTGCCGGTGATGGTGGTTGAGGTGGACGAGGCTACCGTGACACTGGATGCCAATCACCCGCTGGCGGGCAAAGACCTGCAATTTGATATCGAGCTGGTTTCGATCGGCTAAGGGATGGATGGGGCTGCGGCCCTATTCCTCGACTTTTCGGGCGGCGATGCGCCGCCCGGCTTCGACCGCCAATGCGCCGCTGTCGGGCGCTTCGGTTACGGGCCGGTTGATCCTGATCCCGCCACTGCCTGGCGCGTCAGTG
Source organism: Sulfitobacter mediterraneus (assembly GCF_016801775.1). NCBI lineage: Bacteria > Pseudomonadati > Pseudomonadota > Alphaproteobacteria > Rhodobacterales > Roseobacteraceae > Sulfitobacter > Sulfitobacter mediterraneus. Next base: position 1,881,435 of record NZ_CP069004.1, on the reverse strand, counting down.
GGCAAAGGCGCTATTGCATGTTGCGGCTGATCCCGTTTGGTCAGTTTTAGAACAGCCTCGATCCCGGCATCCATCAAATCCTGGCGCAACTGCGGCTCTGACCTGAGGATCGCGCCGATAGTCAGCATCAGCACAAGCCCAAGAATACGCGCCCAGAACATCGCGCGCCGCGATCTGTCACGCCGCGATTGAAGAGTTTCGTGTTTGTAAGTCTCGGCAAAGCTCATAGCCAAGGGGTAGACCATGAAATCGGCAGAAAAAGGGCAGACGGATCAAAAGATCAGAAAATGCATCTGCCCCTCGCCGCCAGCTATCAAAGCGATTAAGCAAGGCGCATGAACACATCTGATACATTTGAGATTTTCCTGGTCTGCGCCCCCGGCGTCGAGCCGCAGTTGCATCAAGAGGTGATGCAGCGCGGCTTTGCCGATCCGCAGATCACCGGTGGCGGCGTGACCATCATGGGCGGCTGGCACGATGTTTGGCGCGCCAACCTGGAACTGCGCGGGGCGGTGCGGGTGCTGGCGCGGATCGGATCGTTCATGGCTTTCCATCTGGCGCAGCTCGACAAACGCGCGCGCAGGTTTCCATGGGGTGATGTGCTGCGCGCCGATGTGCCGGTCAAGGTGCAGGTGACGTGCAAAGCCTCGAAGATCTATCACGCCAAGGCTGCAAGCCAACGCATCGAAACCGCCCTGCGCGAGAGCCACGGCATCACTGTTTCGCCCGAGGCCGAGATGGTGGTGAAAGTGCGCATTCACGACAATCAGGTGACGATCAGCCTCGATACCAGCGGCGAGGCTCTGCATAAGCGCGGGCACAAAGAGGCGGTTGGCAAAGCGCCAATGCGCGAGAACCTGGCGGCGCTGTTCTTGCGTGAATGCGGGTATGATGGGCAGGAACCTGTGGTCGATCCGATGTGCGGCTCCGGCACCTTCTTGATCGAAGCGGCGGAAATCGCGGCGGGCTTGCAACCGGGGCGCAGCCGGCGGTTTGCCTTTGAAGATTTGGCCAGTTTTGATGAGGCGGCTTGGGACGTGATGAAAAAGGATGTCCCGCAAGTGAGTCCGCAAAAGCGGTTTTTTGGATCGGACAGGGATGCAGGTGCAATCCGGATGAGCACAGCCAATGCCGACCGGGCCGGCGTTGCAGACTGGTGCAGTTTTGCCTGCCATGGTGCGGGTGAGGTCACACCGCCCGAAGGCCCGCCCGGTCTGGTGATTGTAAACCCGCCCTATGGTGCACGGATCGGCAATAAAAAACTACTTTATCCGCTCTATGGGACGTTGGGGCAGACCTTGCTGGAACGCTTTAAAGGCTGGCGCGTCGGGCTGGTGACATCAGAGCCGCCATTGGCCAAGGCGACAGGATTGCCTTGGAAACCGCTGGGGCCGGCTGTGGCGCATGGCGGATTGAAAATCTGGCTGTGGCAGACGCCACCGCTGCGATAAGGTGGCTCCAAGTCCGGCCAAGGCCAGCCGTCATTTTGTCGAAATTCTGACCAATTGCCAAATTATGCGCTGTTTCGCCGCTTACGAAAGGATGCAGACATGGAAGCCTTGGGGCAGTGTGCCGACAATATCGCCGCCTACCTCGCGGTGGGCGCCGCAGCGCTTTATCTGATCGGCACATTGATCTATTTCGCGCTGCGCCGCAGCCTGATATCGCTGTGTTACGGCTGCGTCGGCGCGGGCTTTGTCTATGCCGGAACCATTTGGGTCACGCCGCATCTGGTCATTTTGTGGGCCGTTGGCACGTTTGGCATGGGCACGGTTATTTGCGACGGGTTTTGGTAACCTTCTTTAAAGGTTGTCCTGTTGCGGCATGCCCAGAACGTGAAAACCGCCATCGACGCGCACAATCTCGCCCGTGGTGCAGGCACCCGCGTCCGAGGCCAGATAAACGGCAGTGCCGCCCACCGCCTCAAGCGTCGCGTTGGAACGCAGAGGCGCGTTCTGGTCGGTGTGCTTGTAGGTTTTTCGTGCCCCGCCAATGGCCGCACCCGCCAGCGTTTTCATGGGGCCGGGCGAAATGGCATTCACGCGGATGCCTTCGGGACCCAGATCATTGGCCAGATAGCGCGTCGCGCTTTCCAGTGCCGCCTTGGCCACACCCATGACGTTGTAATTGGGCACAACGCGGTTTGACCCCTGATAGGTCAGCGTCAACAAGGTGCCGCCGTTTTCCACCATCAACGGATGGGCGCGGCGGGCCACTTCGATAAAGCTGTAGGCGGAGATATCCATTGAGTTCTTGAAGTTCTCCCGGCTGGTGTTCAGGAACCGTCCGGTCAGTTCGGATTTGTCGGAAAACGCAATCGCATGGACCACGAAGTCAATCGTCGGCCAGCGTGCGGCCAGCTGATCAAAAGCGGTGTCGAGCGAGGCATCATCGGTCACATCCACATCGACCATGAAGTCCGATCCAACCGATTCCGCCAAGGGGCGCAAACGCGAGCCAAAGGCCTCCCCCTGATAGGTAAAGGCCAGTTCGGCTCCGGCGCCGGCCATCGCCTTGGCAATGCCCCATGCAATGGACCGTTCGTTCGCGACACCCATGATCAGGCCGCGTTTCCCTTTAAGCAAATCCGACATTTTGTTCCTTACCCCTGATACTTGGACAGGATCATAGACCCGTTGGTGCCACCAAAGCCAAAGGAATTGGTCATGACAGAATCCAAACCGGCATTTTCAACCAGATCTGTTGCAATCTCTTCAGGCTTGAGCGCCGGATCGAGGGTTTCGACGTTGATGGAGGGTGTGATGAAATCATTCTCCAGCATCAGCAAGCAAAAGATTGCCTCCATCGCGCCTGCTGCGCCCTGACCATGGCCGGTGAGGGATTTGGTCGAGCTGACGGGCGGCGTGCTGCCGGCCCCAAAAACGCGGCGCACGGCTTCGATCTCGCCGACATCGCCGACCGGGGTCGAGGTGCCATGGGCGTTGATATAACTGACCTTGCGGCCTTCGGGCAGGGTGGCCAGCGCCAGTTCCATCGCCCGCTGTCCGCCCTCGCCAGAGGGGGCAACCATGTCATGGCCGTCCGAGGTGGCCGCAAAACCGGTCACTTCGGCATAGATTTTTGCACCGCGGGCCAATGCGTGATCCAGATCTTCCAGCACCACGATGCCGCCGCCGCCAGTGATGACAAAGCCATCGCGGTTGGCGTCAAAGGCACGGGAGGCTTTGTCCGGCGTGTCGTTGTATTTGCTGCTCATCGCGCCCATGGCGTCAAAGAGGCATGACAGCGTCCAATCCAGCTCTTCGCCGCCGCCTGCAAACATCACGTCCTGTTTGCCCAGCATGATCTGCTCTGCCGCCGAGCCCATGCAATGTAGCGAGGTCGAGCAGGCCGAGGTGATGGAATAATTGATGCCTTTGATCTTATAGGCCGTGGAGAGGTTGGCGCTGATCGTGGAGGACATGCATTTTGGCACGGCAAATGGCCCGATCCGCTTGGTCGCGCCGGTTTTGTCGACGGTGTCATGGGCGATCTTCATGGCCGAGGTGGACGGCCCGCCGGAGCCAGCGATCAGACCGGTGCGCGGGTTGCTGATGATGCTTTCGTCAAGGCCCGCGTCGGCAATCGCTTGCCCCATTGCGATATAGGCATAGGCGGCACCCGGCCCCATGAACCGCAATGTGCGCTTGTCCACATGTTCGGAAACATCCAGCTTGATCGTGCCGGCGATCTGGCTGCGGAACCCGTGTTCGGCCATTTCGGGGCTGGCTTCGATCCCCGATTTCCCCGCTTTCAAAGAGGCGATCACCTCTTCTGCGTTGTTTCCGATAGATGAGACAATGCCCAGACCTGTAACGACAACACGGCGCATACCGCACTCCTTTGATTGGTTGGTTCTGTGTATGACAGCAGGGTGCGGGGGCGCAAGCGGTTAGGGGCGCTCTGCGCCGACCGCCTGGGGTGGGTTGGCTGGATTTCAAAGAACGGCCGCGCCCGCAGCACACCGGTCAGCCTCCGCCCGCCCCCCAGGCGGGGGCTTTGCCCCCACCTCGGCCGGGGGCCGCCCCTGGATTGGCTGGTGTGTCTGGTTTCAACCTAGACCATCCTGCTGCCCGCTGGGGCTTTGGTTTCAATCCCTCACATAATCAGGGGGGATCCCCTTGGGGACATCGACGCAATTGAGGATAGGTGCGAGGTTTCCAAATACCCCTGCACCCGCAGTACGCTGGTCAGCCTCTCACTTGGAGAGCTTCGGTCGCGCCAGTGATCTGGATCCTGTCAGTCCTGCCTCGGAAGGCGGCTTCGCTGGTGTAGTTCTGGTTTTCCAGGTCCTTTTGGTAAGCCCTCGACCGGAGCGCCATATCGCGACATTCGCAATCCAGAATAAAATATGCTATTAACAAACTGATTGAGGAAGAAAATACATCCGACAACGTATGAAACGAAAACCGCGCAAACTATGGTCAGTTTCGGAGGAGAAATGCCGGAATAAACAGACGCGAGTTCCCAAAGAGACCATAACAGATTGACATTCCAGAAACAGATAAACGCGGCAACGATGTATCGATTGACCTTGGTAACGCTGAACGGTGGTATCGTTTCGGGGGCTTGCAAAGGGTAGACTTGATATAGGTTCTGGCCCAGTGCATGGCCGAGAATATCAACATGCCTTTCCCAATTGTTTTGCCAAAATTTCGCGCCACTAATCACCGCGGCCCAGAGCCAGGCAATCGTTAAGGACAAACTGGACAATACGGTGATTGCCCATAGAGAGTTATTGCTAGGATTTGTTGTGATTATTATTTTGGGCTCGGACCAGCTTTTCGAAGAAGTCAAAGAGATGGTGGTATCCCCTGCCGTCCAAAGAAACATAGCTATGCCTATTAAGGCCGCTTGCATCGCCCAAAGGTAAGCTGTTCGCTTCCAGTATAATTCAATTTCAAACTCGCGAATTCTATGCGCCGTTTCGTAGGCTTCTTTGACTGCAATTTTGTCAGTTGAGCTTATTCCGAGTTCTTCAAGATAACGCTCTCGGAACTCGGAATCGAAGAAAACGTCTTCCTTCGGCCTATTCATTTCAGCTCTCGCTCAGCGCAACTTTCATTCCGGTGACCTGATAGATTACCTCGCCGTCCGCCTCGACGATGCCATCGGCGACACCCATGGTCAGGCGGCGGGTCTGGATCGCCTTGGTGAAATCAATCTTGTAGGTCAGCATCTTGCGGTCGGGGCGCACCATGCCGGTCAGCTTCACCTCACCCACGCCAAGGGCATAGCCGCGCCCCTGCCAGCCGCGCCAGCCAAGGTTGAAACCGGTCAGCTGCCACAGGCCATCCAGGCCCAGACAGCCGGGCATGATCGGGTTACCGGGAAAGTGGCAGTCAAAGAACCACAGATCGGGCGTGATATCGAATTCGGCGGTGATATGACCCTTGCCATGGGCGCCGCCATCGGCCGAGACATCGGTGATCCGGTCCATCATCAACATGGGCGGCGCTGGCAATTGGGCGTTGCCGGGGCCAAACAGCTTTCCTTCGGCGCATTTCAACAGATCTTCTTTGTCAAAGCTGGTGGGGTATTCGGCCATTGGGTCGGCTCTCCTGCGTCACGTGGTTCCAAGTTGACCTGATCTAGCACCCCGATTGCACAAGCCGCAAGTCAAAGCCCACGGGCGGCGGCATGAGCACTGTTGTGCATAGAGGGCGAATAGTCATTGAAAACAAGGGTCGCCGCGCCCTATATGGTAGGCAGGGACGACGCGCAACGGAGCCATCATGACACAGATGCATCAACAGAACGGCACGCGATGGCTGGAACAGGCCGGGGTGCGCCCCACACGGCAGCGGGTCACATTGGCCAGCCTTCTGGTGGGTGATGGCCAGCACCGCCATGTCACCGCCGAAAGCCTGTTTGAAGCCGCCAAAGGGCAGGGCGATGCCGTGTCATTGGCAACTGTTTACAACACCTTACGTGCTTTTTGCGATGCAGGTTTGCTGCAAGAGGTTACTGTTGACGGCTCCAAAAGCTATTTTGACACCAACACCCATGATCACCCGCATTTCTATTGGGAAGATGATGCGCGGCTGACCGATGCACCGGCCGATCAGTTGGTGATTTCGCAGGTGCCAGACGCGCCTGACGGGGCCGAGATTGCCAGTGTGGATGTGGTGATCCGTCTGCGACGCAAAGCGAATTAAGCGCCGCCAAAGCGGAATAAATCTGCGTCCTCCAAAATCTCTCCAATCAAATTCGCTGTGCCGCCGGGCACAGGATCGCCCAATTGTGCCAATACGACAGGCTCCTCTGCGGCGGGGTCCGTGACGGGCAGGGCACAAAGGGCGCGGCCATCATAGCTGTGCTGTGATGGGGGCACCGAATAGCTGATGCCGATGCCCTCCCCATGGGCGGCAAGGGACCGCATCACCTCAACCGGGGCGGCGTGGCCTGCCAAATGCGGGGTAAATCCGGCGCTTTGACAGAGTTTGACCATATGCTGCACCGAAAGTCCGTCATCTGACAGGATCAACACCTCTTCGGCCAGATCGCTCAGTTTCAGGTCTGCACGGCGCGCCAGCGGGTGATCCATGGCGATAAAGGCATGCGGACGCAGGTGCCCCAGAACCCGTTTGCTGAACCGCGCATCCAGGCCAATGTCCCAGGTGATCGCCAGATCAATCGCGCCTTCGGCCATACCGCGCACCAGCGTTTCAAAATTGCCTAGGCGGCTGCGGAGCTCAATCTCCGGCAGGGACTGGCGCAAACGGCTGAGGGCCGGGGCCAAGACAAAGGGTGCCAGATCGTGGAAACAGCCCAAGGCAACGCTGGGCTGTGACAGGGGCGATTGCCCTGATTGTTCCAGTCTTCGGGCCGACCCAAGCAGGGATTTGGCCTCTTTGACAAAGTTTCGCCCATCCGGGGTTATCGTCACGCCTTGTCCGCGCCCGCGCAGGAACAAGGGCCGCTGCAATCGGGCCTCGATGATATCCAGCGCATTGGACAGCGAGGGTTGCGACACATTCAGATGGGCGGCTGCAGCGGACAGGCTGCCGTGATCGGCAATCGCGACCACATAACTGTAGTGCCGGAGCGTTAAGTATAGCATCAGCCTATTCCAATGTTTCGCATTTATTATTTGAAACTAACGACTGCTGGCGCGAATGTCATGGCAAGACACAGTCAAAGGACAATCAAATGCCGCATCCCCTGATCACCCAAGACCATATCGACAGCTACCAGCGTGACGGTGTGGTGTTGATCAAAGGTCTGTTTGCAGACCACGTCGAAACCCTTCGCGCCGGTGTGGCCCGCAATATGGAGGCGCCAGGCCCATACGCGTCAAACAACGACAAGCCGGGCGAGACAGGCCTGTTCTTTGACGATTATTGCAACTGGGATCGTATCCCCGAATTTGAAGAGGTGATCCGCAATTCTGACGTTGCTGAGATCGCCTCCGAGTTGATGCAAAGCCAATCCGCGCAGCTGTTTCATGATCACGTGTTGGTCAAAGAGCCGGGCACCTCGATGGCCACCCCATGGCATCAGGATGGGCCATATTATTTTGTTGAGGGCAAGCAGACAGTCAGTTTCTGGTCGCCGCTTGATCCGGTGCAGGAGGCCTCGCTGCGTTGTGTCGCGGGATCGCATTTGTGGGAAAAACCCGTGCTGCCGACGCGCTGGGCCAAGGGGGATGCGTTCTTTGATCCTGCACCTTATATGGCGGTCCCGGATCCGGATGCCGAAGGCATGGATATCCGCGAATGGCCGATGGAGCCGGGCGATGCGGTGGCGTTCAACTATGGCATTCTGCACGGTGCGCGGGGCAATACCTCGGGGGCGCGGAGGCGGGCGTTTTCACTGCGGTTGGTGGGGGATGACGCCCGCTATACCCAGCGGCCCGGGCCAACTTCACCGCCCTATCCGGGCCATGACATGACCGAAGGCCAGAAGCTGCGCGAGGATTGGTTTCCGGTGCTCTGGCCCCGTTGATCAGCCGCCCGAGGGCGGGGAGGACTCGCGCCTTGGCGTCTCCTCATCGCCGCGCAGGGGTTGCATCAACATCCGGTCAAGCCACAGATCACGGCGGGTCCGGAACTGCGGCAATCCGATGGTCATACCTGTATGTCCTTTGCGGGGTTGGGCCGTATAGGTGCCAAAAATCCGATCCCACCAGGGCAGGTTAAAGCCAAAATTGCTATGGGTCTCCGCAGGAATATCCGAATGATGGACCCGGTGCATATCAGGCGTGACCAATACAAGGCGCAGCATCCGGTCCAGACGGTTTGGCAGGTCGACATTGGCGTGATTGAACATTGCGCTGGCGTTCAGCACCACCTCAAACAGCAAGACCGCGATGGCAGGCGGCCCAAGGATCAACACCAGCGTCATCTTGACCGCCATTGACAGTATGATCTCAACCGGATGAAACCGCAGGCCCGTGGTCACGTCGAATTCCAGATCGGCGTGATGCATCCGGTGCAGCCGCCACAGGGCAGGCACCGCGTGAAACACCACATGCTGCAGATAGATCGCCAGATCAAAGAGCAGGAGCGAAACCACTACAGCCAGCCATTGCGGCAAAGCCAGCAGGTTCAGCAAACCCCAACCGTTTTGCTGTGCAATGACAGCAAGGCCAACAGCCACCACGGGAAACAGCAGCCGTACCAGGGCCGCATCCAGCACCACAATCGCCAGATTGTTGGACCAACGAAGAAGCCTTGGGATATCGCGGCGGCGGCGGGGGGATGCGATCTCCCAAATCGCCATGATCAGCAACACCAGCAGGAAAACCAAGATGCGCAATCGCGCTTCGTTTTCCAGCAGGGCTTGCGTCATTTCAGAACCATTGCCCTGGTTCCATCAACCCCAGATCAAGCAGTTGTCGCGAGTGCCATTCAAAGGCGGCGGAGTTGTGCCATTTGAAACTGTCGATTTCAAAGGTGCTGCCAGGATTGGTCTTGAGCGCCTTGGCCGTGCGGAAAGAACAGACCGCCGCCGTGATGTTGTGATGCCAAGGACAGGCGTAGGTGTTGTATTCTTCATCATTAAAGGTGTGATCCCACCGAAGGCGCAGTCCTTTCTTCGCACGAAACAGCGGAATGCGGTCGATCTTGCGCCGTGTGGCAGGCACATGTTCCTCATATCGCCAGCGGAGCCCGCCAAAGAAATCCAACTGACGTTCCTTTGGGTCGCCGCCATTCGCTTCGTCCTTGCGGGCCAAAGCGTAATAGCCCGATTTGTCCAAATGCGCCCGGTCCAGCGAGACCGCGTTTGGATGCTCGCCCAGATCATCAGCATAAAGATCAATGACATAAGCCAATAATGCAGAGCGTCGCTCTTCCGTGTGAAAGGCCAGCATTTCAACAACATTGCGGGTCTCGCAAAACGGATAGAACAGGTATTCCGCGTTGTAGCAGTAGTACATCCACTGCCCGGCAGCATGATCAATCATGGCGTTGATCGCCGTTTCCATCGCCATGTCCGCAGACATGTCATAATCCACTCTGTGAATCGTTTCGGACAGGTCGCGCGGCAAATCAAATTCAGTCGGCATGAGCGCGATGATGGATTTGAACCCCGCTTGCTGATGATGGCGCAGGGACGTGTCGATCTCTACATCGTCCTCCACCATGATCACTGCCACCGGTCCCTTGGCCAGTGCCTCCGGCGCGTCTTTGATCAATTCATCTAGCGAAGAATGGTGCATGGAACCTCTCGGAGAAACGTCTGGCGCAGAATCGGCCAATTCCACCTCCATTGCAAGCCATGGCAGGCACTGTTACATGGCGGCTTCTGCCTTTTGATCCGGATATCTGCCATGACCACGCCTAAGAAACTGTTTATCAAGACATACGGCTGTCAGATGAATGTCTATGACAGCGAACGCATGGTCGAGGCGCTCGGCGGTGAGGGTTATATTGAGACCAAAACCGCCGATGACGCGGATATGATCCTGCTCAACACCTGTCACATCCGGGAAAAAGCTGCCGAAAAGGTCTATTCCGAACTGGGGCGCCTCAAGCCGCTCAAGGCGTTGAACCCGGATCTCAAGATCGGCGTGGCGGGCTGTGTTGCGCAGGCCGAAGGCGCAGAAATCATGCGCCGCCAGCCCGCGGTGGATCTGGTGGTTGGCCCGCAGTCCTATCACCGTCTGCCCCAGATGGAGGCAAAACTGCGCAAGGGCGAGACCGCGCTCGACACCGATTTCCCTGAAGAAGACAAGTTTGAGCATCTCAAATCCCGCCCCAAGACCAAACGCGCCCCGGCGGCGTTCCTGACGGTTCAGGAAGGCTGCGATAAATTCTGCGCCTTCTGCGTGGTGCCCTATACGCGTGGTGCAGAGGTCAGCCGCCCCGCCACCCGCGTTCTGGAGGAGGCCCGCGCCCTGGTGGATCGCGGCGTGCGTGAGGTGACTTTGCTGGGGCAGAACGTCAATGCCTATCACGGTGCTGGCCCCAAGGGCGACATGACGCTGGCGGGCCTTGTGCGGGAATTGGCCAAGATCGACGGTCTGGATCGCATTCGTTACACCACCAGCCACCCCAACGACATGGAGGACGATCTGATCGCCGCCCATGGCGAGGTTGAGGCGCTGATGCCCTATCTGCATTTGCCGGTACAATCGGGTTCTGACCACATCCTCAAGCGGATGAACCGCAGCCACACCGCTGAAAGCTATCTTCGGCTGATCGAACGCATCCGCGCCGCGCGCCCCGATATCCTGATGTCCGGTGATTTCATCGTCGGCTTCCCCGAAGAGAGCGATGCAGATTTCGAGGCCACCATGGATCTGGTGCGCGAGGTCCGTTACGGCTATGCCTATTCGTTCAAATACTCCACTCGCCCCGGCACTCCGGCGGCAGAACGTGCGCTTATCCCTGACGATGTCGCCAACGACCGCTTGCAGCGGTTGCAGGCGTTGATCACCCAGCATCAGAAAGAGATACAGCAAAGCATGGTTGGCCGTGAGCTGTCTGTTCTGGTCGAGAAATCGGGCCGCAACCCCGGTCAGATGCTTGGTAAATCGGAATATCTTCATGCGGTGCATATTGATGACGCACAGGCGCAAATTGGCGACATCGTGCCAGTTAAAATTGTGAAATCAATGACAAATTCCCTCACTGCGCGACAAATCGGGTAAACATCCGGTCCCTATCTGCAATGCCGCAGCCTAGTTTCTGGCGCATTTTATTGGGTGCGTTAACACTTTCACCCCCTAAATATTGATATCTGTGCTTCACAGCAGCTGTTTTTCTGCCTAACCTTGAAGGGAATGCAGGCGGCAGTGGCGTGTGGGCAACGGGCCGGCCCGTCGAAACCGAAATGCGAGGAACTCTTGTGGTTAACACACTCTCAAGACTGATCGGCGTATGGGGCATCTGTGCAATGATGGCCGGCCTTTTGGCCGCACCGCCCGTTGGTGCGCAAACCGCATCACAGCAGGGCCGCGATCAAGGTCAATATGTGCCGGGTATCTGGGTTGATCCCGATGGCTGCGAGCATTGGGTCATGGATGACGGAGCAGAAGGGTTCATGAGCCCGCATTTGACCCGTGACGGCAAACCGGTTTGTCGCGGCGGCAACATCTGCGGCGTTTTGAATTCGGACCAGTTCTTTGCAACCAACAGCTTCCGCCTCGGGACCTCTGCGCAGGAACGGCTCGCCGCGTTTTTCCAAAATGAAAAGGCGCGGTCATTTGTGATCACCGGTCATACCGACAGCCGCGCCTCGGATTCCTACAACATGCGGCTGTCCTTGAACCGCGCCAACGCGGTCGCGGCTATCGCCCGCGCCAACGGCGGTAACGTCAGCAACGTGCGCGGCTACGGAGAACGCAAACCCATTGCCACCAATGCAACCGCCGCAGGCCGGGCCCAGAACCGCCGCGTCGAAATTCTCTGTGTGCGGTGAAGGACATGATGATGCAAAAGAGCAGATTTCTAATTGTAGGCGCTTGTTTTATTGGCCTCGCGGGATGCGTCGATATCGAAGCTGGGCCCGGTTTGGGGTTCAAGGAGGACAAGTCCTTTGATCGCGGCTTTGACAAAAAACCACTGAGCGAGTTGCAAGCAGGCATTTGGGTGGATCCAAACGGATGTGACCATTGGATTATCGACGACGGTGTCGAAGGCTATCTGTCGCCGCGCCTTGCGCGCGACGGCAAGCCAGTTTGCAGCGGCGTTGTGCCCCCGACCTATACATCGGGGGATTTCAAACGCGGCTCAAACGTGCCGGACCCGAACTGAACATGCGTCAGCGCAGCACCATCACCGGGCCGGAGCGTGTGACGCTCCGGCCCTTGTTGTTTTTGCGGGATGCAATCGCCCCGCAATCTCCCTATTTAGTGAGTCTGAGTGCAAGCAAAGGAGCGCCACTTGCCTGAAAGCGATCTGATGACAGCCGCCACACCTACAGCTGATCCTGTGGTGCTGGAATTTCCGGACAACCGTTTGCTGATTGATCTGTGCGGCGCCTATGACGCCCACCTGGCCGCCATCGAAAAGGCGCTGGAGGTGCAAATCATCCGCCGCGGCAATCAACTGTCCGTGCTTGGTGATGCCGATGCGGCCCAGCAGGCCGGGCAGTTGCTGAACATGCTCTACGCCCGTCTCGAAGGAGGGCGTGCAGTGGAACCTGCAGATGTGGACAGCCTGATCCGAATGGGTGGATCAGAGGTCGACACCGGCGTGCGCCAGGGCGACCAGATCGAAATGCCCATTGGTCAGGCGATCGAAATCCAGACCCGCAAAAAACGGGTGGAGCCGCGCACGGAGGCACAAAAGGCCTATGTGCAATCGCTCTTTGACAATGAAATGGCGTTCGGGATTGGTCCGGCGGGCACTGGCAAAACCTACCTTGCTGTGGCGGTGGGGGTTTCCATGTTCATCGGCGGTCACGTGGACCGGATCATCCTCAGTCGTCCGGCGGTCGAGGCGGGTGAAAAACTTGGCTACTTGCCCGGCGATATGAAAGACAAGGTCGATCCCTACATGCAGCCGCTTTATGATGCGCTGAATGATTTTCTGCCGGGCAAGCAACTGGCCAAACTGCTTGAGGAAAAACGCATCGAAATCGCGCCGCTGGCCTTCATGCGTGGGCGCACCCTGTCCAACGCATTTGTGGTTTTGGATGAGGCGCAAAACGCCACTTCGATGCAGATGAAAATGTTCCTGACCCGCCTTGGTGAGGGCTCGCGCATGGTCATCACCGGCGACCGCACACAGATCGATTTGCCGCGCGGCGTGCCGTCAGGGCTGGCAGATGCCGAACGCCTGCTGAACCGCATCCCAAAGATCAGCTTTAACTATTTCACCTCCAAGGATGTCGTGCGCCACCCGCTGGTCGCCGCCATCATCGAAGCTTACGAGGCCGAAGCAGAGCGCAAAGCATGATGGGCGTCCTCTCTCTTTTTGGCCTTAAATATTCCGGGGGTCCGGGGGCTGGCCCCCGGCAGCGCTGAGATGCAGGGACTCGATGTTGTGATCGAAGATGCGCGTTGGGCAGATCTTGATCTCGAAACCCTCGCGGAAACTGCGGCTCAGGCCACGTTGGCCTATCTGGCGATGGATGCGGACTGCTGTGAATTGACGGTGCTGGCCTGCGATGATGCCCGCATAACTGTGCTGAATGGCGATTTTCGGGACAAACCCACCGCAACCAATGTGCTCAGCTGGCCTGCCGAAGAGCGCGGCGCGGCCCGGCCAGGCGGTGACCCGCTGCCGGCATTGCCCGGGCCGGACGGCATGATTGAACTGGGCGATATCGCCATCAGCTACGACACCTGCACAGCAGAGGCCGCCGCGGCAAACAAGCCGATTCCGGCCCATGTGACCCATCTCATCGTGCACGGCGTGCTGCATCTGTTGGGTTTTGATCACATCTGCGACCCAGATGCGGCCCTGATGGAAGGGTTCGAGGTCGAAATACTTGGCAAACTGGGTCATGATGACCCATATAGGATCATCCCGGCAGATTGACTGCCCTATCACAAGACAGGACCCAATGGGCGATACAGACGGACCATCTGACGCGGCGCGGCGCGCGCTTCCAGATGAAGGAATGGACCAAGAGACCGAAGACAGCCCAAAATCGGGCGGTTTCTTCTCACGGGTGATCGGGGCGCTGAGCCCTTCCGACAGCGAGATCGAGAATGATCTGACACCGCCACAGGTGGACAGGGTCTCGGCCCGCGGCATGATGAACTTGCGGCGGATGCGGGTGGATGATGTGGCGGTTCCCAAGGCGGAAATCACCGCTGTTCCGGTCACGATCTCATTGGAAGAACTGGTCGAGGTATTCAAAGACAGCGGCCTGACCCGTTTGCCGGTCTATGATGGCACACTGGATACGCCTGTGGGCATGGCCCACCTCAAGGATCTGGCGCTTCAGCATGGGTTCAACGGCAAATCCACAGATTTCGACATGGGCAATATGCTGCGGCCGCTGTTGTTTGTGCCGCCCAGCATGACCATTGGCGTGTTGCTGACCAAGATGCAGGCAGAGCGGCGGCATATGGCGCTGGTGATTGACGAATATGGCGGCGTGGATGGTCTTGTGACAATCGAGGATCTGATCGAACAGGTCATCGGCGAGATAGAAGACGAACACGACGTGGACGAAGGCACCTTCTGGAGCGTGGAAAAGCCCGGCACCTATCTGGCACTGGCAAAGACCCCACTTGAGGATTTCGAAGCGGAGATCGGCCATTCCCTGACCGATCACGAGGCCGTCGACGAAGAGGAAATCGACACGCTTGGGGGGTTGGTTTTCATGCTGTCGGGCCGCGTACCGACGCGCGGTGAGGTTGTTTTGCACCCTGATGGCCCGGAGTTCGAGGTGATCGATGCGGACCCCCGCCGGATCAAACGATTGCGGGTGCGGACCACCGGATCCACCGGATGACCACCCCGAAGGGGGCGTGGCGCAGCTTGATTGTGGCGGCTCTTGTCGGCGCCGCCGCAGGCTTTGGTCAGGCGCCCTATAACCTGCCCGTGTTGCTTTTTGCTGCTTTTGCTTTGGCCTTCTGGTTGGCGCGGCAGCAACAAAGCATCCGCCGTGCCGCGCTTTTGGGCTGGGCATTTGGCACCGGATATTTCCTGCACAGCCTGCATTGGATCGTCTCGCCGTTCCTGGTGGATGTGCCCCGCCACGGCTGGATGGCGCCCTTCGCGCTGGTGTTTATGGCGGCGGGTCTTGCTCTGTTCTGGGGGGCGGCTTTTGCCGGCGGGCGGTACCTGTCACGCAAAAGCCTATGGCCTGTTGCGCTATGTCTGGCGGCGGCAGAGATGATCCGTGCCTATATCTTTACCGGTTTTCCCTGGGCCACACCGGCGCAAGCCTTGGTTGATGTGGCGGCGGGGCAGGGGCTGGCCTTTGTGGGGCCGCACGGGGTGAACCTGGCCTTGCTCATCTGTGCCGCGCTCGCCGCTGGTGCAACTCGTCATGGCTCCGCGCGTTTCGTCGGTGGGATCAGCGCTGCTGCCGCCGCTGCACTTTTGCTCTTGCCGCCCTATGCGCCGACCGCGCCGATGACTGATCATACCCTGCGCCTGATCCAGCCAAACGCGCCGCAGAAAGACAAATGGGATCCGGACAAGGCCTACACATTCTATTACCGTCAGTTGGAGCTGACCGCAGCGCCGCCGCATGCGTCTGGACAAGCGCCTGATCTGGTCATCTGGCCTGAAACCGCGATCCCATGGGCCTTGCCCTACGGCGAAGAGGCATTGGCCCCCATTGCCGAAGCGGCGGGACAGGCCACCGTCACATTGGGTGTTCAACGCACCCGAGATTTGCGGTTTTTCAACTCCATGGTGGTTCTGGATCCGCAAGGTACGGTGACGCAGACCTATGACAAACATCATCTTGTGCCCTTTGGCGAATATATGCCGTTTGGCGATTTGCTGGCCCGGATCGGGATCCATGGCTTGGCCCCGCAAAACGGGGCGGGATTTTCGGCCGGCCCTGGGCCTGAACTGCTGGATTTCGGGGTTTTGGGGCAGGCCTTGCCATTGATTTGTTATGAGGCGGTTTTTGCCCATGATGTGAACGGCGCGCCCCAGCGGCCTGCCTTTCTGATCCAGATCACCAATGATGCGTGGTTTGGCAAAGGGGCCGGACCGAAACAGCATCTGGCGCAGGCGCGTATGCGGGCAATGGAACAGGGGTTGCCGCTGGCGCGGGCGGCAAACACGGGCATTTCTGCAATGATTGACCCTTGGGGCCGTGTGACAGCATCATTGCCGCTGAACACATCCGGCTTTGTGGATGCGGTCCTGCCCGCCGATGCACCTGCGACGCTGTATGCGCGCACGGGCGATCTGCCGCTTGCGATCTTGCTTGTTCTTGCCTTGGCCGCTGCGGCACTCGGCCGTCGCCGCAGTTAAAGATTGACCCTGCTGGCCTGCGCCGATAAGCCGAACAGATATGCCACAACGGCTTCCTGACGTGGCAGTTTTTTATCTATTGGAGCACGATATGTCCCGACAGAATTATGTTTTTACTTCGGAATCCGTTTCCGAAGGCCACCCCGATAAGGTCTGTGACCGGATTTCGGATGCGGTTCTCGATGCCTTCCTGAGCGAAGAGCCCGAGGCGCGGGTGGCGGCCGAAACCTTTGCCACCACGAACCGCGTGGTCATCGGCGGCGAGGTTGGGCTCAGCGACAAGAAAAAGCTGGGGGAATATCTTGATCAGATCGAGGACATTGCGCGGGCTTGTATCAAAGACATCGGTTACGAGCAGGACAAATTCCACCACGCCACCTGCGAGATCACCAACCTGTTGCATGGGCAATCTGCCCATATCGCGCAGGGTGTTGATGCCTCTGCCAACAAAGATGAAGGCGCGGGGGATCAGGGGATCATGTTCGGTTTTGCGACCGATGAGACACCCGAATTGATGCCAGCGCCGATTCACTACGCTCATGCGATCCTGCGCCGCTTGGCCGAAGTTCGCAAAGACGGGACAGAGCCAACTCTGCGCCCAGATGCCAAAAGCCAGCTGTCTGTGCGTTATGAAAATGGCAAGCCGGTTGGCGTGACGTCCATTGTTCTGTCGACACAGCATGCGGACGAAAGCCAGACCAGCGATGACATCCGCGCCATTGTCGAGCCTTACATCCGCGAGCAACTGCCCGACGGCTGGATCACCGATGCGACCGAATGGTGGGTGAACCCCACCGGTAAATTTGTGATCGGCGGACCGGACGGCGATGCGGGCCTCACCGGACGCAAGATCATCGTGGATACCTATGGCGGCGCGGCCCCGCATGGTGGCGGCGCGTTTTCCGGCAAAGACCCGACCAAGGTTGACCGGTCGGCGGCTTATGCGGCCCGATATCTGGCCAAGAATGTTGTGGCCTCCGGTATGGCCAGCAAATGCACGATCCAGCTCAGCTATGCGATTGGGGTGAGCAAGCCATTGTCGATCTATTGTGACACTTTTGGCACCGGCCAAGTGCGCGACGAGGACATCGAAAAGGCGATTGGTGCCACGATGGACCTGACGCCGCGCGGCATTCGCGAACATCTGCAGCTGAACCGCCCGATCTATCAGCGCACGGCGGCTTACGGCCACTTTGGCCGCGCCCCGCAAGAGGATGGTGGCTTCAGCTGGGAAAAGACTGACCTTGCAGAGGCGCTGAAAGCCGCCGTTTGATCGGCAGTCCAAGCCTTCAAAGTATGTAAAGAAGGGGCCGCTATCGCGGCCCTTTTCGGTTGTGTCCAGGGTCAGTGCGGCATTCGGGCGAATGGAGAAGGCGGTTTGCGCGGCGCGGCCAGATCCTCCTGCGCGGCTTCGCTGAGCGGCGTCAGCATCCCGCCAACCAAAGCTTCGCCCTGATAGCGCTCCATCTCGATCAGGAATTCCCACAAAATCATGCAAGAGCTGTCAATCCGGTCAAACTGATCCAGTTGCGGGGCGCCTGCGCGTTCCGCGCCTGAGCGCAGATCCCGCAATTGTCGCATCATGCGGCTGACCATGGGTTTGATGTCGCGGGCACATTGGCCGGCGAAATGTTCAAGCACCCTTTCCACCTCCTGACGGGCGTAGGTCTGGGTTTCGACAGCGATGGTCAGTTCTGATTTTTGAAGGGCGTTGCCGACAGCGCGTTGAAAGGTGGCCGAGGACAGTTCGTCCTTGGTCAGATAATCGGCACAGCCCCAATCGAGCGCCTGTTGTTCGATATTGTCCTGACCAAGCCCTGTGATCATGATCGTGGCGGTGTTCAGGTTGCGCGGCGACAGGCGCACCAGTTCCAGTGCATCCAGTCCATTGCCATCGGGCAGATAGTAATCAATCAAGATCAGCGAGAATGTGCTTTCTTCGATGCGGCTGCGAAAATCGTTAAGGCTGCTGGCGTTGGACACCGCGCAGGGAAAATCGAGGCCCGAACAGAATCGGGCCAGACGGTGCCTGTCAAACCGTTCGTCATCCAGGATGAGAACCGATGTAGGTTGGCCATTGGTGACAGATCCATGTGGCCGCAGGGGTGAGGGGCTGGGCAAGGAGCGTCCTTTCAACAAGATTGCCCGTTTATAGGCGCGAGGTTATTACCCAAGCCTTAATGCGCCCGTTGCAGCAGGGCGCGGGCTTCGGTAAAGGCAGCGCATGACACAGCCAATACGCCCCCGCCGCAATTTCTATGGTCGCCTCAAAGGCAAATCGCTCAAGAAATCCCAACAGGGGTATATTGAGCAGGATCTGGACGGGTTGTCGCCCGGTCCGGTCAGCTGGGAAGACAATCCGCAGCGCGACCCTTTGGATTTGCAAGGCCTCTTTGATGGCAAGCCGGTTTGGCTTGAGATCGGTTTTGGCGGCGGTGAACATCTGGTGCATCAGGCGGTGCAGAATCCCGATGTCGGGATCATCGGCTGCGAGCCCTATATCAACGGGGTTGCGATGCTCTTGGGCAAGATCCGCCGCGCGGGTGTCGGCAACCTGGCAATCCACCCCGGTGATGTGCGCGATATGTTTGATGTGTTGGAAGAGGCGTCGATTGACCGGGCGTTTCTGCTTTATCCCGATCCCTGGCCAAAATCACGGCATCACCGCCGGCGATTCGTCACGCCGGAGCATCTTGAGCCACTGGCGCGGGTGCTGAAGCCCGGTGCGATGTTTCGGGTGGCTACCGATATCGAGGACTACGTGCGCCAGACATTGGAGCAGGTGCCGCAGTTCGGGTTTGAGTGGCTGGCCGAAGGGCCGGAGGATTGGCGGCAGCCATGGGATGATTGGCTGTCGACCCGGTATGAGCAAAAGGCTCTGCGCGAAGGGCGGACACCGCACTACCTGACCTTCCGCAAGACTTGATCCGATTGTGCGGGAAGGCCCGCATTCGATTTTGTTTTGCTGATGAGGGGCACTGGCCCCTCAAACTCCCCCAGAGGTTTTTGGGCCAAATGAAGTTTGGTGCCGGCGCCGTTGCGGATGGCATGGACGTGGTTTCAAGGCTGAGATAGAAGCATTTTGAACAAAGTAAGGACGCTAACATGTCGAGCCACGGTGCCCCCATTCCCATGACTTCTACCGCCTGTGGGCCTCTGTCCGGCGTGGCCGAGGTACCAGGTGACAAGTCGATTTCGCACAGATCATTGATTTTGGGTGCAATGGCGGTGGGCGAGACCACGATCACCGGATTGCTGGAAGGGCAGGACGTGCTTGATACGGCCAAGGCCATGCGGGCCTTCGGCGCAGAGGTGACGGATCACGGCGGCGGATCCTGGTCGGTACATGGGGTTGGCGTGGGCGGTTTCGCCGAGCCTGAGAACGTGATCGATTGCGGCAATTCCGGCACCGGGGTGCGGCTGATCATGGGGGCAATGGCGACATCACCGATCACGGCGACCTTTACAGGGGATGCCAGTTTGAACGGCCGGCCCATGGCCCGGATCACCGACCCTTTGGCGCTGTTTGGTTGTCAGTCCGTGGGCCGCAAGGGTGGACGTTTGCCGATGACATTGGTGGGGGCAGGTGATCCTGTGCCTGTGCGTTACGAGGTGCCGGTGCCGTCGGCGCAGGTCAAATCAGCGGTCTTGCTGGCCGGGTTGAACACGCCGGGTCAAACCGTGGTGGTTGAGGCCGAAGCAACACGCGACCACACGGAGCGGATGCTGGCCGGTTTTGGCGCAGAGATCACGGTAGAACAGACAGACGAAGGGCGTGTGATCACCCTGACGGGGCAGCCCGAGTTAAAGCCTCAGCATATTGATGTGCCGCGTGATCCGTCTTCGGCGGCCTTTCCGGTTTGTGCCGCGCTGATCGTGCCGGGGTCGGATGTCCTGGTGCCGGGGATCGGGTTGAACCCGACGCGGGCCGGTGTCTTTACCACGCTGCGCGAGATGGGTGCGGATCTGACCTACGAGAATGAGCGCGAAGAGGGCGGTGAGCCGGTTGCCGATCTGCGGGCGCGGTTTTCGCCGAACCTCAAGGGGATCGAAGTGCCACCGGAACGTGCCGCGTCGATGATTGATGAGTATCCGGTATTGTCGGTTGTTGCCGCCTTTGCCGAAGGGCAGACTGTGATGCGCGGTGTGAAAGAGCTGCGCGTGAAGGAAAGCGACCGGATTGACGCGATGGCCACGGGTTTGCGGGCCAATGGCATTGAGGTTGAGGATGGACCCGACTGGTGGATCGTCACCGGGCGCGGTCACGGCAATGTGCCTGGCGGAGCGACCTGCGCCAGCCATCTCGATCACCGGATTGCGATGTCATTCATGATCCTGGGCATGGCGTCGCAGCAGCCGGTGCAGTTGGATGACGGCGGGCCGATCGCCACATCATTCCCGATTTTTGAACCGTTGATGCAACAGCTGGGTGCGCAGGTGACGCGCAACGCGGGCTGATGACGCTGGGCCGTTTGGTCAAACTGTCCTGCGCGATCTCGCTTGTGCTTTTTCTGGTGTTGGCGGCATTGTCGAAAGGGTGGTTGGAGCCAGACGGGGCGCTGATTTTTGACAGCCGACTTGGCGGATATACTCTGGCAGAGGCGCAGGCCTATCTGGGTATGCTGGATGCGGGGCAAAAGCAGCTCTATCTGGGATGGTTTCGCTGGCTGGATACCGTGTTTCCGGTGCTTCTGACGTTTTTTCTGTCGGGGGTTCTTTGGGGGCAGGCACCTGGGGTTCATCCGGCAATGCGCCTGTCGTTACTCATCATTCCTGCGGCTTATCTGGTGATGGATCTGGTAGAGAATGCCTTGGTGGCCGATATGTTGCACAGTGCGGCGTTGGATGCAGAAACGGTGACGCTAGCCAGCGGGTTCACTATGGCGAAATGGAGCTTTCTCGCGCTGGCATGTGCCATTTGTCTTTGGGCATGGCGATGGGCACCAAAACAACGCGCAAGGAGCGGGTTATGACAACAAACGGCTTTACCGTGGCAATTGACGGGCCTGCGGCCTCTGGCAAAGGCACAATTTCCAAGGCCGTGGCAGCGCATTTCGGTTTTGCGCATCTGGACACCGGTTTGCTGTATCGGGCGGTTGCGGCGAAAACCTTGCAGGGGCAGCCGCCTCAAGAGGCCGCGCGGGCGCTGGTGCCGGGGGATCTGGAGCATGACGATCTGCGCCGCCCCTCTGTGGCGCAGGAGGCCAGCCGGGTTGCGGCGATTCCCGAAGTGCGGGCGGCTTTGATCGATTTTCAGCGCAGTTTTGCGGCGCGGGCAGGCGGTGCGGTTCTGGATGGGCGCGACATCGGGACGGTGATTTGCCCGCAGGCGCAGGTAAAACTGTTTGTCACCGCAGATGCCGAAATACGTGCCGAACGCCGCTATGCTGAGCTGGCAGGCAAGGGCATGGATGTGACGCCGGAAGAGGTGTTGAAAGATGTGCTGGCGCGGGATGCGCGGGATATGGGACG
The DNA here is from genome assembly GCF_016801775.1 of Sulfitobacter mediterraneus. Taxonomy (NCBI): domain Bacteria; kingdom Pseudomonadati; phylum Pseudomonadota; class Alphaproteobacteria; order Rhodobacterales; family Roseobacteraceae; genus Sulfitobacter; species Sulfitobacter mediterraneus. Next base: position 1,859,620 of record NZ_CP069004.1, on the reverse strand, counting down.
CGCCGATGCGCCACTGAAACCGGCGACGGATGCGGTGCGGATCGATACATCGAATATGGCGATAGCCGATGCAGTGGCGGAAGTCGTTGCCTTGATCCAGAAGGTTCTGGATCGAATGCCAGACAACAGAGCATAGGCGATTTCATGAAAGGCATCGGGCCCTAAATTCCGGATTTTTTGCGCTCGGGCAGCGGCGCGGCTGGAAACCGGTGATCGGACCGGCCCATTGGCACAGCGCCGGGGCAGACAAATGGGGCTTTGGCCCTTGCAGTGCAGGGGTATTTGGCCTATACGCGCGTCTGTCTAAGGGGCGGATACAGCTTCGGACACAATTTGCGGGCAGGGTCGGTTTCAACCGGCCCTCTTTCGTTTGTGTTTGATGCCCGTGCGGCAGACCAATTTCATTCCAAGACCGGCGGAGACAACCGCACGGCCAGAAAACAAGTCTAGATTAGGAAAAATACGCTACATGGCGAATATGATGGACGAGTTTGAAGCACTCTTGAACGAAAGCTTCGAAATGGACACCCCCGAAGAGGGTTCCGTAGTTAAAGGCAAGGTGATCGCGATCGAAGCGGGCCAGGCCATCATCGACGTAGGCTACAAGATGGAAGGCCGCGTTGAGCTGAAAGAATTTGCCGAACCAGGCGAAGCTCCCAAAGTTGAAGTCGGCGACGAGGTAGAAGTCTTCCTGCGTCAGGTCGAAAACTCCCGCGGTGAAGCGGTTATTTCTCGTGAGATGGCCCGCCGCGAAGAAGCATGGGATCGTCTGGAAAAAGCCTATGCCGCAGAAGAGCGTGTCGAAGGCGCGATCTTTGGCCGCGTCAAAGGTGGCTTTACCGTTGATCTGGGCGGCGCGGTTGCGTTCCTGCCCGGCTCTCAGGTTGATGTGCGCCCCGTGCGCGATGCCGGCCCATTGATGGGTCTCAAGCAGCCATTCCAGGTTCTGAAGATGGACCGTCGCCGTGGCAACATCGTTGTCTCGCGTCGTGCGATCCTCGAAGAATCCCGTGCCGAGCAGCGTGCCGAAGTGATCGGCAACCTGACCGAAGGTCAGACTGTTGACGGTGTGGTCAAGAACATCACCGAATATGGTGCGTTTGTTGATTTGGGCGGTGTTGACGGCTTGCTGCACGTCACAGACATGGCGTGGCGCCGTGTGAACCACCCATCCGAGATCCTGACAATTGGCGAAACCATCAAGGTTCAGGTCATCAAGATCAACAAAGAGACACATCGTATCTCCTTGGGCATGAAGCAGTTGCAAGAAGATCCATGGGATCTGGTTGCCGCGAAATACCCGCTGGAATCCTCGCACACTGGCCGCGTGACCAACATCACCGATTACGGTGCCTTTGTTGAGTTGGAGCCCGGTGTTGAAGGTCTCGTTCACGTGTCCGAAATGTCCTGGACCAAAAAGAACGTACACCCAGGCAAGATCGTTTCCACATCTCAGGAAGTCGAAGTCATGGTTCTGGAAATCGACGGTGCCAAGCGCCGCGTTTCCCTTGGTCTCAAGCAGACCATGCGCAACCCATGGGAAGTGTTTGCAGAAACACACCCTGAAGGCACAGAAGTTGAAGGCGAAGTCAAAAACATCACCGAATTCGGTCTGTTTGTTGGCCTGCCAGGCGACATCGACGGCATGGTGCACCTGTCTGACCTCAGCTGGGACGAGCGCGGCGAAGACGCGATCCAGAACTACCGCAAGGGCGACATGGTTCAGGCCGTTGTCTCCGAGGTTGACGTTGAGAAAGAGCGTATCTCGCTCTCCATCAAAGGCGTCGGTGGCGACAAGTTCGCAGAAGCGGTTGGCGGCGTGAAGCGCGGCTCCATCGTGACCGTGAACGTGACCTCGATCGAAGAGGGCGGGATCGAAGTGGAATATGAAGGTATGAAATCCTTCATCCGTCGCTCCGATCTGTCCCGTGACCGTGCAGAGCAGCGCCCAGAGCGTTTCTCGGTCGGTGACAAGGTTGACGTGCGCATCACCAACGTGGACGCCAAGGCACACCGTTTGGGCGTGTCCATCAAGGCCCGCGAAATCGCCGAAGAGAAAGAAGCGGTTGAACAGTATGGTTCCTCCGATTCCGGCGCATCCTTGGGTGATATTCTTGGTGCGGCGCTGAAGGGCGACGAGTGATCTGCTAGATCCCATTGCATAGATTAAGGTGGCCCCGCAGCGCATGTTGCGGGGCTATTTTTTGCGAATCGCCCGGATCTGAAGATGGATGAAGGGCGCAATTTCCAGCCAGAATAGCCAAAACGCCCGATGAGCCAGCGGAAAATTGCCTGAAAACAGTGCCTTCTGCCGAAAAAACCCGACCGGGGGGCGCAAGGATCACTTCCCGATTGAAAGGTTTCTTCCTATAGTCGTCTTTTAGCAGCAAAAAAACATATAGACGTCTCGGGGGGGATAATTCGATGATCCGGTCAGAACTGATCCAGAAAATTGCAGACGACAATCCACATTTGTACCAACGCGATGTTGAGCGGATCGTGAATACCATCTTTGACGAGATCACCAGCGCGATGGCGCAGGGCGACCGTGTTGAGCTGCGCGGATTTGGCGCGTTTTCCGTCAAGAAGCGGGATGCCAGAGTGGGCCGTAACCCGCGCACCGGCGAAGCGGTCAATGTTGAGGAAAAACATGTGCCCTTCTTCAAAACCGGCAAGCTGCTGCGGGATCGGTTAAACGGGAAAGCCTGATGCGTTACGTTCGCTATTTTTGTATTGCCATCTTTGCGGTGGCGCTCATCTCTGTTGCGCTGGCCAATCGTGCGATTGTGCCGCTCAAGATCCTGCCCACAGAGGTGTCACATTGGTTTGCGGTGAACCCGCAGATCGAACTGCCGCTGTTTCTGGTGATCCTTGGTAGCATTGTCGCCGGCCTGTTGGTTGGCTTTATCTGGGAATGGATCCGCGAATATGGCCAGCGTGCCGAAGCGGCACGGCAGGCCCGCGAAATGCGCCGGCTTGAGCGTGAGGTCGCCCGACTCAAGGGTGAAAAGCATCAGGGCAAGGACGAGGTTCTCGCGCTGCTTGACGAGGCCAGCTGAGGCAGATCATGCCTGCACATGTAAATGTCAAAATCTGCGGTCTGACCGATCGCGCGGCTTTGGACGCCGCCGTGGTGGCGGGCGCGCGCTATGTCGGATTGGTGTTCTTTGAGAAATCTCCCCGCCATATTTCCTTGCCGGATGCTGCGGCGTTGGCCGCGCTGATCCCGGAAGGGATTTGCAAGGTGGCGCTGGTAGTGGATGCAGAGGATGCATTCCTTGACCGGCTGCTGGCCGAAGTCCCGCTTGATATGCTGCAGCTACATGGCAAGGAAAGCCCTGCGCGGGTTCTTGAGATCAAGGCGCGTTATGGCTTGCCGGTGATGAAGGCGGTCGGGATTGCCGATGCCAGCGATCTGCCCGCGCTTGAGGCCTATATGCAGGTTGCCGATCAGATCCTTGTGGATGCCAAGCCGCCGAAAGACGCTGCGCTGCCCGGCGGCAACGGGTTGGCCTTTGACTGGCGTTTGATTGCCGGGCGCCGCTGGCCGGTGCCATGGATGTTGGCCGGAGGATTGACGCCGGACAATGTGGAAGAGGCGATTGCGATGACCGGCGCAAATCAGGTGGATGTGTCATCCGGAGTGGAGCAGGCGCCGGGTGTGAAAGATGTATCCAAGATCGCGGCGTTTTGCGCCGCGGCCCATGGTGATTGAGCAGCTGCGCTGCATTCGATTTATTTGGATGGGGGGCTTTGCCCCCCAAACCCCCCAGAGGTTTTTCTGGCCAAATGAAGAAGGGCCGGATCAGATGGTTTGGTCGTAATCCCCCACGCCCTGCTCGGTGCGGATCACGGCATCCAGATCCTTAAAGATTGCGCGCATTTCGGCTTCTGATGCGGGGCTTTCGCAGACGACCACAAGATTGGGCGTGTTTGACGAGGCGCGGATCAGCCCCCATGCGCCGTTGTCGAGGATCACACGGGCGCCGTTGACTGTCACAACGTCTTTGATGGCGCGGCCTGCGATCTGTTCGCCTGCGGCGTGTTTGGCGACAAGCCTGTCCACCAGCCGTGCGAGGATGTCGTATTTTTCGGTGTCCGCGGCATAGGGCGACATGGTCGGGGTGGCCCAGGTTTGCGGCAGGGCCTTGCGCAAGTCGGACATCGACATGTTGGGGTTGCGGTCCATGAGTTTGCAGATCTCGACCGCGACGCGCATGCCGCAGTCATAGCCGCGGCCAATGGGTTCGGCGAGGAAGTAATGGCCGGATTTCTCAAACCCCGCCAATGCGCCGATCTCTTTCACCCGGCGCTTCATGTGGGAATGACCGGTTTTCCAGTAGTCGGCTTTGATACCGTGTTTCTGAAGCTCGGGGTCCGAGGCAAAGAGGCCAGTTGATTTCACGTCTGCAACAAAGGTGGCATTTGGATAGAGTTTGGCCAGATCACGGGCCATGATTACGCCAACCTTGTCGGCGAAGATTTCCTCACCTTCGTCATCCACCACGCCGCAGCGGTCGCCATCGCCGTCAAAGCCAAGCGCGAAGTCTGCGCCGGATGCTTTGACCGAGGCGCTCATGTCGTGGAGCATTTCCATGGCTTCGGGGTTTGGGTTGTAGTGCGGGAAAGTGTAATCCAGCGCGTTGTGGCTGGGCAAAACTTCGACGCCGAGGCGTGCAAAGAGTTCGGGCGCGAAGGCAGAGGCGGTGCCGTTGCCGGTGGCGCAGACGACCTTGAGCTTGCGGGACATTTTGAAGTCGCCAACCAGATCGTCGAGATAGGCCTCGCGCACGCCGTGGATAAATTCGTAACGGCCGCCGCTTTGGGGTTTGCCTTCTCCGTTCAGGACGATGTCACGCAGTTCGGCCATTTCATCGGGGCCATGGGTCAGCGGGCGTTCAAAGCCCATCTTGACCCCGGTCCAGCCGTTGGGGTTATGGCTGGCCGTGACCATGGCGACCGCAGGGGCATCCAGGTGGAACTGGGCAAAATAGGCCATGGGCGACAGGGCCGGACCGATGTCTTTAACGTGGATACCGGCCTGCATCAGACCCAGCATCAGCGCGTTTTTGATCGACAGGGAATAGTCGCGATAATCGTTGCCGACGGCGATCACGGGTTCAATTCCGCGCCGCTGCATCTGGGTGCCAAGGCCAAGGCCGAGGGCGGTGATGCCGGGTAGGTTGATGTCATCTGGGTATTTCCAGCGGGCGTCATATTCGCGGAACCCCGTGGGGGTGATCATCGCATCGCGCAGGAATTCCCAGGTGTTCTGGGTCACGGTTGGTGCCGGTTTTGTCACGTCAGATCTCGCAAATTGGGTCGATTAAAATGTCATGGGGTGCTGTTTGGCCAGCGCGTCAAACTTCATCAATGTGGTGATCAGATCGGGCATCTGGTCGAGATAGATCATGTTGGGGCCGTCGCTGGGCGCGTTGTCCGGATCTTCGTGGGTTTCGAGGAACACAGCCGCCACGCCGATAGACACGGCCGCGCGGGCCAGCACCGGGGCAAATTCGCGCTGCCCGCCCGATGAGGTGCCTTTGCCGCCGGGGCTGGCAACCGCGTGCGTGGCGTCCATCACCACCGGATAGCCGGTTTGCGCCATCTGCGGCAGGCCGCGCATGTCCGTTACCAATGTGTTGTAGCCAAAGGCGGTGCCGCGTTCGGTCAGCAGGATTTTCTCATTGCCGGTCGATTTGATCTTGTCGACGATGTTGCCCATTTCCCAAGGGGCGAGCCATTGGCCCTTTTTCACATTCACCGCAGCGCCGGTGTTGCCTGCGGCCAAAAGTATGTCGGTCTGGCGGCATAGGAAGGCAGGGATTTGCAGCACATCCACCGCATCTGCGGCGATGGCGCATTGGGCCTCGGTGTGGACATCCGTGAGCACAGGTACATCCAGTGCCTTGCCAACCGACTGCAGCACCTTGAGGCCCTGATCAATCCCCAAACCGCGTTTGCCAGACAGCGAAGTGCGGTTGGCCTTGTCATAGCTGGCTTTGAAAATGTACTGCGCCCCGGCGGCGGCGCAGGCCTCTTTCATTTTGCCGGCAATCATCTGGGCGTGATCTTCGCTTTCAAGCTGGCAGGGGCCGGCGATCACGGTCAGGGGGCGATCATTGCCGACAATCACGTCACGGATGGTTACTTGGGTCATGAGGTTACCTGTTCTCTGAGAATGGAGGCTGTCAGGGACAACATCAGGTAGATGCCTGCAAAGATCAGGAAAGCCAAGATCGTGTTCTCGAATCGGCGGGGATATGTCGGCTCTTGCGGGGCGACGGGCTGCACGGCGACGGTCAGATAGCGGACCTGGCGGTTGGCCTCTGTCCGGGCTTGCTCCATCGCGGTTTGTGCCGATTGCAGCACCATGTCTGCGGCGGCAAGATCGGCCTTGGCCAATTGCATGGTCACCGCCTGCTTGGCCAAGGAATTCTCACCTTCGGTGGCGGAGTTCATTTTCACATTCAATTTGGCAAGCTGTTCCTTGAGGCGGCGCACATCGCTGCGCGCGCCATCCACCTTGGCCTTGTTGGGGCGCGGGTTGTCCAGAAGGGCCGACAAGGCCAGTTCCTTTTCGATCAACAGCCCCTCGTAGGTGGTGATCTGGGCGCGGATCGCGACGATCTCGGCCTCGGGATCAACGCCGTTCTCAATTTGCAGACGGATCAATGCCTCCTGCGTGTCGCGGCGGTTCTTCTGCGCGGTTTCGAAGCCGGCCAACGCGTCGCGCATCCCGTCTTCACGCTTTTGCTTGGACAGTTCGTTGACGCGGTCTTCGGCGTATTCCAGCAGGCTTTCGGAAAAGGCGGCAGAGACCTGAGGATCGGCAGCGATCACTTCCATGCGGATCACGCCCTCAGTAGGGTCATAGCCGATTTTGACGTTCTTTTTATAGACTTTATAGGCCTCTTCGTTGGTCGGGTTTTCTTTGAGCCGTTGCACAACGTCGATCGAGGGATCTGAAAAATGTGCCTTGAATCCTGTGTCTTCGTCCAGCTTGAGCATCGCATCCTTGGATTGCAGGTAGGCCTGCGTTGCGATGCTGTCGGCGCTGTTGGCAAATTGCGTGGGCAGAATGCCGCCAAAGGGGCTGGCACCGCCGCCGCCCTCACTTTGGATGATCAGGAACTGGCTGTTGGTGGCATACATCGGCGAGGCGATCTTGTAGAAATAGATCCCCGCAATCAGCGTAGGCAGCAATACAAAGGCGGAGAGCCGGGCCAGCAACAGGGCCAGCTTGCGACGACGGCGCAGGGTAATGTCCCGTTGAATTTGCGAGATTTCATGTTCGCGCCGCTCTGCCGGAGAGAGCTGTTCGGTGGAGGGCAGAGTGTTGCCGCCAACTGGCGTGGTTTGCGGCAATTGAATGCGCCCGCCCTTGGCATTGGGCTGCGGGGTGTTGGCAGGTGGCTTGGGCGCACCTGCCGGGTTGGCGGGGGGCTGTCCATCGTTGTTTGGCACAACCAGTTCCAGCATGTTGGAGCGTTGGAACGGGTCGATGCCTTGTTCCCGCAGCAGGCGCACCGCGTCAAAATCGGATGTTGGGGCCAGCCCGTGTTTTTGGGCCACCCGGCGGGCCATGCGCAACTGCCGTCCCGTGAGGCCTTCACGCCGGATCGCATCGATATCTGTCTCGCCGCCCGGTGGCTGGCTGGGCACCGCGTCCTGTTGTGGCGGTGTCGGCGTGGCCTCTGGCCGAGGGGCATGGCGGGTTTGCTCTGGCGCATGAGTTTGAGCATGATCGCCCGCTGGCCTACGCTGTGGCTGCGGGGGGGGCGCCGGTGTGGGGGCAGGTTGCTGCCGTGGCGGTGCGGCTTGCGGCGCGTCGCGACGGGGGGCGGCCTGGCGTGGCGGTTCGTGATGCGCCGCTTCGGGCGGCGGCACGGCGCGGGGGGCTGCATGCGCGGCGGCGCGGCGTTGCAATGCAACGGGCGGCTCGCCGTATTGCTCCTTGGCTTGCGCGCGCTGCACATGCTCCGGCGTATCGGCAGGCTGGCTGTGCGTGGGTGAGGCGCTCCGCTTGATGCGGAATTTTCTAGCCTTGGGTTTCGTAGTCATAGAGCTGTTTCGCTTCTTCCAAGGTGTCAAACATATAAAGTTTCCCGCCCAACAGGACGGCCGCCGAACGGGCAAATTTTTCCAGGGTCTGCGCTTGGTGCGAGACAATGATGATCGTGGTGGTGCGCAGACGTTCCTGCAGGATTTCACCGGCCTTGCGGTTGAACTCCATATCCGTGGTTGATGGCATGCCCTCGTCGATCAGGTAGATGTCGAAATCCAGCGCCAGCATCAGCGAGAATGTGAACCGCGATCGCATGCCGGAGGAATAGGTGCCCAGCGGTTGGTCAAAATATTCGCCCAACCCACACAGCCAGCGGCAGAAGCTTTCGACATAATCGGGGTCGAGCCCATAAAGCCGCGCGATGTATCGGGCGTTTTCCATGGCGGAAACCTTGCCGACAACACCGCCCATGAACCCCAGCGGAAAGGAGATGTTGCAACCACGGCGGATTTCACCCTCATCGGGTTTCTCCAAACCGGCCATCATATTGATAAGTGTCGATTTACCAGTGCCGTTGGGGGCGAGGATTCCCAGAGAATTGCCCAGGTCCACGCGAAAAGACACATGGTCAAGAATGACCTTGTGCTGCGATCCCGTCCAAAAGGACTTGGATACATTCTCAAACTCCAGCATGCCCTGCTCCGGTGCCGCCTGTTATTGGGCCTGTCCCTCCTTAGCAGAGGTGTCTTAAAGGCCTATTTACCGCGTTTTTCTGCACTATGTCCCATTTTCTTGGAAAAGTACAATGATCGGAAGCCTTTGGCGTGCTTTACCGCGCAATTGTGGAGGTGTGGCACCAATTCGGTGCGGAAAGTGGGTGAGAATATGCCTCCCACGGGCCGAAAACCGGATCTACTGTTCAAAAATCGAGCCCCCCGCAGCACTGCCTGAGCAGGCTGCAGGGGGCAAGGCCATCAGTGGCTCAGGCGACGGCTTGCCAAGCAAGACCCGCGATCATCGCGCCGATCAGGGCAAAGCCGAGATAGGCCATAAAGACCCGTGGTTTGACCAAGGCCCAGACCGCGATTGCCGCCGGGATACAGCTGACGCCGCCCGCGATGACAAAGGACATTGCCGCGCCCTGGGTCATGCCTTGGGCCAGAAGGGCGTCCACCAGCGGCACAGCGGCATAACCGTTGAGATAGGCCGGTGCGCCCACCAATGCGCCAAGCAGGATCGGCATCAACCCCTCACCGCCCAAGACGGATGCGATCATCTCGGCCGGGATATAGTGCAGCATCAATGCCTCGATCACATAGGCAAGGGTCAGCCATTTGAAGAGAAACAGCGCATTCTCGCGGGCGGTTTCGGAAAACACCGCGCGGCGGTCCGGCTCAGGCCAGAACTTCCAAACGGTTTGGCCGGAGAACGGTTTTTGTACGCCGCAGCAGCCTCCAACACTGGGGCGTTCCTTCAGCGGATCAGCAAAAAGCGGGGTGTTCGCGGCCAGCATGACGCCAAAACCGCCCAGCATCCCGATGCCAACGGCAGCGATGGTTTTGGCCAGTGCAAAATCAAATCCCAAGGTGCCAGAGGTGATGGCGAACATTGCCGGATCCATCAGCGGGGAGGCCAGCCAAAAGGCCATGACCGCACCCAAAGGCGCACCTACGGCCAGCAAAGCGGCGATAAAGGGGATGACCTCGCAGGAACAAAAGGGTGACAACCCGCCCAGCAGGGCCGCCATCACGATCATCCGCGCCGGGTTGCCTTCGAACGCGCGGGCGAGCAGGTTTTCCGCCCCGCTGGCTTTGAGGTAAGCCACTGCAAATACAGCAAAAAGAATAAAGGGGGCGGTGCCAGACAAGGCCTTGGCGGCGAATGTCACCGTCGGGATGAACTGCGGCCAGTCAAGCAATGCGACAAGCGCCAGCATCAGGGCGGTTACCCCCCATGCGCCAATTTTCAGGCGGCTCATCGGAGATTGGGTTTGGGTTGTGTCAGCCATGATTGTGTTCCTCACAGGGGCTGCCCGCATCCGCGCAGCATTCGGTCAGCAGGAAATGGGACAGCGCCTGCACCTCTTCATAGGCAACCGCGGCGCAGATGGTGCTGCGGCCCTGCCGTTCCTGTTTGACAAGGCCAGCGGCAGCCAACAGCTTGAGATGATGTGTCAGGGTCGATCCGGTCACGCCGGTGCGATCCCCGAGCAGTCCGATGCTGAGCCCGTCAGGACCAGCCCGAACCAAGGTGCGCAGGACCATCAGGCGCTGCTCGGAGCCAAGCGCGGCAAAGCTGGCAGCGGCCAGAGTGAGGGGCGGGGTTTGTGGAGAATCAATTTTCATATTTCTAGAAATATAGAAATGAAGAGGCGACGCAAGCTTTATTTCGATAATCTTCGAAATGAACGCGTCTTCTCACTGTTTCGCCTTGGCGCGGCAGTGGCATCGGCTATCCTGCGCCCATGACAGACATCCGTGATCCCCTGCGCCGTTGTACTCTCTGTGCAGATCGCTTTGCCGCCACGGCGACGGGCCATCAGCCGCGTCCGGTGGTCTGGTTCGCGCCGGAGGCCAAGATCTTGATCGCGGGGCAGGCGCCCGGCCTGCGTGTCCATGAAAGCGGCAAGCCGTTCTGGGATGCCTCCGGCACCCGATTGCGCGACTGGATGGGGCTGGATGAAGACACCTTCTATGACCAATCCAAGCTGGCGATCTTGCCGATGGCGTTTTGTTTTCCCGGCTATAATGCCAGCGGCAGCGACCTGCCGCCGCCACCGATCTGCGCCAGGACGTGGCGGGCAGAGGCACTGAACCTGTTGCCGGATATCCGGCTTACAGTTCTGATTGGTGGCTATGCAATGAAATATCATCTGCCGGACCATCAATCGGTGCGCCTATCCGTCGCGGGGTGGCGGGATCATCCAAAAGGCGTCTTTGCCTTGCCTCACCCGTCCTGGCGCAATACCGGTTGGCTGAAGAAAAATCCGTGGTTCGAGGCAGAAGTGGTGCCGCGACTGCGGGCCGCTGTGACCGAGGTGCTCCATGACTGATCTGACCCCGCTGGACGAGGCACATGCCGCGATGACCGCCGCGCCCGATGACGACACGGCGCGCCTGCGGTTTTACGAGCGGATCGCAGATGTCGAGCTTTTCATGCTGCTTGAGGCAGAGCCGGAGGGCGACCAGATCAATCCGATCTTGCTGGACGATGCCTATGTTGTGGTGTTCGACCGCGCGGCGCGTCTGGCTGCCTATGTGGGCGAGGCGGCGCCCTATGTGGCACTGTCAGGACGGGCGATTGCCGGAATGCTGGAGGGACAGCCCTTGGGCATGGCCGTGAACATCGGTGTGGCACCATCAGAAATCCTGCTGCCCGCCGGTGCAATGGAATGGCTGCGTGATACCCTGGCCCATGAGGCGGGTGAGGTGGAGGCCAAGATCGAGGCTTTGCTGCCGCCCAAGGGCTTACCCGAGACATTGATCGCCGCAATTGACGCCAAATTGGCGACGGCCACGGGTATGGCGGCGGGCGCATTTTTGGTGGCGGTGGATTATGCGGGCGGTGGGCGCGGTCATTTGCTGGCTTTTGTCGGGGCGATCCCGCGGGCGCAGGATGCGCTGGTGCGGGCCGCCTCTGAGGCGCTGACGTTTTCCGGGATCGAAGCAGGGGCCATGGATGTGGGCTTTTTTGCGCCTAATGATCCGACGGTCGAAAAACTGGCCAGAGTTGGGCTGCGCTTTGACTTGCCGCAGGGCGAGGGATTGCAACATACGCCGCGCATGCCACCGGGCAGTGACCCCTCCAAACCCCCTATTTTGAAATAAACCTCTCTGTTATCCTGCGGAAATTCACCGCCCCGTCACATCGGCGCGAGGTCACAGCTTCGTGGGATGTGAATGCAGGGGCGGGCTCCTAGGTTGGCTTTACCGAAGCCTCATAAAGGAATTGAAACGTGAACCGCTTTACCCTCTCCATCGCCGCCGCTGCCACAGCCCTGACCTTTGCCTCGCAAGCTTTTGCAGGAGATCAATATATCGACGGCACCGGTTTTGCCGCTTCAGGCTATGACGTGGTTGCCTATTTCGATCTGCCTCAAAACCCCATTGGTCAAAGCCAGCCCGCGCCCGTTGCCGGGGACAAGGATATCACTGCTGAATACAACGGGGCAAAATTTGCCTTTTCCAGCGAGGCCAACAAGACCGCGTTTCTGGCCGATCCGGCCAAATATGCACCGCAGTATGACGGCCATTGCGCCTATGGCGTGTCCAAAGGCGGCAAGGTTCCGGGCAACCCGACCCTGTGGCGGATTGTGGATGACAAGCTGTACCTGAACATCACCAAGAACGTCGTTGGTTTTTGGGAAGAGGACATTCCAGGTAACATCGATCTGGCCGAAGGCAACTGGACCAGCATCGAACCTGCGCCTGCATCTGATCGGGCCATTCCCAAGTTCACCAGCGCCGCGCCTGTGAACTGATGCGCAGACCCCGGCGCGATCCATCGTTTGACCCTCCGCCCAAAAAGCGGTTTCCGCGTCGGGGGTTCATGCTGGGATCTGTGGCGGGGGTCACGCTGAGCGTCTTTTGGGTCGCGAGGTACTACAATATCGGGGCGGAGGTTGGCAGCGCCGACCTGTCCGCCCCGGATGCATTGGCGCAGGCCGATGCCGGGAAGATCACGCTTATTGACATTCGCAGGCCCGAGGAATGGGCGGCGACGGGCATCGCGCAACCGGCGGTGCCTATCGACATGCGGCGGGATGACTTTGCTGTTGCTCTGCTTGAGGCCTTGAACGGCGACAGGGCACAACCCGTGGCCTTGATCTGCGCCCGAGGCGTGCGGTCGGCGCGACTGGCCAGGGCGTTGCGGGAGGCGGGCTTTGAACAGGTTCTGGATGTGCCGGAAGGTATGGTTGGATCCGGCGCCGGGCCGGGGTGGATCAGTCGCGGATTGCCGGTACGCCAGCCCTGATCATTCTGCCGCGATATGATCTGCGGCCAGAATCTGACCTTTCATTTGGGATCTTGCGGCGCGGGCGCGGCGCACAATGGCCGGCTCACGCAGGGAATTGGGGCTGTCCATGCGCAGCCCTTTCAGGCCAAGTCGCGAGACATCCAGCGCGGAGAGTGCCGACAGCGGCACCGCAGCGACAAGGCTGAACACAATCGGCACCAGCCAGAACGATATCAGACCGGCCAGCAACCCCGCGAGCAGCACCAACCCGAGCAGGGTTTCGATCCAGTGGAATTTGATCAACGTGGTGATCGGATAGCTTTGGGCGCTGCGCTGTTGCGGGGCCCATGGTTCGGATCGGGTGAATGTGGCCCGCAGCACGGCTTTGGTCTGCTGGATCATCAGGACCGGCGCATAGGCGACAGAAAACGCAATTTCGGTCAAGACGGAGATCAGGAAGGGGCGCCGCCCGCCAAAACTGCGTGTCGCGGTCGGTGTGGCGGCGATGATCGCGGCACCGGCCAGTTTCGGTGCCAGCAACATCGCGTACATGATCACCAGAAACACGGCACTGTCGATATGGCTCATGGCGGGGGGCCAGTCCGGGAACAGCGGATTGGCTTCGTTGAAATAACGGATCACATTTGTTTCCGCGTCTTTGCCCAACAAAGCCCAGACCACCAGCAGCACAAACCATGCAGGCGACAGAAGATAGCTCACCGCGCCATGCAGCAGGTGAAACCGCGATACCGGATGCAGACCTGCCGTGCGCAGGAGTCGCAGATGCTGCAGGTTGCCCCGGCACCAACGGCGGTCGCGCAGAACATAGTCGATCAACGTGCCGGGGGTTTCTTCAAAGCTGCCGGTGACGCGGGGCAGGAACCGCACACGCCATCCGGCGCGGCGCAGCAGGCCGGCTTCGACAAAATCATGGCTGAGGATCAGATCACTGCGCCCTTTCCGCCCGCGCAGGTGCGGCAGGCCCGCGCTTTGGGCAAAGGCACGGGTGCGGATAATCGCGTTATGGCCCCAATAGTTGCCCTCGTTACGTGACCAAAGCGCCAGCCCCTCGGCCAGAAGCCAGCCATAGGCGATGTTGGAAAACTGTTGTACGCGGGCAAAGAGGGTGTTGGCCCCAATCAGCATCGGAAAGCTCTGGATCAGACCGGCCTCAGGATCATTCGCCAGTTCAGAGGCCAGCCGTTCGATCGCTCGGCCTGTCATCAGGCTGTCGGCGTCTAGCACAAGCATCCCTTCATAGGCGGCACCCCAGCCTGTGATCCAGTTGACCAGATTGCCGACCTTCTTGTCCGTGTTGGCGGCGCGGCGGCGGTAATAGACGGGTATCTGTTTCGGCGCGGTGGCCCGCAACCGTTCAAATGCCTGCCGCTCCTGCGCAGCGATGGTTTCGTTCCGCGTGTCGGACAGGATGAACAGGCTATAGCTGTGCGGTCCTTTGCGGGCGGCCAGATCGTCCAGCATGGCGGCGGCATTGCCAAAAACATCCCAAGGAACTTCGTTGTAGATCGGGACCAACAGGGCGACATCCATGGGTGTGATCGCGGCGGGGCTTCTTGTTTCTGCCGCCTGCCGCGCCAGCAAGGCCGAGATCGCCACGCCGACGGTGCTGACCGACAGCGTGACCCAGACAAAGGTCAGTCCGATCATCATCAGCAAGGCCCATTCCAGCCCGGTCATGCCGCCGCTGGACAGCCATCCATAGATGCCAAGCATCAGTGCCAGTGTCCCCACACAGGCAGGGCCAAACACAGCCAAGCGCCAACGTCTGTTGCCAGCGGGTGCCTCGGCGCGGCGGGCGGGTGCATGGCTAAAATCCTGCGCGTCCATATCCAGTGGCGCGGCGGGCGGCATGGCATTGGGGGGGCAGGGTGGCTGGGTCATGATGCGGTCCACCGATAGAGCCAAACCTCGCTTAAGGGGGCGCCGTTCAGCCGCAGCTGCGCCCGGAACTCGGCCAGCGTCGCCTCGCCGGGCTCGAAGGTAAATGCCAATCTCGGACCGCCGATTTCTGGGTTGCGCTGCACTATGCCGGATGATGTGTCACCGGCGCTGGAACGCAGAATAATCTCAACCTTGCTCAGGTCATCCGGCACATGGGCGGCATCTTCAAAGTCGATTGCGATGATCTGCCCGCCTTCGGGACGGCCGCCCATCGCTGTGTTCAAAACCTTTAGCGGCATGTCAGGCACATCGACAACCGGATCCGCGCCCCAATGGAGGGTATAGCTCATCTGATGTTGAGACCCGGCCTTGAGCGGGGCAGAGGGCCGCCAATAGGCGACGATGTTGTCGTAAATTTCAAGGTCAGCAGGGATCTCGACCAGCGTGACCGCGCCCTTGCCCCAATCCTCGCCCGGTGTAATCCAGACGGCGGGACGCTTGTGGTATAGCGCCTCAAGGTCATTGAAATCCGAGAACTTGCGCTTGCGCTGCATCAGGCCAAAACCGCGCGGATTGTTGTCGGCAAAGGCACTGATTTGAAGGGCGGCGGGGTTGGCCAGTGGCCGCCAGATCACCTCGCCTGCGCCATTGTGGATCAGCAGGCCGTCACTGTCATGGACGGCGGGCCGGAAATCCGAGAACCGCTGGCGCATGGTGTCGTCAAACAGGAACATGGAGGTCAGCGGCGCTATGCCAAGATGGGTGATGTCGGTGCGGGCAAAAACATGGGCCTCAACCTGCATCTCCAAGACCGCGCCATGGGTGATCTCAAAGCGGTAAGCCCCGGTGCAGGACGGGCTGTCGAGCAGGGCATGCAGGACGATGCTGTCACTGCCGGGTGCGGGCGTTTCCAGCCAAAAAGCGGTGAAATCGGGAAATTCCTCGCCCATCGGGTCGCCGGTTTTGAGCGCGAGCCCACGCGCAGACAACCCGTAAATCTCACCCGTGCCAATGCCGCGGAAATAGCTGGCGCCCTGAAAAACCGCATATTCCTGAAATATGCCGCTTGTTTCCAGCTCAGCCCGCAGGCGCAGACCGGAATAGCCGAGGGTCTCGTCAAGATCGACGTCGGGGAATTTGTCGGTGGTGTCAAAAACGCCCATGTCAAAACGGACGGGGCGCGATTGGCCCTCCTCCACCACATGCAAGGCGACGGCTTGCGGAAAGTAGAGACCGGGGGGAAAGACATCAACCCGCTGGGGTGCATCGCTGTTTTCCCACAGGGCGTTGCGGGCATCGAACCAGATCTTGCGATATTGGTCATAGGTCAGGTTGCGCCAGCTTTCAGGGATCTGCGGGCGCGGGCTGTAGGGTTTGGTGGCCAGGGCGCGGGCGCGGGCCAGAACGGTGTCCTGATCAAAGGCGCTGGCCTCGGCTGCCAATTGCAAGCCCGGTTCTTCGGCCCAGGCGGCGGCGGGCAGGGCGGCCAATGCGGCCAGAGATTTGAGAACATCGCGGCGCAGCATCAGGCACCTGCCTTTGCGCGCCAGGGCTGGGATTTGAACCAACCTGCGCCATAGGCCACCGCCACCAGTATTGCCGCGCCGATCAGATTGACCAGCAGGGTGGCAGCCAGACTGCGGCCCAGCACATCCAGCGCGAAACCCATGACCCGCGCCATGAACATACTGGCAACAAAGACCGCCAATGACTGTTGCCCGACCTTGAGGATCACCGCCAAGGCGCCTGACCAGACCCGCGCCGCAGCGCCGGTGCCACGGGCCAAAAGCCGCGCCCCTTTGTCGCCCGCCGCGACCCAGGCCAGATAGGCCAGCGCCAGAAAGTGCGCATAGCGCAGAATGCCGAAGTCCGATTTGTTGATCAGCCCGCCGTTTGTAATCCGCCAGTCTTTCGCCCAGTCAAAACCAAATTCGCGCACGCCAATGCTGCTGAGCGGGACATTGGCCAGCACCACAAATGCCGCCACGGCGATCAGGATCTTATGAACCGGCGGCTTGGGCAGCCAGCCGCGCATGAAGGCAAAGCCGGTAAAAAAGATCAGCTGCCAGCCAAACGGATTGAAGAACCAAGACCTGTCTGTCCAGGGCTCCGCCGGGAACTCCAGATGCAGATGGCCAAGGCCAAAGACCTCAAGCAATGCATCCTGCGCCATCAACCAGACAAGTATGACAAAGCCAGCCACAGCCCAAAGGTTGATCCGCGCCAGTGCCATCACCAGCGGCATCATGATCAGAACCACCATGTACATTGGTAAAATGTCGAAATAATTCGGCACATAGCGCAGGGTCATAAAGCTGAGCAGGATGTTGGAGTTGTCCCATTTGTCACTTTCGACAAACATCATCCACAGGTTCAACTGGCCCCAATAGTTGCGCCCCGTGATGTCCAGCTCTGTCAGATAGACGGTCATCGCCAGCGTCGCAAAGAACAGCCCCACATGCGCCCAATAGACCTGCCAGACCCGGAACAGCACACGCGCCGTGCCCAACATCCAACCCATCCGCACAAATGCGCCGCCAAAAGCGATGGCGCTGGCCATGCCGGAACAGAACACAAATATCTCGGTGGCGTCGGAAAACCCCCAACGCGCGGGTATCCAAAGGGTCAGCAGGTTTCCGGGGGTGTGGGCGATCAGGATGATGAACATCGCAATGCCGCGAAAGAAATCCAGCCGCAGATCCCGCACCCGCGTGCCGGATTGGGCACCCAATGCGGTCACAGGGCGTGATGGAACTTCGGATGTGGCAGCTGCAAGGCTCATAATGTTCGGTGGGTCCGCAAATCAGGTGGTTATTGCGCCGGGATGCGGCGGGCTGTGGACAGGCGGTCAAATCGGGTTGCGGTAAAGCGATCCTCGTGACCGGCCCGCAGGGCAAGACGGTCAAGCAGGATCGCTTCTGCGCCATCCAGATGGCCTGCACGCAGTCCTGCGTCAATGGTCATGCGTTCAAACACGTCGCGCTGGGCATGACTTCCGCCGATGCTCTGCATTTTTGGGCGGGCTTTCGCCAAAAGGCTAAATGCATCGCCATAACGCCCCTCGGCAAAGGCGTTGAGACCCTCCAGTGCGGCAAGGCCTGGATCGGCCACGCGGGCGGCCATTTCACCGTTGTCCTTGGCATCGCGGGCAAAGCGGGCGGCCATGGCATCGGCGGCTGCGCCTTCCTTGGCGCCGGACAGGGCCAGCATGTAGTGCAGGTCGGCAAAGACGAGGCAACCATCGTCAATGCGTGGTGCGGCCAATGCGCCAAGTTCGTCCCATCGGGCGCCAACGTCTATGCCCTCAAGCTCAAGCCGCATCAGCAGTGAGGTTGCATTGGCAATGTCGCGGTAATCGTCGGTTTTGTCGGCGCGGATCTGGCTGTCATAGAGGGACAGCGCCACGTCAAGCTGACCAAGGTCCAGATGCAGCAAGGCTTTGTGCCACCAAACGTGATAGCGGAAATTGTTGGATCCGTCCCAGGCGCTTTTGTGGTTTTCGATCAGAGTGATCCCAGCGCCCGGCTCAGCCCGCATATCATGCACATGCGCCACCGCATGAAGCCCCCAGGCATCGTCGGGCGCATAGGTCAGACCGGCCCGGCCCGTATGTTCGGCGCGGGCGTATTCTCCTGTTTCCTCAAGCGCGAAGGCGTGACATCCCAGCACATAACCGCACAGTGGATGATCCGGCCCATGCGCGGGCAAAACCCGTTCGATCGATCTGCGCATCCCGGCCGCATCCCCAAGGATAAAGCGGATGGCCTGACTGGCCTTGGCGGATAATGTGTCTTGGGGTTGATCCTGCAGAGCCTTCTCAAGCGCGGCAATCGCGCCGGTGGGGTGCATTGCCAGCCATGCCTCCAATGCATCGATCCAGCAGGCCTCGCGGCCTGAAACGGGACGCGCGGCGCGGGCTGTCTTTGCAGCAACCAGCGCACCCTCGGCCACCGCCCACATCTCGGCGCGGCCCAGCATCAGCGAAAAAAGCCCCCTCGCCGCATGGGCCATGGCAAAATCGGGATCAGCCTCCAGCGTCGCGCCCAGATGCTGCGGCGTGGCGGTGCCATGTGCCAGAAACGCGCGGATCATCGCGTTCCAACTGGTCAGCGCCTCTGTACTTTGCAGTGAAACGGATGCGTTGCAAATATCGACTGTCATCACCGTGGCCTTGTGCGATTGCTGTTCTAAGGCAAAGGGATAGCGGGATTCTGAAAACCGATGAACGGGTCTGACGCGTGTCACACGCCAACGTGAAGCGGGCCTGCGCTTTCGTGAGCGAATGTGTCAGTTGGTCGGCCTGGTTGCCACGATCTTACGCGATCGCTTTGCTTTGGGTAGCGGTCTATCGCTGTGGATCGCCCTTTTGAGGCGCATCCGGCCCCCATGTTTCAAGCACATCACGGGTGTCCTGGCCAAATCGCGGCGGCGGGCGACGGTATTGCACCGGCGTGCGCGACAGTTTCAGCGGATTGCCCAAAAGTTGTAACATGCCGCCCGCGATGTCGGGGCGCGGCATGTCGATCACCGCATCGCGGGCGCGTGCCTGATCCGACGCCAGCGCCTCGGCAATGGTGTTGATCGGGCCGCAAGGCACTTTGACCGCCTGCAATTGGGCCAGCATCTCGGCCTTCGGGCGCTCTTTCATCGCCGGCACGATTTTCGCCAGCAGTGCGGTGCGGTTTTCGATGCGCGCCAGATTGGTCTGGAACATCGGATCGCCCGCCAGAACACTCAGCCCGATTACATCGCAGAACCGCGCAAATTGCGCATCATTGCCGACCGCCAACAGGATATGCCCGTCACGGCATTCAAAGGCGTCATAGGGCACGATGTTGGGGTGGGCATTGCCGCGCCGCTCTGGCAAGTTTCCGGAGGTCAGGAAATTGGTGCCTTCGTTGATCAGCCACGCCATGGCGCTGTCCACCAGGGACAGGTCGATATGCTGGCCCTCGCCGGTTTGATCGCGATGCCGCAAAGCGGCCAGAACCCCAATGGTGGCATACATGCCGCACATCACATCCGCGATGCCAACGCCCACTTTCATCGGGGCCCCATCGGGGGCGCCAGTGATCGACATGATCCCGCCGAACCCTTGCGCCATCAGATCATAGCCGGGTTGATCGCGGTTGGGGCCGGTCTGGCCATAGCCGGAGATGGAGCAATAAATCAGCGCGGGATGCGCGGCCATCAGGCTGGCGTGATCCAGCCCGTATTTCCTGAGGCCGTCGGGCTTGAAATTCTCCACCACAATATCGGCGCGCGCCGCAAGGTGGCGCAGGATCTTTTGGCCATCTTCGCTGGAAATATCCACGGCGATGGAGTGTTTGTTGCGATTCGCAGCCATGAAGTAGGCTGACAGATCGGTGGGATTGCCATCCGCGCCCCTAGCGTAATTCGGCCCCCAGCCACGGGTGTCATCGCCGCCACTGCGCGGGTTCTCCACCTTGATAACCGTTGCGCCGAGATCGCCCAGCATCTGTGTGCAGGTCGGACCGGCCAAAATGCGACTGAGGTCGAGGACAAAAATACCGTCCAACGCGCCTTTTGGCTCAGATGCGGCCATCATAAGCTCCGCGATCAATCACGGCGGCAATCACGGTGAAGGTGTCCGCCTGCATCGCCTGTTCAAGCGCGGTTTCCAGTGCCTTGCGGCTGCGCACCGTCGCGCCGCGGCCGCCAAATGCCACCCCCATGGCCGCGAAATTGTGCCGGGGAAAATCCACACCAGAGTTGCTAAGCCTCCGCTCTCGCTGCTTTTTCTCGATCAGGGCAAGCGAAGCATCGACAAAGACCACAAAAATAGGCGCAAGGCTCAGTTCCGCGGCGGTGGCCAATTCACCGGCCACCATCAGGAACCCCGCGTCGCCGGAGAACGACACGACATTGCGCTCCGGGTCGGCAAGTTTTGCGCCGATCGCCATCGGAACAGCACAGCCCATGGTGCAAAGCGCCGAAGATTGCATAAGATCGCGCGGCGCGTGGCATTCCCACATCTGGCTCAGCAAGATCCGGTGCGCACCGCTGTCGGCAGATGCGATGGTGCCCTTGGGTAGAACAGCGCGGCAGGTGTCGATCACTGCGGCAGGCCCCCAGTCTTCGTCATTGGGAAAGGCTGCGCTGAGCGCGGTCTTGAGCTGATGAATTTCGCCGTCCACCCATGTGGCACGCGGATCCAGCCCGTCACTGAGGGCGGAAAGGGTCGGGGCGCAGTCCGTCACGAAATTGAGCGTGCTTTGGTGCATATAGTGGTGGTTTGGTGCGGCGGTGATGTCGATCACGCGCTGGCTGTCCGGGGTCCAGACATCGCGCCAGCCGGGGCGCATTTCGATGGGGTCATAGCCGACACAGATGACCAGATCTGCCGATTGTGTGAAAGGCACCAGATGCGTGTCCGCCAAGGGGGACAGACCTGCACCGCCAAGGGCCAGCGGGTGATCCTCGGGCAACATGCCTTTGGCTTTATAGGTGGTGATCACCGGAATGTTGTGATCTTCGGCGAACTCGCGCACCGCTTGCGCGGCGTGTTGGTTCATCGCATCCACGCCAACAATCATCAGCGGCTTGCGCGCATCGGCCAGCCAGCTGCGGGCGGTTTCCAGATCCTTTTCCGCCGGAATGCTGGGTGATGCCGGGCGGCGGCGGGCAGGGGCCAGCGCTGGAATGTCGGTATCGGCCACGCCGATGGGCACGTCGATATGAACCGGGCCCATGCGCCCTTCGGTGGCGATGGCAATGGCCTTGTCCGCGATCACATGGGCGGAGCCAGCAGACAAGCGGAACGTCGCCTTGGTGATCGGCGCAAACACCGCCTGATGGTCAACGACCTGATGGGTGTAGCGGGCCGCCTCATCCGCATCGACACAGCCGGACAGAACAATCAGCGGCACCTGATCTTGCAGTGCGTTTGCCACGGTGTTGACCCCGTTCAATGTGCCGGGGCCGATGGTGCCGACCAGAATGGCAGGCGCATGATCGCGGTGGTGTACCCCCTCGGCCATGAACCCCGCGGCATTCTCGTGTTTGGCGAGGATAAACTGGATGCCCGCTTGTCTGAGCGCATCTATCAGGGTCAAAACCTCACCACCCGGCATGCCAAAGGCATAGCGGCAGCCGGCATCATACAGACGGCGGGCCAGTGCGTCAGCAGCGCGGATCGTATCAGGCATCATCGGACCTTTCGGATGCAGAACTCGGCAAGTTACCAATGCACGGTCGGCGCAAAGGTGCAATCTATTGATCTCTAGAGATTATTGCATGCGCGTAAATCCCCCTCACGGATTGGTGAAAGAGGCGGAGTGGCTGGTTTTTGCAAAGTTGGCACATGGCCGTCATGCACAGGGCAAGGGCTTAGCAGCCAGTCAGCGACAGACCACCTCGCGGGCTGATATTGCCCGGCTTGGCGCTTGAACCCAAGATTCGGCGCCAGCAAAGGAAAAAGGGCGGCACTTTCACGTCCCGCCCTTCGAATCTTGTAGAGCTGTGACCAGCTTACCGGCGACGGTCGCGGCGGGCTGACATAGGTTGGAAGGCCACGCCGACATGGGCCTCGCAATAGGGTTTGCCTTGTTGCACGGGCAGACCGCAGAACCAGAAATCCTCGGTAGCCGGATCGCCTACGGGCCATTTGCAGGTCCGCTCGGTCAGCTCCATCAGGCCGATCTTCTTAGCCTTCTTCTCAATCTCGTTGACCTTGGCCAGAGCCTCCGGGCTGATCTCGTTGGCCGACGGCTGCGGCGGCAAGGGCTGGCCTGCCGGGATAATCTGCTTGCGGGCGGGCAAGTTGGATTTCGGCGGCGCGGCGGCTTCGGTCTTCATTTCCGGCGCGGCGGGTTTGGGCGCGGCTGGCTTGGCCTTGGGTTCCGCCTTGGGGGCGGGTTTGGCCTTGGGTTCGGATTTCAGCGCGGCAGCACCCGTGGTTGTGCGGTTCGACAGACCAAGACGGTGCACCTTGCCAATCACGGCGTTGCGCGTCACACCGCCCAGTTCCTTGGCGATCTGGCTTGCGGACTGGCCTTCGCCCCACATTTTCTTGAGTGTCTCTACGCGCTCATCAGTCCAGGACATTTGCGGCTTCCCTAGCTAAAAAGCGGCCCCCAATGATGGACCGCTTTGTCAAATTCAGTGGTCTATTCTAATCACTCGGGGGCTGGGTGCAAGGTGTGAAGCGTCACAGCGCCGTATGAGCGGCCGGAGGTTTGGGTTTTTGGCGTGCCTCGCGCAGGGCCAGCAGGGCCGCACCGGCGATAATGATGCCTGCGCCGATCAGGGTGATGGCGTCGGGGGTTACACCGTAGAAGATTTGGTCGTAGAGGGCGGCAAAGATCAATGTGCCATAGCTGAACGGCGCGACAAAGCTGGCATCGGCGCGGGCCATCGCATTGACAAAGCAGGTCTGCGCGACAGCCATGCAGACCCCGATTGCAGCCAATAACGCCCATTGTGCGGCGCTTGGCATTTGCCAGACGGGCAGAACCGCCAATGTGGCGATACAAAGCCCCATCAGGTTGTTGAAAAACAGGATCTGGAACGGCCCTTCACGTTTCGTCAGTTTCTTGATGAAAATCAGTTCAAGCCCCATCACCATTGCCGCGCCAAACGCCAAAAGCGCGGCGGGCTGAAAACTCTCCGGTGTGGGGCGCAGAAGAATAAGTGCGCCAAAAAGCGCCAGCGCTGCGGCAAACCAGCGGATGCGGCCCACGGTTTCGCCAAGCAGGGGAATGGCCAGCATCATGCCAAAAACCGGGTTGAGAAAGGAGATCGCCGTGGCATCGGCCAGTGGGATATAGGCGACAGAGGCAAACATCAGCGTGATCCCGGCCCAACCGCAGCTGGTGCGGGCAAGGTGCAACCCCCAATGCGGTGCGCTCAGGCGGGGGCGCATGATCATGACGGCGGTGGAAATCGCCATGAATGCAAACAAAAAGCGGCCATGGCTGATCTGGAGCGCGGGCAAAGCAGGACCAAGTGCATCATTGCCAAGCGCCTTGGCCATCAGCGTGGTGGCCGCGATAAAGGCGGTCGCAATCCCGATCAATCCGGCGGCGAGGGCGTTGTTTTGATGCTTGGCCTGATACATGGCCAAGCTATGACCGCAGCGGCGATGCGTCACAAGTGGGAAATTGGGGCTTTGCAACTGTTGGATTTGCCCCTAAGAGAGGGCCCATGATCACACAAATGGCATACCTGTCCCGACGACGCTAAGGTTTTATACCGCTCCCCTGCACAATTGCAGGTGGTGATCTTGTTGCCTGTGTGCAGCCCTCCTTCCAAACTGACTTGACCAGACCCGCCGCCCATGCCCTTTTGGGCCTTTGTTGCGGCCCTTACCTAAGGACACTTCCATGATCTCTTCCGTCTTGCCGACCTATTCGCGTGCTCCTCTCAGCTTTGTCTCCGGACAAGGCAGCTGGTTGATCGAGGCGGATGGCCGACGTTTTCTGGATCTGGGTGCGGGGATTGCGGTGAATGCACTGGGCCATGCGCATCCGGCGCTGGTTGAGGCCTTGACCGCCCAGGCGGGAACGCTTTGGCACACCTCGAACCTCTATCAGATCCCGCAGCAGCAGGCGCTGGCGGACAAGCTGGTCGATAACAGCTTTGCCGATACGGTGTTTTTCACCAATTCGGGCACAGAAAGCTGTGAGCTGGCGGTAAAGATGGCGCGCAAGTATTTCTATGACAAAGGCCAGCCCGAGCGGGTTGAGATCATCACCTTCTCGGGCAGTTTCCATGGCCGGTCCTCGGCCGGGATCGCGGCGGCCGGATCGGAAAAGATGACCAAGGGGTTTGGCCCGTTGCTTCCCGGTTTTGTACATCTCGAATTTGGTGATCATGATGCGCTAAGGGCGGCGATCACTGACAAGACTGCCGGTATTCTGGTGGAGCCTGTGCAGGGTGAGGGCGGCATTCGCCCGCTGCCCGATGCCTGCCTGAAGGGGCTGCGGGATCTGTGTGATGAACACGGCATTCTGATGATGCTGGATGAGGTGCAATGCGGCGTTGGCCGGACGGGCAAGCTCTTTGCGCATGAATGGGCCGGTGTCGGACCAGACATCATGATGGTGGCCAAGGGCATCGGCGGCGGCTTCCCGCTGGGCGCGGTTCTGGCGACCGAGGAAGCGGCCTCTGGCATGACCGCTGGCACCCACGGGTCAACCTATGGCGGCAATCCATTGGGCTGTGCCGTGGGCAATGCGGTGATTGATATCGTGGCCGATCCGGCGTTTCTGGCCGAGGTGAACCGCAAGGCGGGCCTGTTGCGGCAAAAGCTGGAAGGGCTGATCGCCAGCCATCCGGATGTATTCGAAGAGGTGCGCGGATCGGGTCTGATGCTGGGCATCAAATGCAAGGCGGTGAACGCGGATGTGGTGAAGGCCGGCTATGACGCCGAGGTGATCACCGTGCCTGCCGCCGACAATGTGATCCGCCTGTTGCCCGCACTGAACATCAGCGATGACGAGATTGCCGAAGCGGTCTCCCGGCTTGATCGTGCTGCGGCCAGCCTGAGCGCCTGATCCAAGATTGACCGATGACAAGAGTTCTGCCGCCGAGGGATGCTGCGAACTTTGACGAGAAAGAATACCCATGAACCATTTTCTAGACATTCACCAAACCTCACCTGCCGATCTGCGGAGCATCATTGATGACGCCGCTGCGATGAAAAAATCGCGGGCCGGGCGTCCACGCGGTGCGCCGGATGATGAACAGCCGCTCAAGGATCACATGGTTGCACTGATCTTTGAAAAGCCATCGACGCGAACACGGGTGTCTTTTGACGTGGGCGTGCGCCAGATGGGCGGGCAGACCATGGTGTTGTCGGGTGCCGATATGCAGTTGGGCCACGGCGAGACCATCGCGGATACCGCGCGGGTGCTGAGCCGTTACGTCGATCTGATCATGATCCGGACCTTTGAGGAACAGACCCTGCTGGACATGGCCGAATACGCCACGGTGCCGGTGATCAACGGTCTGACCAACCGAACGCACCCCTGTCAGATCATGGCGGATATCCAGACGTTCGAAGAACACAACGGCCCCATCAAAGGCAAAAAGGTGGTCTGGTCCGGCGATGGCAACAACGTCTTTGCAAGTTTTGCCCATGCGGCCAAACAGTTTGAGTTTGACCTGACCTTCACCGGCCCGCCGCCGCTGGACCCCGAAGCCGCGCTTGATGGTCTCTACACAATCGAACGCGATCCGCAAAAGGCGGTTGAGGGTGCCGATCTGGTGGTCACAGACACTTGGGTCTCCATGCATGATCCGCAGTCGGCCCGCGAACGGCGGCACAACCAGCTGCGCGGCTATCAGGTCAATGATGCACTGATGGCCAAGGCCAAGGATGATGCGCTCTTTATGCATTGCCTGCCTGCACACCGCGATGATGAGGCCACGAGCAGCGTTATGGACGGGCCGCATTCGGTGATCTTTGACGAGGCAGAAAACCGCCTGCACGCGCAAAAGGCGATCATGCGGTGGTGCCTTGGCCGCTGAGCCACGTATCGTCATTGCCGGGGCGGGGGCCATTGGTTGTTTTGTCGGCGGCCTTTTGGCCGCTGGCGGGCGGCGGGTCACGTTGCTGGTGCGACCACGGGTGGCGCAGGAAATCCGCTCGCATGGTCTGACGCTCACGGATTTTGGCGGCATGGCGATTCAGATCGGAGCAGATCGTTTGGCCCTGTCCGAAGATCCGGCCTGCCTGTCGAAGGCGGATGTGGTGCTTGTCACGGTCAAATCCGGCGACACCGCAGCCATCGCGGAACTGATCGACCAACTCGCCCCGATCAAAGCGCCGGTGATCAGCCTGCAAAACGGGTTGCGCAACGGGGCGCTGTTGCAAGAGGTCTTGCCCGGGCGCGATGTGCGCGGCGGGATGGTGCCTTTCAACGTCGTACCGATGGGGCAGGGATGTTACCACCGCGCCACCAGCGGGGATGTGGTTATTGCGGGCGGTGCAGGCGATCTGGACGGGTTGCTGTCAGTTCCGCACCTCAGCACAACCAGCAGCCGTGACATCGAAGCGGTGCAATGGGGCAAGTTTCTGATCAACCTCAACAATGCTTTGAATGCGCTGAGCGGCCTTCCCCTGGCAGAACAACTGCGGGATCGGGCCTGGCGGCGGCTGATGGCGGATCAATGGCAGGAGGCCTTGGGCATTCTGCGCGGGGCTGGTATTCGCCCCGTGTCGACGACGCCGGTTTCTGTCGGAATGATCCCGTTTATCCTGCGCCTGCCGACGCCGCTGTTTTCGAGGATCGCGGCCTCGATGTTGACAATTGATGCGCAGGCGCGGACGTCGATGGCGCTGGATCTGATGGCGGGCCGCCCGACCGAGATTGACAGCCTGCAGGGTGCAGTGATTGCGATGGCGCAGGCGCAGGGCCGTCCCGCGCCGATTTGCACTATGGTGGCTGAGGTGATCCGCACCGCGGAATTGGCCGCAGAAGGGTTGCCCGACCTCAGCGCCACAGCTTTGCGCCGCGAGATCCGGCAGGCTGCTTCTTAATTTACGACCGCGTTGAGAACGTAGAACACAATCGCCGACATCGTTGCGGCGGCGGGCACAGTGATGACCCAGGCGGCAACAATTGTCATAAAGTGAGAGCGGCGCACCAGCTTGCGGCGGCGCCGTTCCTCTGGGGCGATGCGTTTGACGTTGCCCGCGGTTTCACCGGGGCGGCGCAGGCGGCGTTCCATATGCCATTCGCGGTAGAACCCAACACCGAAAACCCCGCCAACCGCGATATGGGTTGAGCTGACTGGCAGGCCAAGCCATGAGGCGATGATCACGGTGATCGCCGCCGAGAGGGCCACACAATAGGCGCGCATCGGGTTCAGCTTGGTGATCTGGCTGCCGACCATGCGGATCAGCTTGGGACCAAACAGGAACAGGCCAAACGAGATACCAAAGGCACCGATAACCATCACCCACATCGGAATGGACACCTTGGCCTCGAAGCCGCCGAATTCGGTGGCATGGACAATTGCGGCCAGCGGACCAACGGCATTGGCCACGTCGTTTGCACCATGGGCAAAGCTGAGCAAAGCGGCAGACAACACCAACGGCAGGCCAAAGAGGATTTTCACGGATTTGTTGCGGTTCTCCATGCCTACGGAGGCGCGCCGCACCAGCGGGGCGGATATGGCATAGGCCAGAGCCCCAAGCAGAAGCCCGATCAACAAGGCAGTGGGCAGATCGATCTTGACGATCTTTTTCAGCCCCTTCAGCGCCAGATAGGAGGCAAAAACACCGGCCATGACGCCCACAAGGACAGGGACCCAGCGGCGGGCGGCTGCAATTTTGTCGTCCTGATAGATGATCCGTGCCTTGATGAAGGCAAGGAACATGGCGGCCACTGCGCCGCCCAGAACCGGCGAGATCACCCAGCTGGCGGCGATCAGTCCCATGGAGGGCCAGTTGACCGCTGTCATCCCTGCCGCCGCGATGCCCGCACCCATCACACCGCCCACGACGGAGTGGGTTGTGGAAACCGGCGCACCAACCCAAGTGGCAAGGTTGACCCAAAGCGCCGATGAGATCAGCGCCGCCATCATTGCCCAGATAAACACCTGTGTATCCGCGATGGAGGCCGGATCAATGATGCCTTTGGAGATGGTCGAAACCACATCGCCGCCTGCCAGCAAGGCGCCTGCGCTTTCGCACAGCGCCGCAATCACGATGGCGCCGCCCATGGTCAGGGCATTGGCACCTACCGCCGGGCCCATGTTGTTGGCCACATCGTTGGCACCGATGTTCACGGCCATATAGGCACCAAAGACGGCAGCAGCGACAACGACAAAACTGGTGGGGGTCTGGCCAAAGAAGACTGCGGCAATCACCCCGGCCAGCACCATAAAGGCCAGTGCGATACCGGGACCGACCAGAGGGCGAGCGACATAGGTCGTGGCCAGCTCAACCTGAGAGATGCGGTTGAGGTCTGTATCCAGTGTTTTCCACTGACTGCCCTGCGGGCCTTTGTCCGTCGCCATGCCTGTACCTTCCAAGGAAGTGATTGATCCGGTGGGGAGGTGGCATACCACGCGCCGCCGCGCAAGCGCGGCGTCACAAAACCGTCACATTTTATGGCGGATTGAGGCTTTTGAGAGGGGCTATCGGGTCAGAGCAAGCTCAGAGCGCGTTCAAGATCGCCTTCAGGTCCGGCTCATCCACCAGATTGGCGGCTTCCTTGGGGGCGAACCAGGCGCGTTTGCGGGCATTTGCCTCCGGGTAATCCTCGCTCAGATCGCGCACACGGGTCAGGTAGACCTGCGCCTCGACCGGCACGGTCAACCCTTCGCCAAGGCCCTTGGCATATTCGTAAAAGCCGACCGGATCGCTTTCGATGTCCGCCTGGGTCACGCCAGCCTCTTCCCATGCTTCTTGCAGGGCGGCGCCCGGACCATCAAGCCCGTCGATGGGCCAGCCCTTTGGCACGATCCAGCGCCCGGTGTCCCGGCTGGTGATCAGCAGCACACGTTTGCCGTCTTCGGTTTCGCGATAGCACAACGCCGCGACCTGCAGTCGCTTGGGGCGCTGCAACAGCGGCAGCAGCATGTCATCCCATGCACGTTTGAATGTGTGTATCATATTGACCTGGCTTCGTTTTTGTAGGTTTTTCGTCTGCTCTCGTTCTACATATAGGCGTAAAATGGCCAAAGATCAAACCTGGGGCGGGTTTGAGAGGCTCAGGGAAGGCCGTACAAACGAAAAAGGCCGCGCAACCTATGGGGTTGCACGGCCTTGGTTTCGCGCCAGATCGGTTTACCCGATGATGCTGTTCAATGTCGCGGAGGATCGCATAACAGCCGCCGTTTTGGCCGCGTCAGTGCGGTAATATCCGCCCAGGTCCACAGGAGAGCCCTGTGCCGCGGCCAGTTCCGCAATGATCTTGTCTTCGCTCTCGGCCAATGCCTTGGCGATGGGCGCAAAATGCGCTGCAAGATCAGCATCATCCGATTGCGCGGCCAATGCCTCGGCCCAGTAGCGGGCGAACCAATAATGGCTGTCGCGGTTGTCCGGCTCACCCACCTTGCGGGAGGGCGAGCGGCCATTGTCGAGAATGCCTTGCGTTGCGGCATCCACCGCCTGGCCCAGAACGCGGGCCTTTGCGTTGCCTTTGCTGTCGGCCAGGAACGTCAGGCTTTCTCCCAGGGCGCAGAATTCGCCAAGGCTGTCCCAACGCAGGTGATTTTCTTCGACCAACTGTTGAACGTGCTTGGGGGCAGAGCCGCCCGCGCCTGTTTCAAACAGCCCGCCGCCGTTCATCAGCTTCACAATCGACAGCATCTTGGCCGAGGTTGCCAGTTCAAGGATCGGGAACAGATCGGTCAGATAGTCCCGCAACACGTTGCCGGTGATGGCGATGGTGTTCTCGCCCTTGGTGATGGTCTCGAACGAGGCGCGTGTGGCTTCGCGCGGGGCCATGATCTCAAACTTGTCGGCGACGCCTTTGGCCTCAAGGATTGGTTTGACATAGGCAATCAGTTCCGCGTCATGGGCGCGGTCTGCGTCCAGCCAGAAGATCGCGCGGCAGCCTTCCGCCTTTTGACGATCAATTGCGAGGTTCACCCAGTCTTCGATCGGGGCCTTGCGTGCAGAGGCAGAGCGCCAGATGTCGCCAACCTCAACCGCGTGGGAATGCAGGACCGTGCCATCATCGAGGATCATCTTGACGGTGCCCGCCTCAGGGATCTCGAATGTCGTCGGGTGGGAGCCGTATTCCTCGGCTTTTTGCGCCATCAGGCCGATGTTTTGGACAGTGCCTGCGGTGGCGGGGTTCATCTTGCCATTCTCTTTGAAGAACTTGATGGTCTCGTCATAAACCGGCGCATAGGAATTGTCAGGGATCACGCAATTGGTGTCCGCTTCCTTGCCGTCTGGCCCCCAACCTTTGCCGCCAGCGCGGATCAGCGCGGGCATGGAGGCATCGATGATCACGTCAGAGGACACATGCAGGTTGGTGATGCCCTTATCGGAATCCACCATGTACATCGGCGGGCGCGCGGCCATGCAGGCCTCGATATCTGCCATGATCGCCGCATCGCCTTCGACGCGGGCCAGCAGATCGCCCAGGCCGGAGTTCGGGTTCACACCCAGCTCGGCCATCTTGTCGCCATGGGCGTCAAACACCGGGGCAAGGAACGCCTTGACCGCGTGACCAAAGATGATCGGGTCAGAGACCTTCATCATCGTCGCTTTCATGTGCAACGAAAACAGCGTGCCTGCGGCCTTGGTCTTTTCAATCTCGCTGGCGAGGAAGGCTTTCAAGGCGGCTGCGCTCATGAACGTGGCATCGACCACGGTGCCTGCGGGGTAGGCGATACCGTCTTTCAGAACAGTTTCACCCGTGGCAGTTTCCAGAACGATCTTGGCGGTGGTATCCTTGGGCAGTGTCGCGGAAACCTCGTTCGAGAAAAAGTCGCCACCGGACATGGAGGAGACTTCGGTTTTGCTGTCTGCGCTCCAGTCGCCCATGCGGTGGGGGTTGTTCTGGGCAAAGCTTTTCACGGCTTTGGCGGCACGGCGGTCAGAGTTGCCCTCGCGCAGGACCGGGTTCACGGCAGAGCCTTTGATGCCGTCGTATTTGGCACGGATGGCTTTTTCCGCGTCGGTTGCGGGTGCTTCGGGATAATCGGGCAGGGCAAAGCCTTGCGACTGCAGCTCTTTGATCGCGGCAACAAGCTGCGGCACGGAGGCCGAGATGTTGGGCAGCTTGATCACGTTGGCGTCCGGCGTTTTGACCAGACGGCCCAGTTCAGCCAGATCATCGGACTGCTGCTGCGCTTCGCTCAGGTGTTCGGGGAAGGTGGCGAGGATACGCCCGGCGAGGCTGATGTCCTTGGTCCCGACGGAAACACCGGCGGCTGCGGCAAATTTCTGGATGATAGGGAGGAAAGATGCGGACGCCAGTTCCGGCGCTTCGTCCACTTTGGTGTAAATGATATCGGACATAGGAATCTCCTCATGTGTGAATTTGCCGCTTCATAGCGGGTTCATTGGAGAACGTCTACGGTATACCATTGTATACGATGCGGCATATTGAACTTTTTTGATGGTTTTGCACCTGTGCAGGCAGGTTTTCGCGGGCAAGGGAGGGATTGGGAAGGCGTGGTGCCAACGAATGCCTATTGGCCTTCTGGAGTTCGCCCGCTTAAATGAGTTGGAGAACAGGCGACATTTGATACACATCCGGGAGCAGCGGCAGCCATGAACAAACAGTCAAAGGGTGCGGATATCGGTGTTTACGGGCTGGGCACAATGGGGTCTGCGCTGGCGCTCAATCTTGCCGATAGCGGGTTCGACGTGGCGGTCTCTAATCGGGAGGCGGAATGGATCGACGATTTCATCCAAGAAGCCGGACCATTGGGCAAGCGGTTGACCGGCCAAGCTGATCTGGCGGATTTTGTCGCGGCCGTTGCACGGCCACGCAGCATCCTCTTTATGATCCCGTCCGGCGCGCCCATGGATGCCATGATTGAGGCCATCCGCCCGCATCTGGAGGAGGGTGATACAATCATTGACGGGGGAAACGCCGATTTCAACGACACCCGTCGGCGGTCTGCGGATCTGGATGGCACGGGGCTGCATTTTGTTGGCATGGGCGTATCGGGGGGGGAAGAGGGCGCCCGGCATGGTCCCTCGATGATGGTGGGCGGCAGCGATCATTCGTGGACCAGCCTGCGTCCGATGGCAGAGGCGATTGCGGCCAAGTTCAAGGGCGATCCTTGCGTGGCGCATCTGGGGCCGGATGGTGCGGGGCATTTTGTCAAGACCGTGCACAACGGCATCGAATACGCCGACATGCAGATGATTGCAGAGATTTACGGTTTGCTGCGCGATGCGGGCGGGCAGTCTGCGCCGCAGATCGGTAGATTGTTTGCGGATTGGAAAGATGGCCCGCTCAGCTCTTATCTGATTGAAGTTTCCGCCGCGGCGCTTTTGTCAGTCGACAGCAAGACCGGCCAGCCCATGGTCGATGTAATCCGCGATCAGGCCGGGCAGAAGGGGACGGGTCGCTGGACCTTGATCGAGGCGTTGAAGATGGGGCAGTCGGCCAATACCATCGAGGCAGCGGTGGGCGCGCGTGGCTGGTCCTCGGAGAAAGACACACGGGTGATGGCCGAGCCTTTGTTGGCAGCGGGGGCGCTTGAGGCAGGGATGCCAAGCGCGGCGGATCTGGAACAGGCGATGCTGGCGGGCCGTATTCTGGCCCATGCTCAGGGCTTTCGCGTGCTTTGGGCCGCATCGGAAGAGTTTGACTGGTCCCTCGATATGGCGCGAATTTCCGAGATCTGGCGGGCGGGATGTATCATCCGCTCGGCACTTCTGGACGAATTTGCGGATGCATTCCGCAGTGAATTGCCTGCCTGCCATCTGATCCTTGCGCCGGCCATGCGTGCGCGGCTGAAGGCATCCGTACCAGCCTTGCGGCGGGTTTTGACGGCGGCGATTGGCTTGGGCGTGGCGATGCCCGCGCTGTCTGCGTCTTTGGCGTGGTATGACACCATGCGGCGGGGGCGCGGCACCGCAAACCTTATTCAGGCGCAGAGGGATTTCTTTGGGGCGCATGGCTTTGCCCGCATCGACGAAGAGGGCAAGTTTCACGGGGATTGGAACGCACTGTAGGCCTGCGCTTAGGCGAAGGGATCTGCCGGATAGCTGACATTCGCCAGATAAAGGCCTTGCGGCGGGCAGACCGGCCCACAGGCGGCGCGGTCACGTGCCGCCAGTGCGGAACGCACATCTTCGGGCGTCCAAGACCCAGCGCCGACCCGTTCGAGCGTGCCGACAAAGCTGCGGACCTGATTGTGCAGAAAGGACCGCGCCCGCACATCAAAATGAAACTCGGTGCCGCCCAGTGTTTCCACGCGGCTGACGCGCAGATGATCAAGGGTCTTTACCGGGCTTTCGGCCTGGCAGATCGTTGACCGGAACGTCGTGAAATCATGTTTGCCCACCAGAATATCCGCCGCGGCCTGCATGGCACCTTCGTCCAGATCGTGTTTGACCTGCCAGACCAGCCCTTCTTGATGGGTGGCCGGGGCACGGCGCGACAGGATACGGAACAGATAGCGCCGCTCAAGTGCCGAGAACCGCGCATGGAAGTCATCGTCAACTGCTGCGCAGGCAGTGATCGCGACAGGCTGCGGCTTGAGGTGGTAATTAAGCGCCTCTGACAAGCGGAAGGCCTGCCAGTCACCGTTCATATCGCAATGGGCCACCTGCGCCAGCGCATGCACGCCGGCATCGGTGCGTCCGGCGGCGGCAATGGTGTGTTCACGCGGCTCCAGTTTGGCCAAGGCTGTCTCAATCGCGCCCTGCACCGACGGCAGGTTCACCTGTCGCTGCCAGCCGACAAAAGGCGCGCCGTGGTATTCGATTTTGAGGGCAAAACGGGGCATGGGCCGCGTCTAGCGTGGTGGCTGGCTTCTGGCAATCCCTGACCCGCCTGCCTATGTTAAGCCCAAACACATTTCGGGGCGGACGCAGCTTTGGTCATCTCACGCATTGCCGATGGTATCTGGCGGCAGGTTGAAACGGTGCAAGACACCGTGTCAGAGACATTTTTTGAGCCGGTGATCCGTCTTGGCGTAACCGGCTTGGCGCGGTCGGGCAAGACGGTGTTCATCACTTCGCTGGTGGCAAACCTGCTGGACCGTGGCCGTATGCCGGGGCTACTGGCCGCGTCCGAAGGGCGGATCGAGGCGGCGTTCTTGCAACCACAGCCCGATGATACGGTGCCGCGCTTTGACTATGAGAACCACCTTGCTGCGCTGACTGGCCCGACACCGCATTGGCCAGACAGCACCCGCGCGATTTCCGAGCTGCGTCTGTCGCTCAAGGTGCGTCCAAACGGGCTCTTGTCCGGGTTGCAGGGGCCGCGCACCATCCATCTTGATATTGTTGATTACCCCGGCGAATGGCTGCTGGATCTGGGCTTGATGGAGCGCAGTTATGAAGACTGGTCCAAAGACACCCTGAGCCGCATTGAAAACCGCCAAGCGGCGGCGGCCTTTCTGGCGCTGGCCAAGACCACGGACCCCGAGGCCAAGCATGAAGAAACCTTGGCGCAGGATCTGGCGCGGGAATTTGCCAGCTATCTACAGGCCGCGCGGCAAGACGGGTTTTCCGATTGCACGCCGGGGCGTTTCCTCCTGCCCGGTGATCTGGCCGGATCGCCGGTACTGACCTTTGCGCCGATCCGCACGGATGGCCCGTCAAAGCGCGGGTCTTTGCATCGCGAAATGGCGCGGCGGTTCGAGGCCTACAAGAAACGTGTGGTGCAGCCGTTTTTCCGCGATCACTTTGCGCGGATTGACCGGCAGGTGGTTTTGGTTGATGCGCTGGGCGCGATCCATCAAGGGCCGCAAGCGGTCGAGGATCTGCGGGCAGCGCTGAGCGAGACATTGTCTGCGTTTCGGCCCGGCAACAACGGGTTTCTCAGCAATCTGCTGCGCGGTAAGCGGGTGGAGAAGATTCTGTTTGCGGCCACCAAGGCCGACCATTTGCACCACAAACAACATCCGCGTCTGACCGCGATCATGCAGGCCCTTGTCCGAGAGGCACAGGATCGCGCGCAATACGCTGGTGCAGGCACCGCCGCCCTGTCGATTGCCTCGCTCAGGGCAACGACGGAGGATGAGATGAAACACGGGGGCGATCTGTTGCCCGTGGTGCGTGGCACGTTGCTTGAAACCGGCAAGGAGGCGGCCTTTTATCCCGGTGACCTGCCCCAAGACCCTGCGCATCTGCTGACGCCCGCGCGGCAGGGGGCAGAGGCGTGGCTGGATCAGGATTACCAGGTGATGCGCTTTGCCCCGGCGCCGTTGAACCTGCGCCCGGGTGACGGGCCACCACATATCCGGCTGGACCGGGCGGCGGAGTTTCTGATCGGGGATCGGTTGTGATTGCCTTGCGGGCCGCGCGGTCCACAGATGCCGGGACCGTCGGAGGTATTCTGACCGAATTTGCCGCGACAACCGACTGGATGCCAAAGTTGCACAGCGGGGCCGAAGACATTGCCCATGCAGGCGCGATGATCAAGCGCGGTTGGGTGACCGTGGCCGAGGCAAGTGGCGAGGTGATCGGATTTTCTGCATGTGATGGCGCGGATCTGGATGCGCTTTACGTGGCGGGCGCAGCGCGGGGGCAGGGGGCCGGAACGGCGCTTTTGCGCCACGTGCAAGGCCAGCATGACAGGCTGACGCTTTGGACGTTTCAGGCCAATGTAGGGGCGCAGCGGTTCTACCTGCGTCACGGATTTTCCGAAATAGAGCGCACGGATGGGATGACCACCGACGAAAAACTGCCGGATGTGCGGTTCGAATGGCAAAGAGAGGGCGCGTGATGGCCAAGGGTCCGGTTCTATTTGAGATCGAAGAGAATACCGCAGCGCGCCCGCAAGTGGCCGATGCGCCGCCGGTGCCCGATATCCTGCCTGCCGCGCCACAGGGGCAGGCGATGCAGGTCGCCGCGCGGCTGGCGGCGCGAAAACCATCGCTGCTGGGCCGGTTGTTTTGGTGGTTGTCAGGTGCCTTGGTCGGGGCGCTGGTGTCCATTGCGGCATGGACCTTTGTTACGGACCTGATGGCACGGTATCCGCTGCTGGGTTGGGCGATGACGGTACTGATCGGGGCGTTTTTGCTGGTGCTGTCCTTGGTGGGCCTGCGCGAGATGGCTGCCTTTGGCCGGCTCTCCAAGCTGGACGGGCTGCGCCATGATGCGGGGCAGGCGCTGGCGCAAAAGGATCTGGGCGCGGCACGGGCGGTGACCGACCGGCTGGTCCGGCTTTATCAGGGGCGCGAGGACACCCGCTGGGGCCGGGATCGCCTGAAGGAGCTGCGCGGCGATCAAATGGATGCCGAAGGGCTGTTACATCTGGCAGAGGCGGAGCTGCTGGCGCCACTGGATCAGGCCGCCAGCCGCGAGGTCGAAGCGGCGGCACGTCAGGTGGCGACCGTGACAGCGCTGGTGCCGTTGGCGCTGGCGGATGTGGCCGCGGCACTGACGGCCAACCTGCGGATGATCCGGCGGGTGGCTGAGGTCTATGGCGGGCGATCCGGGTTTTTCGGATCCTGGCGGCTGACCCGCGCGGTGATGTCGCATCTGGTGGCAACGGGTGCGGTTGCGGTTGGCGATGATATGCTCGAGCCGTTTTTGGGCGGCTCGATCCTTGGCAAGCTCAGCCGCCGGTTTGGCGAAGGCTTGGTGAATGGTGCATTGACCGCCCGCGTCGGCGTGGCCGCGATGGAGGTGTGTCGCCCGCTGCCGTTCGCGCCGGATCGGCGCCCCAAGGTGCGCGGGATCGTCAAGCGGGCCTTGGGCGGGCTGTTTGGCGCGAAAGCTTAGCCCTGCATTTCTGGCCGATGCAAAGGCGCGGCTGCGCCGCAATCGATTTAAGTTGAATGGGGGCTTTGCCCCCAAACCCCCTGAGTATTTAGGGCCAAAAAGGGGGATAAACGGGGGCTTGTGGGGCATTTGCTGCGGGCCTATAAGCGGGGCATGAGACGCATCACAGCGATCATTATTCGAATTATTTACCCGGCGCTCTGATAAAGTGAGACGCCGGGCAGAGGTGTTTGAGACCATCGCACCGACCTTCCGATACATCCCCTGATTGATTTGCCAAAGGACGCGACAGATGTGCGCCGATACGCCCGAGACACACGACTATAAATCCACGCTGAACCTGCCCAAGACCGATTTTCCCATGCGGGCGGGATTGCCCAAGCGGGAGCCGGCCTGGCTGGCGCGCTGGGAAGAGATTGGCGTTTACGATCGCCTGCGCGAAAAAGCGGGGCGCACGCCTTTTACGCTGCATGACGGGCCGCCCTATGCCAACGGGCATCTGCATATCGGTCATGCGCTGAACAAAACGATCAAGGATATGATCGTGCGCAGCCATCAGATGATGGGCTATGATGCGCGGTATATTCCGGGGTGGGATTGTCATGGCTTGCCGATCGAGTGGAAGATCGAGGAGCAGTACCGCAAGAAGGGCCGCGACAAGGATCAGGTGCCGATCAACGAGTTTCGCGGGGAATGCCGCGAGTTTGCCCGTGGCTGGGTCGATGTGCAGCGCGAGGAATTCAAGCGGCTTGGTGTGCAGGGCAATTGGGCCGAACCTTATCTGACAATGGATTTCCATGCCGAACGGGTGATTGCCGAGGAATTCATGAAGTTCCTGATGAACGGCACGCTCTATCAGGGGTCGAAGCCGGTGATGTGGTCGCCGGTGGAGCAGACCGCCCTGGCCGAGGCCGAGGTGGAATATCACGACAAGGACAGCTTTACCATTTGGGTGAAGTTTGACGTGGTCTCGGATGGTGATCTGAGCGGTGCAAAGGTGGTGATCTGGACCACAACGCCATGGACCATGCCATCGAACAAGGCCGTGGTTTACGGCGCGGGTATTTCTTATGGCCTTTATGAAGTGACTGCGACGCCGGAGGAGTGCTGGGCCAATGTCGGGGACAGATACCTGCTCGCTGACAATCTGGCGGCCGATGTCTTTGGCCGGGCGCGGCTTGAGGATGGGCAGTGGACCCGCCTGCGCGATGTCACCAATGACGAGTTGGCGGGTATTGCGCTGCGCCATCCGCTGGCCGGGGCCGAAGGCAGCGAAGGCGAATGGGATGATCTGCGCGATTTCCGCGCGGCGGATTTTGTGACCGACACAGAAGGCACTGGTTTTGTGCATTGTGCGCCCTCGCATGGTCTTGAGGAATACGAGCTTTATCGCGATCTGGGCATGTTGGCCGATGTGATCACCTACAACGTCAATCCTGACGGGCGGTTCCGCGATGATCTGCCGTTCTTTGGCGGAAAGGCGATCCTCAAGCCCAATGGCAAAGAGGGCAATGCCAATGCCGCGATCATCGACAAACTGGTCGAGGTCGGCGGGCTGCTGGCGCGCGGCAAGATCAAGCACAGCTATCCGCATTCCTGGCGCTCCAAGGCGCCGGTGATCTATCGCAACACACCGCAGTGGTTTGCCGCCATCGACAAGCCGGTTGGCGATGGGCTGGACATGCATGGCAAGACCATCCGCGAGCGGGCGCTGACCGAGATCGACAATGTGAACTGGACCCCCAAATCCGGGCGCAACCGTCTGCATTCGATGATGGAGGCGCGGCCCGATTGGGTGCTTTCACGGCAGCGGGCATGGGGTGTGCCGCTGACTTGCTTCACCAAGAAGGGTGTTTTGCCGACGGATCCTGATTTCCTGCTGCGCAATGCGGATGTGAATGCCCGGATTGTCGAGGCCTTTGAGG
The DNA here is from genome assembly GCF_016801775.1 of Sulfitobacter mediterraneus. NCBI lineage: Bacteria > Pseudomonadati > Pseudomonadota > Alphaproteobacteria > Rhodobacterales > Roseobacteraceae > Sulfitobacter > Sulfitobacter mediterraneus. Next base: position 1,820,481 of record NZ_CP069004.1, on the reverse strand, counting down.
CCGAGGGCGCGGATTGCTGGTACGAGGATGGCGCGAAAGAGCGATTCCTGGGCAATCTGGTCAATCCCGATGACTATGATCAGGTGATGGATATTCTGGATGTGTGGTTTGATTCCGGCTCCACCCATGCCTTTACCTTGCGCGACCGCGAAGATGGCACCGAGGATGGTATCGCAGATGTCTATATGGAAGGCACCGACCAGCACCGGGGTTGGTTCCATTCATCCTTGCTGCAATCGGTGGGCACCACGGGCCGTGCGCCCTATCGCAATGTGGTGACCCATGGCTTCACGCTGGATGCCAAGGGCATGAAGATGTCCAAATCTATCGGCAACACCATCGTGCCGGAAAAGATCGTGCAGCAATATGGCGCGGATATCCTGCGCCTGTGGGTGGCGCAGACTGATTACACCGCAGATCAGCGGATTGGCGATGAGATCCTCAAGGGGGTGGCTGACAGCTATCGCCGGTTGCGCAATACGATGCGCTATATGCTGGGCTCGCTGAATGACTTCACCGAAAGTGATCGGGTGGAGCCTGCGGATATGCCAGAGCTGGAGCGCTGGGTGCTGCACCGATTGGCCGAGTTGGACGCGCAGGTGCGCGATGGCTATGCCAAGTTTGATTTCCAGGGTGTGTTCCAGGCGGTCTTTACCTTTGCCACGGTGGATCTGAGTGCGTTCTACTTCGATATCCGCAAGGATGCGCTTTATTGCGATGGCGACACCCTGCGCCGCCGGTCGGCGCGGACGGTGCTGGATATCCTGTTCCACCGGTTGACCACATGGCTTGCCCCCATCTTGGTGTTCACCACCGAAGAGATCTGGCTTGAACGTTTCCCTGGTGAAGGCAGTTCGGTGCATTTGACCGATATCCCTGAAACACCGCAAAGCTGGCTGGATGCAGATCTGGCGGCGAAATGGGCGCAGGTGCGTGCAGCGCGGCGCGTGGTGACGGCCGCGCTTGAGGTGCAGCGGGTCGAGAAGGTGATCGGAGCCTCGCTTGAGGCGGCGCCGGTGGTTTATGTCGCGGATGCAGATCAACGGGAGGCACTGGAAAGCGTGTCATTCGAGGATGTAGCGATCACCTCTGCCATCACCGTTTCTGGGGATGATGCGCCGTCAGATGCGTTCCGTTTGCCAGAGACAGAAGGCGTTGCCGTGGTTTTCGCAAAGGCGGCGGGCGACAAATGCGAGCGTTGCTGGAAGGTCCTGCCGGATGTGGGCAGCCACAGCCATGGCGGCGTTTGCGGTCGGTGCGATACTGCGGTGGAAGAGACCAACGCGGTTTAAAACCTAAGGTGGGGATTTTCCCCACCTTTCCCCATCCGATTCTTGCGCAAGAACCGGATTGCGGCGGGGGGCGCTTGCCCCCATCATAGCTGCATGAAACAGCGCAGCGTTCCCACACAATTTGGCAACCTGACCCTGACCGAAGAGGACGGGGCGATCACTCGTCTGGATTGGACCAGGGTCGGACAGCAGGACCGCTCATCCTTGCTTGATCGCGCGGCAGAGCAGCTGACGGCCTATGCAGCGGGTGATCTGGAAGATTTTGATTTGCCACTGCGGGTTGCGGGCACCGATTTTCAGCGCGATGTCTGTGCGGCGATGTCCGCAATCCCCTTTGGCTATACCCGCACCTACGGCGAGATTGCCAAGGCACTGGGCGTGCCGGCACAGGCGGTCGGGCAGGCCTGTGGTGGCAATCCGATCCCGGTGATCATACCGTGCCACCGCGTGATGGGGGCCAAAGGGCTGACCGGGTTTTCGGGGCGCGGCGGGGTCGAGACCAAGGTGGCGCTCTTGCGCCATGAGGGCGCGGCGGGTCTGTTGATCTGATCAATTTTCGGCGGTCATCGCCGCATCATAAGGATGTTTGCGCACCAGACCCAGCATGGCCCCCAGCCCGATCAGCGCCAGCGGCAGGCAGGACAGGAACAATATACGCGCCACGCTGGCGGCGTCGTCGGGTCCGGTCATGGTCAGGAACCCCGCGGCATTGGCGATGATCCCTACATAGGCCGCGCCAAGGGCATAGCCGATGCGCTGCACTGTGGGGATGGCACCCGACACGCGCTGGATTTCGTGTTCCGGCACCAATGCAGTGATGCGGCGCAGGATGAAGGTCCAGGCCAGGCCAAAACCGCCACCTTCCAGGGCTGCAAAGAAGGCGATCAACCAGATCGGGCCAGCAGGCACTGCATAGGCAAAGCCGGGGATGCTGATGGTGGTCATGATCATGCCTGCGGCGATCCATAGCCGATCAAGACGTTCGGGTGCACCGCTCACCGTCACGGCGGCGAGGGTCCAGCCGATGGAGGAGGCCGCGACGATGTATCCGGCGGTCAGGGCAGAGATGCCATGGATCGTGGTCATCAGAAGGGGGCCATAGGCAAGGATGCCAATGGTGGCGATCGACAGCATCAGGATCATCAGCAGGGTTGCGCCTGTGGCGTGCCTCGGGTCAAGCGGGGCATTGGGGAGCAATCGGTCTGCGCCCGCCTGCCCATCGCGCCAGAGGAACCAGCCAAGACAGGACAGACCCGCAAGGATCAGAAGGGTGGAGCGCAGAGGTTCCACACGGATACCGCCGGCCGAGATCAGCACAACGGCAAGGCAGAGGACCGCAAGCCGCACAACGGGGAACCGTCCCAGTGGGCCGTCTTGGGGAAGGGGGCCGGTGCTGCCCTGCAGGGCGATCCAGATCGCGAGGCACATGGCCTGCACGGCGAAAAAGCCAAAGCCCCAGCGCCAATTGGCATATTCGACGAAGAGCCCGCCCAGCAAGGGCCCCAGAAAGGCCGAAAGCCCCCAGAACGTCGACACCACCGCCAATACCCGAGCGGCATAGCGGCGCGGAAACAGCACGCCCACCGCGACAAAAGCCATCGCAACCATGCCGCCGCCGCCAAGGCCCTGCATCACCCGGCCGATCAGGACAACGCCCATGGTGGGGCTGATGGCGCTGAGCAAACAACCAAAGCCAAACAGGGCCGCTGCGACACTCATCGGGCCGCGCAGCCCGTAGCGCATCGTCAAAAGTGCAGTGCCTGCGCCGGCCACGATCGAGCCGATTTCATAGATGGATACGGTCCAGCTGACGAAGGCCGCGCCGCCAATATCTGCCACCATGGAAGGCAGCATTGTCGCCACGATCAGGCTGTCAGCGGCATGTAACCAAACCGCGAGGCAGACCAAGGCCAAGGGGCCGGAATAGCCACTGCGCAGAAATTCACCCCAAGAGACATAGCTGTCTTGTTGTGGCAACGGGGCGGCGGAATTGGGGGCGTCGGTCATGTCAAATCCTCTCGTTGCATTTCTGATGCAGGCTCAACCTAGGTTGAGGTCAAGAGGAAAATGCACCAGCCTATTTGGGCTCGGTCAACTGCTGCACGGCGCCAGCGCAAATCAGATAGACCGAAGTGATGACCAAACCCCAATGGGCCCAGCTTTCGGGATGAAAATCGACCCAAGCCGCCCAGCCGGCGAAAAAGGTCCAGGCCAGCGCCATGGGCAAAGTCACTGTGCGCCAGCGTTCAGTGCGCACGGGGTGAACAAATTTGATTGGCAGGAACATCGTGATGGCCAGTGCGAACACGATGATCAGGCTGACCCACCACACCGGTTGCAGGGCGAAAAGCACGATCACCAGCATGTTCCAACAGCCGGGAAAGCCGGAAAAGGAATTGTCCTTGGTCTTCATCCGGGTGTCGGCAAAATACATTGCAGATGCAAAGGTGACGATGATGATCATGGCCCAGCCGCTCCACCCGTCCATGAGGCCGGATTTAAACAGCGCAAAGGCCGGGATGAACACATATGTCAGATAGTCGATGATCAAATCCAGCAACACACCGTCAAATTCGGGCGCATTGGTTTTGACATCAAACCGGCGGGCCAGCGGGCCGTCGATCCCGTCAACAAAGAATGCCACAACGAGCCACAGAAACATCAGGTCCCATTTGCCGTCGACCGCGGCAAGCATCGCGAGCATGGCAAAAACGGCACCGGTTGCAGTGAAAAGATGAACGAGAAGGGCGCGCATATGTATGGTCATTTGGCAGGTGTCGCAAATCTGCGCGAGGGATGCAAAGGAAATGGCGCGGCCGGGCTGGCGCCGGGGCCAGGAATGTGGCAAATGCACATAGGCCCGAAATTCCGCCCTCGCGCGGACTTCGGGTTGACGCCTTGGCCGATTCCCACTAAAGCCAGCGAACCAGTTTCAGGGTCGCCCGCCGCGGCCCGTTTTATGTGTTGCGCCGACCCCTTGGCGCTGCACCACTAAACAAAAGGATAGACCCATGTCGCGCGTTTGCGAATTGACCGGAAAAGGCCCGATGACGGGCAACAACGTAAGCCACGCGAACAACAAGACGCGTCGCCGCTTTCTGCCGAACCTGAACGACACCACATTGCAGTCCGAATCGCTGGGCCGCTCGTTCAAACTGCGCATTTCTGCGGCTGCTCTGCGCAGCGTGGATCACCGTGGCGGTCTGGACAAGTTCCTGGCCAAGGCAAAAGACACCGAGCTGTCTGCCAACGCGCTGAAGATCAAAAAGGCAATCGCCAAATCCAGCGCAACAGCAGAAGCGCTTTCCTGATCGGAAACTCCGAACAGTTTGAGTTTAGGCAACCCCGGATCATCTGATCCGGGGTTGCGTCGTTTTGCGCCTCGAATGTCCGACCTGCATGGGCTAATGCGAAGGTATGAAACGCCACCTGCTCTCATTTTTGATGGTTCTTGTTCTGGCGCTGACCAGCCAGAGCATGGCGGTGGCGCGTGGGGCAAATGCAGCCACGGGGCAGATGGTTCTGTGTACGGGCAATGGTCCGTTGGCGGTCTATGTAGATGCGAGTGGGGCGCCGACGTCCGCGCCCCACATTTGCCCTGACTCGGCGCTGAATGTCCTGTTTGAGGTGCACGCGCCGGAGTTCAACGCGCCGCAGCAAATTCTGTGCTTTGAGGTTGGCCGTAGGCTGGCATTGCCTGCACGGCTGGCAGCGCGCGCATTAATGCCGCCGGCACGGGCTCCCCCTGTTTGATCTGAAACTTCCGTTTTCCGATCAATCAAGGACAAGACAATGACATATACACGATTCTTTTCAGCAGCTTCTGCTGCGTTCTTCATGTTGGCCGCCCCTGTTTTTGCAGGGGATATCATGGTCAAAGACCCCTATGCCCGCAGTTCTACGCCATCCTCGCCGACGGGCGCTGCGTTTATGATACTGATGAACAATTCTGATCAGGATGATCGCCTGATCGCGGCCAGTTCCGACGTGGCGGGCCGGGTTGAACTGCACACGCATATCGAAGACGAGAACGGCGTGATGAAGATGACCGAGATCGAAGGCGGCATCGCGGTGCCAGCGGGCGAAATGCATGCGCTCAAACGGGGCGGCGATCATGTGATGTTCATGGGGCTGTCAGCGCCGCTTGAGCAGGACACAGAGATCACCGTTACCCTGACCTTTGAAAAAGCCGGTGACATCGACGTGAAGATCCCTGTGGATCACACGCGCAAACCAAAACATGGGGCGATGAGCCACTGACACAAGCGGCGCGGGCTTTGGCCCGCGCTGTCTTCGTTTTATTGACAAAGATCAGGCCGGGAAATGCGCGTTTTCCGGAGTCACTGACCCAAGATTTCATCCACCCAGGCCGTGACCGTTTCCGAGGCCGGCCCCAGCCGATGCTCCGCAAACTGGTTTCCCACAGCCGAGCGTTCCAGATTGAACTCAAGCGTGTGGGCGCCAGCGCGGCGCGCCTCCGCGACAAATCCAGCCGCTGGATATACGTTGCCCGATGTGCCAATTGCGGCAAAGATGTCTGCCTGCGTCAGGTGGTCAAACAGCAGATCCATCTCATAGGGCATTTCGCCAAACCAAACGATGTCAGGGCGTGCTGCAGGCGCGTTGCAGGCGGGGCATGGGTCACCGGCAGCCATGACCATGGGTGCGGGCCACCTGTGATCGCAAACCGCACATAGTGCGCCTTTCAGATGCCCGTGCATATGATGTACGACCTGCGAGCCGCCCCGTTCGTGCAGGTCATCGACATTCTGGGTGATCACAATCACTTCGCCGGGGTGCTCCGCTTCGAGCCGGGCCAGTGCCTTGTGGGCGGCATTGGGGTGAACCTCGGCTGCTTGTGCGCGGCGGGCGTTGTAGAATTGCACAACCAGATCCGGATCGCGGGCAAAACCTTCCGGGGTGGCGACATCCTCAACCCGGTGCTGCGCCCAGAGGCCATCTTCGGCCCGAAACGTTTCGATCCCGCTTTCGGCGGAAATACCCGCACCGGTCAATATGACAATCTTGGCATTTGGCTGCGTCATCCGGCTGTCTCTCCGATCAGATGGAACTTATCTGCAAGCCAGGGACGGCGGGCGGTGGCGGGGCCGATCATATGGGCCTCCATCAGCTGTTGCATCGTGCGGGCAATATCACGCGGCACCGGTCCGGACCATTCCGATCCGGCAAAAAGCGAAATTTGCCGCGCCGCCTCCGGGATCGGCAGGGCCATCACCCGCATGCCCTCGTGGAACCGGGTGGCCCGCATATAACCCAGCGGCGTGGTGATCGCCCAGCCGATTCCGCGTGCCACCATGGCCATAAGCGCCAGATGGCTGCCAATCTCAAAGCGGGCCGAGAGTTCCAGATCCTGACCTTGGAGAAAACTGCTGATCTGGGTTTCGATCAACTGACCCGTGGCATAATGCAAAAAGGGAATATCTCCTTCCCCCTCAAGCAATTGTTGCGCCTGTGCGCGGCTGCCCGCAGGGGTGACAATGATGAAGGGATCGCGGGCCAGCGGATATTCGATCACGCCGGGAACCTTTTCACTGGTGCGGGCCGCGATCGCCATGTGCAGGCTCTTGTCGCGGATCGCCTGGGCCAGTTCGTTGCTGCCTGCGGTGGTCATGCGAAACCGGCAACCGGTCAGGCTGTCGGCCAATATGGTGGCCAGCCTTGGCGTCAGATCGTCGTCGAAATCGTCAATGATACCGAGATTCAATTCGCCCAGATGTGCCAGATCCATCACGGTGACTTCGCTTTGTGCAAGCCGCAACTCGGAAAGAGCAGCCTCGGTGCGGCGCAGGAAGAGGCGGCCTGCCGGGGTGAGACGCATGGGACGGCGACCGTGATCTATCAACTCGGCACCAACGGCCGTTTCAAGATTGCGCATTTGCTGGCTCACTGCGGGTTGGCTGAGCCCGGTGATGGCTGCAGCTTGGGCCACAGATCCGGTCTGGGCGAGGGCCTCGAACACTTCGATGCCGCGCAGTGAGATGCCTTTTTTCAACATGAATTTCCCCCCCTCATTTTTGGTTGTTTGAAACTAATGCGCCTTTCAGTCAAGTAAATATGGATAAGTAGGGGTTCAGTTTATGGAAAACGAAATAGGAAGATGTTCCCAAATCTGGCTTGAAGGACAGAGGAAGGCGGCGCAAACTGCGACTGAAGTAAGGGAACACACAGATGAAAATTGCCAGTGCCGCGTATCCTTTGGATGTTTTGACCTCCTGGGCGCAGTTTGAAGACAAGATTGAGGCTTGGGTGGCGGATGCCGCGGGTGCCGGGGCAGATTTGCTGGTCTTTCCTGAATATGGTGCGATGGAGCTGGCCACGCTGGATGGTTTGAAGGTCGCCGGCGATCTGGAGGCAAGCCTGTTTTCGGTTTCGGACCGTTTGCCGGATGCAGATGCATTGCACCTCAAGTTGGCGGCGTCTTACGGCGTTCATATCGTCGCGGCCTCCGGTCCGGCGGCAACAGCGACTCGCCCGGTCAATCGTGCGCGGTTGATCACGCCAACAGGGCAGGTCGGTGTGCAGGACAAACAGATCATGACCCGGTTTGAGGGCGAGGTCTGGGATGTGGTGCCGGGCAACAACTTGCAGGTGTTTGACACCGCATTGGGCAAGATCGGCATTCTGATCTGTTATGACAGCGAATTTCCACTGCTGGGTCGTGCGCTGACAGAATGTGATGTGATCGCTGTGCCCAGCGTCACCGAAACCCTGGCCGGATATTGGCGGGTGCGTATCGGGTCGATGGCAAGGGCGCTGGAAAATCAATGTGTTACGGCGATGTCTTCGGTTGTGGGCGATGCTGAATGGTCAGAAGCTTTGGGCACATCCTTTGGTGCGGGCGGCATTTATGGCCCGCCCGACAACGGCTTTCCGCCCACGGGTGTGCTGGCCGCAGGGGCGCTCAATGATCCGGTTTGGACCTATGCAGATGTGGATTTGAAACAGATTGCCAATGTCCGCGCTGATGGCATTGTTTTGAACCGTCAGCACTGGTCCGGCCAGGAGGGGCGTGACCATCCTGCGACAAACGTCTCTTTGCGCTGATTGCCCCTTGAAATATTGGCAAAATGCGCCCATTTAAGCCTGCGCCCTTATTTTGGAGGGCATTTTGATCAAGGAGAGACCATGGCCAAGGAAGATACGCTCGAATTTCCCGGTGTCGTGAAGGAACTCTTGCCTAATGCGACGTTTCGGGTCGAGCTGGAAAACGGCCATGAGATCATCGCACATACGGCAGGCAAGATGCGCAAGAACCGCATCCGTGTTCTGGCTGGCGACAAGGTACAGGTGGAAATGACCCCCTATGATTTGACCAAGGGTCGGATCAACTACCGCTTTAAGTAAAATCAGATCGATGGCCGGGACCGCATCATGCAGTTGCACCCGGCCTTGACCCCCTGCCGCGGGCCAGCGGGCGCAGATGCTGCGGCTGTGGCATCATCAGGCAGACGAGGCGCAGACCAATGACATTCATCCTCGGATCAGGCAGTCCGCGCCGCATGGAATTGCTGGCGCAAATTGGCGTGGTTGCAGATGATATTCGTGCCCCCGACATTGATGAGACCCCGGCAAAGGGCGAACTGCCGCGCCCCTATTGTGCGCGCATGGCGCGGGAAAAAGCGGCGGCCGTACCAGCAGATGCCGATGATATCGTGCTTTGCGCCGATACGACGGTGGCCCTGGGTCGGCGCATTCTTGGAAAACCTGATGATGAGGCCGAGGCCGAGGCGTTTTTGCGCCTGATGTCCGGACGCCGTCACAAGGTGATCACCGCCGTGGCTGTGAAGCGCGGTGATCGGACCTGGGAACGGGACGTGCAAAGCACGGTCAAAATGAAATCCCTGTCTGACCTGGAGATCAAGGCCTATCTTGCCACCGGCGACTGGCAGGGCAAGGCGGGCGGCTATGGCATTCAAGGTCCGGCAGGGGCGTTGATCCCGTGGATCAGCGGCTCGTTCACCGCGATTGTGGGATTGCCGCTGGCCGAGACCGCCAATCTGCTGATCGCTGCGGGTTATCCGCTTTATGGAGGTGCCGCATGAAGGGCCGCAGTATCATTCTTGACCATCTGGGAGAGACAGAAGCCGCCGCGCTGATGGTCGATGGCAAGCTGGACGATCTGCTCATTGACAGCGATGCGCCGCGCCCCGGAACGATCTATCGTGCGATCGCGGACCGGCCCGTCAAAGGGCAGGGCGGAATGTTCCTGAAGACCCCTGACGGATCGGCATTTCTGCGCCAGATCAAAGGGTTGTCCCCCGGCCAGCCAATTTTGGTACAGGTGACCGGATATGCCGAGCCGGGCAAGGCCTTGCCGGTGACCGCAAAGATCCTGTTCAAAAGCCGCTATGCGATTGTCACGCCCGATGCACCGGGCTTGAACGTCTCGCGCAGTATCAAAAAGGAAGACGAGCGCGACCGTTTGCTTGAGATTGCCCATGAAGTTGCCAGCGAGGCACCACATGGGTTGATCCTGCGATCATCCTGCGCAGGGGCGGATGGCGACGAGATCAGCGACGATATCTCAGCAATGCTGGATCTGGCCGACAAGGTGCTTGGCGATACGTCGACCGAAATGGAAGTGCTGGCTGAGGGCGACGGCCCGCATATCCTGGCATGGCGCGATTGGACCGATCCTGCGGAGGTGGTTACGGAGGTAGGCGGGTTTGAAACCCATGGTGTCCTGGATGCATTGGAGGCCGCTCGCGGCGCGACTGTTGGCCTTGGCGGGGGCGCTGCGATGTATGTTGAACCGACCCGCGCCTTGGTCGCTGTTGATGTCAACACAGGCAATGATGCGTCATTGGCGGCAGGGGTAAAGGCGAATATGGCCTGCGCCCGCATGTTGCCGCGTGCGCTTCGGGTGCGGGGATTGGGCGGGCAAATCACGCTGGATCTGGCACCCATGCCCAAAAAGGACCGCCGCACGTTTGAAACGGCCCTGCGGGCCGCGTTTCGCACCGACGGGGTCGAAACGACTTTGGTGGGCTGGACGCCGCTCGGCCACTTTGAGCTGCAACGCAAACGCGCCCGCGCGCCCCTGGACGAGGCCCTGTCATGAGCTGCCCGATCTGTGCTGAGGACAGTTCCGCAAAATACCGCCCGTTTTGTTCGCGGCGCTGCGCGGATGTGGATTTGTCCAAATGGATGAACGGCAATTACGCGATCCCTTCACGCGATCCCGAAGACATAGAAGCCGCCGCAGAGGCCGCCGAAGCCGCTCTGAACGCAGCACAAAAGCCGCAATAAAGCTGATTGGGCGATGGCGCGAAAAAACTTCGTAAAAGAGGCTGGACACCCCCGCCGCAACCTCCTAGAACCCGCTCACCCGACCAATGATTGGTCTCCCGTGCCCGGGTAGCTCAGGGGTAGAGCAGTGGATTGAAAATCCTCGTGTCGGTGGTTCGATTCCGCCCCCGGGCACCACTTCAAGGTCCAGAGACCTCCAGAAGTGGCCATTAGATTTATAAGCTTCTGATATTTAAAGACCTGGTGTCCAGTGGCGTCCAGCAAAAAACAGTGACAGCTTTCCCTGTTGGGGGTACTTTTGGGGGTACCTAAACCGCGGTCACCAACAGATGCCACTTACAGATACAGCGCTCAAAAATGCCAAACCCACAGGTAAAGCCTTTAAGATGGCTGATGCCGGGGGGCTCTACTTGCTCGTCACACCTGCGGGATCGCGCTTATGGCGCATGAAGTACCGCTACGATGGGCGCGAGAAGCTTTTGTCGTTTGGTCCCTATCCAATCATTACACTTAAGAAAGCACGATTGCTGCGCGATGAAGCAAAAGCGCGGCTCTTTGATGGCCAGGACCCGTCAGCCCTTCGAAAGCAGCAAGCTCAGCAAGCTAGGGAGGCCCGGTCACATTCTTTTTCAGCTATCTCTGACGAATATCTCCAGAAGCTTGAGAAAGAGGGCCTAGCAGTCGCTACCCTGAAGAAAAATAGATGGCTGCTGACCTTTCCAGAAAAGAGCATTGGCCAACAACCCATTTCTCAGATTGCGCCAACGGATGTCCTGTCTGTGCTGCGTGAAGTGGAAAACGACGGCAAGTATGAGACCGCTAGGCGACTACGGTCGACAATGAGCGCGGTTTTCAAGTTTGCAATAGCAACTGGCCGTGCAAGTTCGGACCCAACATACGCTCTGCAAGGAGCTTTGATCACTCCTCAGGCAAAGTCACGGGCAGCGCTCATCAAACGCCATGATATTGGAAAACTCCTTCTGGGTATTGAGAAGGCAAGTTGCCACCTCAAAGTAAGAATCGCACTTCAACTATTGGCACTATTGGCACCAAGACCGGGTGAACTGCGTCTTGCTCATTGGACTGAGTTCGACCTTGCGGATCGGATTTGGCGAATTCCAGCAGAGCGTATGAAAATGCGACGCGCGCACCGGGTACCATTGTCGACACAGGCGCTAGAACTTCTTGGAGACCTCAGAGACCTGAACACGGGGTCCTCGTATCTATTTCCTTCCGTAAAATCGAACGAGAAAGCAATATCTGAAAATACGCTAAACCAAGCGCTTCGGCGCATGGGTTATTCAAAGGAACGTGTCACAGCACACGGGTTTCGCGCGACCTTCAGCACGATTGCTAATGAAAGCGGGCTATGGAATGCCGACGCCATTGAACGCGCCCTTGCTCATGTCGAAGTGAACGACGTGCGTCGCGCCTACTTACGTGGCGAGCATTGGGACGAGCGGGTGCGGATGACCCAGTGGTGGGCAGATGAGCTCGATAGCTTCAGGGAAAGCGTTCGATGACCGCTCCGCCGCGACCCATTGGGAAAACGACATTAACCATCGATACTATCGGCCATGAACAGATCCTCGGACCTCAACAAGTCGCCCAAATTCTCGATGCCGTTGCAATTGATGTGGCGAGCTGGGTCCAGAACCCGAGAACTGGCCACCTAGGGTTCAGTAGGGCATTAAACGATTTTATCGACCAGTTTTTAGCGCTGAAACTGGAAACAAAATCCGATCTGAAAGAGCGAAGAAAACTACAGCGCATGCGATCATACCTCGAGGATTACATGGACGCGGCCCAAAAGCTAAGGCATTCCAGTTTTCCGCCACCGTACCTCCCGAAAGACTGGTTCGACAGTACAATGGGGTTTTACGATGGTCTTCAGGCCCGATTTGACGAAAGGTCGTCAGGTGGGCGAGTGGAAGCTACAGTGGAATGGGAGTTCATCGGCAAGTGTGCGGCGCTGTTTTCACTAGCCTTCGATGTTGAACCAACAAGCTCTGTTCCAGGGGCACGCCGAGAGACTGGAGCCTTCAGTAGATTCCTAGTCGCCATCGATCAGACGTGCCGAGAACGTCTGCTAGTACCGGGGACAGCAAGCAATTTGCTTCCAAATAGCTTTCGACATGAGGTCTTTCTGGCTGTCCAAAGCGATGATCGGTTGCGAAGACTTATCAACAAAGCCTTGCAGTACGAGAGGGTCTACCCAGAGGATCATGATCAGTCAACTAAGACCTCAACGTATTGGATTAGATACAAAAAACTAATTCAAGACATTTACATTAACATAGACTCTGAGCAGCAAGGCCTTCGCAAAGAAGACTGAAGTCTCCGTACCTATGAGTCAGTCAATGGATTTTACCTGTCAGTCACCTAGCAGGTTATGTCCTTAGATTTGAATTCCGGTAGCGTCCATTTGTTTCCAGTCACCGCCGCTTCTGGCGTTCACATAAGGAAACAAACGATGTCGACTAAACTATTTTGGAAAGACACACCTCCTCGTGGAAAACTTCTTCGGCCACAGGACGTGGTGGAGCGGACGGGTTTGTCACGTTCGCAAATCTACCAGATGATAGCTGAAGAACGTTTCCCGCCGTTCGTAAAACTATCAACACGCGCCTCCGCCCTTCCAGAAACCTGGCTCGATCGGTTTATCGAACTTCAAGCAGAACGTTCGATGAACTCTCTGTAAGGGAATCCACAAGTCCAATCAGAACTGATCGGGAGCCGCAGCTCGCGGCTCTCCCCTTCTGCCTATTGAAAGGTAAAAAAAATGAACAAGAAATCTATGAAACTGCCAAATGATGACTGGGTCTTTAACTATTCCAAGACACTCGCAGACGCGCTCACCGACGGGTTTGATCAAAAGACGGCGATTGAAATCTCGTGCATCATGGTCTCCGTTCGTATGGACCTTGAACCGTATATTGGGCGTTTGGCAGCACTGAAAACCAAAGTGACTGTTAGCAAAGCATCGGGGGAACGTTTCCAAGTGTCCGTCGACATTGACTATTCTCTCGTACCCCGTCGCTTGCGAGAAAAAGCTGACAAGTATCTGAAAGAAAACGGTTAAATATAAAATAGATGTCTGGGCAGGTAACAGTTGCCCAGACATCCTCTCAATAAGAGGTAACCTGATGTCGAAAGCACCACTCTCACTTTTGGCCATGCAGGGCGTCAAGCGCTGGGTCGCCTACACCGGCACCCTCATGGAAAACGGAAAACTTAATAAAGCTCCGATCTGCCCGCGGAGTGGGCGCAATGCGAAAAACAACGATCCCCGGACTTGGGACATAAAAGTTCATGCTGATCGTTTTGTTGCAAGCGCCTCCAAGAATAATGCTAAACCAGGCGTAGGAATTGTTCTGGGTGAGATTGAACCGGGCCTCTACCTTATGGGGGTGGACTTAGACGGATGCTACAATCCGAAGAACAAAGACCTTGAAGTCTGGGCTAAGGAAATCTTGAAAAAGCTCGGGGCATACGCGGAACTATCGCCGTCTGGAACTGGCTTGAAGATTTTTTTCCTTTACCGTTCGCGAGAAGACCCGTGCAAGCTCATCGATGGGAAAAAGAAGAAAGAATGGAAGCACAGAACTCACTATGGGATCGAACTTCACATTAAGCATAGCTATTTTACCGTCACAGGGGATTCCTATGATCTTGAAGCCGGTGTTGACGAGTTAACCGGGCTTTTTGGTCGATTGGTCGAAGTAAGCGAACACCAGCTTGAGTGGCTTATTTCGTATGCAGGGGCAACCTTCAAAAGGCTAGGCGCACACGCACGTGATGAGAGCGGGAGCGGCTACGGATTTCGCTTCCTTCAAAATCTTGCCCGAGAAGGTATTAACGACGAACACGAAGCGATTAGTCGTTTGCAGTCGGATACAGGTGATGCCGGTGAGTGGGGCAACAGGGCTTCCGACCGCGAACTTCGTCGCTCCTGGAACAGAGCCCTCGAACATGTCCAACGCCAGGGCGACGATCTTCTCAGCGAACTTGATGAGGATCCTCAAGGTCTGACTTGGGGAAGTGATGATCCAGTCGTAGCGGAACTCAACATCCGTCACGCTGTCGTCAGAAACGGCGGACGCATATTGGCAGCGTGGTTCGATGAACTTGGCGGGATTGAATTCGGTTCCGTGGAAGATGTCCATAAGTGGTATGCCAATCGCACGCTCCCAATCATAAACTCCAATCGGCGGCAGCCGATCTCAAGATATTGGCTGGGCCATTCGGACCGCCGTCAGTACAATCGGGTCGTTTTTCTTCCTGATGAATCGCGGGTGAAGCCAGATGAGCTTAATTTGTGGAGGGGGTGGGCCATATCCCCTGGAGCGAACAAGTCAGCCGAATTATTGCTTCGTCACATCTTCGAAGTTCTTGCAAACGGCAACCAAGAACACTTCGATTACATTATTGGGTGGCTCGCCCATTTGATCCAAAGACCCGGTGAAAAACCAGGGGTCGCTTTGGTGTTCAAAGGTGGCAAGGGCGCTGGCAAAGATACCCTGGCTGTGGTTATGAAAAAAATCGTTGGCAATAGCCACACAGCACATATCAATCGGCCAGACCTGCTGACGCAAAAATTTAATGCCCACTTCGAAACAGCTCTATTTGCACATGTGGAGGAGGCCTTCTGGGCGGGTTCTAAGCAAGACAAAGGAGCGCTCCAGGCGCTTATCACAAGTGAAACCACAACCTTGGAGCGGAAAGGCATCGACCCAATTACCATTCCGTCTTTCGTTCGACTGTTTTTGACTACGAATGAAGACTGGGTTGTTCCAGCTTCGGCAGATGAACGCCGCTACGCAGTCTTCAATGTTTCTGATGCTCGAATTGGGGACCGTGATTATTTCGACGCGCTCTACAGTGAAATTGGCGAGGATGGTGTTGCCGCATTTTTGGAGTACCTGATAAACCATGAACTTTCTGATTTCGAAGTCCGCAACGTTCCGCAGACCGGCGCTTTGGTAGAGCAGAAACTGGCGTCACTCTCAGGCCTGGAACGTTGGTGGTATGACGTCTTGTCGGATGGCGTTCTACCTATGGCTGGCTTCAATGGAGAGAAGTGGCATGAGACCGAAATTTTGGTGGAGAGGTCGGCTTTGAGAAATAGTTATGATGACTATGTCCGAAGCTCTCGTTTTCAGGGTGAAACCGTGACTTCCGAGGTTTTTGGTCGCAAACTTCGGGAACTTGTGCCCGGCCTGCAGGATCGAAGACCCACTATCTCCGGTTCTCGATCGCGGATGTACGCATTTCCAGTTTTGCATGAAGTGCGAAAGGCTTTCGAAACAAAGATTAACGGCAGAATACTATGGGAGGACGAAACCCAAGATGTCCAAGATGACCAGTCCGATCGGGATGAAGATGACAACATACAAGAGACTCTGCGACTTCTAGTTTAGCTTGGACAACATGGACATCCGGGACAGAAAGGAAAAATCTAGGTTTCAAACCCAAAAAATTCAGAAAATTTTCCCTTACCGGGGCTCTGCGCACCCCCTGGGCACTCTCCAGGGGGGAGAAGGACCCAAGCGACACATATGGTCGATATAAAAACCACGGGGTGACCGGCCAGAAGATTTTCTAGACGACAATTGGCCGATCAAGGAGCAAAAAGTCCGGCTGATGGAGCGAATGCTTCGTTCTGACTGACTGAACCCCGTAGTAATAAGCCGAACGGAGAACCTGCCAGTCAGCGGGCCAATCGCCCCAATGGGGCGGTACGCAAGGTTCCTGAAGGGCAATGATGGTGCGGTTTCCGTCGGCATCCCGCGTGACCATGACGGCAGCTTTAAACCTGAACTAGTCCAGAAGGGTCAGACCCGATTGACGGGGTGGTTTACTAGATTGTCGGGCTTTATGCCGCTGGCCTGCCGACCCGCGATATCTGTGCTCGTCTTGAAAAAGTTCATAACCTGACGTTGTCCGCTGACCTTGTCAGCCACGGCACTGACGCAGTTCTGGCGGAGGTTTACGACTGCCAAAACCGCGCGTTGGCACCGGCGTACTCCATCGTTTTGCTCGATGCTCTGCGGGTCAAAATCCGCTATGCGGAAAGCCGTCTTGTCAGAAACAGGGCGGTCTTCGTAACCCTGGGCGTCACTCCGGATGTGATCGTGAGGTTGCCGTACAAATCGATCTTCGTCACACATCGTAGACCGGAGTGACAAAAATAGTCTCCCAACGAATCTGTACCGAATTAGAACTGAGCAGGTATTAGTTCCTAAGAACGAATTGATGGAATGTTGAGGTGTCAGAAAAAGCGCGCTAGGCCCTACTTCAACGATTGTTGATAAAGCGTTTTGGTTGACCGTAGTGAACAAAAACATTTTTGAGGAGAAAATCTAATGTCATTGTTTAGCTTAAAGCTATTACCCGCATCGGACGGTGACTGCTTGATCCTGTCTTGGAGCGACGGTGGGCCTCTGAAACACATGGTCGTCGATGGAGGTCGCGCGGGGACTTATCCTTATCTCAAAAAGCAATTTGTCCGAATGGCGGAAAATGGTGAGGAACTTGAATTGTATGTCCTCACGCACATTGATGCCGATCACATTTCTGGAGCGCTTTCTTATTTGAAAGACAGTAGACGGCCAATTGCACCCAAAGATGTGTGGTTCAACGGCTATAGGCAGATAAAGGGCGAGGGACGGCGAAGCATGCAGCAAGGCGACGCGTATTCGGCCGCGCTGGCTAAACTAGGCTGGCCGCTTAATCGGCACTTTTCTGGTGGTGTGGCATCCATTGAAACCGCGCCGAATCCTATAGAGGTGGCGGGGCTCAAATTGAGTATTCTCTCGCCAGACTCCACTCGTCTTAAGGCGATGGGGGAACGTTGGACAAGGTGGTATCGGAAGCAGGATACTGAGGGTAAAGCTGCCACGAGAGAAGGAACACGCGCCTCTGCTAATCGAAATAAAGAGCCGCTCCCTAACCCACTTGTTGTCGAAGACCTAGTAGTGGATACAGATATCGACTCGGAAGTTCCTAATGGCACGAGCATTGCTTTTGTTGCTGAATGGCAAGGCCGCCGAGTTCTATTTGGAGGCGACGCCCATCCCGATTTGTTAGTAAATTCACTTGGTCCTCTGGCCGATGCCGAAGGTGGCCGCTACCGCGTTGACCTTCTAAAGGCACCGCATCACGGCAGCACGAAAAACATATCGCGAGAGCTCGTTGAACGTATCGATTGTAGGCATATTGTCCTATCAACGAACGGGAACATCCATAGTCACCCAGACCCCCAGGCAATCGCAAAGTTCATTCACTTTGGTTCGCAAGGGCGAAAGGTCTTACATTTTAACTACGACACTGACCGGACAAGACCTTGGGACAATGCAACGGCTAAGCAACGGTACGATTACGAGGCACGCTATCCGACTGGGACACCAGGGATGATCGAGATCGACGTTATGGCGTGCCAATGATCGGCATTGGCAATGCAGCAAGAAACGAGGTCTAACATGGTAGAGGCCGTTAGGGACATCAAATTGGGGCTGATTAGGCGCACGAGGATAGCAGATGGAGCATGAATGGAGCAACGTTGCAGAACTGTGTGACAAGCTGAGGAGGCAACTTGAAGATCGTCATAGAGGGCTTGTGACGAATCTTATGGTTGATTTGGAGGGCGATACTCTGATCCTGCAAGGCGAAGTAGCGAGCGAAGACTGCAAGGGTGATGCAAAGCGTTTACTTTTGGGCTTTGACAGCGTGCTTAAGGTGCGTAACGAACTCGTCGTTGCCGGTTTTCTTGAGGCCGCAAGCGATGGATATGACGACTATTTTGAGATAATCGAGACACTTCCAGATCAGGCATCGCCAAACTCCGACGAAGTTTTTACAGCCCCTTCACCAGACCATTCGAACTCCAATCAGACTGAACCTCGAAAAAGCCCGGAAACTGTTGAGACCACGCAGGTTCATCCAGAGCAATTAAGCTCAGGCGTAACTAGCTCTCTTGATGCGGTCGAAGTGCTGCGTTGTCCCAAGATCGAAACGCGAGGCGAGCTGTCTCCAGGAAAAGAAGTTCGCATTGAGATCGATCTGAAGGCGGACTTGTGTTTAGATACGCCAGCTATGTCCCTAGGAAGTTTTACACCTGATTGGGAAGCGATTCCAATTCGGGTTCAGCTTTTTGCGCCTTGGGCCACTCAAGTAATTGCTGAAAGTGACACAGTCACGATCTTGGCCAATGGAACGTCGAGGCCTGCCAGCTTTAGGTTGGTTGTATCGAACGAATTTGTCATTGGAACCACTGCGCAGTTGCAAGTATCTTTCCAGCACGGAACGCGAGTTTGCGGACACATGAGTCATGATTTGACGTCCCATGCAGGCCAGGCAACTAGAAAGCCTGACAACGACGACAAGATTGCACCGATGATAGCAATTGCTGCAGAAGCGAGCGGTCCAAGTCTCTCCATTAAAATCATCTGCAACAACGATGGATCACAAACTTGGATGTGGACAGCATTGGTCCCAGGAAGAATTCGGGAATCAAGCGGCCAGATCAATTTGGCCAACGGGGGGGAAGAGTTCGCCAGCAGTCTACTTGAGACATGTCCGGATATGGATTCTGCTGGTTTTAGACGTGCAATGGCGGGCGTTGGACAACTCCTGTGGGAAACGACACCTGAGCACTTCCGGGCCGCGTACACTGAACTGCGCACAGAGCTTGGGGGCAATTTTCCGATCCAGTTTATCAGCGATGACCCCCACATTCCTTGGGAAATGATGAAGCCCGACCTGGAAGGTGTCGACCATCTATTCCTTGAGCACCCGGTTGCGCGCTGGCCACTGAACAACGCAAAGCCTCGTAGGCACCAGTTTCCCGGTGGCGCACTGCTCTCATTCGTACCAAACTATACTGCGGGGGATAGCCCGCTGCCATCCGCCAAGGCCGAAGGCGAGTGGCTGTGCGCCAACCTCGGTGCTGTGGCCTGCAAGGCGACTAGCGCAAACTTCTTAAATGTACTGGACGGCAAATACGGGGCTCCAGTCGGAATCCTACATTTTGCAGGTCACGGCTCGTTTGAAACTGGGATTTTCAATTGTGGCATCGAAATGGAGGACCGTCCGATAAGAATATTGGATGTCAACCAGGGGACCGTGGTGCTGGGCTCCCATGATGCGACCCTTGTTGTACTTAATGCATGTGAAACCTCTGCAGGATCACGTCTCTTGGGAATGAATGCTGGCTGGGGCGCTACAATTGCGGCCCGTGATTTTGGAGGACTAGTCGCCCCTTTGTGGGAGGTGCAGGACGATGTGGCCCTTGCAATTGTTCAAGAAGTACTTCCGTCACTGGTTAAGGAAAACTGCAACCTCGGAGAGGCCTTGTTAAAAGCGCGTAGGTTGCAGTCCGATATATCAATCTCCGCATTCGCATATTTGGCACACGGTGACGTGATGGCAAAATTTCCTAGGTCCTGACTACACTAGGAACATCAACTAGAAGATTTGCCGGAATTAGTGAGCGAACTTCGGCAACAAGATCATTTGCTGTCTGCGGTGTTCTTATCGACACAATAAGACTGTATCTGACTGGGACATCAGCCACTTCTAACCCACCATTTGCCCACCATCCACGCATCGGCGTAACAGTTATCATCTGACGATCAACAAGCTGATAGGCCGGTCCACGCCAGATGTCGTGATGGAGCGTTCCACGCGGACGATTTTCACGGCCAAGAACCCAACCTTCATCCGAGGCTTGAGGATCGTGCGATATGATTGCCTTGTTTACACGCTTCCGGGTGCGCTCCTCACTTTCGCCAAACCGTTGGAAGTCGAACTTCAGGCCGTGAGAGGGATAATATTGCTGACGATCCAAACCTGCACTGTGTAGATCGGGCTGTATGAAGTAGGATAGCGTACAACGCAGTTCGATCTCAGTTGCAGCGAGGGCCCTGAGGGCAGCATCCGGCCAGGGAAGCCGAACCGATTTCATTTCCTTCAAAGTAACGCTTTTTCCTTCCTCCTTTTTGTAAGGTCGGAGCTCGTCTTCAGAAATGAGTGTGAGCGCATTCTCAGCGCTCCAGAATAGGCGTTCTTCGTTCGGAACGCCCCAACCAAAGCAGTCAAGCAAAGAAAGAGTTGCTTGCTGCTCAGATTCACCAGCGTCGATGAGAGTCTGCCAGTGTGCCCACATAGTGGGGGTCCATTCGGCCGAGTGTACGATCAACCCTCTTACCGTTTCTGGTCGCATTGCAGGATATCTCGCCATCACCCTACCTGCCAAACGGGCTGCTGCCGCACAAGCGGCGCTGGTGTCACCTGTAAGAGTAATGGGTTGGCGCACTGGGTCATTAGACGTTGTTGCGATCATGTCAGGGCCGTGTGGGCGGGAGGTCGTGCCGCTAGGGTCGATCCCATGGTTTCCGCCTTCCATTAAAATGTCCGGCTTGTGTCGTCTTATTTCCCAAGGTTTTGCAGTCCGAGACCTTGGGGACAGCCCCCCCGCAATGGCGAGGGGAGACGGTCCGGAAGATTTATTGGTTAGAGCTCCCACTGCAAGCACATTAAGTGCCTGCGCGGGCGACTGAATGCCGTGTTCGCCATTTAGAGTGGCGTAAAATTGTGTTTGATACGGTTCTGTTATGGTAGCTTCCACGTTTCCTACAGCAACGCAGAAGAGACGCATCTGTGTGCCTCTGTCAAACGCAAGGGCGTCTAGTGTGCTTGACGTAGATGTTGGCCTGCCATCTTCTGGTTCTCCAACGGTAGTTGCCGCAAGGCAGTAGACTCTCGGATGTGCTGCCCGCGTCTCTGCCTCTGTTATTCCGCGCAAGATTGCATCTCGCGCTGGTATCCGAACCGAACTTTTTGGGTCGAATACAACTATGGATTCCAAGCCCGTCTCCAGCGTTACCGGCCCGGCTATAGAAGCGACCTCGCCCAAGTCTCCATATAGTGCGATCCCAGCCATTTTGGACCCGTGGCCATCGCTATCAAACCGGTTCCATGCCGTTGCCACCGTTTGGCAGCGTTCTGCTGGCAGGGACGATGATAGTAAGGGGTGGGACCAGTTGACGCCTGTATCGAGGAGGCTGATCCAAGGCGCAGACGCTGGCGCAGGAATCACTCGTTGGGCTATCTGTTGTATCTGCTGAAGCCGCTCTGGTGGAGGAAGGAGCGCGTGCTCCGCAATAAAGTTGGATGCGCCTCGCAACTCGACCACTGCTGCACTCTGTTCGATAAGTCTCTCGAGGGATGCTTTCGTTGCAAGGCCATTATATACGGTTATATCAGTAAATTCTGTTGGATGGCCTGTCAGCTTGATTCCTAGCCGAACCACTGCAGTATCGAAATAAGCGCGTTGCGGAGAACGCACCCAAATTTCCCATTCAACAGCGCCCTTCTCGCGTGGGAAGTTCTCTTGTGGATCGGTCCATAAGTCTTCGAGCTTTGCGACCCTAAAGGATGAGGCACTTTCGAAAAGCCAGAAGTTTCTAGGGCGGTTACCATTACCTAGTTCGTTGCCGTTTCCTTCGTCAAATACGTTCAATGTTGCGGAAGCGGAATCTTCATCAACCCAATCATGGTACTTTGAGAGAGAACTATCCAAGCTTTTAATGGCGTTTTCCGTTAAAAAATAAATAGCTCGATCACGCCCACGCTGCCCTCTTGTATCAGCTGAGCGTTGCACATTAAGCAATTTCATTCCACGACTATTAGCGCGACGTGAATCGCCTACTTCAAGTTGCTGACCTTCTCGGGAAGAGACCGCAACGGTTACACCGCATTTATCGGCAGGGATGCCAAGATCTTTTTGCTCGCGGCGTATTTCGCGAACGTGGTTTCCCAGAGTGGCAAGATCCCCTCTCAATTGTTGTGTGTGTAAAGATCGATCATCAACCTTTCGAGGCCTAAGAGTGCTGCCCCCGCCGTACGGTTCGAAATCTTTAGAAGCCTCTCCCAGTCCCCGGAGAATCGTGTGCCTATAACGCGTCATATTTAATCATCGACAATCTAATTTTGTGAGTGCTTGCTATACACTAGAGTTTTAAATGAATTCGCTCACCGATGGCGCGCAAAAGGATAGCGTTCGTAAGAATGCCCTTTGATTCAAGAACTGCATCACGAGCCGCATCGTCTGCAGCCGCGACGATTTCAGCTTGGCTTAGACCCTCAGCGGCCGCTGAAATCTTGTTCCATTCAACTTCGGCGAGATCGAACTGAGGGAGATGCTGAGTGAGAATCCTGCGTACATGATCTGGAGGCGGCAACGCATATTGAACAGTCGCCTCGAAGCGCCGAAAAATCGCCCGATCAAGCAATTCATGGTGGTTTGTAGCTGCTAGAATGAGACTGCCCGAGGAATCCTCGTCAAGAAACTGGAGAAACGAGTTTAACATGCGGCGAGCTTCACCGATGTCATTCTCAGCACCTCGTCGAGTAGCGAGCGCATCTACCTCGTCAAAGAAGTAGACGCCCCGAGCTTGTTGCATCGCATCGAAAACGATCCGAAGCTTGGCTGCTGTTTCCCCCATGTACTTCGTAATCACTCCGTCAAGCAGCACAGTGAACAAGGGTAAGCCGAGTTCTCCGGCGATGGCCGCAGCCGTCAGTGTTTTGCCAGTCCCAGGCGGCCCTGACAGCAAGATCTTTCGCCGCGGCTGGAGGCCCATGTCCGCTAGTATTTGCCGTTCCCGATGTTCGCGAACAATTCGGCGAAGCCTAGTTTCGACGTCGTCAGCGAGGACTACATCGGAGAGCCGAGTGTCCGGATATGACGCGCGAACCAGTGATGTGAGTTCGCCACGAGGAGCTGCGATAAGAGTTGGACGAGAAGAAGCACGGCGCTCACTGGTTTCCGCGCGTAATTCTCCGACTAACTTAGCGATCTCGTCTGCCATTCGATGGTGACCGGCCTTACGTGAATCGCTGACAATGTGATCTGCGACGGCGAAGAAGCGTTCTTCGTCACCTGATGCATGGCTGCGTATCATTGCTATGAGTTGTTTGCTGTTCGCCATGCCTAACCCCTAATTATTATTAAACAACTTATCGCCTTGGAGCTTCGTTGAACACCCGTCGTTCGGCAATTTTTAACATGTAGAACCCACAAAGCCACCGCTTCTACCCTAAACCCAAGTAAAAGATATCCTTAGCTGCCCATTTTTATCTGCTGCGCAGTGCGGCTACACACAGAAACGGTCTACTTGTTACATGAGACATTGGACTAATTCCGCCCGATCTTCAAACGCTTCGTGAAAAATGTAATGCGCCTCGCGACTATCAAAATAGCTTTAAACTACCACGTGGTTCTTTGGAATGTTCGATCTTTGAACCGCGTTCGGTCCAGCACTGTGTGCAAAGACCGATGAATGGATATTAGCGCCCGCTGGGACACATCGCTCTTCGAACCAAGGTATATAAAAGCCCGCCACACTCTTTCTTGTGGTTGGAATATGACGATGTTGAAGCCGAGGGATACCCTCAAGAACGGACCATCCCTTGGTCATCGAATTGTTCATCGGGGCCTGAGTGCATGGTTCGACATAATCCCCACCATTCTTACCAAGCACAATGGTGTTTACGGTGCGTGTCTTAAGCTCCAAGTCCGAGGAACGTGCCTCGTTAATCATCCAATCCAAAGGAATCTTAGCAATGGAGCTTTTAGGTTCCGGATACCCACCGCCGACATCGCCATGTGATCCAACGAACCACACCTCTTTGACATCTTGCTCCACCTCTAGTCTTAGACTGAAACGCTGTGGGCGGTGTACTTTGCCTGCGGGCCATAGCTGAGGTTGAAACATAGTTCTGCGCTCATCCAATGCAACAGCATGTCGGACGCACCTGACGCTAGGATTTGCACTTGTGAACGCGTGGGACCTCAGCCTTGGACCAAGTCTCCCACTTTCAATCACTGAGCCAACTGTGTCGAATAGACCTAGAAAGTGAATCTTGGGTCGGGTTGGGCGAAGAATGCGTTCAAAAAGGCGAACTTCAGCAAACGCACGGTCACTACTCTCGCGGTCTGTGTTTTCACCTATACTTTTGTATGCACGATATGCGTAGTTTAGGAGATTGAGGTTATCGGGATGAAGCAACCCGACAGCATGAATAAAGCCTGCAAGGACCCTTGCGGTGTATGCGCCCCGGCTAAAGCCGAAAATGAAAATTCGATCCGAATCCGGGCCATCAACTTCAGCTGGTCGGTGTTGATATTTGTGAACGAGATATCGATAGGCCTCTTTTACATTGGCGTCCAACCCCCAGCCCGTTGCTAGCCCCCAAATTTCGACGCCTTTTCTGCAATAGTATGAAGCTGAATTTTCAGCGCCGAACGTGCCCACTCCAGGATCATAAAAAACGGATTGTTCAGGAGATTTCTTGAGGCATCCAAAAAGTCTCAAAATGTTGGTCCTGTCTTCGGAAACTTCATTCGAGGTCCCGTCGCACAATATTACAATATTCTTAGGCAAATGTTTGATCCGTCCAGCAGTTCTTCCTGAACAGGGGTAATATGGAATAGATGACTAAGGAACACATTTTTCAATGTGACTTGCTATCAACATCAACTTCACTCTCGGCACGAGTACTGAAGCCGCGAGATGCACGGGATTTAGCCCTTCCTGTTGCGCGGCCTTAACGTGGATCGGCCCAATCAGATCAGGGCATCACTAAATTCTGCGCGTTTCTCTCGAAAAAACGGAATGGTGGCCCGTCTGGGAAAATGGGTATCTGAGTTTAGGAACATTTCATTCAAGCGTTTTTCAGGAAGGCGCGCGTGGTCTTTAGGAGCGGAAAATCGATTTAAAGCAATTCTCTGCGGGGGGTTCTTTTGGGGGTATATCCGAAGTAATGGGAGAGATAAATGAAATTAAAACAGCTACTTAGGTCTTGAAGGCGATTCCGCCCCCGGGCACCATAAATTTTAGTAAAAATGTTTGAATTCAACGGGTTGCGTAAATTACACCGTGTCTTCTTCCGCTATTTTCCAGCGTTTCGCATGGTCTAGGCTGGGTGTTGGGGGTTGGTGAGCAAAAAAGTCGATCCTCCTTTTGCACCAATTTCCTTCGTCAAGAAATTTACGGTTTCAGCATCGCTTAGCTTGCAGACGATGTTCTTGTTGGGAAAACCTCCGCAAATTAGCAAAGACCTTTCCTGCACCGCAGCAAACGCGCCAAACCTAATCAGAAAGGCACTCGCGCGCAGTTCAGATCTCTACTTTCCGCACTAGCAGCACGTTATTTTTTTACAGAAGGGCGGATAGCAGTCATTCGCTGCGTTAGGGTCAGGACTTCGGTAACGGTGCCGTCCGAGTCAAGGGGTTCTGAACCGCCCCTTGTTTGCCGGAGACCCAGAAGTAAGGATACTGGGTTATGGAAAAGAACAAATGTGGAAACAGATATTCACCGGAAGTGCGGGAGCGTGCTGTGCGGATGGTGTTCGAGCATCAGGGTGAATTTGACAGCCAATCTGCTGCGATCAGATCAATTGCGCCCAAGATTGGTTGTGGCCCTGATACGCTCAGGGCCTGGGTTCGGCGGGCTGAGACTGAGAGCGGTCGACGCGATGGTGTGACGACCGCCGAGCGGGAACGGATCAAGGCACTTGAGCGTGAGAACCGGCAGCTTCGGCAGACCAATGAAATCCTGAAGGAAGCTTCAGCGTATTTTGCGCAGGCGGAGCTCGACCGGCCATTTCGGAAATGATTGCGTTTATCAAAGAGCATCGAGGCGTCTGTGGGGTCGAGCCGATCTGTCGCGTTTTGCAGATTGCCCCTTCCATTGCCCGGCAGTGCATTTGCAAAGCAAATGTCACGAGAGGGGACGTTCTATGCGCATCTGGCGATCGAGCGTGATCCAGACCTTGCATCGGATCGCGCCGAACGGGACGCACAATTACGACCTGCAATGAAGCAGCTCTGGGAAGACAATCGATCTGTTTACGGTGCACGTAAGTTGTGGCGTGCCATGCTCCGTGAGGGCCATGATCTGGCACGCTGCACGGTCGAACGGCTCATGCGTGATATTGGGATTGAAGGTGTCAGGCGCGGCAAGAAGATCAAAACGACTTGGTCTGACAAAGCCCTGCCGTGTCCAATGGATCGTGTGAACAGACAGTTCCGTGCAACGATGCCCAACCAACTCTGGGTATCAGACTTCACCTATGTCTCGACCTGGCAAGGCTTTGTCTATGTGGCATTTGTCATCGACACCTTCGCAAACAAGATCGTCGGGTGGCGTGCATAAAGGTCACAGCAAACCCAGTTTGTCTTGGATGCTTTGGAGCAGGCACTTTATGAGCGACGGCCCAGTGACAGCCTGATCCATCACAGCGATCGCGGCAGCCAATATGTGTCGATCAAATACACCGAACGGTTGGCGGATGCTGGGCTGGAACCCAGCGTGGGCACGGTCGGTGACTCGTATGACACTGCATTGGCCGAGACGATGATTGGTCTCTTCAAAGCGGAGGTCATCCACAGACTGGGACCATGGAAATCCGCTGACGCGGTCGAGTGGGAAACCCTCAAATGGGTCGACTGGTTTAACAACCGCCGCTTGCTCGAACCCATCGGATACATCACGCCAGCCGAAGCTGAGGAGGCATTCTACGCAATCGGCCAAGGGGCCTCAACGCAGACCGCGCTCTTTCTGGTCACGATGGGCCTCTTTGACATTGAGCCGCTGGGGTTTTCCCGTGACGTACTGATGGTCGGGGCGTGGGCCATCAAACTTGCGATTGCAGAATTCCTGATCCGCCGCGCCTTTGCGGTGCGCGCATCCGGTGCAGTGATCTGAACCCGGTCGTGCTCCCGGCCCGATACCGGCAAAATCCAGAAACAAAGAAAGAAGACACCTAAATGAGACGGCTCGATCCCCATATTCTTCTGTCGGCCCTATGGCTGTTCATATTGCTCAACATCATCTTTCGCGACATTCACCAGTTTGTCCTCGCGTCCCATATCGAGATGCTGTTGACAGGCCATTACAACGGCATTGAGATCACTGAAGGGCTGATGCTTTTGGGCGGTTTCCTCGTCCAAGTGCCGATTGCGATGGTGCTCTTTTCGCTCCTGCTAACCCGCAGGATTGGTCGCCCTGTCACCTTTCTTGCAGCGATCGTCACAACCGGTACGCTCCTTTCCTCGGCCCCCACCGACATGGATGACACCTTCCACCTCGTCATCGAGATTGTGGCTCTAATCGCAATTCTCTGGACCGCATGGACGTGGCCCGAGCACGAACACACCGCGCCGCTTTCCGCCGCAAGTTCTCCGTAAAAACTCGCGTCCCAAAGCCGACTTTCCATCTTGTGCATTGGGGCGCGCCGTCTCGTGGCGTGGATCCGGCCCATTTCGATTGGATAGCAGGGGAGAGTTCCGAGTACAAAATTTTGGTGTTGCAGAATCGTACACGATTTGCTTATCGTGCACTAAATGGAGGATTTGATGGGTATTTTGAGATATCAAAACCAGGCGGGTGCCGCCTATGCTCTCGTAGAGGGTGACACTGCGACAAAGCTGGACGCAGCAACGCTGGTCGATGCGCTTGCATTGGATTGCGCCAAAGGTGAAACCGTGGATCTCAAAACCTTGCACCCGCTTCCGGCACTTGATCCAGGCGGCAAAATTCTTTGCGTGGCGCTGAACTATGTCGATCATGCCAAAGAGGCAGAGCAACCGATTCCTGAAACGCCACTGCTGTTCTTCAAAGCGCCAGAATGCATGATCGGCGCTGACGATCCAATTGATCCTCCGTCGATGATCAAACAGCTCGACTATGAAGGCGAGATGGCCATCATCATTGGTAAGGGCGGGCGCGATATCTCCAAGGCAGATGCGCTTGATCATATTGCGGGCGTGACACCCTTCAACGATGTCTCGGCGCGAGACATTTTCAAGGTAAAAGCGGGCGATACCGTCCACCTTGACTGGTTTTCAGCCAAGTCGATTGACCGGTCCACTCCAATAGGCCCAGAAGTTGTGCCGATGACACAAATGCGTGATGCCATTGAGGCAGGCACGGTGCGCGTCGTGACCAAGGTGAACGGTGACGTTCGTCAGGATGCACCGATCTCGGATATGATATTCGACATTCCGACCTTGATCGCCTTCATCTCTAGCCGCGTGACCCTGAGTCCCGGCGACGTGATCGCCACTGGAACGCCACCGGGCGTCGGTGCGGGCACAGGGCAATACATCTCCTCCGGCGATGTCGTGCGGATCGAGATTACTGGTCTGCCGGTGCTGGAGAATACGGTCGCATGACAAGAGCCAACCGTCTTACAGAACTCGGGGCCGCGACTTTGTTTGAAGCCGCAGGTAAGAAAGGTGCTCTGCCGCCGCGCCTACGGCCTGTAACTGGCGGTGCATTTGCAGGTCCAGCACGCACCGCGCGGGTGCCAGCGGGCGAAAACCTGACCTTGCATCACATGGTCCCGACGCTGCGCTCTGGCGAAGTACTGGTTGTTGATGGAGGGGGTCACCTTGAAACAGCCTTATGGGGTGATGTGATGGCCGCTGCCGCGCTGACGCAAGGCTGTGCGGGTTTGGTGGTTGACGGGGCTATTCGCGATGCCACACAGATTCAGGCCATGGGCCTATCAGTGCATGCGGCCGGTCTGGCTGTGCCCGGACCAGCCAAAGACAAGCTGGGAGAGACCGACGTTTCTCTTGTGCTTGGCGCTGCATGCGTATCACCCGGCGACTGGATTATTGCGGATGCAGACGGGGTCGTCTGCGTGGCCCAAGCCGATCTCGATGCCGTGATCGCAGCCGCCGAGGCCCGTGCCACATCCGAAGCAGCCCTCATAGACGATCTGCGGAGCAAACGAACAACGACGCTCACCGCGCTGGGACTGCGGGAGGCAGTGTCTGCAGAGTCAACCAAGGTGCTGTGATGTGCAGCAGTGCAAACCAAAGAAGCGCCACGGTAAGTGGCAAAGGGAGGAACATCATGAAACATTTGACAGGTGCTATGGCTATTGCCATGGCAACAGCCACACCGATGGCTGCCGAGACAATCGACGTGACGATCGTGGCAGGCCATCCACCGATCTTTATTTGGGTCAAGAACCTAACGGAAGCTTTCATCCCAGCCGTGGATGCCGCACTTGAAGGGACCGGTCATTCCATCGACTGGAATGAGGCCTACGGCGGGTCGCTTGCCAAACCGGGCGGTGAAAGCGATGCGGTCGCTGCCGGTCTTGCGCAGGTGGCCTACAATCCGACTCTCTTCAATCCGTCACTCTACCCACTGCAAAACGTCGCTTACGTAGCGCCATTTGGCACGGACGATCCCCGGCTTGCAGCTCAGATCGTGACGGAAATTCAGGCGAAGACACCCGCTATGATGCAGGCCTGGGCTGATCAAGATCAGGTCTTTCTGGGTGGCGGGTTTGCCATCGACAGCTACCACCTGTTTGTGACGGAACCGGTAAACAGTGTTGCGGATATGGAAGGGCGACGTATTTGCGCGCCTGGACCAACGGCCAACTGGATCCAGGGAACGGGGGCTGCGCCAGTGTCGTCAAGCCTCGGCGAATATTACAATTCGATCCAGACAGGGGTCTGTGATGGAGCAGTTGTTTTTGCCACCGCCGCGGCGCCTGCAGGTATCGCAGAGGTCGCGCCCTATATGATCCGTGTCAACTTTGGTGCGCCATTCGCGGCCGGGCTTTCCGCGAATGCGGACTTCTACGAGGATCTTCCCGAGGAAGTGCGTGCCGCATTACATGCCGGTGCGGACGCCTTCGCCGAGGCTATGTTCTCTGACCAAGAAGACCTGATCGCGGGCGCCTATGACAAAATTTCCGCTGACGGCGGTCAGATCATTGATCCCTCCGAAGAGGTGCGCCAAGAATGGGCCGCCGCTTTGCCAGCCATTCCAAGAGACTGGGCGGCGCGACAGGATGCTGCCGGACTGCCGGGCACCGAAGTGCTGAGCGCTTACATGGATGCCTTACGCGCTGCGGGTGAGACGCCATTGCGCGACTGGGACAAAGAATAGCGTCTTGGTACAGACCAAAACAATCCATCCTGTTGATCGCGTGCTCGCCATCGTGGCGTCCGCGTTCGCCGGGCTTGGCGCGCTCGCGACGCTTGCCTTGCTCGTCGTCGTCAACCTCGATGTGGGGATGCGTTCGTTTCTCAATCGACCGCTTCCTGCCATACCCGAGCTCGTCGCCTTGTCGATTACAGGCATTGTCTTTTTGCAGGCACCCTCCGCTCTTCTGGCGGGGCGTTTCATCAAATCGGACGCGCTGGCAAAGCTGATCCTGGCGCAGCGTCCACGATTGCACCCTTGGTTTGCTGGAATGTTCGGTCTGGCGGGTGCCGCGTTGTTTGGATGCATCGCCTATGCGTCCTGGCCGATCCTGACCAAGGCATGGTCGCGCGGCGACTATGTCGGCACCTTGGGTGTCATCACCTTTCCGACTTGGCCAATCAGCCTCATTGTTGTTCTTGGTTCACTGACCTGTGCAGCGATCTATCTACGCAGCATCACCTGGAAAGAGAGCCAGCCATGAGCATCGAAGCTACAGTCGGTCTATTGTCGGTTGTGGGAATGGTGGGCCTGATCTGGCTGGGCCTGCATGTCGCAGTGGCGCTTGCACTCACGTCCTTTCTTGCGGTCTGGGCACTGCGCGGTGATCCGGAACTTGCAGCGCGGCTGATCGGGCTGGCGGCCAAGGACTCCATCTCGTCATATGTGTTTGGGGTGATCCCGCTTTTTGTTCTGATGGGGCTGCTGGTTGAACGGGCGGGGGTTGGGCGTGACGCCTACGATGTTGCCGAGACCGCGTTTCGGCGCATCAAGGGTGGGCTTGGTATTGCGACAGTCGGCGCGAATGCGATCTTCGCGGCAATCACCGGTGTCTCGATTGCATCCGCTGCGGTCTTCACCAAGGTGGCCGTCCCCCAGATGATCGACCGCGGCTATGCACCACGCTTCGCCGTCGGGGTCGTTGCCGGATCATCCGTGCTGGGTATGCTGATCCCTCCGTCCCTTCTCCTCATTATTTACGGTGTTCTGGTCGAGGTCTCGATCGGCAATCTTTTCATTGCGGGCGTTATTCCCGGCCTGATGCTCGCAGTCCTCTATGCAATTGGTATTCTGGGTGCTGCACATTTTGCGCCAAAAACGCTTGGCGCACCACGTGTGTTGGACGGCCCGCCAATGCCTCTGCAAACCGTTGCAGCCAAACTCGCGCCGGTGGTCATTCTGATCGGTGCGGTTTTCGGGGGACTTTACGGAGGGCTTTTCACCCCGACAGAGGCCGGTGCCGTCGGCGCACTCGGTGCGCTGGTCATCGCACTTGTCCGCCGCGCATTAAGCTTTCAGACATTCTGGGAGGTCCTCCGCGAGACCGGATACATCACCGCTGCCATCTGCATACTCTTCGTGGCGGCAACGATGTATTCACGGATGCTGGCGCTGTCAGGGTTTCCAGATGCACTGGGCGACTGGCTGCGCGCCTCTGAATTGGGCTTCGTCGGGATCGTTGTCGCCTATGTCGCGCTGATCCTCGTTATGGGATCCATCCTGGATTCGACGTCGATCATGTTGATCTGCGTGCCGCTTTTTGCGCCAATCGTCGCGGGTATGGGCGGCGATCTGGTTTGGTTCGGCATCGTGACTATCATCGCGGTCGAAATCGGTTTGCTGACCCCGCCGTTGGGCATCTCGGCCTTTGTGGTCAAGGCCAACCTTGACGACGACCGGATCACCTTGCGTGATGTCTTCATGGGGGCGGCCCCATTCGCCGCGATCATGGCGATTGCCCTCGCACTGGTGATAGCATTTCCCGCACTATCGCTTATTCTTGTTCGCTGAAGGATTTCAAAATGCCTGACAATCAACGTGACGCCACCCAAGAGCTGAAAAACGAACTCGCCCTGGGATATCGTGCCATGGCCTTCAACGGTTTGGGCCTTGGCCTGCTTGCGCATCTGACGGCGCGGTTGCCTGGATCGGACACGTACTGGACGTATCAGATCGGCCAATCTGTCGAGGAAGTCACAGTGTCAGATCTGGCCGAATGCACGATGGACACAAAACCTTTGATTGAAGGCAAACGGATCAACCCGTCGATCCTGTGCCACGGGGATGTCTACAAGGCGCGGCCCGATGTGACCTGCATCCTGCATCATCATTCCAAAGCATCCATTGCGATGGGGGCTATTGGCGCCAATGTGCAGCCCTATGATCGCAACTCGGGCCGTTGGCATGACGAGATTGCAATTGTCGAGGATTTCGATGCACCCGAGATTCACAATCAGGGAGGATCAATGGTCGACGCGCTTGGCAGCGGCAAGGCACTTATCCTCAAACACCACGGCGTTCTTGTCACGGGCCGCAGTGTGCGCGATGCCGTTGTTGCTGCCGCAGAACTGGACCGTGTTATGGAGGTTCAGTTAATGGCGATGGCCGCAGGCAAGATCGACCTCATGCCGCAGGAAGAGATCGACGACTGCAAAAAGTTTCTCGCTTCGGATATGTTCGCGGATGGCACCTGGAACTGGTATCTGCGCAGCATGGAGCGGTCCGGCCTGTCGGATGGCGCGCTGACATGACGGCACTGACGGTCAACGGTATGGCGGTCGAAACCACCTTTGACGGCCCGCTCTTGCATCTGCTGCGCGGTGAGTTGGATCTCTTCGCGGCCAAGCTGGGATGCGGTGAGGGGAATTGCGGAGCGTGTACGGTGATCGTGAACGGGCAAGCCGTGCAATCCTGCCAGACACCGCTGTGGGACCTGGAAGGGGCGGAGGTGCGTACCGTTGAAGGGTTGCGTGCAGATGATCCTGTCATCGCAGCTTTCATGGAGGAGAACGCGGCGCAATGCGGCTTTTGCATCCCCGGCATTTTGATGACGGTGACGGCCTTGCGGGATCAGGGGAAAGGCGGCGATCTGCTTCAGACGCTTGACGAGCGCCACATCTGTCGTTGCGGGGCGCATATGCGCATCCTGCGTGCGGCGCGGACGGTTTTATGACCGCGCCGTCCACAAGCCTCAAGGCCGCACCGCTCATTTCGCATTGGGTGGGTTTTGAAAGCGGTCGCGTGCAGATCCGTTCAGGAAAGGTCGAGATCGGGCAGGGCATCGGCCACGCGCTGATGCGCATCGCGGCCGAAGAACTGGAAGTGCCGATGGAGATCATCGACCTGGTGCAAGGCCGCACGGCGGAAACGCCCAACGAACTGTGGTCGTCAGCATCGATTTCTGTCGAGGTTGGTGGGCTTGCGGTGCGCCAGGCATGCACACATGCGCGTGCACTGGCGCTGGCCGAGGGTGCCCGGCTGCAAAATGTCCATCCGGAGGACGCTGGCGTCGCCGATTGCGGGCGTGGGACTGCCGACATGGCGGCCCTTTACGATGCCGTCGCACCCAGTCTTGATCTTGACGTGCCGGTCGATCCGGCGCTGTCCCCCAAGCCCCGATCCGATTACAGCGTTCTGCCCGAGAAAACGGTACCCCATGATTTGCGGGATAGATTGACCGGCAAGCCAGGTGCCTTCCTGCAGGACTTCACATTGCCCGGGATGCTTCACGCGCGTGTCCTGCATCCGCCCTGCACGGCTGGTGTGCTGTTGCAGTGCGATGAGACGGCTTTGGCGGCCCTTCCATGCGTCCGTCATGTCGTGCGGGATGAGTCCTTTGTCGCCTTGGTCGCCGAGACAGAGCATGACGCAATCCGCGCGGCCCAGGCGGCCAGCGCGCATGTCAGCTGGGACACGCCGGATCTGCCCGAAGGCGCGGACCTGCCCGCGCTGCTCAAGGATCTGCCGGCAGAGCGGCGGCGCATCCTAACAAGGGGTGACGCGGTCACCTCCGTTGATGTTGAACTCTGCGTCACCCGGCCTTTTCTGGCTCATGCCTCTGTCGGACTTTCGACAGCGGTGGCCCGGCCCGATGACAAAGGCATGACCGTCTGGACGCAGTCGCAAGGGGTCTATCCGACCCGTGATGAAATTGCCCGTACGTTGGGCATTGCATCCGAAGACCTGCGCCTGATCCATGTTCCGGGGGCGGGATGTTATGGCCACAACGGGGCCGATGATGTGGCCCTTGATGCGGCGCTTTGTGCCCGTGCTGTCGGCGCACCAGTGCGCGTGTCATGGACGCGCACGCAGGAAATGACGTCTGCGCCGCTCGGCTCAGGCATGATGGTCGATGTCGGCGCCAGCCTTGCGCAGGGGCGCATCACGGGCTGGACGCATAAGGTGCGCTCGCTCACGCATCTCACACGGCCCGGCTGGGGCGACGGCATCAATCTGCTGTCGGCATGGCGACTAGGCGATCCACATGCGGCCTCAGACATTGAGGATCCCGGCCAAGTGCCTTTTGGCGGCGGGGGAGACCGGAATGCGATTCCGCTTTATGCGGTGCCGAATATCCAGGTCACGTATGATATGATCAAGGCGCAACCGGTGCGGACCTCCGCGCTGCGGTCGCTGGGGGCGCATGCCAATGTCTTTGCCATCGAAAGCCTGATGGATGAATGTGCGCTATCGGTGGGGGCTGATCCGGTTGCTTTCCGCCTTGCGCACTTGGAAGACCCACGTGCGCGCGCGGTCCTGCGCTGCGCAGCAGATATGGCAAGTTGGGACGATCGCAGCAGCGGGGGCGACGGTATCGGTTGGGGCATCGGACTGGGCCGCTACAAAAACAAGGCAGCCTATTTCGCCGTGGCGCTTCGGCTGGAAGCTGACGCGGCCCTTCATGTTACGAACGTCCATTGCGCGGTTGATTGCGGTTTGCCTGTTGATCCCGACGGGGTACGCAACCAGATTGAGGGAGGTATCATTCAGGCTTTGTCCTGGACTTTGAAAGAAGAGACGGTACTGCGACCTGATGGATTGTCGGCACGGGGCTGGGATACCTATTCCATCATCAACTGGGACGAGCTACCAAGCAAGCTGGAGGTCAAGATCATGGATGCCGAAAACAACCCGGCCCTTGGGGTAGGTGAATGCACGATGGGCCCTGTTGCGGGTGCTGTTGGGAATGCCATTCGCAACGCGCTCGGGGTTCGCTTGACTGCAATGCCGCTGACCCCCCAAAAACTGCTGGAGGCCTTGGCATGACCGCGTTTCCTGTTCTTGGCGACCCGTTCAATTCACCCGGCGTGCGCGAAACGACCGCAACCGCAGTCTATCGCCGCATGAAGGTTGATCTGATGACCGGCGCGCTTAAACCCGGCGCACGGCTAAATGTGTCCGCCCTGGCCAACCGTTACGAGACCTCGAACAATCCGGTGCGGGAGGCGCTGAACCGGCTGACTGCGGAGCGTCTGATCGTACAGCGCGACCAGAAAGGCTTTGCTGCACCCTTGATGACGGTCGAAGACCTGCGAGATCTGGCCGACACCCGCATAGCTCTCGAAACGATTGCGCTGCGCCGCGCCATGGAACGCGGCGATGAAAGCTGGCGGCGTGATTGCAAGGTGGCGTTTCACGTGTTGTCCGAAACACATTATGCTGACGCTCAAGGACTCCCCGATCTTGAATGGGAAGCGGCGCATCGCAGCTTTCATCTCAAGTTGATTGAGCCATGCGGCTCTCCACGCCTACTTAACTTCTGCGATGACCTGATGTACCAAGCCGCCCGCGCGCGGTTCCTCGCGGTCACGTCTACACCCGATGGCCGCCTGCGAGAAACAGAGCACAGCGCGCTTCTGGAGGCCGTGATCGGAGGTGACCAAGGCGCAGCCATTGATCGGCTGTCGGCGCATTACCGTACTACGATTGAACTTGTTGAAAAACGCCTCGATGTGTAGCGGCCAATCGGAAAACGTCTTCGTAAAGCCCAAAGAAAATGTGCCGACTCATAGAACCGGATCCAAATCCTACGCGACACTGCACGGGCGGGACGCTGAACTGGCAGTAATAGGTGCGCACCAGATCCAACCCGTCTGATGAGTATTGACTATTGAAACAGGCTTTGTCCCTGGCACGGCGAATGCCTGTAAAGTCCGCGACTTGATCCTTGCCGCCAAAATTTTTGCTGCGCGACGACTGAATGGCAGGTATCTCCGCCGTCGCGCAGTGTCACGAATCGAGCAGATACGGCGATTCTCGTGCTACGCGCGCTCGCAGCATTATTTGAAGACTTCTGCTCTGGGCTCTCTACCGCCGTTCGCTTGATTTGCAATTTTGGTTGCTTGTTTCCAACTGATACCCTTCCTTTGATCAACTGCAAGCTGATGTGCATTTTTCCACAAGATTACTTTTGGTCTCTGGCCTTTTGAGCCCCAATAAACTTCACCCTCAAGATGGGTAAGTGGTTCGCCAATCTGAGTGTTATTGTAAAATGGCAAGTTCACAGGCAGCCATCCGAAGCTCTGTTCATCCGACTGATCAGTTTCAAAGGTTTCTGTGTATTTTTCGAAATTCTCTTCCGACTGGGTTATCCACACACCCCATGTAAAAGGCTCGGATGCCCCTATAATCGGGATTTCCAGAATGACCCTGATGCAATAAATCGGGTCTTCACTCGTGTCATTATCGCTTGGGACTATCTTGCAAAGGTCATCGCAATATTGAATCCGATTACTTCTCTCTGTTTCTGGAACATCAAAGTAATATGGGGGGTACTTCACGGAGAAGGATGGCGATCCCTCATGATGTTTTCCACATTCATTGCATTTATACTTGAAACTCCTTTTCCGGAGTAAACGTTCAAACATGTCTGATCCCTTCGATCCACTATGAAGAAAGCAGATATTATGAGGACTTTCAATCTGGTCCACTTCGGGCTCATACCCGACATGTGACAGTTTCGGTCGGCATTGCCAACTTGTAGGGTGGGGCACGACACAAAGAAGGCCGAATGGCGGCTGTGCGGGACAAAGCCGACTTCTACCAGTAGAAAAAGAATGACCGCTTTGATATGCATTGTTCTAGTCAAGGACACTCAGGAGATATCTAATCGTGCATTAAAGTGGGCAACGACAACAAAGAAAGCCTTCTCTTCTATGGGACACGAAAAGAAACCACTTTATCGAAAAGTTAACACTCGAACCTATGGTGTGCGCCATGGTGATGGAGGAAAAGCGAAATGGGAACGCGGCACAAAAAAGGCTGACCGCGACCAATCGATGCTTGGAACAATGCACAAGAAACATCGGCATGGCTTAGACTATACACCGTTGTTTAAGTTCTTATTGTCCAAGGTCGGCCAGAACTGGGATGAGGTTCATAGCGAGGCCGTGAGCAGGCTGGACAACGACGAACCAATTTCTTGGTTGGTGTCAGAAACCAAAGAAGAAGGTCGGCCTTTCGTTCGGACTGGAGAAAGTTCCTACTTTAGCGGTCTTTATGTGGATGACGACAATCGCTTAGCTTTGGTTGACCCCGATCTGACTGCCAATTCCATGAAGCCATTCTGCTCATGCTGCACCCACACTTTGAATGGGCAAAGGCTCACACAAGGCTTCTCGCCCTCAAAGTAGTCAACAGGCGAAAATCAGTTCCTGAGGAAAGCCGCCATTCGTGCACAACGCAGCTATTTGAACTTTGGGCTCGTTGCAGACGTTCGCTACAGGGAGCCTAGATGACTTCTTTGGGCCGACAGCCCATCTTGCCGAGAAGAACCCCAGCCGCCTTCCGCGGCGGTCTACACATCATCGACGTCACGTTGAATGGCAAGGACATTGGTCGATTGCCGTCGGTTGGAGCGCCTGTCTGCTACAAATATTTGATATTCGTTCACACGAGGGAACGTGACCAGGTTTCAAAACAAGTTTTCGTACTCGCACCAGAGGCAAATGCGGAGTTGGGGGTACCGAATGGGGTACAAGGAGTTTTATACGTATATATTTCTGTTTAAAATCTGATACTTGCTATTCTTTTTAAACCCCGCCCCCGGCACCACTTAAATGAGATTCCTCCATTTGCAGTTCACTGGCTGCTGCGGCAATTGGTTTGTGAGGCTGGCTATAAAGCCCTGCTTGCAAATCATCGAGGTAATCGGCTTGCTGCCCTGAAAAAAGGCCGGTCCTGATCTTCATATGCTCTTTACTGTGCGGGACTGGCTTCCTTTTTGTGTCGAATTTGGCCCGGGGATACGCCAAAAACCCGTTTGAACGCGCGGCTGAACGCGGGTTCTGACGTGTAGCCCAGGCTGTCGGCGATTGTGGCCAGAGGCAGCCCCGTTTCCAACAGCTTCTGACGCGCCAGTTGCATGCGCCAAACTGTGAGGTATTGCATGGCTGACTGCCCTACGAGGGCCGTGAAACGCGCGGAAAAGGCAGAGCGGGACATGCCGGCGGTCTTGGCCAAGGTTTCGACCGTCCATCCCTCAGCAGGGGTGCGATGCATGGCCATGATGGCCTGGCCGATCTGGGCGTCGCGCAGGGCTTGCAACCAGCCGGTGTTGGCCTCCGGCGCGGTGTTGATCCAGTTTCTGATCGCTTCGATAACCACCACATCGGCCAGCCGGGTGATCACTGTTTCGCCGCCGGGGCGCAACTGCCGTGCTTCGTTTGAAATGAACTGCAGTGTGCTTTGCAGCCATGTGCCTGCGTATCCTTGCCAAGTGTCAATTTTGAGAACATCTGGCAACATGGCCATCAGCCGTTGGCCTGCCGCATGGTCAAACCGGACAATTCCATACATGGCGCGGGTCACGTCGCCGCCGCCGCCATAATGCAAGGTCTCATAGGCATCGGTGATCTTGCGTACGGGGAGACTGGCAAGATCTTCGGTTTTGGCATCTGGACCGCTGCGCAAGATGTGCGGGGCGCCTGAGGTCAGAAGGACCAGATTACCCTGGCCGATCAACAGTGGTTTTCTGTCCCCGATCTCCAACCAACACTGGCCTTCTGTGACAACTATGAAGGCCAGAACACCGTCCACTTTTGGCACATTAAACCCCCAAGGGGCGGACAAGTCCGTCTGGCAGTAGAATGTGCCGGATAACTTGAGAAGATGAAGCACTTCGCCCAAGGGATCGCCAATCGGCTGGGCCACGGCAGCGGGGTCAGGGATATGTGTATCGGCAGGAGACATGGGTTGGTTTGATATCGAATAGATGGTCTCACGTCCAGTTATTCAGGACGAACAGATATAAAACTTGGACATACTATCATTGTTCATGCGGATCTCGGCGTTACCTTTGGATCATCAATTGAAACAAGGAAGATGACATGAATACCTCAATGATGACCAAGATCTTGCTGGCCTTCTCCGGGTTGATCGCTGTGGGGGTGGGAATTGGCGTTCTGTTTTTGCCGCATGCGTTTCACGCTTCGGCGGGGATCAGTGTGGGCGACGACGTGAATCTGCTCAATGAACTCAGATCGCCGGGCGCGATGATCCTTTTGGCTGGTGCCGTTATTCTGGTTGGCGCATTCCGGTCGCGACTTACGGTGGTGGCGTTGATCCTTTCCACAGCCGTGTATCTGTCGTTTGGGCTGTCTCGGATTGTGAGTGTGGTGGCGGACGGCATTCCAAACGCGGCGATGTTGCAGATTCTAGGGTTGGAGCTGTTTATAGGAGGGATGAGCGCGTTATTGCTTTATGCGGTAAGAGGGCAGAACCTGCGCGTTTTGCAACAGGCCTGAATGCCCGTCGCTCGCCGAAATCAGCGTCGTAGGATAATGTCGTAAGGCAGGATCGCATTCTCAACGGTTTGCCCGTTGACCAAACGCTTCATCCGTTCGACTGCCTCCTCGGCGTAGCGGACATGGGGCACACTCACCGTGTTCAACCATGGGGCAAGCCAGTGGTTCAGGGGGTTGTCATCAAAGCCGTAGATCGCCGTATCCTGCGGCACGTTCAGGCCCAATTCGCGGCACCGCCGGTAGGCGCCATAGGCGATTTGGTCGTTGCCGCAGACGATGGCGGAGTAGGGGGTCTTGGCGGTGTTCATGAGGTGAACGGCGCAGGCATAACCGCTTTCCATCGACAGTTCGGCCTCGATCATGTTCTCGGGCAGAATGGCGCGGCCTTCTCGTTCGAACTCACTGCGGAACCCGTCCAGACGGGCGCGGCTGGTATTGGATGTCTGGGGGCCGTGAATGAGGGCAATCGGGCCATCGTTTTCACGCATGATTGCCTTGGCCAATTCGCTGGCTGCGGACCGGTCGTCAATGCCGATAAACGGCAGGTCGGGCAAATCGTCAATTTGCCGGTTGATCAGGATCACCGGTGTATGTTCGGCCAGTTCCTTGAGATTTGGACTATCGACCGCGCAAAGCATAAAGACACCAGCCACCTGCCGCGAACGGATCTCTTCGAGGCAGCGATCTTGCAGTTGGACGTTTTCGTTCGAGTTGAACAACAGCATTGCCGCACCTTCATCGTTCAGGCGGCGCTCGATTTCCCAGGCCACGGCAGAAAAGAAGTTGTTCTGGATGCTGGAAATGATCATGGCAAAGGTGTTGTTGGAATGTCCGCGCAGCGCCTTGCCGATCCAGTTGGGGCGATAGTTCAGCTCTGCAATGGCTTTTTCGACCTTTTGGCGCGTCGCCTCCGAGACATTGCCGGTTCCCTCGTTCATGGCCCGGCTGACACTTGCAATGGAAACCCCTGCGGCCTGCGCGACGTCCTTGATTGACACCTTGGGGGCCTTGGATTTCATAAAGGTATAACTCTCACATAAAGGCAGGCACGGGCCGCAAATTTCATGGCCCGCTTACAGACACGGTCAGATAGTAGTCTCTCTGCGCTCCGGCAACCAGATGTGATTGTTTCTTGTCGTTCAAATCGGTCTGTGGCTCCAGGCCGAGGGCGAAGGTGCCGGATTGAAATGCCTGCCAAAGCGCAGTCACGGGCAGGGTGTCGGGATCAAATTGGATAGACAACGTGCAACCCGCGCCGTTGGTCAGGCCGATATGGCCGTCCTGAGGTGCGGCGCAGGCTTGCACGACTTCGACATGATCCTCCGATGGCTCAGCGCCACTTGCATCAAGCTGATCGCGCAGAGGCCAGCAATCGCCGGTCAGGCTGCTTTGTGCATTCAGGAACGGATAGCCCGCGTTGAAGTGATAGAGGATGCCGTGCCGGACCGGGCGAAACCCGCGATTGGTGACATGGTCCGCAATAGTGATCTCGGCGGCGGAAAGGGAAAACCGGTAGGTGCGCAGCAGTTCGAGGTTTTCGCCAAAAACACTGGCCTGTTGGATGCGTAGTTTGATGCAGATTACGCCGTTGTCCCAATCGATCTGCTTTTCGAGAACCTCCGCCTTTTGCGCGGCAATGCGTCCGTGTAACGGATGCACGTTGTTGTCTCTGAGCGGATACAAAAAATCGTCCGCAGGGGTTTCTGTCGGCACTCCGTGATGATCGAGCCCGCATGTCACCATAAAGCCATCAAAGCCGCGCAGAAACCCAAGGCCATGTTCGGCTTCGCTGTCTGGCCAAGGGCAGGGGGCGAGGGTGTTGGAATGCCAGCCGATTTCGGCCCCCTTGTAAGATAGGCGCAGCAGATCGCCCCCCCGATCCAGCGCGATATCGGCGCAAAGCCCGCTTGGCGTGCGCACCTCGATCAGTCGGCCGCTGGCACCGGGGCCATCTGTGATAGTGACCTGCCGGATGTCAGCGAGACCCCGTCCCATTGCCGTGCGGCGAAAAATTTCGGTCGGGGTCAAGCTGCGCTCCTTTGTTGCGGTTGAGGTCTGCGGGGTGGCATGAGGCGGCTCAGCCTGCCTTTGCCACCTTCTGCCAGACCGCGCCTGCATTGGATGATTGCACACATGCCTCGATGAACGCGAGGCCCGTGGCGCCGTCGCGCACGGTTGGTAAGTCAGTGGCAAACGGGTCCGGGTCACGCCCTTCCTTTGCAGCCCAGATAATCTCGGCGGCGTTGGAGTAGATGTTCCCGAAGCCTTCGATATAGCCCTCAGGATGGCGTGGCGGCATTCGGGTGCCTGCGTTGGCCACATCCATTGCGCCGGGACCGCCGCGAGTGATGGTGCGTGTCGGCTCTCCGAAGGGGGTGTAATAGAGGTTGTCATTATCCTCGCCGACCCATTCAAGCCCGCCCTTGGTGCCATAGATGCCGATGCTCAGACGGTTGTAATTCCCCGGTGCAACCTGACTGGTCCAAAGCGTTCCGGTCGCGCCACCCTTGTAGCGCAGCAGGACGTTGGCATTGTCATCAAGCTGGCGACCCGGAACATAGCTGCGCAGATCGGCACAGACCTCTTCCAGCTCAAGCCCAGAGATGAAGGCCGCAAGATTAAACGCATGCACGCCAATATCACCGATGGACCCACCGACGCCCGCCAGCTTGGGATCGGTCCGCCATGCAGCCTGTTTCTGCCCTTCAGCGTCCAGCGCCGTGGTCAGCCAATCCTGCACATACGACGTGCGAATGACTTGAATCTCGCCCAATGTGCCATCAGCCACCATCGCGCGGGCCTGCCGCACCAAGGGATAGCCGGTGTTGTTCTGGGTCAGCACAAACTGCACGCCGCTGGCGTCCGCGATGCGCACCAGTTCTTGGGATTCCGCAAAGGTGACGGTCATGGGTTTGTCACAGATGACGTTGATACCTGCCTCGAGGAATGCTTTGGAGACCTCAAAATGCAGGTGGTTCGGCGTCACGATGGAGACCGCGTCAATGCCGTCCTCGCGGTTGCTTTCGGCTTTGACCATGTCCTGCCAGCTTGTGTAGGCGCGATCCGGGTCCAGCCCCAGATCCGCACCGGAGGCCTTGGCATTGTCCGGGTCCGCCGACAGCGCCCCTGCAACAATGTCCCATTTGTCGTCCAGACGGGCGGCCATGCGATGCACCGCGCCGATAAACGCGCCGCGACCACCGCCGACCATGCCAAGCCGCAATTTTCTTGCGGCTTGTTCTGTTCCAAAGGATTCGATTGCCATGTCGCTTACTCCAGGCCCAGGATCGCGCGGGCACCTGAGACATCGCCTTTGCCACCGGCAAAATCGTCAAAGGTTTTGTCTGTGACCCGGCGAATCTGATCGCGGATAAACTGGGCCCCTTTGGGGGCGGCATCCTCGGGGTGTTCAATGCAGTCTTCCCATTCGTAGACGGCCCAACCCTTGAAATCATATTCCGTCAGCTTGGAGAAAATCGCGCCAAAATCCGTCTGCCCGTCACCCAGGCTGCGGTCCCGCGCGGCGCGTTTCAGCCATGGCTGGTATCCGGACAGGAAGCCTTGCTTGCCCGTTGGGTTGAATTCGCTGTCCTTGACGTGGAACATCTTGATCCGCTCATGGTAGAAATCGATGAATTGCACGTAGTCCAAGCCCTGTTTCACAAAATGGCTTGCGTCGTAGTTGATGTGGCAACGGTTGTGGTTGTTCACTCGCTCAAGGAACATCTCAAAGGTCACACCATCATAGAGATCTTCGGTTGGATGCAGCTCAAAGCACAGATCCACGCCGTTCTCTTCGTAGACGTCCAGAACCGGCAGCCAGATGCGGGCCAATTCGTCAAAGGCTTCGTTGATCAGGGCTTCATCCCGCTGCGGGAACGGGTACCAGAAAGGCCAGGCCAAAGCGCCGCTGAAGGTCGCATGTTCGGTCAGTCCGAGATTCTTTGATGCGCGGGCGCAATCCTTGAGCTGTTCAATCGCCCAGGCTTGCCGCGCATTGCGGTTGCCGCGCACTTCGGGGGGGCAGAGGCCATCCATCCATGTGTCAT
This sequence comes from Sulfitobacter mediterraneus, assembly GCF_016801775.1. NCBI lineage: Bacteria > Pseudomonadati > Pseudomonadota > Alphaproteobacteria > Rhodobacterales > Roseobacteraceae > Sulfitobacter > Sulfitobacter mediterraneus. Next base: position 1,776,328 of record NZ_CP069004.1, on the reverse strand, counting down.
AGGCGGGGTGAACGGCGCAAAGTTGTCCTTGAATGTGGCTTGCCGTGTCACAGATCACAACGCCGTTTTCCTTGGCGATACCGTTTAGTTCATCGGCGTAGGTCTTTGATTCGGCGGCTTTTTTCAGATCGATAAAGCGGGTGTCCCACATCGGCAATTGAACGGCTTCAAAGCCGCATTCTTTGACCCATCCGCAAATCGCGTCGAGGCTGTTGAACGGCGCGTCGTCGCCGGCGAACTGGCCCAAAAACAGGCCCGGTCCCTTGATGGTTTCCATTGTGGTCTCTCCCTTTGTGTTGATTCGACTATGTCAAACTGGCGTACATAGCTCAAGTAAACGTTTCCAGTTTGATCCTTGAAAAGTCGAAGTGCATTGTCAAGAAATTTCGAAATTTTGCGTGAGGAATCGGATCGAAAATCGCCAAATTTTTCAATTAATAGTTATTTATCGTTTATAAATAAAGGTTTATATGATGTAGATTTGAGGGTCAAAACTTCGGCGAGATTCAGGATTGACTAATGTAAACGTTTCCTCTTCCCTAAGGGAACGAGATGAAACGCGGCCGATCAAGAAGGGCGGAGAGCGTGTCTCAGGGAGGAAGTTATGACAAAGACCAACATTACGCGGAGAGGAATGCTGAAAGGCGGCGCTGCGATGACGGCGCTTGGTGCTGTTGGCATCAACCCTCGGTTCGTGCGACCAGCCCATGCATCGGCGCTTGCGTCGGGAATGACGGGCGGTCCAACAGGATTTCCTGGTGCGGAGCGGTTCCAGTACAATGAATCGCATTCAGAGGGCCGCGCCATCGAAGCGATGAAAAAGATGGTTGCCGAAGGGCGGGCACCTGCAAAGATCACAATGCTCCTGACCGATGGTGCCATCGGCCAGATCACACAGCCTTTCCCGTCCGGCCCCTCGGTCAAAGAGGTGTGGGAAGCGGAAACCGGCGTGGAGATCGAGATCGTCGGCGCACCGGCAGGCGACATCTGGAAGCGGGTTTTGCAAGATGTGACCACGCAATCGGGTGCCTTTGATATCTACACCCATCCATGGAACAGCCTTGGCGATCTGGTCGAGGCCGGCGGCGCGATGAACCTCAATGATTTCGTCGCAACCCACCAGCCTGATTGGGCGGATGAGGAACGTGGAACGCCCACAGCGCAAACCGCTGAATTGCTGTATAAATATGGCGGCGATTATTATGGTGCGTCGCTGGATGGTGACTTTCAAACCTGGGTTTACAACAAGGGCTACTTTGAAGATTCTGCCCATGCCCAGCCGTTTCAGGATCAGTATGGCCGTGTACTCGCGCCGCCAAACACATGGGAAGAAAGCGATCAGATCAGCGCGTTCTTTACCGGCCGGACCGGCCTTGGCGGCAGCAAGATCTACGGCAATGGCAACGACATGGCGCCGTTCTGGGGCTTGCCACGCTTTTATGCCAGACTTGCCGCGCAGGCGGTGCCGAACATGTATTGGTTCGACGAGGACGGTCGGCCTAACCTTGATACCGATCAGGCGATCAAGGCGGCGTCCGAATACGTCAAATCCCGCGAATGGGCGCACCCTGATGCATTGTCCTGGACCTATGCCGAGGGCTATGCCGGGATCGGAAGCGGGCAAACACCGCATCTGACGACCTATACCAACGTCACCAAGTTTGTGGACCGGATGAATGAGGATGGCACTCCGGCAAGCCCCGCTGCAGGGCAGTTGAGCGCCTATATCCCGCCCGGTGTGAACCATGATGGTGATTTGGTGCGCCGTTCGGTGATCTACTACAACATCACCGGCACCGTGAGTTCCAACAGTGCCAACCCCGAAGCGGCCTATCTGTTCCTGCAATGGCTCAGCTCGACGCGGATCTATTCGTGGATGACAGGCAATCCGGCGGGTTACTTCGATCCGTTCCAGAAGGCCAACTTCTCGGAACAATTCGTGGAGGACACCTATCATCCCTATATGATGGACACGATCCGCGAGACCATTGCGAGGTCGGCACCAACCATCAACTTTGCCGGGCAGACGGCGTTCGATTCCGCGTTGGATGAGGAATTGCAGGCCGCATTAACAGGGCAGAAATCACCCGAGGATGCGATGCGCGATGCGCAGCGCAAATGGGAACGGGTGATCAAACGGAAGGGCGAGGAAAAGATGATCCCTGCCATTCAAGCCAGTCGTGCAGCGTGGCCAACGCTCATCGACAAAGGCTAACCCCAGCGATCCCGCAGCACAGGATCGCTGCGGGATCGTGACCCAACCGGAGATCACAATGACTGGACTACTATTACGCACCCTTGCGGTGGCCTTTTTTGCTGCGCTTGCGCTTTTGCCGATCTCCTGGATGGCATCCATGGCGTTCAAGCCGGCTGCGGAATGGACGTCCGCCGCTGGCGGGCTGACCTTTTTGCCCAAAGACCCGACGCTGAACAATTTCCGCTATGTGTTCACCGGCAACTCCCCCGATCAAATGGTCGGATTGGACCGGACCGTCTGGCGGCCCCTTTATGCCAGCCTTTTGACGGCAATCTCCGGCACGTTAATTGCAGTGATCTGCGGTACGGCGGCGGCATATGCGGTGAGCCGCGAGCGTGTGCATGAGAGCATCGGACTTTCCCTGCTGCAACTTCGGATCTTCCCGCCGCTGGCGGTGATGATCCCGGTGATGATCATGTGGTCGTTCCTCGGGATGATCGACACATGGTGGGGGCTGGCCCTGATCTATGGCATCGTGACGCTGCCGTTTTCCTATTGGCTGATGAAAGCCTATTTCGACGAATTGCCCCGCGAGATCGAAGAGGCGGCCATCGTCGAGGGCTGCACCCCGTTTGAGGCTTTCCGGCAAATCACATTGCCGATTGTTGCCTCCGCGGTGGCCTCGACAGCCCTGTTTATCTTTATCCTCAACTGGTCCGATTACCTCATCGCGCTGCTGCTGACCCGCAAGGACTGGACGACGATCCCTGTTTACATGAACGCGCTGGCCACAGCGGCAAGCGGACAACTTTATGGCGCAAAGGCCGCGCTGGGCCTGTTGGCCGCCGTGCCGCCGATCATCCTTGGCATTTCGATCCAAAGGTTCCTCGTGCGTGGTCTGACATTCGGAGCACTGAAACAATGACTGATGCAACTTCTTCTGCACCTCTGTCCGTTGAGGAACCGCCCGCGGACAAGCTTGCACAATCGCGCCGGTCCCTTGCCGTACGGCTGTTGATTCCCGCGCAGGTGCTGCTGGTTTTCATCGTCGCGTTCCCTCTGATCATGCAGATCTTTATCTCGCTGACATGGTGGACGCCGCTGGATGGTGATCCCTGGTATCTGGCATGGATGTCGTGGAACTGGTTCGACAACTATACCTATCTGATGCAGGACGACGGACTTTGGGGCTCGGTCGGGCGGACCTTGCTCTTTGTTGCGGTGGCAGTCCCGATTGAGTTTCTGCTGGGCCTGATGTTGGCCGCGCTGTTTTATGAGGGCGTGTTCGGGCGACCCGTGCTTTATAGCCTGATCCTGATGCCGATGATGATTGTGCCGGCGGTGGCAGGATACATCTTTTTCCTGATTTTTCAACAAACTGGCCCGCTGAATTCCGCTTTGTCACTGGTTTGGCCAGGGGCGTTGGATGTCAACTGGCTCAATGACACCACCCGCGCATTCATCGCTGTTGTGATCGCGGATGTCTGGCAGTGGACGCCGCTGATGTTTTTGATCCTTTTTGCCGGACTGATGAGCGTGCCCGAAGATCAAATGCGGGCGGCAACGATCCTTGGTGCCAACTGGCGGCAACGGTTCTTTCGCATCGCACTGCCGCGCATCAAGACCGTCATCGCCATCGCAATCGGGCTGCGGGTGATCGAGTGTTTCAAGATCTTTGACATGTTGTTTGTGATGACAGGTGGCGGGCCGGGCGTCGCCACTGAAAGCCTGTCGCTGTTTCTCTACAAACGCACCTTTCAGGATCTCGAATGGTCCTATGTGGCCTCCATCGGGATCACGGTCCTTGTTGCACTGTCGGTGCTTACTGCGGTGCTGATGGCCCGCGTCAAGAAAAAGGATGCAAGCTGATGGCAAGTGTAACGCTTGAGGGCACCTCAAAAAAGTTCGGTGAATTCACCGCTGTTCGAAACATGAATCTTGCGATCAACGATGCAGAGTTTGTTGCGATCCTCGGGCCGTCGGGCTGCGGGAAATCCACGACGATGAACATGATCGCAGGCATCGAGGATGTCAGTGGCGGCACCATCCGGTTTGACGGAACGGATGTCACCAATGTGCCGATGCAAAAACGCGGCGTTGGGTTTGTGTTCCAGAACTACGCCATCTTTACGCATATGTCGGTGCGCAAGAACTTGGCCTTCGGGTTGGAGGTACAGGGGGTGCAACAGGCCGAGATCAACCGACGGGTTGAGGAAATGGCCGAGTTTATGGCGCTCAGCCACCGCATTGATGCGCCGTCTGCATCCCTGTCGGTGAATGAGCTGCAGAAACTGGCGATTGGTAGATCTGCGATTGTCGAGCCGTCGATCTTCTTGCTGGATGAGCCGCTGTCCAATCTTGATGCAGCGTTCCGCGAGCGGATGCGGAGCGACCTTCGGCAATTGCAGCGCAGTCTGAACCAGACAATGATCTACGTCACCCATGACCAGATCGAGGCGATGGGGCTGGCGGACCGGATTGCGGTTATGGATCAGGCCACCTTGCAACAGTTCGACACGCCCGAGAACATCTATTCGCGGCCTGAGAACACCTTTGTTGCCGGTTTCATCGGCGCGCCTTCGATGAATCTGGTGCGTGCGCGGATAGAAGAACGGGGCGGCGCGATGTTTGCGGATCTGGCCGGCCGGGAGGCGGATGCGGTTGCGCTGGATGACCGGTTGACCAAACAGGCGCGGGCCAGCGGCGGGGTTGCACTGACCTTCGGTTTCCGGCCGGAGCATCTGCGCATTTCGGACCAGCCGGGAGCGGGCACCCTGGCCGCTCAGGTGGTCCTGGTCGAATTGGTTGGCCGCCGGAAACTTGTGCATTTTTCAACCGGACAAACCCGTTTTGTCGGCAGCTTTGACCGCAGCGTTTCCTTGCGGCCCGGCGAGGCGGCCAATGTCTCGTTCGATCTCGGGAAATGTCACCTTTTTGACCCGAATACAGGGCTGCGGTTGCGGCTGGGGGAGGACGACTAGATGGCTGAAATTCAGATATTGGGCGTATCCAAAGCCTATGGCGGTGTGACCGCCCTCGACAATATATCCCTGACCCTGAAGGACGGGTCGTTCACCTCGATCTTTGGGCCTCCGGGGTCGGGCAAGTCGGTGTTGTTGCGGCTTTTGCTGGGGCTTGAGACGGTGGATGCGGGGCAGATCCTGATCGACGGTGTCGATGTCACCCGCGCCCTGCCAAGCGAACGCAATCTGGGCATGGTGTTTCAGAACCTGGCGCTGTTTCCGCAGCTGACCGCCTATGAAAACATCGCCTTTCCCCTGCGCCGCCGGAACACCGATCAATCGGAAATCGACAAACGCATCGATGCCCTTACCGGCGTTCTGAACATCGGACACATCCTTTCGAAAAAACCAGCGGCGCTGTCGGGTGGCGAACGGCAAAGGGTTGCGATTGGCCGTGCCTTGGTGCGCGATGCCGGTGCCTATCTGATGGATGAACCGATTGCCGCCTTGGACGCGCGGCTGCGCGACGACATGCGGCTTGAGCTGAAACGCCTGCAATCGGAGCTGGGCAAAACTTTCATCTACGTCACCCACGACTGCGATGAAGCGATGGCTGTGGCCGATCAATTGGCCATCCTCAACGAGGGGCGGTTTGAACAGGTTGGCCGGCCAGAGGATGTTTACGGCGATCCGGCCACGCTTGCTGTTGCCGAATTGGTCGGCGCGCCGCGTATTTCGGTGCTGCCTGCCTTTGGTGACAGTGATGGGATGAAATTCGCACTGGGCCGGCTGGCGGGCGAAAAGGTCAAGGGCGAATGTTTGATGGCGCTGCGCCCTGAGGCGGTACGCCTAACCCCCGGTGCCAATGGCCCATGTTCAGCCCCTGTGACCGATATTGAACGGTTGGGCGCATTTGCGATCGTGACGGCCGGGCGTGACGGGGCGCAGGTGCGTGCAATCACAGATGGTGACAGCCCGCTGCGACTGGGCGCCGAGGTTGAGATCACGGTCGATCCGGGCGGTATGTTGCTGTTCGATCCTGAAACCGGGGTGCGGCACACATGAACCGGAATATCGCCATTATCGGGGCAGGTCTGATCGGCCAATCCTGGGCCATCACATTTGCCCGCGCGGGGTACAATGCCGCGTTGTTTGACACCCAAAAAGGGGCGGTGGAGGCCGCTCATGACCAGATCGCTCGTTCTTGCGGATCGCTCGAGGAACTTGATCTGTTGTCGGGGCAAAGCGGGGCAGAGGTCTGCGCCCGCATACGGAGCGCTTCGTCCATGGAAGATGCGGTGGACGGGGTCTGCCATGTTCAGGAGAACACACCGGAAAACGTTGAGATCAAGCGCGGCATTTTTGCCGATCTGGATCGCGCCACACCCAAAGATGCGGTTATCGCAAGTTCAACGTCGGCCTTGATGCCGTCGCAGTTTTCTGAAGGACTTGAAGGTGCGCACCGCTGTCTGGTGGCGCATCCCTTGAACCCGCCGCATCTGATCCCCGCGGTGGAACTGGTGCCCGGACCTGCGACGTCAGCGGAGGCGATGGAGGCTACAACCCGGTTGATGCAAGCGATCCGGCAAACGCCGATCCGGACGCTGCGCGAGGTGGAGGGCTTCATCATGAACCGGCTTCAGGGCGCGATCCTAGACGAAGCCTTTGCCCTTGTTGAACAAGGCCTTGCCAGCCCGCAGGATGTGGATGCCGCAATGCGGGACGGGTTGGCGCGGCGCTGGGTGTTCATGGGGCCATTTGAAACGATTGATCTCAATGCCCCCGGCGGCGTTGCGGATTTCATTGACCGTTACGGACCAGCCTATGACCGGATCGGGGCACATCGTCCTGGCCGTACGGATTGGTCCGGGCCGGTGTCTGACAGCGTGATCAACGCGCTTCAGGGGTATGACAGAAAAACGCGCAGCAATTGGCGCGACGACAGGCTGGCCAATCTGGCCAAGTTCGTCGGAGAAGAAAAAGAAAGTTAAGACTATGACTGCTCGACAAAAAACCGGAACCGTGATCGTGACCTGCGCCTTGACCGGTGCCATCCATACCCCTGGGATGTCGCCCTATTTGCCGGTCACACCAGATGAAATCATCGCCGAAGGCCGCCGCGCGGTAGAGGCAGGGGCGGCCATTCTGCACGTCCATGCCCGCGACCCCGAAACCGGCCGGCCAGATCAAACGGTTGAGGCCTTTGGCCGCATTCTGCCCGCGCTCAAGGAAACCGGCGCTGTGATCAACATCACCACCGGCGGCAGCCCCTTCATGAAAGTGGACGAACGTGTTGGCCCGTCCGCACATTTCGCGCCAGAGCTGTCATCGCTGAACATGGGCTCGATGAACATGGGGCTCTACCCGATGCAGTCGCGGTTCCCGGATCTGGGACGTGATTGGGAAAACGACCATCTGGAAAATTCCCGCGATGTGGTGTTCCGCAACACTTTCAAGGATATCGAACATATCCTCGACACATGCGGGCCAAATGGCACAAGGTTTGAATTTGAGTGTTATGACATCGGTCACATCTACACGCTGGCCCATATGAAAGGGCGCGGCAAGGTTTCTGGCCCGTTGTTCGTACAATCGGTTTTTGGTCTTTTGGGGGGCATCGGCGGACACCCGGAGGATGTGATGATGATGCGCCGCACCGCGGACAGATTGCTTGGGGATGATTATGAATGGTCGGTGCTCGGGGCAGGGTCCAACCAGTTGCGCATCGCGGCCACGGCTGCCGCGACCGGCGGACATGTGCGGGTTGGGCTTGAGGATTCCCTTTGGGCGGGACCGGGGCAACTGGCCACCAGCAGTGCCCAGCAGATCGAAAAGGTCAAAGACGTTCTGTCAGGTCTCAGCCTGGCCCCTGCAACACCGGATGATGCCCGTTCCATCCTTGGGCTCAAAGGCGCGAATGAAGTGAATTTCTGATGAAGATATCGGTTCTGTGTGACGTGAAACCCCTGTTGGGCGAAGGCCCGATATGGGATGTTGAACGCCAAAGGCTCTGGTTTATCGACAGCCTTGGCCGCCGGATTTTTCGCTGTACCGAACAGGGCGGCGAGATGTCGGCATGGACGGTCCCGTCCCCCATCGGATCCATGGCGTTGCGGCGGGCAGGCGGGGCGATTGTGGCCCTGCAGGACGGGTTTCATGCGCTTGATTTCGACAGCGGAGAGCTGCGCCATATCATCGATCCCGAGCCAGAGCGTCCGGGCAACCGGCTGAACGATGGCAAGGTCGATGGCGCAGGCCGGTTCCTGTGCGGATCTATGGACATGGGCGAGACCGATCCAACCGGCACGCTGTGGCGGCTTGACCCGGATATGTCGCTGCACCGGCTTGAGGATAATATCATCTGTTCAAACGGTCCGTGCTTTTCGCCCGATTGGCACACGTTGTATTTTGCCGACAGTTTCACCGGCAAGATCCGGGCCTATGATTATGACCCTGAAACGGGCACCCCCAGCAACAGCCGGACCTTTGCTGTGTTGCCAGACGACAGGGGCGGCGCTCCTGACGGGGCAACCGTGGACAGCGAAGGTTATGTCTGGTCGGCCTGTGTCTTTGATGGCCGCATTCACCGTTTTGCGCCGGATGGCAGTGTGGATCGCGTGATTGAAATGCCGGTGTGCAAGATCACCAGCCTGACCTTTGGCGGCCCGCAGCTTGACACCCTGTTTGTCACCTCGATGGCAGAGCCGCCATTGCCCCGCCACCCCGGTGATGGCCCGCTGCGCGGCGCGACATTTCGCATTGATGGATTGGGCGTGACCGGCCTGCCTGAACCCCGCTTTGCCGGTTAAAGGAGACATGACATGACCCAGAAAACAGCAATCATCACGGGCGCCGCACAAGGCGTGGGAGAGGCGATCGCAGAGCGTTTGGCAGGAGAAGGTGTCACGCGCATGCTGCTGATTGACCGCAACGGCGCAGCGATGGTGGGTCTCGCGGCCCGTCTCAAGGACAGGGGCGTTGAGGCAGATGTGTTGACGCTGGATCTTGCTGATATAGAGGGGCTGATGCGGGATTTGCCGGCCGCCTTGGATGGGATTGGCCCGGTGGACATTCTGGCCAATACCGCAGGGTCCACCGCACGGGGCGGCTTGGCCGATACCACGCCCGAGGCCTTTGATCTGCTCTTTGCGATCAACGTGCGTGCGCCATTTTTCTTGATGCAACTGGTTGCCCCGAAAATGCGAGAGGGCGGAGTGATCATCAATGTCACCTCGATGCTGGCCTATGGCGGCCCGCCCTTCCTGATGACCTATTCCGCGACCAAGGCGGCGCTGGTGGCGATGACCAAAAGCGCGGCAAACACGCTCAAACGGGACAGGGTACGGGTGTTGGGGATCAATCTGGGCTGGACATGGACCCCCGGCGAGCAGGAGACCCAGACCAAGGTTCATGGTTTGCCTGATGACTGGCGCGAAACTGTCGGGGCCAGCCAGCCTTTCGGGCGGCTTTTGATGCCCGAAGACCCGGCGGCACTGGTTGCGTTTCTGGCGTCCAAGGATGCCTGCATGATGACAGGTGCAATCATTGATCTGGACCAGTTCGTCGCAGGCACCGTGGATGACAACCCCGGTGCCTGATCCTTCGGTCGTGGACAGGGCTTTGTTGGTTGAACTGTTTGACGCTGCAGTTGCGGCGGCGGATCCGATGACGGCGCTGCGAAATGCCTTGCCCGATCCGCCGCAAGGCAAAACCGTGGTTGTAGGGGCGGGCAAGGGTGCGGCGCAACTGGCCAATGCACTTGAACATTTATGGCCCGGTCCGCTGACGGGTGTTGTTGCCACACGCTACGGATTTGCGGTGCCTTGCAAGCAAATCACCGTGATGGAAGCGGCGCATCCGGTGCCGGATCAGGCAGGAGTGGAGGCGGCGTCGGCGCTGCTCGAGACAGTGTCGGGTCTGGAGCCAGAGGATCTGGTGATTGCGCTGATCTGCGGCGGGGGGTCGGCGCTTTTGCCGGCTCCACCTGAAGGGCTGTCGTTGCAGGACGAACAGGAGTTGAACCAATCCTTGCTGCGTTCGGGTGCGCCCATATCGGCGATGAATGCGATCCGCAAACATGTGAGCGCGATCAAGGGGGGCAGGTTGGCCGCCGCCGCCTATCCTGCACGGGTGGTGACTTTGGTGGTGTCGGATGTGCCAGGTGATGATCCGGCACAGGTGGCATCTGGCCCAACTGTACCGGACAGGGTTTCGCGCCAAGATGCCCTTGCGATGATTGATCACTACAACATCGATTTGCCGGCGCATATCCGTGCCCACATCGCCAGTGCAGAGGCCGACGCGCCGCATCCTGAGGATCCGGTTTTTGCGGACCATTCAGTGCGCGTTATCGCTTCTGCCCGTCAATCGCTTGACGCTGCGGCGGCAGTGGCCAAGGCGCGGGGGCTAGATGCCGCGATCCTGTCCGATGCTATCGAAGGCGAGGCGCGGGAAGTGGCGCAGATGCATGCCGCCATCGCCCGTCAGGTCAAAGACCGCGACCACCCCTTTGCCAAACCAGTGGTAATCCTGTCGGGTGGCGAAACCACAGTGACCCTGCGCCATAGGGGCCGCGGCGGGCGCAACACCGAGTTTCTGTTGTCACTGGCGCTGCATCTGGAAGGCACGGCAGGGATCACGGCGCTGGCCGCAGACACAGATGGCATCGACGGATCGGAGGACAACGCCGGTGCCTTTGTGGACGGGTCCAGTTGCGCAAGGATGCGCCGCCATGGCCGAGACCCCAGAGGGGATTTGAACGCCAATGATGCCTTTAGCGCTTTCGAGGCCAGCGATGATTTGTTTTCGCCCGGTCCGACGGGCACAAACGTCAATGATTTCAGGGCGATTATTGTGCGGTGATTGGCGCGTGTGACGGGGTCCAAACGTTTTACTTGGTGCTAGATCAATCCAGATGCCACCAACGCCGACCGCATCGGGGCCAATTCCGCCTCATAACGGGTCCATTGCCGGTTGCTGTCCCGGTAGATCGGTTTGCGGATTTGCCTTGCGCTGGCTGTCAGCACCAGATTTGATCCCTTTTCGGGGGTGAGCCAATCCTCTGACCAGTCCAGTCCCGTCGCGGCGGCCAGAGATCGGGTTGTGCTCTCCGGTTCAGAGACCAAAGCCTCGTAGCCCAGATCGAAGATCCGGTCCGGATAGCAGCTGCGCCAATGCGCCATCAGATCGCGGTGCAGCGCCATGAAACGTGCGATATCACTTGGATCATAGACAAACCCGTTGCCCGCGCTGTCAAAAGATTGCCGGTAAAGCGACCATGCCACCGCCATCGGATCACGGGACATATGAACAATACGGGCCTCTGGCAACGCAGCACAGATAAAGCCGATCCAGCGGAAATTGAGCGGCATTTTGTCGATCAGAACTGTCGCCCCATCGCCATATTCGGCCAGGCCGCTGCGCAGCTCATTGCCCAGGTCGTCAATGTCGGTCTGGGTCAGGGATTTGTTCGCGCGGTCCATCACGTCACGCATCAGGCGCACCACGGCCAGTTGCACCACGGTCAACTCACCACAGGGGCGCGTACCGTTTGACCGGGCGAGGATCTGCTCTGCCAAAGTGGTGCCGGTGCGCGGCAGACCTGTAATAAAGATGGGCCGCTGTGGGGTGGCAACTTCTGCGGATTGCATCGGTTCTTTCATCAACACTTTGCTGAGGGCGCAGGGGATCGCATCCTTTTGAAAGTCGTATTGCAGGTTGGCTTTGGCCAGTTGGTTGGCCTGTTCCAGATGGGCAAAGGCCTGCTTGGTATCACCCAGATCATCATAGGCCTTGAACAGGGCAAAATGCAGCGGGGCCAGCGCCGGGTTGTTTCTGTCCTTAGAGGCCAGCAGGTCGCGCATCTGTTGCAGGTGCGGTGTGTCGGCGGAATAGGTGGTTTCCTGCGAAAGATTGAGATGCAGCGCCGGATTGGCCGGATCAATCGCGATGGCGCGACGATAGTATTCGGCAGCCTCCGTGCGGGCACCCTCTGCACGGGCCGAAATACCCAGATTGTTAAGGCTTTGAACATCGGTGGCAGGATCGCCAAGCGCGGCAGTAAAGCTTTTTTTTGCTGCCGCGCCCTGTCCCAAGAGCCGTTGCGCTGTGCCTTGGATGTTCAACGCATGCCGGTTATCCGGGGATTTGTCCAAAATGGCCTGCGCGGCGGCGAGGGCCGCAGGGGCGTTGAGTTGATCCAACAAGCACGAGGCAAGGGCAAGCCCGAGGTCGATCTCTTCAGGGGCCAGAGTACAGGCGGCGCGCAGCTGTGCTTCCGCGTCGGACCACCGGCGTTCTTCCTGCGCTTTTCGCGCGGCGGTGCGCATCTGTGGCAGGGCTGTGGTTTTCAACGCCGCCATCCCCTGCAAGGCACGTTTGTTCGATGGAAACCGTGTCAGAACCTGCGCAAATGCTGCGACCGCGCCGGGATAATCACCTGCGTTGGCCGCCTTACGGGCGCGGGTCAGGATCTTGTCGGTCGGTTCTTTTTTGGGCACGTGTGATCCTTCCAATCGCCGCGACGGGCTGCGGGATTTGGCAGCCCAATCTGTGATTGATGCGATCTTAGTTCAGATCTCTTAGCGGGTGTATGGGCAATTCACCTTTGGTACTATTTCTCTGGTTCAGGCGGCCTGTGCCGGCTTTGCCGTGATCTTCGACCGAAGCTCGGCGCGGACCAGCGCGGCAGCATCGGCGTGACGCTCACGGATATGCCCGTAGCCGCGGATCTGCTCCGGCAGGTTCAGCAGGGCGGTGATGTCGTCGGCTTTGCTGTCCGACCAGTGATCGAGCGCAAAGGCCACGTCATCTTCGTATTCAGCCAGCAACCGGCGGGCCAGTTTCGCCTCTGCGCTGTTGCGGAAGGGGTCAAGCAGCGTGCCGCGCAATCCGCGCAGTCTGGACATCAGGCCAAAGGCCGTCAGTACCCATGGGCCAACCTCGCCCTTGATCGGTCTGCCTGAGGCCTTGTCGATCTTGCCGAAGGGCCATGCGCCCACATGGAAGGTCAGCTTCAGATCGCCGTCAAAGGTCTGTTGCAAGCCTTCTTGGAAGGCCGGGTCGGCATAAAGGCGGGCTACTTCCCATTCGTCCTTGACGGCCAGCATTTTGAAGTATCCCTTGGCCAGCGCCCTGAGCGCGGCATCATTGCATCCGGCCTCGCGTGCTGCGGTCAATCGGTCCGTGTAGCGGGTGACATTGGTTGCAATGCCATAGGCGCGCAGCATATCCGTGCGCTTTGCGATCAATTCATCAACGGGTTCCGCCCGGCGGGCGCTGAGATCAACCGGTGCCTCGCCACCTGCCAACCGCTGTGCCGCCTCCGGATCGGCATAGGCCAACCGGCCCAGATCGAAGGCTTGGTAGTTCTGTTCCACCTTGGTGCCGTTCAGAGCGATGGCACGGCGGATTGAGGCCAGCGACAGCGGCACGCCGCCTTGTTGCCAGGCCGCGCCCATCAGCACCATATTGGCAAACACGCGGTCGCCCATCACCTTTTCCGCCAGATCCTGCGCCGCTAGTCCACGGGCGCGATCCCCCAATACAGTGGTCAGGCGCGACATCTGTTCGTCGCCGTTCAACGTCCAATCCGGGTTCTTGGAAAACTCGGAGGTGGGAACCACCGTGGTATCTGTCACGGCGACGGCATCGTCAGATTTCAACAGCGACAGGGCCTCATCCCCCGCTGCCACAACCAGATCACAACCAATCAGGCAGTTGGCCTCGTCCACGGCAATGCGCGTGGCCCGCATATCCGCGGGGCTGGCGGCGATCTTGATATGGGAGTGCACCGCGCCGTATTTCTGGGCCAGTCCGGTGATGTCGAGATTGGACGAATAATGCCCCTCGGCATGGGCGGCCACGGCAAGGGTCTGGCCAACCGTGACAACGCCCGCGCCGCCGATGCCCGACACCAGCACCGACCAAGACCCGTCAATCGCCGGAATTTTCGGGTCGGGCAGGTGGCTGATGTCAATGGTGCCTGCCTGCTGCCGCGCTTTTTTCAGGGTTGCGCCGGACACTGTCACGAAGGAGGGACAGAACCCTTCGACGCAGGAGAAATCCTTGTTGCAGGAGGATTGATTGATCTGCCGCTTGCGGCCCAGCTCGGTTTCCAGCGGCTCAATCGCCATACATTGCGACACGGTCGAACAATCGCCGCAGCCTTCGCAGACCGCCGGGTTGATAAAGGCGCGTTTGTCCGGGTCCACCCATTTGCCGCGTTTGCGCAGGCGGCGACGTTCGGTTGCGCAAGGCTGGTCAAAGATCAGTACGGTCACTTCGGGGATCTCGCGCAGCTCTTGCTGAACCTGATCCATGGCGGTGCGAGGATGCAGCGTGACCCCTTTGGGCAGGGGTACGCTTGCATATTTCTCCGGCTCATCAGAAACCAGCGCAATCCTGTTGACCCCTTCGGCCCGCAATTGCGCGACCATGCTTTCAGGCGAGACATCGCCATCATGGGCCTGGCCGCCGGTCATCGAGACAAAACCGTTGTGCAGCAGTTTGTAGGTGATCGGCGCCTTGGCGGCGACTGCGGCGCGGATCGCCATCAGGCCGGAGTGGAAATAGGTGCCATCGCCCATATTGGTGAAAACGTGTTTTTCATCGGTAAAGGGAAATTGACCAAGCCATCCCACACCCTCGCCGCCCATATGTGACATCGAGTTGGTCCGCGTCGGGTCGCGCAGCATCGCCATGGAGTGACAACCAATCCCGGCCAAGGCGCGGCTGCCGTCGATGACTTGGGTGGAACGCCCGTGCGGGCAACCGGCGCAAAAGGACGGGGCGCGGATTGCGCCGCTGCTGCCAAGGGCCGGAGGTTGATCCGGTTGATTGGGCAGGGGGATGCCGCAGGCCGGGTCGGCCTCATTCGCGCCTCGTGCGATGATGCGGGCAATCATTGTCGGATCAATTTCGCCAAAGTTGGGAAAGGCTGGATCACCCGCGTCGAATGAATAGGCCTGACCGCTGAAGGTTTTGCCGATCAGGCGGGGGGTGAGAGCGGTGCCATAAAGCTGTGTGCGGATCTGATCTTCGAGAAGCGGGCGCTTTTCTTCAACCACGATGATCGTATCCAGCCCCTTGGCAAAGTCTTTCACGGCCGTGTCATCCAGTGGCCAGACCATGCCCACCTTCAAAAGCCGTACCTCCGCATTGCCGATCTTGCCGTCCTTGTATCCCATTCCGGCCAATGCCTGCGCCAGATCCTGCCAGGCCTTGCCCGCCGCCACGATGCCGATGGTCGCGTTCTTGCTGCCGCTAATCTGGTTCAGATCGTTGCTGCGGGCATAGTTCAAGGCGCGCTTGATCTTTTCATCCCAAAGCCTGCGCTCTTGTTCCATAAGCGGGGTGAAATGGGTGATGCCGGGGGGCGGTGTATCAGAGGCGGGCACTGTTATGTGCGGGCTGTCCGGGCCAACCTGCACCGATCCGCCGCCTTCGACCACGTCAGTGACCAGCTTCAACCCGACCAAAGCGCCGGAAAACCGGCTCATCGCGATGCCGTGCAACCCGTAATCCAGAACCTCCTGGGCATTGGCTGGGGCCAAAAGCGGCATGCCAAGCGAGACAAAGTTATAGTCGGAATAGCAGGCCAATGTTGACGATTTTGCACCGTGATCATCACCCACCAACAAGATCGATCCGCCTTTGGGATTTGATCCAGCCAGATTGGCGTGGCGCAGCGGGTCAAGCGACCGGTCCATGCCGGGCGCCTTGCCGTACCAGATTGAGAACACCCCTTCGACTTTTGCACCGGGGAACAGGCCAACCTGCTGTGCGCCCCATGTGGCGGTGGCGGCCAGATCTTCGTTCACGCCCGCTTGAAACACCACGTTATGGGCCAGCAGCTCTTTCTCGGCAGCCCAAAGCTCCATGTCATAGCGGCCCATGGGTGATCCGCGATAGCCGGAAATATATCCGCCCGTGTTCAACCCTGCGGCGGCATCCCGTTTGCGCTGTTGGAGCGGCAAACGGACCAGCGCCTGCATGCCGGTCATATAGACCCAGCCCTCATCTTGTGACAGCCGATCTTCAAGCGTCATCTCAAGTCTGTTGGTCGGGGTCGGTGCGTTCATGCCAATGGCTCCTCGCTGGATGGGGCGGCACCGTCGCGATCAATTGCGGCGGCGCAGTCCCCGATCCTGAAAGTGTAGAAGCGCAACTGTCTTTGCGTCCAGTTTCTTTTGTGACTGTCACGCGGCGTCAGTCAGAACGAGAGAGGGCCATCGAGCCTGCGGAGCACCGGGCAACACATTGCCCTATGTCGGCCCGCCCAAGGTCGATAAGGTGAAAGGTATAAGCCTAACGTGGGCGCAAGGAAGCCATATCATGATAAACATCACCGCCGATGAGATCCGCAAGCATTTGCTAATGGCCGAGGCCATTGAGGTGGTACAGGCCGCGATGGTTGCGGTGGCTGAGGGCAAGGCCAACCTGCCGCTTCGCAGTGTGATGGACATCGACGGTGTTAACAAACTGGGCATCATGCCGGGCGCGATGCGCGATCCGGTGCTCTACGGCGTCAAGATCCTCAGCTTGTTCCCCGGCAATCCGGCGCGGGGCTTGTCATCGCATATCGGGGTGGTGATCCTCTTTGATGCAGACACCGGCGCGCCCGTGGTCAGCATGGACGCGGATGCCCTGACCGCGATCCGAACTGCCGCCGCAACCGCTGCTGCGACCCGCGTTCTGGCCCGCAAGGATGCGCAGACCCTTGCGATTGTCGGAACGGGCGAACAGGCCGAAAGCCATATTGCGGCGCTCACGCAGGTGCGCGGCATTCGGGACATCCGCATCGCGGGCCGCAGCCCGGAGCGTGCGGAGGCTTTCGTCGCGGCGCAGGCACAACATTATCCCGCCATCACATTTGCCGCATCACCAGATGTGCCTACGGCGGTGCGCGGTGCAGATATTGTTTGTACCGTGACCTCGTCAGCCGAGGTGATCTTGCAGGCGGAATGGATTGAGCCCGGCACCCATGTCAACGCTGTGGGCGCCTCCATTCCAAGTCTGCAAGAGATCGACAGCGCCCTGGTGGCGCAGGGCAGATTGTTTGTCGATTACAAACCCTCCGCCCTTGCACAGGCGCGCGATATCATTACGGCGATTGATGCGGGTATGATGACGGAGGCGGATATCTGCGCCGAAATTGGCGATGTCTATCGGGGACTGGCCGCGGGGCGCAGAGCCGCGGATGAGATCACGGTTTATCGCTCGTTGGGCATTGCTGCGCAGGATCTGTTTTGCGCCGATCATGTGTGGCGGGCGGTCCGGGATCCCTGAACTGAGTATTAGAGAACTGCCGCGGCTACGATTAAGGCGCGGTTAATTTCTCAGTATTCTGTTTAAGGCTCGATGTAAGGCGCAGAAATGTAAAGATAAAACAAGAGCCATTACCGATTTGCATGAGCGATTTGAAATTGGCATTGGCAACTTCCCGCCTGTATGTCTTAACAATTTGCCACCGATACAGGAGGCCAATGCTTGGCATCCGACAAGGAGGAAACACCATGAATAAACTTATCCGCATTGCTGCGGCTGGCGTGATGACCGCCGCCCTCAGCACTGTTGCGCAGGCGGAGGTCACTGTGAAAGTGGCCTATGACGCCGATCCCGTTTCGCTTGATCCGCATGAGCAACTGTCCGGTGGCACGCTGCAACTGTCGCATATGGTCTTTGACCCGCTGGTGCGCTGGACACAGGACCTGCAATTTGAAGCGCGTCTGGCCCAAAGCTGGGAACAGATCGACGCAACCACAACCCGCTTTCACCTGCGGGACGGCGTCAAGTTCCACTCCGGCAACGAACTGACCGCGGCTGACGTTGAGTGGACATTCGACCGTTTGAAAGAAAGCCCTGACTTCAAGGGGATCTTCAGCCTGTTCACCGATGTGAAAGTGATTGACGAAGACACATTTGATCTGATCACTTCCGAGCCTTATCCGCTGGTGCTGCACACGGCGACCTACATCTTCCCGATGGACAGCAAATTCTACACCGGCACAACAGATGACGGAAAAGACAAAGCTGAACTGGTCAAGCACGGCGACAGCTTTGCGTCGCGCAACGTTTCCGGCACCGGCCCCTTCACGGTGACCGAGCGTGAACAGGGTGTGAAAGTGGTCTTTGACCGTTTCGGCGGCTACTGGGACACTGCAAGCAAAGGCAACGTGGACAAGATCGTTCTGACGCCGATCAAAGAAGACCCGACACGTGTGGCGGCCCTGCTGTCCGGTGATGTGGACTTTATCGCGCCGGTGCCACCAACTGACCTCAAGCGTGTTGAAGAGAACGACGGCACCAACCTGATCACCATGCCCGGCACACGTATCATCACCTTCCAGATGAACCAGAACCGTGTCGAAGCGTTCAAAGACGCCCGTGTGCGCAAGGCGATCGATTATGCCGTGAACAACGCCGGTATCGTTGACCGCATCATGCGCGGCTTTGGCACCGTGGGCGCACAGGCAAGCCCGGCAGGCTATCTGGGTCACGACCCGGCACTGACACCACGTTTCGATGTGGAAAAAGCCAAGGCGCTGATGGCCGAAGCTGGCTATGCGGATGGTTTCGAAGTGACGATGATGGCCCCAAACAACCGCTATGTGAACGACGACAAGATCGCACAGGCGGTGGCATCGATGCTGTCCAAGATCAACATCAAAGTTGACCTGCAGACCATGCCAAAGGCCCAATACTGGCCCAAATTCGACGAACGCGCGGCTGACATGATGATGATCGGCTGGCATTCGGACACCGAAGATTCGGCGAACTTCCACCAGTTCCTGTCTGCCTGCCCTGATGAGGCAACCGGCAACGGCCAATATAACTCCGGCAACTACTGTAACGCCGAAGCGGATGCGCTGATGAATGCATCCAACAGCGAAACCGACGCAGGCAAGCGCGGCGCAATGCTGCAAAAGCTGGAAGGTATCCTGTACGAAGAAGCGGCGTTCATCCCGCTGCATTGGCAGAACCTCGCATGGGGCGCCCGCAAAGGTGTCCATGCAGAAGCCATCGTGAATGCGCTGAACTTCCCATACTTCGGCGATCTCGTTGTAGATAAATAAATCGCGGTCAACGTGACACCTGTCCGGGGCGGGCCTATGCCGCCCCGGATTCTTGATGACAGGTTGTTTTTTCGTGGGCGGTGCTATGGTGGCCGCGCATCAACAAACGACATAACAGGTTAGAAAATATGCTCGCCTATCTCGTGAAACGCGTGTTCCAGGCCATCGCAGTGATGCTTGTCATCTCGCTGGTTGGTTTTGCCATTCAAGACAATCTGGGGGATCCGCTGCGCGAACTTGTCGGGCAATCAGTGTCTGAGGAAGTGCGTCAGGACCTGCGTGATGAGCTGGGCCTGAACGACAGTTTTTTCAAGCAATACACCCGGTTCCTGGGCAATGCGTTGCAGGGCGATCTGGGCACCAGCTACTTCTTCAAGGAACCGGCGCTGGATGTGATTTTGAAAAAGCTGCCCGCCACGCTTGAGCTGGTGCTGGGCGCGACCTTGATCATTGTCGGCTTCTCCGTTCCCTTGGGCGTGTATACGGCGATCAAACCCAACACGATCCTGAGCCGTCTGATTATGGGCATCTCGATTGTCGGGATTTCCATTCCGGTGTTCCTGACCGCGATCCTGATGATATTTGTCTTTTCCGTCGAATTTGGCTGGCTGCCCTCTTATGGGCGGGGGGATGTTGTGAATGTCTTTGGCTATTGGGACACCAACTTTGCGACCCTGGATGGCTGGGCGCATATCCTGCTGCCATCGCTGGCACTGGCCTCGATCATGCTGCCGCTGTTTGTGCGCCTGATCCGGGCCGAAATGATGGAAGTCTTGCAAAGTGAATATGTGAAGTACGCCAAGGCCAAGGGCATCCGGCCGTTCCGCATCTACTTTGTACATGCGCTCAAAAACACATTGTTGCCGGTGATCACGGTGGGCGGTGTGCAGATCGGCACGATGGTCGCCTATACGATCCTGACCGAGACCGTGTTCCAGTGGCCCGGCATGGGGTTCATGTTCCTGGAGGCCGTGAACCGTGTCGATACGCCCCTGATCGTTGCCTATCTGATTGTTGTGGGGTTCATCTTTGTGCTGACCAACACTGTGGTTGATCTGATTTACGGACTGGTCAATCCAACCGTTAACCTTGCGAGGATGGGGGCATGAGCATGACCACAACCGCCGCCGAGGCCTCCCGCTGGAGCCGTATGTGGAACTCCAACATGGGCTACAGCTTTCGCCGCAATCCCGTGGCCGTCGTTTCACTGGCAATCTTTGTTTTCATCACGTTGATGTCGCTCTTGGCCCCGCTGATTGCGCCGTTTGACCCATATGATCCAGCGCAGATCGATATCATGAACAGTGAATATCCGCCGGTCTGGGTGGATGGGGCAGATCCGCAATTCATGTTTGGCACCGATGATCAGGGCCGAGATCTGTGGTCAACCATTCTCTATGGCACGCGGCTGTCGTTGTTGATCGGTCTTTGTGCGGTGGCGTTGCAGGCGTTTCTTGGCATCTCAATCGGCCTGATTGCAGGTTATGTCGGCGGGCGTCTGGACAGCTTGCTGATGCGGATGGCCGATATTCAGCTGTCGTTCTCCACGTTGATGGTGGCGATCATTTTCCTTGCGGTGACGCAGGCGATGTTTGGCTCCGAGACCTTTAACCAATATGCGGTGTACTTCCTCATTGCCGTGATCGGCGTGGCCGAATGGCCGCAATACGCACGCACGGTGCGGGCCACTGTGCTGGCCGAGAAAAAGAAAGAATATGTCGACAGCGCCCGCGTCCTCGGCTTTGGCCCCTTGCGGATCATGGTGCGGCACATCCTGCCCAACTCGTTGTCTCCGATCTTTGTGATTTCCACGGTGCAGGTGGCCAATGCGATCATCTCCGAGGCTTCTCTCAGCTTTCTTGGACTGGGTATGCCGCCAAGCCAACCATCACTGGGCTCGCTGATCTCGTCCGGCTTTGACTACATCTTCTCCGGCAGTTGGTGGATCACGGCAATCCCCGGTGTGGTGCTGGTGGTGCTGGTGCTGGTGATCAACCTTCTGGGCGACTGGATGCGCGATGTCCTGAACCCGAAACTGTATAAGGGTTAAGCGCCATGTCTTTGCTTTCTGTACGTGACCTGACCGTCAAATTCGCCATGCGTGAGAACACGGTGACCGCGCTCGACAACATCAGCTTTGATCTGGCCAAGGGCGAGCGTTTGGGCATTGTCGGGGAATCCGGGGCGGGCAAATCCATCACCGGCTTTTCGTTGATGAACCTGCTCAGCCGTCCGGGATTTATCGACCACGGCAAGATCCTGTTTGAGGGGGACGACATTGTGAAGATGTCCGAATCCCAGATGCGTGGCATTCGTGGCAACCGTATGGCGATGATCTTTCAGGATCCGATGGTGACGCTCAATCCGGTTCTGACAATTGGCCAGCAGATGGTCGAGACCCTGATGGCGCATCGCAAGCTGAGCAAGGCGGAGGCGGAACAGATCGCCGTGGTCAAACTGCGTGAAGTCTATATCCCGTCGCCTGAAGAACGGCTGGCACAATACCCGCACGAGCTGTCCGGCGGGATGCGCCAGCGGATCATCATCGCCATGGCGCTGCTGCTTGATCCGGAACTGATCATTGCGGATGAGCCGACCACCGCGCTGGATGTAACCATTCAGGCTGACATCATGGAGCTGTTGCTGGAGCTGTGCCAATCCAACAAGGTGGGTTTGATCCTGATCACCCACGATCTGGGCGTGGTCAGCCAGATGACCGAACGGACATTGGTGATGTATGCGGGCAAGATCATCGAGGCGGGCCGCACGCGCGAGATCATCAATGATCCGCAGCATCCCTATACCCAAGGCTTGATCAACGCCTTGCCGCAGCAAACGAAACCGGGCATGCGGCTCAAGCAGATTCCGGGCAATATGCCATCGCTCACCGCGATTCCGGCCGGGTGCCCCTTCAGCCCGCGCTGCGAATATGTGCGCGATCACTGCCGCACGACACGGCCTGAACCCGTGCAATACGCCCATGTCGAGGTGGCCTGCCATGAGGTGAACCGCCTGCATCAGGAAAATTCAGAGGAGCAAAGCGCATGAAAGACGCCATGAGCGATGGATCCCTGCTGGAGCTGAAGCAGGTCGAGAAACGCTTTGATCTGGATCAGGGCTTTCTTGAGACGATCAAACTGCGCAAAGGCAAGGTGATCCGCGAAAAGCGGTCCGTGCATGCGGTCAACAATGTCTCGCTCAAGGTGGACCGCGGCGAGGCACTTTGTGTGGTGGGCGAAAGCGGCTGTGGCAAATCCACGGTGGCACGTCTGATCGCGGGTCTGCTCAAGCCCAACGCAGGCGAGATCCATTACGACGGAGAACGCATCGACAACCGGTCGCGCCGGGCGATGATCCCACTGCGCAAGAAGATGCAGATGATCTTTCAAAACCCTTATGCGTCACTGAACTCGCGGATGAACATCCAGCAAGCGCTGGAAGAGCCCGTGCGCTATCACAACCCCGGTTTCGGCCGCGGCGAGGTACGCGACAAGGTGGCCGAGGTCATGCGCTCTGTCGGGGTCGATCCCAGTTGGTCGGCGCGCTATCCGCACGAATTCTCGGGCGGCCAGCGGCAGCGTATCGCCATTGCCCGCGCCCTGACGGTTGATCCTGAATTTATCATCGCGGATGAGCCGATTTCGGCATTGGATGTGTCCATTCAGGCGCAGGTGCTGAACCTGATGCTTGAGGCCAAGGACCAGCGCGGTCTGACCTATCTGTTCATCACCCATGACCTCAGTGTGGTGCAGCATTTCGGCACCCGTGTTGCGGTGCTTTATCTGGGATCGGTCTGCGAATTGGCGGATACGGCGACGCTGTTTGAAAACCCCAAGCACCCCTATACGCGGGCGCTGTTGTCGGCTGTGCCACAGCTCAAGGATGACCGACCCAACCATATCCGCCTCAAGGGCGAGATCCCGACGCCGATCAACCTGCCGCAAGGTTGCCCGTTCCAAAGCCGCTGTGCCTATGCCAATGACCGATGCCGGACGGACCAGCCGCGCCCTGCGCTGCAGCCGGACGGATCCATGGTGGCGTGCCACGCGGTTGAAGAAGGCCGGATGGTTGATTAAACATCCGACGTTGTAGAACGGATTGCTCAGTTGGACATTGCCTGGCTCAGAGATTTCGAGGCTTTGGTCGCGCAGAAGAACTTCTCGCGGGCGGCGGAAGATCGCAATGTGAGCCAGCCTGCCTTTTCACGCCGGATACGCGCGTTGGAAGAGGAAGTGGGGGTCAAGCTGATCAACCGCCAGACCTTGCCCCTGTCCCTGACACCCGCGGGCGAGGTGTTTCTGCCGCAGGCCCGGATCATGTTGCGCACCTATCAAGAGACTTTGGAGCGCTGCCAGATCATTGATGCAGCGGGCGAAAACGTGATCCGCTTTGCCACGTCGCAATCGCTTTATATGACGCACTACAAAACCCATATTGCACCGCTGGTGGAAAAGGGGGGGCTGGACATTGATCTGAACTCAACCAGTTGGGCGGCGGATCAATTCGTCTCTGCACTTCAGCAACGCTACTGCGATGTGATCCTGACGTATTGGCATCCGTCGATGGATTTCCTGGCACCGCTTGAGATGGGCAAATGTGAATATCTGACCCTATCGCGCGATGACTTCCTGCCAGTGTCGCGCGTGGGCGCAGATGGCCCGATGCATCAGCTGCGCAAAGGCGGCAACAAACCGGTTTCGCTCTTGTCTTATGGCACAGCGTCGGCGTTGAGGTCCGTGGTCGATAACACCCTGCGCCAGAACATTGACGGACCCAAAATACTGGTGGTCAACCGCAATGCGCTTGCGATCTCTGTCAAGGCGATGATCATGGAGGGGTTTGGCCTTGGCTGGTTGCCCCGCGAACTGTGCAAAGAAGAGTTGGAGGGCGGGCAGATACAAATCGTTGGCTCTGACGCCTATATCGAGAAGCTTGAAGTGCGGCTTTATCGCGACAAGGACAACCGCAAGCCAACGCTCAACACTTTGTGGGATGACATGAAGCTGCTGGTTGAGGCACAGGCAGGCGGTTAGGGGCCGCCCCGACCTTGTCAGCCGGGGCAGCATCGTTCTTTGGCTCAGGTGTCGCGCACCACATAGACCGAACATTTGGCGTGCCGGACAATGCGCGAGGCGTTGGGCCCGATGAGATAATCTGACAGGTCTGGCTTATGCGCCCCGACAACGATCAGCGCCGGTTTGGTGGTATTGGCCAGTTTCAGGATCTCTTCATAGGCGCGACCCGTGGCCACGATATGGCGCACGTTGGCGTTCCGGGCATCATCCAGTGCCTTGGTCACCACCTCGTCCAGCAGAACCTTGGCATCGGCCACCATCTTTTCGTGATGATCCTTGTCAAAGAACCCTGCAACCGACGTCATCCCATAGTCGGGGATGACGGCAACCACATCCAGTTGCGCCCCATCCAGGGCGGCAAGGCGTGCCGCCATCTGAATGGTCTTGAGGTCTTCGTCGCCGTGACTGACATCAACGGCACATAATACGGAATTGCTCATGCTGGCTCTCCTGTCTTGGACATCCGGGCGCGTTGGAGGAAGGCCACAAACGCGAGCAGGATGAGGGCGGGGATAAAGATCACCTCTTTGGGCATTTGATCTGCCGGCGCTTTGACCGATGCGATCTGCACCGGGTTGTCGCCATAGAAATCAAAGCTGCTGAGGCTGTCCGAGAAGGGCGAGCCGAAGGCAGGCTCATCCAGATTGACCGCGTCACCGTCTTCGACCAGCAGCATCCCGAATTCGGCAAGCCGGTCATCTGCGGAGCCGTCGCCAGTGATCGGCATGACCAAAGTGGTTTCCTTGGTCTCGCCGGTGTCAAAGTCTGGGCCGGATACGATCAGGCGCATTTCATCGCCTGCCTTGGCCTCGCCCAGTGCCGTGGTAAAGGCCGCCGGTTCAACCACCGCAAACGGAGGCTGCAATCGGTTCATCACAAAGTCCGGCCTGAACAGCACAAAGGCGATCAGCACCAAAGCGACGCTTTCATAGATGCGGCTCTTGGTCAGGAACCAGCCCATCGTGCCCGCAGTGAACACTAGGATCGCGATGGAGGCGGTGACAAAGACCAGTATCCCTTGCATCCAGGTCACATCAATCAACAACAGGTCGGTGTTGAAGATGAACACGAACGGCAGGGCCACGGTGCGCAGCGAATAGAAGAACGCCACAAACCCGGTTTTGATCGCATCCCCGCCAGACACCGCCGCGGCGGCAAAACTGGCAAGGCCCACAGGCGGGGTCACATCCGCCATGATGCCAAAGTAGAAGACAAACAGGTGCACCGCGATCAGTGGCACAATCAGACCCGATTGCGCGCCCAGTTCAACCACAACGCCCGCCATCAGCGAGGACACAACGATGTAGTTGGCGGTGGTTGGCAGACCCATGCCAAGGACGAGGGACAACAGCCCCACCATCACCAGCATCAAGATCAGATTGCCGCCCGACAGGAACTCGACCAGATCCGCCATGACCTGACCCACACCGGTCAGCGTCACTGTGCCCACGATCACACCCGCCGTGGCCGTGGCCAGACCGATGCCGATCATATTGCGTGCGCCGTCAATCAGACCCTGCACCAGATCGACAACACCATCTTTGAAGGCATTGGCCATCTCGCTTTCCCCACGGAAGATCGTCTTCAGCGGGCGTTGGGTCAGCAGGATCACAAACAAGAGCATGGTGGCCCAGAAGGCCGACAGACCCGGAGATTTCTGTTCGATCATCAGGAAATACACCAGAACGATGATCGGCAGGAGGTAATAGAGACCCGATTTGTAGATCTCGCCGACAACAGGCAGTTCAACCTCTTCGGCGTTGGGATCGTCCGGTTCCAGATCCGGCACGCTGGCCGCCAGTTTGAGCAAAACAGCGTAGGCCACAAAGATCAGGATCGACAGGATCAGGCCGGAATTGTCCGGCACTGCCGCCACAACCCAAGCGACGGGATATTGCACGCCGTAACACAGGCCCGCAAATCCGGCAAAGAACAGCGCCATGCCGCCGATGGTACGGCCCATGGACACAACGCGGTTGCCCAGCGTCGGCATGTTGTTCTTTACCGCTTCGAGATGCACGATATAGACCAGCGCGATGTAGGAAATCGTCGCCGGCAAGAAGGCATGGGTGATCACTTCGACATAGGAAATGCCGACATATTCCACCATCAGGAACGCCGCGGCGCCCATAACGGGTGGCATGATCTGACCGTTCACTGAAGACGCAACCTCAACCGCGCCCGCCTTTTCAGACGAGAAGCCCACACGTTTCATCAGGGGAATGGTGAATGTGCCGGTGGTCACAACATTGGCGATGGATGAGCCAGAGATCAGGCCGGTCGCGGCAGAGCCGACAACCGCCGCTTTGGCAGGGCCGCCTTTGAGGTGCCCAAGGGCGCCAAAGGCCATCTTGATAAAGTAGTTCCCGGCACCCGCTTTATCGAGCAGGGCCCCAAAGAGAACAAAGAGGAATACGAACTTGGTCGATACCCCAAGGGCGATACCAAAGACACCTTCGGAGGTGATCCACATATGGCTCATCGCTTTTTTCAGCGAGGCGCCTTTCCAGCGGATGACATCTGGCACAATCTCGGATGAACCAAAGAACACATAGCCCAGAAAGATCACTGCAATAATTGCCATGGCGGGTCCGAGGGCGCGGCGCGCACCTTCAAACAGCAGCAGCAGACCGGCCAACGCGAACCATTTGTCCACGTCGTCAGCCAAACCGCCTGCATCGACGATCTTTTGGTAAAAGACAAAACCGTAAAGCGCGATGAACGCGCCGGCCAGCGCCATGATCCAATCGGCAATGGGGATGTAATGGCGGGGGCTGGATTTAAATGCGGGGTAGGCCATGAAGGCCAGAAAGACCGCAAAAGCCAAATGCACCTGCCGCGAGTTGTTGATCACATCGCCGGGCAGGACGTAATTGGCCAGCGGCGAGGCCAGCAAGACCTGAAACAAGGACCAAACCACAGCGACGATGGCCAGCATTGTGCCGACACCCCCCGCAGGATCGCGTGCACCCGCGTCGGAGGAGGCAACAAGATCCTGCAGCTCCTCTTCGCTTAGCGCTCTGTTTTGTGAATTGTCGGCCATGAAGAATGTCCCCCTGAGTGCAGATATTGCTGCATTTTTTGTTCTATCTGGTCGTGAAGAAAGGGGCGCGAACGCCCCTTTCTGTGAGGCTTTCGATTACTCGATGATGCCTGCTTCTTTGTAGTATTTCGCAGCACCGGGGTGCAGCGGCGCGGACAGACCCGCGGTTGCCATTTCCTTGGGGTCAAGGTTGGCAAAGGCAGGGTGCAGCTTTTTGAAATCTTCGATGTTTTCCATCACGGATTTCACAACTGCATAGACCGCTTCTTCTGACACATCTGTGGAGGTCACGAATGTCGCGCCCACACCAAATGTCATCGTGTCGCCGTCATTGCCGCGATACATGCCGCCGGGAATTGTTGCGGAGCGGTAGAACGGATTATCCGCGATCAGGCCATTCACTGCGTCGCCGTCAACTGTCACCAGAACGGAATCGCAAGCGGTGGTCGCTTCCTGAATGGAGCCGGATGGGTGGCCAACGGTGTAGACCATCGCATCGATCTGGTTGTCACACAGCGCCGCAGACTGCTCTGCCGCTTTCAGCTCTGTTGCCAGTGCGAAATCGCCCGTGGTCCAGCCTTTGGCCTCCAGCAGAACTTCCATTGTGCCGCGCTGACCGGAACCGGGGTTGCCGATGTTCACACGCTTGCCTTTGAGATCGTCAAAGTTTTTCACGCCAGCATCGGCGCGGGCCACAACGGTAAAGGGCTCAGGGTGGACAGAGAACACAGCCCGCAGACCTTCGAATTTGCCAGCTTCTTCGAATTTGGATGTGCCGTTATAGGCGTGGTACTGCCAGTCGGACTGGGCCACACCAAACTCAAGCTCACCCTCGCGGATGGTGTTGATGTTGTAGACCGATCCGCCCGTGGATTCCACGGAGCAGCGGATGCCATGCTCTTTTCGGCCCTTGTTCACCAGACGGCAGATCGCGCCACCCGTTGGGTAATACACGCCGGTCACGCCACCGGTGCCGATTGTGATGAACTCTTCGGCCATCGCGGCCGGTGCCATCAGCGCACCCAGCGCCAGACCTGCGGCAGAAAATTTCCAGTTGATAGACATCTATACTCTCCTTGTTTGATGTTTGCTTTTGGTGATGTCAGCCGTCCCAAACCTCGCTGAGACGACGATTCTTGTTTTCCACTTCGGCGATGCGGTGCCGTGCGGAAGCGTCTGAAATTGCGGCCAGCTTTCCGATCAGGATTTCGCACAGAACCAAGGTGGTTGTGTAGGATGAAAAGAAATGTGGGCTTTGGGTCGGGACGATGAAACTGTCCGATGCATAGGCGAGCGCCGGGCAGGTGTGCGTGTCGGTGATCACCACGACATAGGCACCCGCATCAAAGGCCTCCTTGGCGGCATTGATGGATTTGCTGGCAAAAGGCGGCTTGGTGATCACGATCAACACGTCTTTGGAAGACAATCCCACCAAACCGCTGGCAAGGGATGCGCCCATTCGGCTGGCCATGGACCAATTGTCAAAAAGGAAATTGGCCATATAGGTGAGATATTCTGCAACGCCCGTTGACCCAAGGGCGCCTGTCACCAGCACCCGCCGTGCCTGATAAAGGTGATCCACACAGGCATCGAGCCGGTCTTTATCGATGGTGCCGCTTAGGGCCTGCAAGTTCGATGCGCAGGCTTGGGTGTGCTGTGCGATAAAATCGGGATCCCCTTCGTCATGGCTTTGCTGCAAGGCCTCGACGCCGCGCGAAAACGATCCGGGGCGGTGTTGGATTTCCAGACGCAACAGATCGCGCAGGTCTTCATAGCTGGTAAAGCCCAAGGCACTGGACATGCGCGAAAAGGTGGCCGG
Organism: Sulfitobacter mediterraneus; assembly: GCF_016801775.1. Taxonomy (NCBI): domain Bacteria; kingdom Pseudomonadati; phylum Pseudomonadota; class Alphaproteobacteria; order Rhodobacterales; family Roseobacteraceae; genus Sulfitobacter; species Sulfitobacter mediterraneus. Next base: position 1,747,156 of record NZ_CP069004.1, on the reverse strand, counting down.
GGCCAGCTTGGCGTCTTTGGAAATGGTGCGTAGGCTTCGGGTGGCGACATCGACAGGGTTTGACACAACAAAATCGGCCGCCTCTTTCAGCTTGGCGCTGAGCGTGGCGTATTTTCCTGACAGTTGTTGTTCAAACGACAGATCTGACAAATCACCCCCCCGATGACTGCATCACAGGAGTGTTTCATCTGTTTCACACCTAGTCAATCACAGAATCGTATGTTTCAATAAGGCAGCTGCACCAATGGGGGTTTTCCCGTGTCACATGTCTTTCCACGTCATACTAAATCCAACCTTCCCACCGTCGCACGCGGCGAGGGGGTCTATCTTTACGATCAATCGGGCAAGCAATATTTTGACGGGTCAGGCGGCGCGGCTGTGTCTTGCCTTGGCCATGGTGATCCGGATGTGATTGCGGCGATCAAGGCGCAACTTGACAGCATCGCCTATGCGCACACCAGCTTTTTCACTTCCGATCCGGCCGAGCAATTGGCGGACAAGCTGATATCTCATGCCCCCGAAGGCATTGACCGGGTCTATCTGGTGTCAGGCGGGTCCGAGGCGATGGAGGCCGCACTCAAGCTGGCACGGCAGTATTTTGTAGAGATTGGCCAGCCACAGCGCCGCCATGTGATTGCACGGCGGCAAAGCTATCATGGTAACACGTTGGGCGCTTTGGCCACGGGCGGCAATGAATGGCGGCGCGCGCCTTTTGCGCCGTTGATGGTTGAAACCACGCATATATCGCCGTGTTTTGAATACCGTGGCAAGCGGGCCGAAGAAACCACGCTGGCTTATGGCCACCGCGTTGCCGATGAGTTGGAGGCCGAGATCAAGCGTCTGGGGGAGGACAGCGTCTTTGCCTTTGTTGCAGAACCAGTGGTCGGGGCGACCGCCGGCGCGGTGCCAGCGGTTGAGGGCTATTTCAAACGCATCCGCGAAATTTGCGACCGCTATGGCGTTTTGTTGATCTTGGACGAGGTGATGTGCGGGATGGGTCGCACCGGCAAACTGTTTGCCTGCGAAGAGGACGGCGTTGCCCCGGACATCATCGCCATCGCCAAAGGGCTGGGTGCGGGTTATCAGGCCATCGGCGCGATGCTGTGCAGCGCCAGAATTTATGCCGCGATCGAGGATGGCAGCGGCTTTTTCCAGCATGGGCATACCTATGTCGGGCACCCGACCGCCTGTGCGGCTTCGCTTGCGGTGCTGACCAAATTGACCGATGGCGGGCTGGTGAACCGTTCTGCAGAGATGGGGAGCAAATTGCAGTCGGCCCTGGAACAGGCCTTTGGCCAGCATCCCAACATCGGTGACATTAGGGGCAGGGGGCTATTCCGCGGGATCGAGATCGTTGAGGACCGCGAGACCAAAGCGCCTTTTGCACCGGAGCGGGGCATCAACAAGCTGCTCAAGAAAGAGACATTTGCGGCGGGCTTGATCTGTTATCCGATGGGCGGAACGATTGACGGCGTACGCGGCGATCACATCCTGCTGGCCCCGCCGTTTATCCTTGAGGATGGGCATATCGACGAGATCGTGACCAAGCTGAGCACCGCCATTGGTGCGGTGTTGTGACGCCACTTCCTAGGCTTATGGTCGCGCCCACCGGCGCCCGCAAAACCAAGGCAGACCATCCCGAATTGCCTATCACCTTGCCCGAGATCCTGCGCACGGCGGAGGCGTGTTTCAGGGCTGGTGCAGATGGGTTACACTTGCACATCCGGGATGCGCAGGGTGCCCATGTTCTGGACGCAGGGCAATACCGCGAGGCGCTTGAGGCGTTGCGACATGCCCTTCCTGACATGGCCGTGCAGATCACAACCGAGGCTGTTGGCCGCTACTCTCCGTCAGAGCAGCGCCAGATCATCCGGCAAGTGCGCCCGGATCTGGTGTCGGTGTCATTGGCCGAGATGACAGCGGATGATGATCAAAGCGCGGTCTTGGCGTTTTACGACTGGGCAGCAGTCAACGAGATTGCGGTGCAGCATATTCTTTATGGTGCAGAAGATCTGCAGACGTTCTCGGCAATGGCGGCGCAAGGTCAATTGGGCGACGGGGTGTTGCAAGTGATTTTTGTGTTGGGTCGGTATAGTGACGGGCAGCAATCACTGCCTGCTGATCTTGATCCGTTTCTGTCCTGGATGGCGGGACTTGAGGTGCCGCTGGACTGGGCGATCTGCGCCTTTGGCACCCAAGAAACCGCCTGCCTCGCCGCTGCTGCCGGAGCGGGCGGCAAACTGCGGGTTGGGTTTGAGAACTCTTTGCACAATGCCGATGGAACAATTGCCGCCGACAACGCTGAGAGAGTCGCGGAGATCGCGCAAGTCATATCCGCCGGGCAAAGCCGTCCTGTCGCTTTCGCCTAGGGCCGGTTTCTCCGTTCCCGCCCAAGTTGATCGGACCTTTGACAAAGCCTCCCACTGCGCGGGGGCTTGCCCAAACAGGGAGAATTGCCCGTTTGTCGCAGCAAAGGGCCAAGAGTCTTCTTGATTCGACGGGTTAATCGTTTATCAGAAATTCAAACGATAGAAGCAGGCGCATGTCCCTAAATAAAAATTCTAACGGGCAATCGCCCGAAATTCGTGCTTCACGCGACTGGGTGAAAGTTCTTTCCGGATACCGCGAACCTGCGACCACACGCAGTGCATTCGAACTGGGGGTGACATTGGTACCCTTTGTCCTGCTTTGGGCGTTGGCCTGGGCGGCCATGTCGGTCAGCTATTGGCTGACCTTCGGTTTGTCTTTGCTGAATGCGGGTTTTCTGCTGCGCTTGTTTGCGATTCAACACGATTGCGGCCATGGCGCGTTTTTCAAGAGCCGCACTTTCAGTGATTGGGTTGGCCGTGTCCTTGGGGTACTGACCGTCACGCCCTACGATGTTTGGCGGCATACGCATTCTGTCCACCACAGTTCATCGGGCAACCTATGCCGGCGCGGGATGGGCGACATTCACACAATGACCGTCGAAGAATACCAAAAGCTGTCTTGGATCCTGCGGCTACACTACCGGCTGTATCGCAATCCTTTGGTTCTGTTTGGGTTGGGGCCAGGATATATCTTCTTGTTGCAAAACCGTATTCCGCTTGGCCTGATGGGCCGTGCGAAATACTGGACCAGCGCGATGGCAACCAATGCGGCAATCCTCGCCGTGCTGGGCCTTGTGATTTATTTTGGCGGGCTGGCGCCGATTTTGCTTATTTTTCTGCCGTCCACATTGCTTGCGGCAACTGCGGGTGTCTGGCTGTTTTATGTTCAGCACCAGTTCGAAGAAACCCACTGGGACAAAAGCACCGATTGGGATCTGCATGACGCGGCGCTGCACGGCAGCTCTCACTATGTTTTGCCGCCTGTGTTGCAGTGGGTCTCCGCCAACATCGGCATCCACCATGTCCATCATTTGTATAGCCGCATTCCATTTTATCGTCTGCCAGATGTCCTGCGCGATTTTCCGGACCTCGACATTGGCAACCGCATGACAATCCGTGAAAGCCTCGCCAATGCGCGGCTGCACCTGTGGGACGAGGACAGCCGTCAGTTGCTGTCCTTTGCACAGGCCCGCGCGTTGCGCAGCTGAGGCGCCACGCCCCCAGGCCATCATCTTTTCTACCGACAGGCGGCTTCCATTTTGGGGGCTGCTAGCACAAGTTTATTTGAGCGTTGACAGACACAGGAGATGTCTGGGACTCTCCTTCAGCGCCATTTGTGTGCGAGCTGTTCGTTGATCGGTTACAAATTTTGTCAACCGGAGTGCATCAAGCCAATGTGCCATTGGTGCCGGCAATTTTGCAGGCAAGGACAGTAATGTGGACAGTGTGGTGCGCGATGCCGCTGTGGGGCGGTTGTGTTTGAGCATGAATATTCTTTTGAGAGCCCTCGCTGCGGAGGTCCCGATAAAAAGTTGCCGAAACCGCCCGACGATGACGGAGGGATCACGAAACCGGGGTGATCCACAAAGGCACGCAGTCGCGACATGTGCCGAGCAAATGAAAAACCAGGGCAGGCGCAGCACGCAGTAGCAGAGAGTTCAACATCAGGTCAGCGGAGGAAGGTAATGAAAACGAAGAAGAAGAATGGATTTAAGATCATTCAAAGCGGGATGGCCACGCAGATCGTTCTGTTGTGCCACGGTGGGTGGAACGATGGTGACGGATTCACCAGTATTCCTGCTGGGGTTCGGCTTTGCTTTTATACCGGCCACGGACATTTCACCATCGGTATGTCTGTATATGATGCGGTCTGTAAAGAACCTGCACGTGCGCGGGGCGGGCTGGTCAAGAAACTGGACATCGCCGAAGATGATCTGAGGGACATGGCCAAGGCATACAACACTTCGTTTGAAACACTCAGGGACCGACAGCTTGCCCAGACAACAGGCGTTTACGACAGCTTTGAGGGCCCCAATCCCATCTTCGACTATGTCCTGTCACGCGAGCCCAATGGCACGCGCTATGAAAATGAAAAAAAGACCACGGCGGCTCATGCGAGAGGGGCGCAAAATGTGGATATCGATCTGATGGTGATGACCACAACCAAACCGCGCGCCCTGTCGGATGTTTTTTCGATCATCAAGGACATGGGATATCAGACCTTGCATTTTGGGGCCTGCCGCGTGCCATATGGCGGGACACCTTCGGATGTAACAGGGTGACAAGGACGGGGGCAACAACATCGGTGGTGAGTGCTGATAGCCTTTTTTGATGTCTACTTGAGCGGATTTGACAGATAAATAACCTATGACTTTCGCCAATCCGCCAGCCCGCACCCCCGCATTCTGCAAATCCTGCCGTCAACAACTGACGTCGGTCGCGGCTGTCGAGGCAGGCTATTGCGACCGTCCGGAATGTGCGACCAGAATGAAAATTGACCAGTCCGGGCAGTTGGCAAAATCACAGGAGGAACAATACCAGAAATGGCTGGAGATCACCCATGCCCGCACTGCGCCTGTCATCATGGCTGCTGCGCAGGAAATTGGTGAGGATGATCTGGACGAGGTGGCGCATGGGCTGGCGCCCTATGTCGATATTCCCGTTGTGCCGCTTCCGGCAGAGCGGCGATCGGCGTTTGAGGCACATCTTCGGGCGGCCGTGCGCGAGAGTTTTGAGGCAACCGATGCCAGCGAGGTGCCGCCGGAGCGGCCAGAGGATGATCCTGAATATGCCCGCCGCCTTGCGCAGGAAGCGCCGGATCCGATGGCGCTCAATGCGGCCTGCATTGCCTGTCAGGGCGATTGCTGTTTGCAAGGCGGCACCCGCCACGCTTTTATCAAGAAAAACGTGATCGACTATTTCCGCTGGTCCAATCCGGAGGCCACGGCGGATGAGATTGTCCAGATCTATCTGGACCATATCCCGGAGAACAGCACATCAGGAAGTTGCGTGTATCACGGGGTGCAGGGCTGTACATTGCCGCGCAATTATCGGGCCAATATCTGCAACAGCTTTCAATGTCGCTTCCGGCTCACCCTGTTCCAGGATTATGTGATGAAACCCGGTTCGGCGGCTGTTGTTGCGGGTATTTCGCATGATCATACCGAAGATCCCGCCGCCGGAGCGCCCTATTTGCGTGTGGTTTCCGTCAGCGAAGAGGGAGATGTGACCATCCACTCGCATCTGACCTTGCCCGCCTTGCCCGGGGCCAACAGCTAACGCGCCTAGGCAATCGCAAACGGATCATCCAGAACGCCGACCACAGGCATCAAGAACGCCCCGTTGACCGGATCAAGCGCGGCGATGTGATAGGCGTCAATGGCCGCAACGGCGGCGTCTTGACTGGATTGGCTGCCATCAAAAAGGGCCATCGCATCTGTGGCATTACTCACGTCTGACATGCCCTTGGTGACCGCAAAATAGGTGCCGATGTCGGTCTTGGTGGCAAGGTATTCCCGGTCTAGCAATTGCTGCGCGACAAAGTCTTCGCCTTGGGTGGGGTCCAGTTCCGATTTCGCACCGCGCAACACTTCGAGAATGAAGGCATCCCGGCTGACGGCGCCGGTCTCAAGCAGGCCAACCCAGAAATCAAATCCGGCCTGATCAGGGGTGCGGCCCAGCACATTGTTGTAAACGGCTTCGGCAAAGACATCAAAAGCGGTGCCAGGGGGATAGGTCGCCTTGGTCTCGTCCTGGTCCACAAAGAGGGTCGCCATCTGGCTCAGGGTTGTCCCCTTGGCAAAGGCGGTGCCCCAGAAGTTCAGGCCAACTGCGTCCGGTGCGCGGTTGAAGTATGCGATGTAAAGCTCGATAAAACTTTGGAAATCTTCGATGGACAATCCAGTCGGGCCACCGAAAAAGGTCAAATCGAAGGCGCCGCCAAAGAGGTTGGTGGAGAAATCCAATAGCTCGACATCGACCAAAGTATCGCTGCCATCGCCATCTGTCCGGCGATCCGCGATCAAGGTCTCTGTGGGGCTGAGTGTCAGAGTGTATGCGGTTTGACCGCCAGAGAAACGCGCCATATCGCTGCCGGTTCCGCCATCGATGATGTCATCACCGCTGCCGCCGATCAATGTGTCGTTTGCGCCCTGACCCAGCAATATGTCATTGTCTGCGCCGCCGTTGATATGTTCGGCGGCATCTCCCCCGCGCACATAATCATCGCCAGTTCCGGCATTGATCTGATTGCCATCGCCCTGCTGTGCATCTGGGTTGATGCGCACCGCCGCACCAGAGAGGCTGTCGACCACGATGACGTTTTCATCATCGAAATCAAATCCGGGCCAGGCGGCCAACAGGTCTTGGATAAGCACAGGTTTTTGCGAGAAATCAAAGCGCAGCAATCGCGATCCGGTTTGCGAGAAAACCTCGGCGGCGTGGACTGTACCGCTCAGATCAGCCACGGCAGACGGGCTGTTCTTTTCAAAACCGCCGTCCAGATCAATCAGCAGGTTTTGCCCCGTGACCCCTTCGAGGAACAGAGCAGAATTGCCATCCGCGCTGATCAGGTTGGTGTTGTCATTGACCAAGGCAAAGCTGGCCGGGCTTTCCGTCAGGATATTTGGCCTTTCGTAATACATCGTCTGGCCGCCGGGGATGTCGGTGTAATCATCCGTTAGGACAAGCGCGGCCGGCGCTGGATCTGCGGTGTTGGGCGAGGGGGCTGGCGCTTGAACCACAGAGGCTTGTGTTCCGGCCAATGTGGGCAGGGCAAAGGGATCCGCGGCGCCATAGTTAACCTGATAACCAAGATCTTCCATCGCGCCGATTGTGATGGCGCTAAGGGCGTTGTCGATCACGCCGGGCAGGCGCGGGCCGCTGCTTTCATTTCGGAACCCGATTGTTGGCGTCATCAGTTCTTTGTCCAAGATGGCTTCGCGCCAGTATTCATTGGCCAGCCCGCCATCTGCACCGTCTTCAAGCAGGGCGCTGCCGTTCGGTGTGCCCGAAACATCGGCAAATTCACGCAGCGCATTGGAACCGACATAGGCCGTTTGCCCATTGGTGTTTTGCACCAGCCCAAATTCTTCCCAAAGGCTACCAAAGCCAAGCGCGCGCCCGATGGCATTGGCCGCCAGATCATCAATGCTCAGCTTCACGGTTTCGGCCGCTTCGGCGTTGACGACGATCCTGGATCGGGTCGGCAACAGCGCCCCCGTCGCAAGATCTGTACCGCGCTGTTCGACGACACCGGAGATCGCAAGAATCTCCTGCTCAACCCCTTCGAACACCAATTCGATATCGACAATCTGCACTTCGATCAGGATGTCATCCACAAAGCCGTAGCCCTCGACCGAGGCAAAGGGCAGATCGCCAGTGATCACGGATTCCCACCGTGCGGCAGCGGCTTCAAATCCTTGGCGGAATTCTTCCGGGCCTTGATAATCGAGCGTGATGTCAAAGCTGTCGTTATCAACAACGCCCCCTAAATCATTGAGGTTCAGTTGGTATTGCCCTGTGGTTTCAAGAAAGCCGCCCGCTGAAAAATAATAGGTACCAGAGTTTTCGACTGAGAATTGCAGGGCGCTGTTGGCACCGTTGCCGCCGTCGTCATTCTCTGTGTTGGTGATCAAGACGCTGTTGCTGTCATAGACACCGTAGAAATAGGGATCGCTCAGCGCTGCAGGTCCGTCTTGCGATAGCAGATCAATCTGGTAGAGGCGGCCGGCGGTCAGATCGACCTCAAACCAATCCCTGTCATCGGGAAAATCAATAGATCCTGTCGCGCTTCCACCGGGGACAATTCGGCCAGTGGTTGACACATCCGCAGCAAAGTCATCCAGCAGGCCCAGATCGTCGATAGAGACGGTGTAGCTGCCGATCTCATCGTCAAAACCGGAGACTTCGACATAGTATTGGCCCTGTTCAGGTGGCGTGAAATTGGCAAGACTGTCCCTTCCAACACCGCTGTCGTCATCGGTGCTTTGGGAAAACGGGCCGCTGCCGTCCAGTGCAAAAACGCCCGTCAGGACTGGATCGGCCAATGTGCCGCCGTTGGAATCCACACCTTGAAGATTGATCTGATAGCTGGTGCCGCCATCCAAAGTCACCAAAAAGCGGTCGGTGTCTCCGGGGCTGTCGATGATACCGTTGCCGGGTGTGCCAAGGGTTAGTGCGCCGAATTCGCCAGCGACACCCGGGAGAAAATCGTCCAGATAGCGCACGAAGTCTGCGGTCAATGTATAGTCGCCAATACCCAGATCGCCTGATGCGGCCACCTCGATCTGGTACACTCCGTCCTGATCCACCGTCAGGCTATCGACCAAGGCATTGTCGCCCACGCCGCCATTGTCATCGGATGTTCCGGCAATCAATGCGCCGCTGCTGCTAAACAGGCCGATCAATTCGGGGTTGGACAACGATCCGCCGCCGGTCGCGGCCCCCTCTAGCGAGATGGCATATTCCACCCCGGCCAGAAGCGTCACATCAAACCGATCGCGGTCGCCTGCGGTCTCGATTGTACCGAGGGCCGGTGTATCGACCGTCAGCGCGCCAAACACATCGGCAAAGCTGCCGGGGAGGTAGTCGTCAACTGCGCCCAGCGTATTGACCGCCACCGTGTAATCGCCGGTGCCTATGTCCAGATGGCTGCCCACTTCGATTTCGTATGTGCCGTCGCTGCCGACAGTAAATGGGGCGCTGGCCGCGTCTTGGCCGGTTCCGCTATTGTCGTCTGCCGTGCCAGATACAAGGTTGTTTTCCAGATCAAACAGGCCAAACAGTTCCGGGTCTGGCAGGCTGCCGCCGCCGCCGGAATCGCCTGAAACTGTGATCTCATAGACCAAACCCGCCTCCAAGCTGACCTGGAACCTGTCGCGGTCTGTGTCAAATTCGATGGCACCCGTGGCGCTATTGTCTGCAGCAACGTTGCCCAGTTGACTTGCGGTGCCGCCGGGTAGGAAATCGTCAATGAAGCCGTCTTCGATCAGGCTCAGGGAATAGCTGCCCGTTGCGCCTTGCAGGATCGATCCAACCTCGATCTCGTAGACCCCGTCTGCGCTGACATTAAGACTTGCCACCAGCGCATCTGTTCCGGTGCCTGAATTGTCGTCGTTTGAGCCGCTCACAAGTTGGTTCAGCGGGTCATAAACACCCAAGAGCGCAGGATCGCTTAATGTGCCACCGGCGCTGTCACTGCCTTGAAGGGAAATGGTGTAGAGTTTGCCAGCCTCAAGCGTGGCCAAAAACCTGTCTGTGTCCCCGGCGCTTTCGATACTGCCAACTTCTGTCTGACCGGCGGCAATGTTGCCAAATTGGGTGGCAAATGGGCCGGGCAAATAATCGTCTTCGGTGCCCAAGTTGATCAGTTCAACACGGTACCCGCCACCCTGCGGGCCGTGGCTGCCAATTTCGACTTGGTAGGTGTCTGTGGCTTCGACCGAAAAGATCGGCACGATTCCGTCTGGGATGGGGTTGTCGTCACCATCTGCAGTCCCGGCGACCATTTCACCTTCGATGTCAAAGACACCGATCAAGGACGGGTCACTGATGCCCGATGTGCCGATAACCGTGAGCGCGTAAAAATCGCCTGCATTCAGATCAACGGAAAAACGATCGCGGTCGCCTTCAAAATCGATGTGGCCATCGGCGGTTCCGTCAACCAGCAAAGTGCCAAACTGCGAGGCGGGAATATCCACGGCGGTGCCTGGCAGGAAGTCGTCCTTCGTCTCGATGCTGAGCGCGTAATCGCCCGCAAACCCGTCTCCCGACGATCCGACCTCGATCTCATAAAGCCCGTCCGCGGTGACACGGAAGCTGTCAACGCGCGCATCAAAGCGTTGACCGCTGTCGTCATCCGTGGTGCCTGCCACCAAGGTGCCAAGTGGGTCAAACACACCGTAGAGTTCGGGGTTCAAAAGCGGATCGTTGGAAATGCCATTGGCTGTCAGGTTCAGCTCGTAGGTATGGCCCGCGGTCAGCTCAACAGTGAACCTGTCGCGGTCTGCTTCGGTCTCCAGCCGCCCTGTCGCAGCTTGCCCCACGGATATTGCGCCATTTGACGTGGCGAACAATCCCGGCAGGTAATCATCCACTGCGCCAAGGGCCGTCGCCGTCAGAGCATAATCCCCCGTGGCCAGATCGCCAGAAGCGGCGACCTCGACCTCGTAGATGCCATCCTCTGGGACTGTGAAGCCCGAGACAAGCGCATCATTTCCGGTGCCGCTGTTGTCGTCCGCTGTGCCATCGACCAACAGGCCGAGCGCATCAAAAAGTCCAATAATTGCAGGATCCAAGAGAGGGTCATTGCTCAGATCCGCCGAAGCCAGCGAGAGGGAATAGACCTGCTCCGCCTCCAGAGAAATCAGGAACCTGTCGCGGTCGCCTAGCGTCTCAATACTGCCCGTGGCCGGGGCCGTCAGTGTCAGATTGCCATATTGGCTTGCGTCATCGCCGGGCAGATAGTCGTCCGCCAGTTCCGCCATCGTAATGAACTGGTTGCCGAGAGTCGTCGCGCCACGCGAGTCGATCACGGTGAAAGGAATAACCAGCCTTGACCCAGGGGCCGCCGCCGCGCTGTTGACGGTGATATCGCCATTTGCGGCCATTGATCCGGTCAGAGCGCCGCCAAAGGTAAACGGCAAAACAGAGAAATCCTCGCCGCTGCCATCGAGATATTCGATCAGGACATTTCCGATCACTTCGGGATCGGTAAACTGATAGTCAAAAATTTCCGATGTCGCCCCTTCGGGCGCAGAGTTGATGGTAAATTCCAAAGACAGGTCGACCTCGGTCCGCTGCAGTTGGCCAAAAACCTGCCCGCCATTGACGTTTTCATAGGTCGCGCCGCCGTTGTTGCCCGCCGGACCAACCCAATCAACATAGCCGATTGCGTCAATGGTCAGTGTCTCGTCATCCTCGACGAGATCATCGTCCACCGCCTGCACCGAGATATCCAATGTGTCGCCGACACTGCTGGAGAATATGTAATCATCTGGCGACAGGGCGCTGCCTGCGAATAGGACGCTTGTCACATCCCAATCCACCACGGTGTCGGCACTGAAACCGACATCTTCCAAGGTGAGGCTGGCGTTGAATGTTACCCCCTCGTTTATGGTCTCCTCCAGCAGGGGATCGTCCAGAGGCGGGCCAAGTTCATCGTATTGCAGAACATAGCTGCCGGTGTCTGAGCCTTCGCTGGGCGAGGCGCTGACCGCGAAATAATGGGTGCCGGTATAGGTGGCCTCATAGGTGGAAAAACTGTTCAGCCCTTCGCCGCTGTCGTCGTCTTCGCCACCAAGAAAGGCGCCGAGATTGTCATAGACCCCAAGGAACAGCGGATCTTCGAGGGTGCCAACGCCGGTTTCTTCGCCCTTGAGGTGGATGTCGTAAAGGCTGCCTTGGACGAGTGAGACCGCAAACCAATCCACGTCGTCAAAGGTTTCGATGGTGCCTGTGACATGGGTATTTGCAAAGCCGCCTGGAGCAAAAGTGCCGGTGGTGGTGATATCATCGGCAAAGTCGTCCACGGGCCCGATCAACGCCGCGCTCAGCTGATAATAGCCCGTCCCGTTTTGTGCGCCATCGTCGCCAACGGCGATGTAAAAGGTGCCGGTTTCATCGGCGGTAAAGGTAATCTGGCCGCTGTTGTAAGTGAAGCTTTCACCACTCACGCCAAAGGCTTGAAAGCCGGACGAATCATAGACGCGCAAGGCTGGCAGGTCGAAATCGGACCGGTAGCTGTCTTCGCCGAGAAAGGAGAAGGTGTAGGCGAACCCGTCTTCCAGACTGACGGCAAACCAGTCTTCGTCGTCTTCGGTTTCATTGGTTCCGGTCACACTGCCGCCGATGGTCAGGGATCCGGAGGTCAGGGTGGTGTTGGCATAGTCATCCAGTGCGGAGCCGATGGTCAGCAGGCTTAGAGTGTAAGAGCCGGTCGTCGATGAGAAAGCACCTGCCGAGATGAAATAATCGCCGGTGGTCGGGGCGGTAAAGATGATCTGGCTGTCCAGATTGCCGTCTTCAATATCATCATTGCCCGTGCCGGGGATCAGGTTGTCAGGGTGGTTATAGTAGTTGTTCCAGGCATAGCTGTAGAGCCCGTAAATATAGGGGTCCACAAAACCAGAGCTGTTGAGATCAAACTGATAGACCGTGCCAGCGGTCAGTTCGACAAGGAAAAAGTCGCGATCAAATGCGGTTTCGATTTCTCCGCCGACGACGGCGTTGATCGGCAGATCACCATCGCTTGACGGGTTGTTGCCATAGTCATCAATGACCGCAATCTCGTCGACCTCAACGGTATAGGTGCCAGTATGACCGACATAGGATGCAATCGCGATATGGTGCGCGCCCGAAGCGGTCGCGAGATAGCGCAGGGCGCTGTTGCCACCAGATGCACCACCATTAAAGGCATAGGGGACAGCTGACCCAAGCGGGTCGATTATTGCTTCGATAACGGGAAAATCCAATGTGCCATCGGCGGTGTCCAGTCCTAAGGCGTAGATGTCATAGGTCTCGCCCGCGGTCAGCGTGACCTCGATCCAATCGACGTCTCCGTCAGCTTCGATTTCGCCCGTGGTGCTGCCGTTTACGGCAACAAATCCGGATCCGAGGCTGCTGTCGGTGTAGTCGTCAAGATAGCCCAGATCGGTGAGGTCTAACTGGTAACGTCCCACATCCGAGCCGGAGGTCGAGGCGTCAACATAGTGAACGCCCGAATAGGTTGCGGTGTATTCGAAAAAACTGGAAACAGGAGACACGCTGGATCCGCTGATATCCAGACTGTTTGAAATGGCATCTCCGTTGGCGTCGCGCAGCAAACCCATGCTGACGGCAGGGGCCGTGGCCCATGTGCCAGCACCATCACCAAACAATTCGAACCGGTAAGTTACGCCCTGAACGAGGTCCGCGCGGAACCAGTCGGAATCGCCCTGGGTCTCGAATGCTCCAAACGCCGAGCCTCCCGCAAATACACTGCCCGTGGTGAATGTGCTCGCGGCATAATCGTCAAAGGTTCCAAGGTCACTGACCGATAGGGTATAACTGCCGGTGCCCTGATTATAGGCCGAAGCCGCGATGAAATGTGGGCCGTCGTAGGTGGCGGTGTAGATTATACTGGCGCTACGGGTGGCTGGGTCACTGTCGTCGTCAGCCTGGCCGGGAATGGCGATGCCGGTGCTATCATACATGCCGCGCAAGAAGGGATCGAACAGGGTGTTGAGATCATCACTGTAAATGCCATCAATGCGGATCTCATAGGTTTGCCCCGCCAGCATCGAGACAGAAAACCAATCCTGATCGCCGATGGTTTCGATCACTCCAGTTGCGGCGTCACCAATCGCGACAGAGGCAGCGGTCAGGATGGAAGCGTCAAAATCATCGGGCATGGCAAACCAATCTTCGATCTGGTGGTGTCATTTGCAATTCGCAACGAGATTTTTCTGATCAAATTGCACCGGTGAGCGCGTAGAAATTTCGCGCAATACCGGCATGTCAGCACGATCTAATTGCTTGAAGAGGCGGAATAAGTCATGACCAGCCCCCCCGGACTATTTTGCGAGCAGAAGCCGAATTGGGCTGCAAGTCAAGCGTTCAGGCATCGGCACCCCGGCCGTCGGGGTGGCTGCATCCGTTCAAAAAAAGGTGTATGGTGCGCCAAGGTGATCACCCTATGATGGCGCGATCAACGGGAATTTCGAAAGTTGGCCTGCTATGAAAACTCTGCTGCGTGCGTTTCTCTTTGCTTTGGCGTTGTGCGCCGGGACCGTCCATTTGGCCCATGCCAGCCCTGAACGGGTGGCACTGGTTCTGGGCATGGCGCAGTATCAGTCGATTGAGCCTCTGACCAACACCAGCAACGATGCAGAGGCTCTCGCAAAGACGCTGACCGATATCGGGTTTGATGTGACTTTGGGTTTGGACAAGACCGCAGCTGAGCTGCGTGAGATGATGCGGGAGTTTGCCTTCCGCTCTGAAACGGCGGATCTGGCTTTGGTCTATTTTGCCGGGCACGGGATTGAGGTGCAGGGCGAGAATTTCCTGATCCCCATCGATGCGCGGCCACGCAGCAACGATGATGTACAGCAACAATCCATTTCCCTCAAAGAGATGCTGGCCGTGGTGGAACGGGCGCGAAAGATGCGGATCGTGATCCTCGACAGTTGCCGAAACAATCCCTTGGGCGGGGGGATTAGCCTTGCCCAGACTGACACGTCGAACCAGCAACCGGTGGACGAGGCCACTCGCGGCGTTGGCGGGCTTGCCGCAGCGAACCCGGATCGCGGCACATTGGTCGCCTTTGCGGCCAAGGACGGGCAGGTCGCTCTTGATGGCAACCGCGGTAACAGCCCCTATGCCCGTGCGTTGATTGACAAGATGGCCGAGCCGGGCCTGGAGATCAGCCTGATGTTCCGGCAGGTCCGGGATGCGGTGCTGCGGGAAACCGGCAATTTGCAAGAGCCGCACACCTACGGCAGCCTGTCCGGCACTCCGTTTTATCTGTCCGGCAACAGCGAAGGCCAACCCGATATTTCAGGCGCGGAGCCTGCAACCGCGTGGTCCAAGCTGCGCCCCGATCAGGAATCGCAGCTTTTGGCGCTGGCCGATCTGGGGGACACGCGGTCCATGCTGGGATTGGCCTATATCCGGTTGAACCCGGAAGATTCGCGTTTTGATCCCGCCGCAGCGGTCGAGTTTCTGGAACGGGCCGCCGCGCGAGGATCTCCAGAGGCGCAGATGGAACTGGCCAAGCTTTTTGAACAGGGCCTTGGCGTGGAAATTGACGAGAAACGCGCGCTGGAGCTTTATCGCGCTGCGGCGGACCAGGACTTTGCCGATGCAATCAATGATCTCGGGTTCTTGTATTATCAGGGCGGTTTGGGTCTGCGGGCTGATCCGGCAAAGGCGCTTGAGCTGTTCGAGCGGGCTGCAGATCTGCGCCAGCCCGAGGCGCAGTTCAATTTTGCAGCATTGATTGATGATGGGCTGATCGCCAAGAAGGGCCCGCCAGAGGCGGCTGGATATCTCTATGCGGCATTGCGGTCGGGCAGTGAGGATGTGCTGAACCTTTTGTTGCAGCGGCCCACCATGTTCAAAGAGGAAACCCGCCGTGAATTGCAAAAGCTCCTGAAGAACAACGCCTTTTACGCCGGCAGCATTGATGGCGATTTTGGCCCCGGCACCAATCGCAGCATCCGCGCGGCATACGGCCTGGAAGACGGATAAGGCCGACCCTTTTCGAGGGCCGGCCTTTGCAGGTCTTGTGTTTCTGTTTTGGCGCGGCTTACGCGGACCGCAACAGAACCTTGTTTGATCCGACTGCCGCCGCGATCTTTTGATAGTGGATCGCCCGTTTGGCATCCGAACTTGCCGCCCGCAAAAGCTTGGTTTCGGCCTCTTCCATCACATTTGCCGCCGCCTGCCGCAGCGGGACCATGGTTTCTGGCTTTACCGGTGTGATGGGCGGCGTGGTCAAGGTCTGACCATTGTTCTTTGTTGTGCTGACGCGCACTCTTGGCTTGGCCTTGTCTGCGTTGGCGCGGGTCAGTGAGGTGAGATCCCGCGCTGTGTCCTCAAGGATTTGTTTTACCTCGGCATAATCACCATTGGCCGGGATGTCCGCAGCGAGCTCGCGGTACATCGCGGCATAACAACCGATCTGGTATTCATCGGGCGCGGCTTCGCAAATGTCGCCAATCTGCTGGATCTGCGTGACAAAGGCCGCAGTTTGAGCATCTGTCGCTTCAATCTCGGGTTCGTGTCCGGCGGGGCCTTCGCCTTCTTCCTCTTCCATTTCATACTCAGGCTCCGGCTCAATCGGCTCGCCGCCGACCTGTGCGTAGCGTGGGTAGATCAACTCAATCGCAGTTGCCTGGGCGTCTTGAAAATCGGGCGATTGGGCATGTTTTGGGGTATTGGCAAAAACCGGCGTCGCAACCAGACCAAGGGGTGCGACCAGGACAACAGCAAGGCGGGTATATTTATTTGAAATCATTGATACAGCGCTTTCCACTGAGAATTTGAACATATCGAACGAACTGAAATCACACATTTCTGTGCGCAATGCGAGATGTTCAAACGATTGGAGTTATCCGGAAGATGGTAAGCCTGTCGGAAAAACAAAGCAAGGTTGCCGCCCGCAATTGGTTGCCAAAGGCCACCATGGAGCCCTTGATTTCGCGCTTTGCGGTGGATGTGATAAGATGCGCACGAACAGACAACGGACACATTATGGCAAAGTCGCAGGGGCTGCATAATCTGGAATCGAAAGGGCTGGATAAACTGGCCAAGGATCTGTCTGGGCGGCTTGATCAGGCCATGGCGCATGGCTGGATCGACGGTGTTCTTGATGCTTATGCCGCCATTCCCGGCGCTCAATTCGGGACCCAGATCGAGGCGATTTCGCATGTGGTTGATTTCGTTCGTGGCATGGTCTTCCAGAGTGCCCAAAAATCCTATTCAAAGGATGCTGATACGCTGGTGGCGGTGATTGAACAGAACCGCGATCACCGTTTGGCGGTTTATATCGAACTGGTCGATCAACCCAGTTTTTCTGCGACCTTGGCCAGATATACGGTTTGGAAAGGCACGCTTTTTGAGGTCAATTTGAAGGGCAAGGCGATTGTATGCTGGCACCCGGACAAAGATTTCAAACCGCAAGGGGCGGTGAACGTCATGCATACCAAATACAGCCAGCTTGGCCGCCGCCAACGGCGGCGCGAAACCGCAGCCGAGAACTGATTTCGCGGCGGCGGCGTGGAATTATTCGGCCGAGGTGGACACAAAGAAATAGACCCATTCCCCTTTGAAATCCGGATGGGTCGATTTGGCCTCGGCCACCTTGTCCTTCAGCCAATCCAGATAGGGCGCGGCCGGCTCGCTTAAGGGGCGTACCCCGTCATAAAGCGGTGCTGACGCGGCAAAGGCCACTGCGATTTCCTGCCCGTAGGGCGGGCCAACCTTCATGAACAATCCGGTCTCTCCCGGCTGCAAGGCGCGGTCCGAGCCGACTTTTATGGCGGATTGTTTCGGTGCACGCTTCATCGGTGTATGGGCGTTGGGCAACAGGTGAATGACGTTCCCCGCCGCATCGAAGTAATCCACATAGACGTAGGCGTCGTAATCGGCCCCTTGCAGCGTCAGAACCATCGGCTGTTCCGCGACATATCGGAATTCCCTGGCGTGGGTGTCATCGCCAACCAACAGCGGATTGGTGATTTGATCGGTCGATTGCGGCAGGCCGACCCCAGCGATGCCAGCCAATGCACCGCATTGGGGGCTGGGCAGGATCAACAGGTTGTCCAACACTGGTATGTCAGCGCCCATTTTTTCCTGCATTGCCTGCAGAACCGATCCTCGCAGGGCGTCTTCCGGCACATGGCCGGATACAACCAGTGCATTGTCCAGAGGCTCAAACCGAACCTGAACGCGCGAACACGGGACGCCGCTGATCACCGAGGCGAGATCGTCTTTGACGTCATTTGAAGATCCTCTCAAATCGCCGGGCCGCATAAAACTTTGAAAGGCGGTCAGCGAAACGGGATCGACGGGTCCGTCCCCCGGGGCGGCGAATGCGAGGGTGGCTTGACCCTCAAGTGCAGGCAGGGCCAACGGGACTGCCGCGTCTGCAGAAAGCGGAACATCGGCGCTGGCCATGGCTTGAGGGGTGTTTGCAATGGCTTGTGTTGTGGACAAATTGGCGGTGGGGGCAGGGGGTGCTGCAAGCGGTGCCGGCGGCAGTGTGAGGGCCGCCGAGACGACCAGTTTTGCCGTATCGCTTGCCGGTTGCAGCAGGGTGATTGTCTGGGTTTGTACAGAGGCGGCGGCGATCGGCTGCGCTTCGGTTGCCGAAACAGAAACAGCTTGAGCGATGTTTTGAACAGTCACGGCACTGGCCAGCGTGGGGGCAGGAAGGTTCAAGGCCTGCGCCGGGGGCGCGCTTTGCGCCACTGTGTTGGTGAGGGGCGTCGATCGGGCCGCAATCCGGGGTGCGGTCTGGGACACAGGCGGGGCTTGCGGTATTTTCTCGGATCTCGCCTTAACCGCTTGCGAGCGTTGCAGGGCCGGACCATGGGCGGCAAGTCTGCTGCTTTCCGCCGTGTTCTGCCGGGCCGCGGTCAATTCTGGCGTGGCTTCTTTGGCCGCGCTGCGCGCCACCTGATAGGTTGTCATATTCAGCTTGGTTTGCGGCTTGGGCTGATCCTCCACGGGCCCGGGTTTGATCGCCCAGATCAAAAGCGCCGCGGCGGCGGCATGGGAGGCAACAGAGGCAACCGTGCCCGCACCCCAAAGACCCGCGCCGCGCATCATTGGGTTGGATCGTGGGGTTCGGGGGTGACAACCAATGCCACCTCCTGTGCGCCCAAGGCTTCGATCCGTCTGAGCAAAGGCAGGACATGGCGCAGTTCGACGGCACTGTTGGCGTTGATGCGGATCAGGGTTTGCGGGGCGTCGGCCAATGCCCGTGCCAGGCGGCTGTCCATTTGGGAAAGCGTGACCAATGCGCCATCCAGCGCCACAGTGCCGGAGGCAGAGACCGAAACGGTCATCCCGCCCGATGGCATATCCGCGCCGGTCAATGCGGTTGGCGGGATTACATCAAAGGGTGCCGTTGCATCCATGCGGCCGATCAACATGAAGAAAACCAGCAGAAAAAAGACCACATCAATCAGGGCCACGATGGTCTCTGGCGGGGTGCGGGATGGGCGGCGGGACAATCTCATGGGGAGGCATCCAGCCGGACAATTTGCAATTGGGTCACACCGGATAGGGTGGCTATGTCCATCACCGAAACCAGCGCCTGCATACTGGCCGATCCTGACGGCAGGATCAGCACCTGTTGGTCTGCGTTCTGTTGTATCTTGTCCTCAAAAAGCTGTTTCAGATCGGCCAGCGCATAAGCTTGCCCGCGCAGGGTGGGTGTTCCGTCCGCCCCGATCCGCACCATCAAGACCCCGCCGCCACCCACTTGGGCGGGTGGCGCATCGTCAGGGGCATCATCTGCCCGTTGCAGCGCGGGGATCATGTCGAGATTGATATAGGTCGATGTGACCATAAAGAAGATCAACAAGATCAACATGACGTCGATCATCGGCACCATGGAAATCAGCGCCTTGGGCCGTTTGGGCCGGTGCAGTACTGGGGCAGGATCATGGGTCATGCCTGCCGCCTCACTTGGGGTGTTGTTCGTGGACCAACATCAACTGCGCGATGGCCCCTTCGATGCATTGTGCCCCGCGTTCTGCGCGGGCCGACAACAAGGACGCCCCGACCGCCGCGGGAATAGCGACCAGCAATCCGGCGGCTGTGGTCAGAAGTGCCTGCCAGATACCGCCCGCCAAAACAGAGGCATTTGCCGCACCCTGTGCCAGTTCCAATTCCTGAAAGGACTGGATCATGCCCAGAACAGTCCCCAGCAGACCGATCAGCGGCGAAATCATCGCGATCAATTCCAGAAACTGGATCTGTTTGTTCATCTGCGCGAATTCCTCGTTGCCGCGGCGGGTGAGCTCCGTCATCAAGGGTGGGCCGGAATAGCCATCTTTCAGCGCTTGCATGGCGTAGCTTAGAACCCGATCTGCGGGTGCCTTTCCTGCGCCGCTTTGTGTGGCGGCGGATGTGGTGTCGCCCTTGGCATATGCCTCAATCGCAGCCGTGCGCAGGTCCGACCCAGAGGTCACCGACCAAAGTTGCAGCGTCTTGACGGCAATCACCGTGAGGGAAAACACCGACAACACGATCAGCACTGCAATGATGGGACCGCCGGTTCCGATGCTCTCAAACAAGCCAAACATCGGTTATTTGACCAACTTTGTTGTGGTCTTGCTGTTCAGTTTTAGAAAGGAGAAACAATCCGCCTCAGGCTCATTCTGGGGTTTGCAGGTCGTGATGTCGTGCAGCAGGATCTCCGAGATGTCTGTGCAGGCAATCTGTGGGATCGCAAAAAGTTTCAACGTGGTGCGTTCAATCGGCAGGGGGGCGGCGTCGATGGACAAAAGCCGGTCAATCACACCTTGGGAATCAAGAATGGCCAGGCTCATCTCAAAGCCTTCAAAGCTTTTGCCGACCTCGTTGCGAAACAAAAAGAACGCTTGGCATCCGCCGGTTTCACCCGGTTCGAACTTGTTCAATTCCACGGTGAGATCGCCGCTTTCGGCGCATGCGCCGGTTGCCATCAATCCCATGATCGCACCTGCGGCGATTGTCGAAATTCGTTTCACATCTTTCCCCCAAAAATAGTGACCGCGTCGCCGTGAACTGATCGAATGTAGCGCAATGTCAGGCGTGCCCGGCATTGTGTTTCTGTCCTGATCGGGCCGATATTTCGCTTTGGCTGCGCGGTAATTCGCCCAAGAATTGGGCCGCTTACACAATGGGGCAAAGTGAACGACAAGTTTGCATTTTGGTCAAGGCCGGTTCAAGAATGAGGTCCACGCGCATCCGCGATCGCACCAATTAGGGGTGCGGTGATGCGACCTGAGTTTAATTTGCAGTCTTTGAAAGGACCAATGTGATGCACGAGCAAAGCGGCGGCCCTGACAGCTATTTCAAGCAACTTGGCGGGTTTGACGGGCGCCTGAAAGGGATCATTCAAAAGCTCGAGGCAGAGCTTGCAAAACCATCCCGCCGGAACGCACGGCAAGTGGATTTCCTGTGTACAGAGATTGACCGTCTGACCCGCGAGTACCTGCTTTTTCTGACGGCAATGAACACCGCGCGGATTGCACAAGAGGCCGCGGCGAGCACCCCAGACGAGGCGATGGACATCAAACGCGTTTGGGGCGTTGTGGGTGCCCGAACCAATCTGTTTCGTCTCGAAATCAACAGATGGGCCACCATCCGGGGGCTGGTTCAGGAACAGCGCCAGACCAGACGACTGCCGCTTTATCCGCCGCAGGCCAAGCTGGCGAAAACGACTTACACACAGATGGGCGCGAGCGATGATGTGTTCCATTGGTTGCATGCGATGTTGAACCCGTCAGAGCAAAGCGATGCCGCCCGCGATCACGCGTGTTTCCCAGATATTGCGCTGTCCAACAGTGAGTTTCACGAGCATTTGCATGCCGCTTATCGGGTGATCCTGGCGCAACGCCGGAATGAACCTGTGCGGTTCTTGGATGTCGGCTGTGGTGGTGGGCTCAAGGTCCTGACCGCCTTTCGCTATTTCCCGGAAACCCACGGGTTTGATTTTGATCCCGCCTATCTGGACGCCGCCAATCATCTGCTTTCCAAGGATGATGGTCTCAATTGCCAGGTGTTTGAACAAGACGCGCTGACCTTTGAGGGGTACGGGAACTACGATGTTATCTATTTCTACCGCCCAATCAGCGAAGAAACCCTGCTGATCGAGATGGAGCAAGCGATTGCCACACAGGCGCGTCCCGGCACGGTATTGGTTGCACCATACGTCAGTTTTCCGGCCCGTCATGAGGCGCTGGGCTGCGGCCATATTGGCGGTGCTGTCTATGTCGCTGGGATGTCACAAAAGCAGGCCAAAAGCCTTCGGATCAAGGCAGAGAAAATGGGCCCCTATATCGTGAAACCGGATGATGCGCTGCTGTCTTCGGTTTGGGACCCGCTGTTGGTGGTGTCACGTGCCAACGGCTTTGATATTCCAGACCGCTACAAGAAACCGCGATACTAGGGCCCTGACCCTAAGGCACGATGCAAACTGAGGTCCCCGCGATAGGTGCGGGGTTTGGCGAAGCCTGCGATGCGGGCCAACTGTGCCGTATCAACGGGGAATTTCCGACAGGCCTCTTTGCTAAATCCCGCTCAACCAATTCTAGACCTAGCTTTTCTCGCAGGAGTTGGTACCATAATTTCTTTACGGTCTGCTTTGTTCCTCGTTCTTTTGGTGTCCTCAGTAATTAAGGTTTTGTGCTTTGTCTGACTTGATGAAGACCCATGGCGATGAAACGCCAAGCGGTGAAAATTTGGAGTATGATCCGGCCTTCACAGCGATGGAGCTTGAAGCGCAGCCGGAAGAAGAGCGCCAGGCGGGCAGCGAAATTGTTGCGGGCAGTGATCCGGACTACAAAGCGCTGGCGCAAAAGGCGCGGGAAGTGCTGGACCGCAGCCACGAGATCCGCGCGGCGATCTATCTGGCCGACAGCGAGCTACGGATTAACGGGCTGGAAGGGTTTGCCGAGGTCACAAGATTTATACGTTTCTGCCTTGAGGAGCATTGGGACACCTGCCATCCGGAACTGGATGCGGATGATGACAATGATCCAACCATGCGGATCAATGCGGTTACCAACCTCGCGGGCCGGGCCACTGTGCTGCGGTCTTTGCGTCGCTGGGCACCTTTGACCAACAGCCGGGCGTTTGGGCAGGTCACATTGCGCGACATTGAGGTGTCGAACGGCGATACCCCGCCAGCGGATGATGAGACACCGATGCCGATGTCGGATGTGCAGGCGGCCTTTAAGGATACGCCATCAGAACAACTGATGGCCTACTATGACGCTGCAAGATCAGCCTTTGAAGATGTGAACGCCATTGATGCGGTGTTCCTTGAGAAAACACCTGGCTTTGGTCCATCACTTGACCCGCTGCAAAAGATGTTGGGCGATATTGTCGGCATTCTGGCCAAAGAAACCGGCGCAGATACACCCGCCACCGAGGGCAGCGATGCCGAAACCGATGCGGGAACCGGCCAAGCGCCTCAAAGTGGCGGGACAGGCGGCGCGGCGGTCAGCGCGCCGGGGCAGATCGCATCACCCGCCGATGTGGCCAGCGCCCTTGACAGCATCATTGCGTATTACAAGCGAAACGAACCCTCTAGCCCATTGCCTATTCTGCTCGCACGGGCGCGGCGGTTGATCGGGGCGGATTTCCTGACAATCGTCAATGATATCGCGCCCTTGGGCCTAGAGAATGTCAACCTCGTGGGAGGCATAGAAGAAGACTACAGCGAATAAGCCGCCTCTGATTTCCGGGGCGGGACAGCCAATTAAAAACATCAAAAATGGGGGAGACGACAATGTCCAGCTCACAGAAATTCATCGCCAGAAACCGCGCCCCGAGGGTGCAAATCGAATATGACGTTGAACTCTACGGTGCCGAGAAAAAAGTTCAGCTGCCATTTGTTATGGGGGTCATGTCTGATCTCGCGGGCAAGTCCGAAGTGGAACAGCCAGGCGTTGCGGATCGCAAGTTCCTGGAAATTGATGTCGATAACTTCGATGACCGGATGAAAGCGATGAAACCGCGCGTGGCGTTTTCCGTACCAAACACGCTGACCGGCGAAGGCAATCTGTCGGTCGATGTCAGCTTTGAAAGCATGGACGATTTTTCGCCCGGTGCCATTGCCCGCAAGGTTGAGCCGCTGCGCAAGTTGATGGAGGCGCGCAACGAGTTGTCGAATCTGATGACCTACATGGACGGCAAACCCGGTGCGGAAGAGCTGATTTCAAAAGCGATGAACGATCCTGCATTGCTCAAGTCGTTGGCGGCGCAAGCTGCTCCGGCTGACGATCAGGGTGACGCGAAAGACGAGGAGTAAACCATGGCCGAAGAAGCAACAGAAGTCGAAGGCGGCGCAGGCGCGGTTCAGACGGAAGAGTCTGATTTTTCCAGCCTGCTGCAGAAAGAGTTTCGCCCGCGCACGGAGACGGCCAAAACTGCCGTTGAAACTGCTGTCACCACATTGGCGCAGCAAGCCCTTGAGAACGCATCCCTTATTTCAGAGGATGTTCTGCTGTCGCTCGAAGCGATGGTGGCGGAAATTGATCGTAAGCTGTCAGAACAGATCAACCAGATCATCCACCATGACGAATACCAAGAGCTGGAAAGCGCGTGGCGGGGTTTGCATTTCTTGGTGAACAACACCGAAACCGATGAGATGCTGAAGATCCGGGTGTTCAATATCTCAAAGAAAGAACTGCACAAGACAGTGCGCAAGTTCAAAGGCACGGCTTGGGATCAATCGCCGATCTTCAAAAAACTTTACGGCGAAGAATACGACCAAATCGGCGGCGAACCTTATGGCTGTCTGGTCGGGGACTATTACTTTGACCACACGCCGCCGGATGTGGAACTGCTTGGTGAAATGGCCAAGATCAGTGCCGCTGGCCACGCGCCATTCCTTGCTGCGGCAGCCCCATCCTTGATGCAGTTTGAAAACTGGGGTGAGCTGTCCAACCCGCGCGATCTGACCAAGATTTTCCAGACGCCGGAATATGCTGGTTGGCGCAGTCTGCGCGACAGCGAGGACAGCAAATATCTGGGTCTGGCGATGCCAAAGTTCTTGGGCCGTCAGCCTTATGGGGCCAAGTCGAACCCGGTGGAAGAATTCGCCTTTGAAGAGGAAACCGGCGACGGCGATTCATCCAAGTTTGCATGGGTCAACGCAGCCTATGGGATGGCGATGAACATCAACCGATCCTTCAAGGAATATGGGTGGTGCAGCCGTATCCGCGGAGTTGAGTCGGGCGGCACAATCGAAGGTCTGCCAACCCATACCTTCCCGACAGATGACGGCGGCGTGGACATGAAATGCCCAACCGAAGTGACCATCGGTGACCGCCGCGAGGCCGAACTGGCCAAGGCGGGTCTGATGCCGCTTTTGCACCGTAAAAACACGGATGTGGCATCATTTATCGGGGCGCAATCGCTGCATAAACCGGCCGTATATGACGATCCGGATGCAACAGCGAATGCCAACCTTGCGGCACGTTTGCCCTATCTTTTCGCGACCTGCCGTTTTGCGCATTATCTAAAATGCATGGTTCGTGATAAGGTGGGTTCATTCAAAGAACGGGCTGAAATGGAGCGGTGGCTGAACGACTGGATTATGCAATACGTCGACGGCAACCCGGGCACATCGAGCGAAGACACCAAGGCGCGCAAGCCTCTTGCGGCGGCCGAGGTTGTTGTCGAGGCGGACGAGGAAAATCCGGGCTACTACCGCTCGCAATTCTATCTGCGCCCGCATTACCAATTGGAAGGCCTGTCCGTTTCACTGCGGCTTGTGTCGAAGTTGCCTTCTGAAAAACAGTAAGAAAATTGAGGTCGCTCCGGTTGTCGGTGCGACCCGCCAATTTTTTAAACGCGGAAGATCCGCTCTATCCATGAAAGGACGTTCGTAATGGCCGTCGACATGTTTCTCGATATCACGGGTGAAATTGAAGGTGAATCGCAGGATGCGAAACACAAGAACGAAATTGATGTTCTGGCTTGGTCATGGGGCATGAGCCAGTCCGGCAGCTTCCACGTTGGTGGTGGCGGCGGTTCCGGCAAGGCAAACTTCCAAGACATCTCGATCACAAAATGGGTGGATAAAGCATCCGCCATTCTGATGGTGTATTGCGCCAATGGTGATCACTTCGCTGAAGCCAAGCTGACGGTTCGCAAGGCCGGCAAAAAGCCGCTGGAATATATCATCATCTCCATGAAAGACGTTCTGATCACATCTGTGTCCACAGGTGGTTCGGGCGGAGAAGACAAGCTGACGGAAAATGTCACGCTGAACTTCCGGTCCTGCAAGGTTGAATATGTACCACAGAAGAAAGACGGCAGCGGCGATGCTGCGAAGACTTTCGAATGGAACATGGCCGAGAACGAACCAAAGTTCGGCTAAAGGGTGCGCCGCGACCTGGTCGCGGCGACCTTCCTTGCACATTTCTGACGGAGCGCACTTGTGGAAAATACCGCACAAGATCTTTTGAAATCCGGGGATTTGGCCGGTGCATTGGCTGCTTTGCAGAACGATGTCCGGTCGCGGCCCGAAGATGCCAAATTGCGCATTTTTCTGTTTCAATTGCTTTGTGTGCAGGGGAACTGGGAACGCGCCATTGCGCAGCTTAAACTATGTGCGCAACTGGACGCTTCGGCCTTGCCGATGGCCCAAACCTACCGCGAGGCGATTATCTGTGAGGTATTCCGCGAGAAGGTATTCAAGGGCGAGAAAGATGCGCTGATTTTTGGGGAACCTCAGGATTGGCTGGCTTTGCTGGCACAGGCGCTTCGGGCGCTTGCAAAAGGTGATACCGCCCAAGCCGCACAGCTGCGCGAAGAGGCCTTTGACAAGGCACCTGCCGCCTCAGGCGAAATCGATGGGCAGGATTTTGAATGGATCGCGGACGCCGATATGCGGCTGGGTCCGGTATTGGAAATTGTCATTAACGGCAAGTACTTCTGGATGCCCTTCAATGTCCTTTCCAGTCTCCGGATCGAGGCGCCGGAGGATTTGCGTGATACCGTTTGGACGGCCGCCAATCTGACATTGAACAACGGCGGCGAATTGGTCGGGCTCATTCCGACCCGCTATGCCGGAACTGTGGCGACGGGCGAGGATGCGATGCTGTTGTCGCGAACCACGCAATGGGATGATCTGGGCGAAGGGTTGTTTGCCGGTCTGGGTCAGAGGCTTTTGGTGACTGATGCGGCGGAAGTTCCGTTGATGGACGCGCGTAACATCCAGTTTGCTGCGCCGTCCGGTTCGGCGGCACCGGATGGGGACGAGGGGGATGGCTGATCGGACCCTTACAGAGCGCCTTCAACCGTCGATCCTGGATCGGCTCACCGACGAAGCACCGCACAAAAAGACCGAAACAGCATCGGAGCGGATGATCGATATCCGGCGTCTGCGCGAGATCATTCAGCGTGATCTGTCTTGGCTGCTGAACACCGGTAACATTGACAGCGAGATCGACGCCGATCTCTATCCCAATGTCTCGCAATCGGTCCTGAACTATGGTGTGCCGGACGCGACGGGCGATTACGCAAACCTGCGCCGTGCGGCCAATGTGCGCGATGCCATTCAAAAGGCTGTCGAACTTTTTGAGCCGCGTCTGATTGATGGATCCCTTAACGTGATCAGCCGGACCAAGGATGCCAAGCGCGAGCCGGTGATCACCTTTGATATCGTCGGCGATATGTGGGCCCAGCCCCTGCCGACCGAATTGTATCTGCGCAGCCAGTTTGACACCACAACCGGTCAGGTCACGCTAGAGCAGGGGGCATAACCCACGATGGATAGCCGCCTGCTGAGACATTACGAGACCGAGCTTGCCTTCCTGCGGGAGATGGGCGCGGAATTTGCAGATGCCTATCCCAAGATCGCTTCGCGCCTGGGCATGGACGGTCTCGAAATCCTAGATCCCTATG
Organism: Sulfitobacter mediterraneus; assembly: GCF_016801775.1. Lineage (NCBI taxonomy): Bacteria > Pseudomonadati > Pseudomonadota > Alphaproteobacteria > Rhodobacterales > Roseobacteraceae > Sulfitobacter > Sulfitobacter mediterraneus. Next base: position 1,719,671 of record NZ_CP069004.1, on the reverse strand, counting down.
TTGAGCGATTGCTGGAAGGTACGGCGTTTCTGACGGCGCGTGTCCAGTTAGAGCTGGAGATGCAATATCCGGCCTTCACCAGCCATTTGCTTGACGTGGTGTTCCCACATTTTCTGGCGCCGACACCCTCGATGATGGTGGCAGAGTTGCTTCCCGATCTGACCAATGCCGACCTCGCGCAGGGCTATGAGCTGCCCCGCGACACCACGTTGCGGTCCAAGACGGTCAGCGGTGCTCAAAAAGCCTGCCAGTTCCGCACGGCCCATGACTTGGATTTGTGGCCCATCACTGTGACAGAGGCGGAATATATCGACGGGCGCGGTGCGCTGGTTGCCGCGGGCGTTGCGCAAGACCCCGACGCCCGCGCCGCTGTCCGATTGAGGCTGACCCGGCATGGCGGATTGCCGATCAAGGAATTGCCGCTGGATCGGCTGACGTTCTTTCTGGGTGGACAGCTCAGCACCGGTTGGTCCTTGTTCGAAATGCTCTGCGCCAGCCCCGCAACCGTGGTGGCCAAATCGCCGAACCGGCGGGACGGCTGGACCCAAAGGTTGCAAAACCCGATCCGCCCACGCGGCCTGGACCGGGATGAGGCGTTGTTGCCCACGCCGCGCCCGTCCTTTGATGGCTACAGGTTGTTGCAGGAACATTTTGCGATGCCGGAACGCAATCTGTTTGTTGAGGTGTCGGGCCTGCAATCGGTGATCACGCGCTGCGATGAAGACAGTCTTGATCTTTATTTCCTGATGCGGGACAGCAAGCCGGAGATTGCGCCGAACATCACGCCGGATGCGCTGAAGCTGCATTGTGTGCCTGCGATCAATCTTTTCCCGAAACGATGTGACCGCGTGCCCGTGTCCGAGCGGTTTACAGAATATCACCTCGTCGCGGACCGAACCGCGCCCAAGGATTTCGAGGTTTTTTCAATTTCCAAAGTCACGGGTATCAGCAAAGAAGGCAAAGACGATCTGCCGCTGAAGGCGTTTTATTCCGCCGATGAGATGACCGCAGCGGCGGGTGGGGGCGGGGCGTATTACACCCACAAGCGCCATTTGCGCCAGCGCAGCGCAGCCGAAACCCTCAAGGGGATGCGCACCAATTACCTTGGTTCCGAGAGCTATCTGTCGATTGTGGATGCGCATGAAGCGCCCTATCCGGCCCATCTTGGCCAATTGGCAGTTGAGGCGATGGTGACCAACCGCGATCTGCCGATGCTGCTGCCCAATGGGGTTGATAACGTGTTTCACTTGCCCGAAGGCGGGCCGGTTACGACAATTCGAACGCCTGTCGGCCCAACCAAGCCCAAGCCCTGCATTGCCCAGGGGGATGCTGCCTGGCGGGCGGTCAGCCATCTGAGCCTGAATTACCTGTCAATCTCGGATGACACCGGGGCCGACGGCGGCGGCGCGGCGGCGCTTCGCGAGCTCATTGGACTTTACGCGCCCATCGGCGACCGCGCGATGGAGCAGCAACTTGAAGGGATCGTCGCAGTCAATACACGCCCGATTGTCCGGCGCATCCATGAGGGCACCTTGTCCACCGCAGTGCGCGGCCTGGAAATCACGCTGGAACTGGACGAAACCCTGTTCGAGGGCAGTTCGGTGCTGTCCCTCGCGGCGGTGTTGGAGCGGTTCTTTCAAAAATATGCGACCATCAACAGTTTTACCGAGATGGTCCTGAAAACCCAACAAAGAGGAGAGATCACAAGATGGTCACCAAGGAAGGGGACACATCGCGCGATCTGACCCACCTTGAACGTCTGATCCGTGATCCCGAAGCCCATCATATTTTCCACGCCATGCGCCTTCTTGATGCACAGGGGCAGGGCGGCCCGCGGTTCGGCCAGTCCCGGCGTCCGCGGCAGGATGGTGTGCGTTTTGGTCAGGAACCCTATCTTGGGTTTCCACCCTCAACTATCCAGGGCTTTGACAAACCTACCAAAGCGAGACCGTCAAAACTGCGAAACTTCTTTTTCGGTTTTTTTGGGCCACATGGCCCTTTGCCGCTGCACCTGACGGAATATGCCCGCAGCCGGAAGTTGAACTACAACGATCCTACCTTTGTGGCCTTTGCCGATATGCTGACGCACCGGCTGATGACCCTGCTGTATCGCGCTTGGGTGCAGGGCCAGCCGACAGCCGCCTTTGATCGCGGCGAGAACAGCGAAACCGAAAACAAGATCGCGGCGCTGGGTGGGTATCACGGCAAGAACCTGCGGAACCGGGACGCGATGCCTGAAATGGCGAAACGCCATTATGTCGGGTTGCTGGCCAATGGACCGCGCAATGCCGATGGGCTGGTCGCGATCCTCAACGGCTTCTTTGACGCGCCCGTGACATTGGAAGAATTTGTTGGCGAATGGCTGACGCTTGAGCCGTCCGATCATTGGATCCTTGGCGGGCCTGCAACACTGGGGCAGACCGCCTGTATCGGGGCGCGGGTTTGGTCGCAGTCGTCGAAGTTCCGTCTGCGGATTGGACCCCTGTCGATGGAGGATTATCAAAACCTGTTGCCCGGCTCCCCCGCGTTGGAACGGCTGCGGGCGATTGTGCGCAATTATATCGGAGATCAACTCGATTGGGATGTGAACCTTGTCCTGCACGGCAAAGATGTCCCGCAAGCGCAGTTGGGGGCCACGACCCAATTGGGGCTAACCAGCTGGATCGGTTCGGATCCGCATCCCGAGGAAGTTGCCGATTTGTATCTAGAACCCTTGGTCGCCCGGCCCGCTCATGAGGTGCAGGCGGCCTGAATTGAAACCTTAACCGCGCCACAGCGGAGGAGATTGCGATGACCGAAATCAGCCGTGTTGCCCTTTTTGGCAAGCTGAACAAGATTGGATATCAATCCATCGAAGGCGCGACCGTGTTTTGCAAGATGCGCGGCAACCCTTACGTCGAACTCATTCATTGGTTGGCGCAATTGGTGCAGGTCGACAATTGCGATCTGGCAAAGGTGATGCAGCATTACGATCTGGACCCGGCCAAACTTTCGGCGGATATGACCCGCGCGTTGGATGCTCTTCCGCGCGGTGCCAGTTCAATTTCAGATCTTTCGGCGCATTTGCAAAGTGCGATGGAACGGGCCTGGGTTTACGGATCGCTGCTCTACAACTCCAATCAGGTTCGCACCGGGCATTTGATTCTGGGGCTGCTCAAGACGCCGGATCTGCGGCCAATTCTGATGAATATCTCGGGCGAATTTGCCAAGATCAAGGTGGATGACTTTTCCGACAACTTCGACGCCATCGTGGACGGCTCGATCGAAGACGCATTGCGGCCGCAGGACGGCTCGCAAACCGGCGGCGGCGCAGTGCCGGGCGAGGCCTCCGGCGCTATGGCCCCCGGCGCGATGGGCAAGGAAGAGGCGTTGCAGCAGTTCTGCACCGATCTGACGGAACAGGCCCGCAACGGCGAGATTGATCCGATTGTTGGCCGTGATGAAGAAATCCGCCAGATCGTTGATGTGCTGATGCGCAGACGCCAGAACAATCCGATCCTGACCGGTGAGGCCGGCGTGGGCAAGACGGCGGTCGTTGAGGGCTTTGCACTGCGCATCGCGCGCGGCGACGTGCCGCCAGCATTGCGTGAGGCACGGTTGCTGACGCTCGATGTGGGGCTGCTGCAGGCTGGCGCCTCGATGAAGGGCGAATTCGAAAACCGTTTGCGTCAGGTCATTGACGAGGTTCAGGCCTCAACCGTGCCGATCATCATGTTTGTGGATGAAACCCACACCCTCGTGGGCGCGGGCGGTGCGGCGGGCACCGGGGATGCGGCGAATCTGCTCAAGCCCGCGCTGGCGCGAGGCACATTGCGCACCATTGGTGCGACCACCTGGGCCGAGTACAAAAAACATATCGAAAAAGATCCGGCCCTCACGCGCCGTTTCCAGGTGGTTCAGGTCGAAGAGCCGGATATTCCCAAGGCCATCATGATGATGCGCGGGATTGCCACGATGTTGGAAAGCCACCATCAGGTGCAAGTGCTGGACGAAGGCATCGAAGCGGCGGTGTCGCTGTCGGCGCGGTATATTCCGGCCCGCCAGTTGCCCGACAAATCGGTCAGCGTTCTGGACACGGCCTGCGCCCGTGTGGCCGTGAGCCAACATGCCGTACCTGCCGAGGTGGACGATAGCCGCAAGCGGATTGATGCTTTGACCACAGAGCTAGAGATCATAGGCCGCGATGAGACCGCAGGCATGGATGTGGCCGACCGGCGCGAGGCGATCACAGCCCTCAAAGCCGAGGAAGAGGCGCGTCTTGCCACGCTTGACGAACGCTGGGAGGCCGAGAAAGCTGTGGTCAGCGGCATTCTGGAGCTGCGCAGCAAATTGCGCGAAGGCGGCGCGCCGGTGGATACACCTGATGCCGACAGCGAAGACGCGGTTAAGCAAAGCCCGATGACAGCGGAGGAACGCGCCGATCTGTTGACGCAGCTCAAGGCCAAAAACGCCGAGCTTGAAGAACTGCAGGGCCAGACGCCACTGATCCTGCCCATCGTCGATGCCCATGCCGTGGCCAGCGTTGTGGGCGATTGGACAGGCATCCCCGTGGGACGCATGGTCAGCGATGAACTGGCAACTGTGCTGAACCTCGAAGAGCATCTGTCCAAAAGGGTGATCGGACAGGACCACGCGATGGAAATGATCGCCAAGCGTATCAAGACCAGCCGCGCCGAACTGGACAACCCGAACAAGCCCATCGGTGTCTTCTTGCTGGCAGGGACCAGCGGCGTCGGCAAAACTGAAACCGCGCTTGCCCTTGCCGAGGTGCTGTATGGCGGCGAACAGAACGTCATCACCATCAACATGTCCGAATATCAAGAATCCCATACCGTCAGCAGCCTGAAAGGTGCGCCTCCGGGTTATGTGGGTTACGGGGAGGGGGGCGTCTTGACCGAAGCGGTGCGGCGCAAACCCTATTCGGTTGTTCTTCTCGATGAGGTCGAAAAAGCGCATCCAGATGTGCACGAGCTGTTCTTTCAGGTCTTCGACAAAGGTGTGATGGAAGATGGCGAGGGACGGTCGATTGATTTCAGGAACACGCTGATCCTGCTGACGTCGAATGCGGGGTCCGATTTGATTATGGACATGTGCGCCGATCCTGACCTGATGCCGGAACCTGAAGGCATCGCAAAAGCACTGCGCGATCCATTGCTCAAGATTTTCCCGGCGGCGTTGCTGGGGCGGCTTGTCACGATACCCTATTATCCGTTGTCGCCTGATATGATCGGCAAGATCACACGGCTGCAACTGGGCCGGATCGAGAAGCGGGTTTCAGAGGCACATGGGGTGCCGTTCACCTATACGGACGCCGTTGTTGATACGATCGTGTCACGTTGTCAGGAGCTGGAATCTGGCGGACGGATGATTGACGCCATCGTGACCAATTCGATGCTGCCGGACATCTCGTCTGAGTTTTTGCGCCGGATGATGGTCGGCGAGACAGTCAGCAAAGTGGCGATTGATGTAACAGATGGAGAGTTCAGCTACGGTTTTGACTGAGACTGCGGGCCGGGGTCAAAAGACTGCGGTCCGAGAGTTGGTCAGTGAACGCCGGTTGGGCTAGGCTCATCAGAGTCAGAGAGGGCAGAACATGCTAAAGAATCTTGATCCTGCCGGTTTTCCGCTACGGCTTGAAGGGGATGTCAACGACAAAAAACTGCTGCCGCTGGTTGCGCAGGTGCGCGAGGGCGTCAGCACCATTTCCAGCGTCACAGTCGAGTTCTTCTGCGAGAACGCCAAACTGGCCCTGACAGATATTGTTGGCAAATCCATGCACCTTGTTGCGGCTGACGACAAAGACGCGCAAAAACGCTGGTTTCGCGGCACCTGCATCTCGGCCGAGTTTGTGGGAAAGGTGGAGGTCGGGGCACATTACCGCGCCGAGATCCGTCCATGGCTGTGGTTCCTGACACGCCGGACCGATGTGCGAATCTATCAGAAAAAGACCGTTGTTGAAATCATTACGGAAGTGATTCAGGAGTACGGCTTTTCCGGTCACATCCAGAAAAAGCTGAACGCCAGCTACCAACCGCGTGAATATTGCACACAATACCGCGAGACCGACTTTGATTTCATCAGCCGCCTGATGGAGGAAGAGGGGATCTATTATTTCTTCCGGCACGAAGGGGACACCGAAAAGCTGGTTCTCGCAGATGCGCCCAGTGCGCATGAACCCATCGCCAAGCCGTCGAAGCTGTTGTTCATGCCGCAGACCATCAAATCCACAATCGAAGTGACCGATCCGGTGGTCTTCGAATGGAACAACGCCGAACAGGTTCGCAGCGGCAAGGTGACGCTGGAGGACTATGATTTCGAGAACACCACCGCCGATTTGACGACCGAAAGCACGAGATCGGGCGTTGCCTACATCGATCAGGAACACGAACGCTATGACTACCCCGGCCACTATCGCAAGGCGCCTTTGGGCGAGGAGTTTGCCAAGGTCCGCATGGAAAGCGAAGGTGTGCAGCACAAGACGGTTGTGGGGTTGTCGGACGCGGTGATGATGGGGGTCGGTCAGACATTTACCTTGGATAAATCGCCCCGCCCGGATGATCCGACGGATGTGATGGTGCTGGAATGCGAACACCAGTTTTTGCAGGTTCAGGCGCTGGGCGATGCGGTGCTGGGCAATCTGTTCAAGACGCTGGGCGTTGATGACCCCCAGGCCGACCACAACGACGCGCATTTGGTGCGCTTCAAGGCGATTGCCAGCGATGCGCAGTATCGCAGCCCTCAAATCACCCCATGGCCAAATATCGGCGGCATCCATACCGCAGTTGTCACCGGTCCCGCCGGAGAGGAAATCTGGACTGATAAATTTGGCCGGATCAAGATCCAGTTTCACTGGGACCGGGACGGCGAGAACGATGACAAGTCTTCCTGCTGGGTGCGCACGATGATGCCTTGGACCGGCAAACGTTGGGGCGCGATTGCGATCCCGCGCATCGGCCAAGAGGTGGTGATCCAGTTCGAAGAGGGCGATCCGGATCGCCCGCTGTGTATAGGCATGCTGTACAATGACAAAACCATGCCGCCCTACAGCTTGCCGGACAACAAGACCCAATCAGGCGTGAAGACCAACAGCTCTCTCAAGGGGGGCGGGTTCAACGAATTGATGTTTGAGGACAAGAAAGACGATGAACTGGTCCGGTTCCAGTCGGAAAAAGACTATGAGCAGATCGTCAAGAACAATGCATCGGTCAAGATCGGCCTTGAGAAAAAGGACGACGGCAATCTCGATGTTGTGGTGCACAACGATGTGAACGAGACCATCAACGAAGGCAACTATACTGAAAAGGTCAAAAAGGGCGATCACAAGACCACGCTGGACAAGGGCGATCATGAAACTTTGCTCAAGATGGGCGACATGAAGGTCGATGTGAAATCGGGCAAGATTGTCGTCACGGCGATGAAATCCATCGAGTTCAAGGTGGGCGGTTCCTCGATCAAGATGGATCCCAAATCGATCACAGTGAAAAGTCCGACCGTCACCGTGCAGGCCGATATCAAGGCCGATGTGACCAGCCCGCTGACAACGGTCAAAGCCGATACGATGCTCACGCTTAAGGGCGGTGTGGTCTTTATCAACTAGGATGCAGTGCATTGGATAAACGTTTCGAAAACCTGACAAAATTGCCATCGGAGCCTGCGGCAAAGATGTTGGCAGAACAAAACGCAAAGCTGGGAACCCAGTTGTCCGCGCCCGCCAGTGCGCCGATTGGCGTGGTGCTCGAAGAGTTGGACGCCAAGGATGCGCCGATAGATATTCTGCGTCTGATGTCTGTTGTTTTGCCTGCGCGTGAACGGGTCTGGTGGGCCTGTCTTGCGGCGCGAGATATTGTCGGGGCGGGCGCGGCAAATGCCACACCGTCGCTGGCCGCCGCCGAGGCATGGGTTTTTCAGCCCACCGATGAAAACCGCGAGGCGGCGATTGCAAGTCTGGACTATGCGCCGGTGCAGGATGACACTGTCAATTGCGCCCTGAGCGTGATGTATGCGGACGGAACATTGGGGCCGGGCGAAATGGCGCAATATCCCGGTCCGGCGGGTGGATCATCCGTGGCGGCCTTTGCTATGAATATTGAGGCGCTTGGCAAGAAGATGGATCAGTTCGACAGCTATACACAGCTCTTGGTGGACCGTGCGTTGGACATTGCCAAAGGCGGGAACGGTGTCTTTGACGCCTCAGAAACGAAACAAGAAGGATAAGATCATGGGTATGCCACAAGCCAGAATGACCGATCTGCACGCCTGTGCCTTGCCGACCACGCCGCCACCACCGGTTTTGCCCGTGCCGATCCCGATTGCGCCACCCTGCCTGCCAACCGTGATGATTGGCAAGTTGCCTGCGGCGCGGGTCACCGACATGACAATGGCCGTGCCGCCGCATCCGATCGTCAAAGGGTCCGGCACGGTGTTGATCGGCAAATTGTTGGCCGCGCGGATCGGTGACAACTGCGCCTGTGGCGGTCCAATTGCACTGGGCGAATTTACCGTGCTGGTGGGGGGCTGATTTTCCACGATGACGGTAACGCTTAAATTTCAATCCTCGGGCATGGTGCCCGGCAGTGGCCAACCTGTCACGATGCGTGGCGGCAGCCTGACCGTCGGGCGCGGCCCCGCCAATGATCTGGTTTTACCCGATCCGGACAGGATGCTGTCCAAAAACCATTTTGTCCTAGAAGAACATAACGGGCGGTACGTCATTGTAGATTTATCCACCAATGGCACCTTTCTGAACTATTCCAAGGTGCCATTGGGCCGGACGCCCAAGCCCCTGAACAGCGGTGATGTTTTGTCGGCTGGCGGTTATGAGCTGGTGGTTGAGATTGGCGCGGAATTGCCTGATCTGATGGATATTCCCGCCCCCACAGCCTCGGCGTTTCCGGGCAATGCGGATACGTCCTCCGATCCCTTGGCGGTACTGGACGATCCCAGCATCGAAGGCGATTTTCTGGATGACCTTCTGGGTGCAGAGGGCGGTCCAAAAGGGCCGACCCAGATTGACACATCTGATCCCATTGATGAGCTGCTCTTGCCGATGGGTGACGAAGAAGATCCGTTCTTCAAACACCCCGAGGACGGCACCGAAGGCAGCGGTGCATCGCTGGAGATGCACAGTCCCTCGACCAATGACAGTTTCAAACCGGGCGCGGCGTTTGATACCTCGCTGATCCCGGATGATTGGGACAATTTGCTGGAACCTGACAATCCGGCCCCGACGAAAACGCCAGAGACCGTGGTGCCGAAGCCAGAAGTGGCCCAAGCGCCTGTCCCGCCAGCGTCTGCACCCGTTGCACAGCCTGCGCCCGCACCAGTTGCCGCCGCACCTCAATCCGGTGGCGGTGATCAAACGGCGGCTAAACGCTTTATCGAGGCACTGGATTGTGAGGATCTGGCGGTCGCCGATGCGGATCTGGATCAAACCATGGCCCGTCTGGGCCGTGTGATGCGCACAATGATCATTGGCCTGCGCGAAATCCTGATGACGCGGACGTCGATCAAGTCCGAGTTCCGCATTGATCAAACGATGATCAGCGCCGGTGGAAATAACCCGCTAAAGTTCTCCCTGAGCGAAGATCACGCCATTGAGGCCTTGGTCAAACCCAAGTCCAAAGGCTATCTTTCCCCCGAAAGCGCGACCGAAGAGGCGCTGGATGACATCAAAGCCCACGAGGTTGCGATGGTCACGGGCATGCAGGCGGCCATCAAAGGGGTTCTGAGCAAGCTTGACCCACAGGAACTGGCGGGCCAGATTGAAACCTCGGGTGCCTTTGGCAGTATGTTCAAAGGCAAGAAAGCCCGTTACTGGGAAGTATACGAAAAAATGTATTCTCAGATATCCGACCAGGCTGAGAACGATTTCCATGAGTTGTTCAGCCGGGAATTTGCTCGGGCTTACAAAGAGCAGCTCGATAAACTGAAATAGTGCTATTTTGCGCAACAAACGGGAGGCCGGCGATTGTCCTGGGACAACAAAGTGCTTTGGACCGAGGGGCTGTTTTTGCAACCCCATCATTTCCAGCAGGCTGATCGATATACTGAATCGCTGATTGCAGGTATCGCGCGTCGAACGCTGCCCTATTCATGGGGCTTTTCATCGCTAGAAATCGACGAGGAGGCGCTGAAAGTTGGCAAGTTCAGCCTCAAGAACTGTTCCGGGCTGACGCAGGACGGCACGGTCTTTCGGGTACCGCAAGCCGAGGATCACCCGCCGTCGCTGGAGGTGCCTGAAAACATCAAGGATTGCGTCGTTCTTTTGACAATCCCGCAACGCCGCCAAGGGGCCAGCGAGGTTGATATGACCGATGGAGGCCATTCCGCCAGCCGGTTGTTGCCCTCCGAGATTGAAGTTACCGATGCAGCAGGCGCTGGCAAAAAACCTGTGACGATTGGCGTGGGCAAGCTGCGCCTGAAATTCGCGCTGGCGGTGGATGACCTGTCGGACATGCTGGCGATTCCCATTGCGCGGATCATTGAGGTGCGTCCCGACAAAGAGGTGTTGCTGGACCGGTCGTTTATTCCCAGTTGCCTGGATGTGCGTGCCGCCCCTGCTTTGGCTGGTTTTATCAGCGAGTTGGAAGGGCTGCTGTCGCACCGGATGCAGGCGCTTGCCGGGCGTTTGTCTGAAAGCGGGCCTGCGCGGGGCACGGCGGATATTTCCGATTTTCTGTTGTTGATGACGGTGAACAGGGCGCTGCCGGTGTTCCGCCATTTTGCCAACATCGAAAACCTGCATCCAGAGGCCGCCTATCGGGCCTGTGTGTCGCTGGCCGGTGAACTGGCCGCTTTTATGAGCGACAACAAAGAAGCGCCGTTGTTTCCGGCCTATCAGCATGACGATCTGCGCGGCACCTTCAACCCGGTGTTCCGCGCCTTGCGGCAATACCTGAGCGCGGTGCTGGAACAAACGGCGGTGTCCATCGCTCTGGAAGAGCGTAAATACGGCATCAGTGTGGGCATCATTGCCGACCGCAAGCTGCTGTCCAACGCCGGTTTTGTTTTGGCGGTCAAAGCCGACGTGCCTGCCGAAGACATTCGCCGGCATTTTGCCGGACAATCCAAGATCGGTCCGGTTGAGGAGATCCGGCAGTTGGTCAACTCGGCACTTCCGGGGATCACCTTGCGGCCCTTGCCGATTGCCCCCCGCCAGGTCGCGTATCATGCGGGCACCGTCTATTTCGAGTTGGATGCAGAAAGCCCCTATTGGGGCAAGATGACCACCTCGGGCGGGATCGCCGTGCATGTGTCGGGGCAATACCCCGGCCTAGAGATGGAACTTTGGGCGATCCGAAACAGCTAGGAGAGGTCTGCCGCGATGTCTGATGACGACCCGTTCGCCGAACCTGGCGATACCGACAAGACGGTGATTAAACCCAACCCCGGCGGGCGTCGGTCTGCGGGGCAATCGCAACCTGCGGCGCCAGCGCCCGCAGCTCCAGCGCCCATGCCGCAAGAACATAGCACTGCGCGGGAGGGCGGCCCGGAAGCTTTTGGCGTTCCCAACCCACAAGGCGGCCAGCGCAGCGCGGCGCAGACCCGCAAATCCCACAATGAACCAGAGCTTGTCCTGACGGGCATGAACACGCTGAACGCTTGCGCGGCGCCGCTTTTTGCTTTGGTCAGCCGTATCCAGAACCAGGCACAGCATATGGACGCGGAAAAGCTGCGCCAATCGGTTGTGTCCGAGGTACGGGCCTTTGAAAATCGAGCATTGCAGGCGGGGATTGCGGCCCAAACGGTGAAGGCCGCGCGCTATGCGCTATGCGCGACGATAGATGATATCGTGCTGAACACACCTTGGGGCGGGCAATCCAACTGGGGTCTGCAATCCATGGTCGGCACGTTTCACCGCGAAACAGTCGGCGGCGATCGTTTCTATGATCTTCTGGCGCGGCTGCAAAAGGACGCTGGCAACAATCTGGAATTGCTGGAGTTTCTTTACATGTGCCTCTCGCTTGGTTTTGAGGGGCGCTTGCGGGTCGAACAGGGCGGGCCGGAAAAGCATCAGCGTATCCGGCTTGGGCTGGCGCAATTGATCCGGGCGCAGCGCGGGGATTTTGAAAGAGATCTCTCACCGCAATGGAAGGGTGTCGACAAACCCCATCGCGCTATGTCGGCGTGGAAACCAGTTTGGATCGCGCTTGCTGTCACAGGTATCTTGCTGATCGCCGAATTTGCCGGATTGAGCTATGTTCTGTCCAACCGGACCGAGAACTTGATCGGGCAATTGTCGGTGATTGACGCGGGTCCGGTGGCCGAGCTGGAACGCCGTGCGCCGCCACCACCGCCCATTCCGACCAAAGACATCCAGATCGAAAAGGTCGTGTCCTTTCTGGAGCCAGAGATCAACGAAGGGTTGGTCAAAGTCTTTGGCAAGGGCAACACATTGGTCATACGTATTGCTGGGTCTGGCATGTTCGGGTCTGGTTCTGACCGGCTGGTTGATGCCTTTGAAAAACCGATTGCACGGGTGGCCGAGGCGCTGCGCGACGAGCCCGGCAAGATCATCATTGTGGGGCATTCGGACAATGTTCCCATTCGGTCTTCGCGGTTTCCCTCGAACATGCATCTGTCGCTCGCGCGGGCCAAGTCCGTTATGAAGTCCATGGCCGCGACCGTACAGAAGACCGACCGCCTCAGCGCCGAAGGCCGCGCGGATGCCGAACCCATTGCCGACAACGGCACACGAGAAGGGCGGGCCACCAACCGCCGCATTGAAGTGATCCTCGTGCAGGAGAAAGACGCATGAAGTTTCTCCGCTTTTTCCAATCCATCCACTTTGTACTGGCGTTCTTTGCCGTCGTGCTGTCGTTGTGCATCTGGTATTTTGGTCCGCTCTTTGGTGGCGATGAAATCAGGCCACTTGGGTCTGTGCTGGTGCGTCTGGTCGTTGTTGCTGCTGTGTTGCTGGTGTTCGGGGGGATCTCGCTTGGGATTTTTCTAAAGCGGCGCAAACAAGAAACAGCAATGGTTGAAGAGATCGCCGAAAGCACCGATGCGGGCGATGACGTTGTTGGCGATGAAATTTCTGAGCTGCGGACCAAGCTGAAAACCGCGATGGCAGATTTGCGCAAGTCCAAGAACGGGCGGACGCATCTGAACGAATTGCCGTGGTACATCATGATTGGCCCGCCCGGCGCGGGCAAGACAACGGCGATCGTCAATTCAGGCATGCAATTTCCGCTGGCCGAAAAAATGGGCAAGGCGGCCATTGGCGGTGTGGGCGGCACGCGCAATTGCGACTGGTGGTTTGCCAATGATGCCGTGCTGATCGATACGGCGGGCCGCTATACAACTCAGGAAAGCGACGCCAAGGCGGACAATGCCGCTTGGCTTGGCTTTTTGCGGTTGCTCAAGAAATTCCGCAAACGCCAGCCGATCAACGGCGCGATCATTGCCATCAGCCTGAGCGATCTGGCTTTGCAGGATGAGATCACCCAGAATGGCCATGCCAATGCGGTGCGCAAGCGTTTGGTTGAACTGCGCGAGACCCTCGCGGCGCGGTTCCCTGTTTATGTGCTGTTCACCAAGGCGGACCTGATCGCGGGTTTCATGGAATTCCATGACAGTTTGGGCAAGGAGGACCGCGAACAGGTCTGGGGCTTCACCTTTGAGCTGGATACAGCCAAGGGCGATGCCTCCCCCGTGGCCGGTTTTGATGAACAGTTTGCGGCGCTGTTGGAGCGGCTCAATTCGCAATCCCTTGAAAAAATGCAAGCCGAAACCGACCCGCAGCGCCGGTCGCTGATTGCAGGGTTTCCAAGTCAGGTTGCATCTATGCGCGGCGTCGCCCGCACCTTTTTGAACGAAGTCTTTCAGGAAAATCGTTATCAGCAGCGGCAAATGCTGCGCGGGGCCTATTTCACCTCCGGCACGCAGGAAGGCACGCCCATCGACCGTCTGATGCTCAGCATGGCGCGGACCTTCGGGATTGGCCGGCAGGCCATCGGCAGTGGGCAGGGCGCGGGGCGGTCCTATTTCCTGACCCGCCTGTTTGAACAGGTAATCTTTCCCGAGGCGGGTCTGGTGTCTGCCGATGCCAAGGTTGAACGCCGCTACAAGATCACAAAATGGGCTGCCATTGCCGCGACCGTATTGGTCGCGGTCGGCGTTGGGGCGCTTTTGGTGCGGTCCTTTCAGGGCAACAGTGCGCTGATCGCCGAGGCCAACGAAAATGTTGCGAATTATAGTGTTGTGGCGGCATCACTGCCCATCAGTCCGATCGGCGATACCGATCTGGTGCCGGTGGTTGAGGCGCTGAATGTGCTGAAGATGCTTCCGGACAACCCTACTGTTGGGGCGCCCAAGCCGGAAACCAAGCTGACCTACGGTTTGTATCAAGGCGAGGTCATCGGATCGCAAGCGGCGCAGACCTATCGGCGGGCCTTGAACCAGCGGTTCTTGCCACGGCTCCTGCTGCGCCTTGAGGAACAGATCAGCGGCAATATGAACAACCCAGATCTGCTTTATGAGGCGTTGAAAATCTATCTGATGCTGGGTCTGCAAGGGCCAATGAACCAGGATCTGGTGCGTGAATGGATGGTGCTGGACTGGTCGCTAGCCTATCCCGGACCGTCCCGTGATGCCTTTCGCGCCGATCTTGAGGCGCATCTTGAGGCACTGTTGACCCAGCCTATGCAGGAGATCGCACTAAACGGGCCATTGGTCGAACAAGTGCAGGGCTTGCTGTCTGAAATGCCTCTGGCACAGCGGGTCTATAACGGCATCATCAACAGCCCTGCCGCCGCCGAACTGCCGAAATGGCGGATCACGGATGTCAGCGGCCCTGCGGTGTCGCGGGTATTTGTGCGGTCCTCCGGCAAGGCGTTGAACGAAGGTATCGAGGGCATCTTTACCCACGCGGGGTTCAACCGGGTATTCTTGGACGAAGCATTGGGGGTGGCCGCGCGTATCCAGCGTGAAAGCTGGGTTCTTGGCCCCCGCGGCGAGGCAGAGCAAACCGAACAGGCGCTGTCCGCGCTCAGCCGCGATGTACTGGATCTTTACTACAACGATTACATCTCGCGCTACGATGCGATTCTGGGCGATGTGGACATCATCCCGCTTGAATCTCTCAGCCACGCGGTTGAGGTGACAAATGTCCTGTCTGGCCCTACCTCACCAATTGTCAATCTGCTTGAAGCAATAGCGGAAGAAACCAAGCTGGCTTCGGAGACAGGGGCAACCGGTGGATCTGGTGTTGCGGCCGACCTTGGTCAGGCAGCTGACAATGAGGTGCAGCGTTCAGTCAGCTACCGGACACGTATCTTGCTTGAGGCGCTGTCAAAATCCGCTGCCGCAACGGGCGCACCGCCCCCCAAGGCACCGGGCACCTATGTGGAAGAGCGGTTCGAATGGTTGCACCGCCTGACAGAAGCGCCGGAGCCGGGCCTGCCGTCGCAGCTGGGCGAGTTGATGACCCTGCTGACAGAGCTGTATCAAGAGCTGAACAAGATGAGCTTCTCCGGCTCGTCCACGGGGGGTGAGGGCGGCATTGCAATCAAACGGTTCCTTGACGCTGCTGCCCGTGCGGATGGGCCGCTTGAACGTTGGGCGACACAGATCGCGTCCGGGTCGTCAGGGATCACTTCGGACAGCACCCGATCAGGGATCAATGCGCGGTGGCAGTCCAGCATTCTGCCTTTCTGCCAGCAGGCGCTGACCGACCGTTATCCGTTCAACCAAAGAGCGCGGGCTGACGTGGCGATTGCGGATTTTCAGAAATTGTTCGGGCCAACCGGCCTGATTGACAGTTTCGTCAATGAAAACCTGCTCAAGTATATCGACACCCGCACACGGCCCTGGTCGTGGAAACGTGTAAATGACGTTGATCTGGGGATCAGCCCTGCGGTCCTCAAACAACTGCAATATGCCGCTGAAATCCGTGAGGCATTCTTTGCTGGCGGGGCCACACCGACGATCCAGTTCCAGATCATGCCGCAGGCGCTTGACCCCAAGGCCAAGTCTGTGGCGCTGGAAATTCACGGCAGTCAGGTAAACTTTTCCCATGGGGACAGGGCGCCAACACCGGTGGCGGTGGAATGGCCGGGCGGTGTTGGGCTGGCGCGGCTGGTGTTTGCCCCGCAACCGCGCAACATCGAAAGCGTGCTGCAACGCGACGGCCCCTGGGCGTGGTTCCGTCTGTTGAATGCAGCGACGGTGCGGCGCACAAATGTGTCTGATCGCAAGCGGGTGATCTTTACGGTCGGGGGGCGCATCGCGATCTTCCAGCTGCAGTCCGGATCGGTGATCAACCCCTTTGCTTTGCCTGCCTTGTCGAAATTCAGCTGCCCAAAGACATTCTGATGGGGTCGGCTGGGTTCGGAGCCTATGGCAAAATTCCCAGCATCGGGGATTTTTTCCGTCTGGACCCTCCACCGGGTTTTGTTTCTGTCTGGGACAATTGGTTGCAGCGCTGTTTGGTGTCGGGCACCCATACATACGGCGGCCAATGGGACGCGCTTTATATGTCGGTACCGATCTGGCGGTTTTGCCTGTCGCCGGGGCTGGCCGGGGCGGGTAAGATCATCGGTGTTCTGATGCCATCGGTGGATCGGGTCGGGCGGCGGTTTCCGCTGACATTGATGGCGCCGCTGATATCCGCCGCGCCTGTGTTGTCCGATCATTTCTCCAACGCGGATCTCTTTTCCCGGCTTGAAGATATAGCGCTGGCCTCCCTTGATGATGAAACCGGCCGGGACGGGCTGGAGGCTGCTTTGTCCACGTTAAACGGCCCAGTGGCTGGCGCGGCGGCAAAAGTGTCGCAAGGGGCGAGCCGGATGACAATGCAGCAGTCCGGATCGGAGGCCGATCTACTGGCAGCATTGGCAGGACGGTCAATGCCCGCCCATCTGACCGCGCCCAGCGTTTGGTCTGCGCAAATTGACGGGGATCAACGGATTTTGGTTTGCGAAGGTCTGCCAGAAGGCCCGAACATGCAGGCGCTGTTTGATTTCGACGCAGCGGTCTGGACGGAGGAGGCGACATGAGCGACATCACACAAGTGCGCTATAACGCGCGATCCCATGTCGGGCTCAAACGGGCCGTAAATGAAGATTCGCTTTTGGCCCTGCCAGAGCAGAAGATCTGGGTGGTGTCCGACGGTATGGGCGGCCATGCGGCAGGGGATTACGCCAGCCAATTGATCACCGGGTTGATTGCCACAATCGACCCCGACCTGCCTGCCGCCGATACGATGCATGCCCTGCGCGGTGCAATCCAAAGCGCCCATGCGATGATCCTAGCCGAAGCCGAGACCCGGCAGGTTGAGGTGATCGGCGCAACGGTTGCCTGTCTGGTTCTGGCCAATTCCCACTTTGTCGGGATCTGGGCCGGTGACAGCCGCATCTACCGCTTTCGCGATGGGGAAATTCAGATGCTGACGGCAGATCATTCTATCGTTGCAACTTTGGTGCAATCTGGTCAGTTGACCTGGGACGAGGCCGAACAGCATCCGCAATCCAATGCCATCACCCGCGCGGTTGGGGTGGGCGAAGAGCTGGAGCTGGACAAAGTGCGCGGCGAAGTGGAGCCGGGCGACCGGTTCTTGCTATGCTCTGACGGGCTGACCAAATATGCGACCTTTGGGATGCTCGAAAAGGTTCTGGCGCAATCCCCGCTTGAGACGATCACGGACCGGTTGATCCAGATCGCATTGGATGGCGGCGGCGCGGACAACATCACCGTTATTGTCGTGGATGTCGATTAGGCCGGACCAGTATAACGCTAGCGGGTCGAGGTCGTAAGGATCTTGCTGTCGAGCGAATAGATCTCCGCCTGGTTCACCCCTTCTTGGGCCAGCAGTGCCTCTGAATAACTGAGCGCGGATTCGCTTGTGGGGCGCATTTCATCGAACAAGGGCGCGCTGGAGTGGATCACGATGATCTTGGATTTCCCGACAGTTGAATCGTCCACCCGAAACGCGATCTCGCCGTTTTCGCGGGGGCTGTTCACGGCGTATGCCACGCGAATGGTCTGTGCCCCCTCCGCGCCCTCGCGCAGGTCTGCTACGGCGTTGCTGGCGCGGTTGATATTCGGCAGCAGGTGAAAGACGTTGCCAGACACGTCCAGCACTGAAACCGAAAGGTAGCCTGAATTCACCTCGGGCGGCAGTTGCACATCAATCACAGGGTTTTCACCAACGACAAAGTCGCCGGTCAGGTTTGGGGCGTTGTCATTGTCGCCCTGATAAAAGACCACGTCGATGTCGCTGGTCGGAGCCTTGGGCAGAATGCTTTCCATCAGGCACAATGTTGGATTCAGCAGATCAACTGAGATGTTCACTGGCCGGTCGCCCGCCACATCGCCAAGCGCGGCACTGAGCGCATCACGGCTTTGCGGGCTGGCCATCGTGCCACCAACCGTGATTGCGCTGCCCAGCCCGTAACCCACCGCAGGTGGGTCGATGAGCGACAGAGGCCCGCAATCGGCCCGCGCCTTGAGGATCGGGGTCAACCGTTCCGCCGGCAGGACAAGTTCGTTCAGTCGGAAGGCCGCATCTGTCTGAAGTTCGCCAATGGTGCCTGCATCAAACAGGGTTTGAAGCTGGTCATAATCGGCTTTGTCCGTTGTCTCACCTTCGATCACAACGTCATTGCCGGACACGGAGACGCGCCAGACCTCCAGATCATCTACGGCGTCCAGAATTGTCAGGATATCTGCGCCCCAGCTTTCCGCAATTGCGCCGCTGGCAAGGGTCAGATCGGTGGTGCCGTTGGCCGCGCGAATGCGTTCGCGAATTTCGTCTGCCACCATGTCGGACGGGACAAATCCAACAGCGCGGGGCAGGGCGTCTTTGGCGCGGGCCATGGACAGGCGGTATGGATCCGCGACGGGCAGGGCGGGGGCCGAGGAAAAGACGCCCGACAGGAACAGCCCGATCCCTACGGCCACTGCAACCAGCCCGCCTATCACCGGAATCAGGATGCGGGATTTCTGTGGATCGGCTTTGGATTTGGCGGGGGCGGCTGGCTTGGCTTGGGCAGCGGTTGGTGCCTTTGGTTGTTTCTTTGGCAGGGGCGCGATGATTGTCGCGTCTGATAAATCATCATCTTCGTCCGGGGTGGCATCTGCGGCTGAGCCATCCAAGGCCGCCAGAACCGCCGCCGCGGATTGATAACGGTTGTCCGGCACCGGATCAGTCATCTTATCCAGCAGGGATTTCAGCGGCTCAGGCACACCATCGGTATCAAGGGGCAATGCCTTGTTCTTGACCACCTCCATTGGATTGTTGCCGATGTCGGGGGATTTGCCCCGGAAATTGGCCAACAAAAGCGCGCCCAAGGAATAGATATCTGTCCGTTCATCGGTGTGGCCGGCCATCTGTTCGGGCGCGGCATAGGCGTATTTGCCAGCGAATTCGTTGCCGACAATAGTTTCCGCGCCGGGGTTGGTGTCTTTGGCGATGCCAAAATCGATGATCACTGCCTGCGCCGGATCGCCGCCGCGCAGGATGATGTTGTCGGGCGACAGATCGCGGTGGCAAATATTATGGGCATGTGCGGCCTGCAGCCCTTCGGCAACCCGGCGGCAGATGACCAACAGGTCCTCGGCAGACATCGGCCCTTCTTTGAGCTTTTTATCAAGGCCCGGGCCATCGACATAGTCAATCAGCAGATAAACATGCCCATCGGGCGTGCGGTTGTTCTCGGCATAGCGCACCACCGCGTCATGCCGGATCTCACGCATCGCCTCTTCGCGGGTGAGCAACAGCAGATAGTCATCGTTATTGGCAAATTCGGTCTTGAGAACCTTTAGCGCAACCAGTCGGCCAGAGATCTCTGACCGGGCGCGATAAACGTCGGACGTGCCGCCCCGGCCCAGAATGGCCTCGACCCGGTAGGTATTGTTGACCAGATCACCAATCTGGAACAGGTCACTGGGAAGGGATTTGGTCATGGTGCTGTCGCTGCCGCAGAGACGGCGAGGCCCATCAACCTAATGCCTGAAATTCAACGCGCCGGTTGTCATCGCTGCGGGGATCGGAGGTGTCAAAAGGTGCACTTTCGCCCAGACCAATCGCTTCGAGGCGGTTTTCATCAACGGCGCATTCGTTCACCAGATGGCGCTTGACCTCTTGAGCGCGCAGCAATGACAGGTTCTTGTTATAGGACGCAGACCCTGAACTGTCGGTGTGACCGACGATCTGAAACAGTTTGACGTCAACCGCATTCATCACCTGGCACAGCGTGTCGAGCTTCGATTTCTGGTCATCCCGCAACGAGGCACTGTCAAAATCGAACTTGATCTTGATGTTCACCTGATCTGCCTTGGCAACCTGGGAATAGGTGGTCTGTGCCGGTTTGACCGCCGCAGTTTCCGTTGTTGCACCTGTGTCTGACCCGTCTGCGGGCACCAGAACAAGACCACGGGTCTTTTGTTTTTCGAAAGCCTGAGTGATCTCTTCTGCGGTCATCTCAGAAGAGGTCTGCGCGGCGGCAAAGGTCAATGGCATCGCAGAAATTGCAACTGCAAGCGTTACACCCATACATGTTCTACTGCGAGAAATCATAACGCGCTTCCTTTCAAAGGGATCGGGATAATATGCAAAGTCTATCCTAGGCTGCCCTGTCTCACAACGTTTTTGAGGCGGGTGTTCAACTCTGAGGTGGTTTCCGCTTGGCCGCAAGGCCGAAGCAGGCTTTACTCACACTATCCTGTTTCGGCAGCATCTTGTGGACCTCAGATCATGCGCTTGCTTCCAGCGATCCTCATCAGCCTCGCGATTGTCATCGCGCCGGTCATTTGGCTGCTATTGCCTGCTGTGCTGGTCGAAGAGAACCTGATCGACGGCCCCGCCATTGATTCCGGTGCCCGTATCGAGATTGAGATGCTCAACCAGCGGGTCGAGGATCTGCAAATCCAGATTGAAGAGCTTAGCTCGGAATTGTCCAATGTCGCAGCGCAGGCATCGCGTGCGCCGATGGGAGGCGGCGGCGGGTTGAATTCGGTGCCCGATGATGCCGATACCTTTCGCCAAAGCGGACCAAATGAGATCATAGATTCATACGCGCAGGTTGTTCTGATTGCGAACCGGCGCAAGGTGAACGAGGGTTTGGTCATTGCCGGTCCGCGGCATCTGACCAAGGTGTTCGGCCCACCGCGCGAAGTGTTGTCGGACAATTGCGAAGCGATGACAAACCCCCGATTGAAGGGGAAACTGGTCACCGAAAAGGTCGGTCCCATTCGGGTTCGGATGCTCAAACCGGCCATCGAGTCCTTGCATAAGATCATGCAGAATATTCAGGTGACCGACCCTGATCTTTATGCGCGGATCAACACCGCAGGGGCATTATGTGTCCGGCAGATCCGCGGCACGCGAGGACGGGCATCGACCCATTCCTTTGGCCTCGCGGTAGATCTGAACATCGACGGAGTGCTCGACACATTGGGCGATGGCAAGACCCAGCTGGGCTTGACCATTCTGGCTGATTTTTTCCGCAGCGAAGGCTGGGTCTGGGGCGCCGCATGGGGGCGCGAAGACAGCATGCATTTTGAGGTCAGCCGTCAATTGCTGGACCAATGGATCAAGGACGGACAGCTTTGATCTGACAGGACGATTGCCCGTCCCGCGACTTTTCCTTGTGATTGTGCTAAGATCGGCCTGCGTAGAGTAGAGGGGCGGAGTAAATCCGGCCCATAGAGCAAGCGAAATTTCTGCGCTCAGAGGCGGGCGGTGATCTGTGGCGGCCAGAGGCCTGCCGTGTCTCTTTGCGCAAATTGGACAATGCGATGGACCATAACCTTTTTCTACAGCTTCGCGCTGTGTTGAACCAATACTATCTGCCAGCCCCCGCGCCGCCAGTGGTTGGATACCTGCGCGGCAGCGCCTCACCGGGGATATGGCGGGCCAAGATTGCGGAGCGCAATGAACAGTTGATGTTGCTCGGAAACGCAGAGCCGACGGCGGCTGATTGGGCCAACGCCGGGGTAGAGCACCGTACCGGCGAGACACAGAGGATCACCCTGCCGATGCTCAATGGTTTTGTCCTGACCTACGGCGGGTTCATGGCGGGGCGGCCATGGGCGGCGATCTGCGACGAGAATGAAGACAGCGTGACCATCGGCTTTCCCAACGCACTTGCGAGTTTTGAGCAGGCCATCGCCCGAAACGGCCAGTAGCCGATCGCAGCGTGGTCCCGCGCAATCGGCCCAGCGGCCCCGATTGATTGACAAATGAACACCCAGCCCATATTCAAGAGGCAACTGGTATAATCAGGTGATCTTTTGTTTTTCGAGAAAAGTCTGAGCCCTTGGCAGTGAACCTCAACCAACTGACGTTTTCGACGGCAGGCGCGGGTCTGCGCGATCTTTCTTGGGGCGGGGTCAATATCCTGCACTCGGTGTTCTTTGCGGTTCGTGGTCTTAAGTGGGAAGTCTTGCCATCACAGGATGTCGAAGAGGTCCAAACCACAACGCCAGAGCAGTTTCATTGGACCCGTCGCGAGGTGTTTGCGGACAATTTCGAGAGCTGTCTGTCGGTCACGGCGCAAGACAGCGGTTTGATCTCACTTGAGATGTCGCTGACCAGCAGGCGGGCCTTTGAGGTCAATCGCGCCGGGTTCAATGTCTTGTTCCCCATCGACGATCTTGCCGGGAGATCTGCAAACGTCCTGCATTCAAACGGTAGGGTTGAATTGGCGAGGTTTCCAGAGCTGATCAGCCCCGAACAGCCGTTTTTCGATATGCAGGGCATCGAATATACCGTGCAGTCGGCAAAGGTTGCCCTCACTTTTGAGGGCGAGGTTTTTGAGTTGGAGGATCAGCGGAACTGGTCTGATGCATCCTTCAAGGCCTATTGTCCGCCACTTGCCGATCCGCGTCCCAGACGGTTTGAAGCAGGGGAGGTGATTTGCCAGCGCGTGACCGTCAAGATCACTGGCGCACCGCAAAAAATGGCAACGGTCAAGACCACCCAACCGCGCAGCGTCCGGATGCCGGAGATCTTGCTTGTCGCGGGCAAACCGGCCCCCCAGACGGCCCTTCCGAAAGGCGCGCGACGGTTGGTCCGGTTTGATTCAGATGCACCTTGGACGGATGCTGAATTGGGCAATCTGTCCGGTGGCACCCCCATTGATGCAGAGATTATCCTGCCGCCCGATCCGGCGCGGGCCGAATATTTTATGCGCGGACTTGCCCAAGATCTGAGAGACGCGGGCGTTGAAGTGGCACATGTTGTTGCGCTTCCTTCGGGGTATCTCAAACGGCTGCCGCCGGATGGGGCCGTCCCTTCGGGGCTTGGCCTTGCCGCGGCTGCCGACCTTGCCGCGCAAGCCTTTCGAGGCGCAGGTTTGGGCGTTGGCGCCTTGACCCATTTCACGGAGCTGAACCGTCGCCGGCCACCTGGAGGACTGGGGGCGTATGTAACCCATGGCAATGCCGCAATTGTGCATTCCGCCGATGATCAATCCGTTCTTGAAACCCTCACGGGGTTGCGCCACGTGATGCGCAGTGCCTGCGCCATAGCCGTTGATCGGGCATATCGACTTGGTCTGGTGGCGATCGCGATGCGCAGCAATCCGCATGCAGATGGGCTGCTGCCCAACCCGGATGGCGCACAGATGACCATGACCGATGATGATCCTCGGCAGCGCACCAGCTTTGGTGCCGCATATGCCGTCGCTGCGGCAACCCTTGCAGCCCGTGCCGGGGCGGAGGCGATCTGCCTCGGGGCGCTGGATGGTCCGTTTTCTATCGCTGACCAAAACCGGCGCCTGCATCCGATTGGCCATGTGGTTGGCCAGTTGGCAGGTTTGTCAGGGCGTAATGTGACAGCGGCCTATGACAACGGTGTTTACCGCCTCTGCGCAGGCACAACAGCGATAACCGCAAATTGCAGTCTTACCTCGCAGACGTTGCCCGATGGCATTTCGCCCATTGGCACTTTGTTGGTTGGCACAGACGCCGCCGCAGGCACCCATCGCGTGCTGCCTGCGATGTCCTGCCACATCTCTATGCATCCAGACAGACCTTTGCCTCAAAACCGGAGCCGCGCAGATGAGTGACCGAATAGAAGCTGACTATTTGATCGAAACCCCGATTGATCCTGCAGATGCCGCCGCCGTAATGGCAGGAGAGCAATCGTCAGGAACCTTCGTGAAACTGGCATCGGAGACGCCCGAATTGATCGAACGCGCCGCAGCGCGGGTCGAATATGTCGAGACAATAGACACCGTTGCGCAGCCCTCGTTGCCGGGGGCGATCCCGGCGCAATCCTATGCCGTGGCCAAGGTGACCCTGTCCTGGCCGCTGGAAAACCTGGGGCCGTCACTACCCAATCTGATGGCAACGATCTCAGGCAATCTGTTCGAGCTGCGCCAGTTCACCGGGCTGCGCATTCTGGATCTGCGGGTGCCCGCCGCATTCACCAGCCACAACCCCGGCCCAAAATTTGGCATAGAGGGCACCCGCCGGTTGAGCGGGGTGCATAAGCGGCCCTTGATTGGCACGATTATCAAACCATCCGTCGGACTTGACCCAACACAAACCGCTGCGATGGTTGCGGACCTTGCCGAAGCTGGCGTTGATTTTATCAAGGATGACGAATTACAGGCCGATGGTCCTGCCTGCCCCTTCGAAGATCGGGCGCGTGCAGTCATGGAGGTGATCAACCGCGCCGCAGACCGGACGGGCCGCAAGGTTATGTTTGCATTCAATCTGACAGGAGAAGTGGACGAGATGCGCCGCCGGCATGATCTGATACGGGATTTTGGCGGAACCTGTGTGATGGTATCGCTCAACTCTGTCGGACTGTCAGGGATGTTGGCCTTGGCGCGGCATTCCGAATTGCCGATCCATGCGCACCGGAATGGGTGGGGATATCTGAGCCGTGAACCGATGCTTGGGTGGTCTTACGTGGCGTGGCAAAAGTTTTGGCGGCTGGCGGGTGCGGACCACATGCATGTAAACGGGCTGCGCAACAAATTTTGCGAGGCCGACGAAAGTGTGATCCGTTCGGCGCGGGCTTGTTTGACGCCGCTGAGGCCTGAGGCGCCCTGCCTTGCGATGCCTGTCTTCTCTTCGGCGCAGACCCCGTTGCAGGCGGCGGAAACCTATCGGCAATTGGGCAGCGCAGATCTGATCCACGCGGCTGGGGGCGGCATTGCAGGCCACCCCCACGGCGCGGCCGCCGGTGTTCGGGCGATGCGGGCGGCATGGGATGCGGCCATGAATGGTATTCCTATCGGCGAAGCGGCGCGGGGCAATCCGGCGCTGGCGGCGGCAATCAAGGCGTTTGATCAATGACCCCCTTGATGGCGTGGTATGGTGACGACTTCACCGGATCAGCCGCAGTGCTGGAGGTATTGGCTTTTGCAGGGGTGTCCGGGGTCTTGTTCCTAAAGCCGCCAACCGACCAGCAAAGGGACCGATTTAGCGCTGCACGGGCGGTTGGACTTGCGGGGGCGGCGCGGGCGCAAACGCCAGAATGGATGGAGGCCAATCTGCCAGTGGCCTTTGAGTGGTTGCATCAGAGCGGGGCGGAGATCGCGCTTTACAAGGTTTGCTCCACACTGGATTCCGCCCCGCAGGTCGGGTCAATTGGCCGGGCCATTGATATTGGCCAGCGGGTTTTTGACAATGCATGGGTGCCCTGCCTCGTCGCGGCACCGCAAATGCGCCGCTACCAGTGCTTTGGCCATCTTTTTGCCGGTGCGCCGACCAAAGTGTACCGGTTGGACCGGCATCCCGTGATGGCCCGGCATCCGGTCACGCCGATGCAGGAATCCGATGTTGCGCTGCACCTCTCACGCCAGACCGGGCGGCAGTTCGGGTTGGTTGATCTGGCAGCGTTGGTTGATGATGAAGGGGCTGCGTCCTGTCTGGCCAATGCCGTGCAAAGCGGCGCGGAAATCATCAGTTTGGATGCGCAGAGCGAGGCTGACATGTCCCGTTGCGGCAAGTTGATCTGGGACAACCGCCAAGCGCCGCAATTCGCGGTCGGCTCGCAGGGGGTGGCTTACGCACTGGTGGCCCATTGGGCCGCGACCGGCGTTATCCCAACGGCGCCCGCGCTGCCGCGCCTCGCTCCGGTGCAGAATATACTCGCGGTGTCAGGCTCTGTTTCTGCGGTCACTGCGGCGCAGATTGCACATGCCACTTCACACGGATTCGTCGGGATCGCCCTTGATGCTGCTGAGATTGCTGTAGATGGTCCGGCATCGCGCAGGGCGCTGGACGCCGCGCGCGGCGCTGCAGTCAAGGCATTCCAGTCTGGGCAAAGCCCGCTGATCTACACGGCGCGCGGGCCTGACGATCCCGCGGTTGAGCGGTACCGGCGGTCAGTCGCGGCAGCTGGCCTGACACTGCACGAAACGAACCGTCGCATCGGGCATGTCCTTGGCCGACTTCTGCAAGATCTCATTGCACAGACCGGCGCGTCGCGGGTTGTCATATCCGGCGGCGACAGTTCCAGCCATGCCGCCCAAGAGCTGAACATATTTGCGCTTGAGGCGCTTGCACCGGTTTCGCCGGGGGCGGCGATGTTTCGTGCGGCGTCGGACGATCCGGCAACAGACGGGCTAGAGATCGCGTTGAAGGGCGGGCAGATGGGGCGCACCAGCTTTTTTTGTGACTTGCGCGACGGTGTGCGGGATCACACCAACCCGTAACTACGGCAAAATGCGCGTGAGGTGGTGAGGGCCGCCGCAATTTCGGTGCGGCTGCACGGATGTTCGCGCCGCGCCGGATCCGCGCGGCCCGGACGCGCCAGGCGCAATGGCATTTCCAACGAGGCGGGGACATCCCCATGCTG
This sequence comes from Sulfitobacter mediterraneus, assembly GCF_016801775.1. Taxonomy (NCBI): domain Bacteria; kingdom Pseudomonadati; phylum Pseudomonadota; class Alphaproteobacteria; order Rhodobacterales; family Roseobacteraceae; genus Sulfitobacter; species Sulfitobacter mediterraneus. Next base: position 1,692,913 of record NZ_CP069004.1, on the reverse strand, counting down.
CATCAGTGCAGGAATGATCTGGTCATAGGGCAAATCGCCTTGGCCAATGGGCGTAAACACCCAATCATCGGCGACGGTTGCAATGTCTTTGAGGTGGTAGTGAACGACGTGCCGCAGATCACCGGCCAGATCGTCAAGCGGGTCACATGCGCCGCGTGAATATGTGAAAACATTGCCGATATCGTAGTTCAATCCGATCCAATCAGCGCCGATCCGGTCAAGCAACGCGTTGCCCTCGGCAAGCGTACCAATCAGGTTGTCCGCCCCGTGCCCGGGGTTTTCCAGGGCCAGAACAACGCCCGTTGCCTCGCATTCATCTTGCGCAGTCTCAAGCGCGGCGCGAAAACTGTCCATTCGGGCATGAGACGCAGAATTGGTGATCAGGAATTCCGCGCCCAGTTCCGCCGCAAAACGAACCCGGCGGCGCAGCATTTCTGCCGCGTCCGCCTCGCCCAAATCCAGATGTGCCGACACCGCGCGAATGCCCAGGCCTTCGGTCTGGGCGCGGTGCCGCAATTGCCGGGCGGCGGGCTCGGAAAGGTCGGTCTCACCAAAATCGACATAGCCATGAATATAGGCAGGTTCGACCAGCGTGAAACCGGCCTCGGCTATATCGGCGAGACCGGCATCAAAGCTGTAGCCATCGTAGAGAACCGTGGAAACTGCAAGCGTCACGGATCAACCGCCGCGAACGATCAGCTCAGAGGCTTCCTTGACCACTTTGGGGTCGAGGGCGCGGCGCCAGTCATCCTTGACCACCACTTTCTTGGCAAATTCCATCAACCGAAGCGCAGCGTCAGACGGCACTTTGGGTGAGAATCCGAACCACATGGCCAATTCGACGTTGAGATGCCCGATCAGGAAATCAAATGCGGCTTGCCGGTCGATGTCGTAGGTCTTTTCGCATTCATCCACCGCTTCGACCATGACGTCGATGAAGGGCATGGCGACCATCTCGGACAAGCCCGGCTCAAGAATGGCCAGTTGTTCGGTGGTCACCCGGTGCGTGCGGATGATCGGCGACCACATGGTTTCACAAATCTCGCGGCCAATATCGTAGTGTTCCTCTGGTCCCTGCATCAAGGCGCAAACGATGGCTTGATTGGCCACACCGCCGTGATAGTCGCGGCGGGCCTCCCAATCGGTTTCGTCGTTGAAAATGGGCGGATGACACGGATGGCCGATAAAGTAGGTGATATCCTCGCGTTCGGGCAAGACCCCGGCATAGGGCGCAGCCGCGTCCAGGATCAGTACAATCGTGCCAGGCTTGAGGCGTGGCACCAATTTGTCCGCGACCTGCCCGATAACAGAATCCGGCAGGGCAAGCACAACAGCATCAACCGTTTTGATCCAATCATCGCCATCGGTCACCGGAATGCCTGCATTGCCAAGGCGTTCCCGGCCTTCGTCAGAAATTTCGATCGCAACCAGATCATATTGAGATTCATGGATTTTTCGCGAAATTCGCGCACCCATTTTTCCGCCTGCACCGAGTATCGCAATTTTATTGTTCATGTACTTACCGTTTGGATTTCAGATAGAGATTATGTGATTAACATAGTATACCACTTTATGCGGCAAACCCCGGGATAAGTCAACACTGCGGCCAAAGGGCTGGAAACGTCGGGTTCACTGGTTTACATGTCATACAAGTGCAATGAGCGATCGGAAGATCTTGAGATAGCGAGGCAACCTTGGCCCCCCAGACCCAACCGATACGACGTCGAAAGCTGAGCGACGAAGTCAAAGAGCGCATTCTTGAGACCATTCAACGCGAGGCTTTGGGGCCGGGGGATATCCTGCCGTCAGAGCGCGAGTTGATGAACCAGTATGGCGTTGGCCGACCCGCGATTCGAGAGGCGATGCAATCGCTGCAAAGCATGGGTTTGATCGAGGTGCGCCACGGCGAACGGCCGCGGGTCGCAGAACCGTCCATGGATGGTGCGCTGGATCAGATGAGCCTGACAATGAAGCATATCCTGTCGCATTCCGGGACCACGCTTGAGCATCTCAAGGAAGCCCGGATCGGGCTGGAATGCTATTTGGTGGGCCGGGCCGCAGATATGCGCACGCAGGCGCAATTGGATCATCTGGCCGAGATCATGGATGCGCTGCGGGATGCGCGGGATGCGCCGGTGAAATTCATGACTTTGGACGGCCGTTTCCATCAGGCAATCGCCGAGATACCCGGCAATCCGCTTTACAGTGCTGTGACCCATGCGATTTTCGACTGGCTTTCGGTGTTTCACGTCGCCAATGTGCGCACGCCGGGCCTCGAAGAACTGACCCTGTCGGAGCATCAAGAGATTTTTGATGCCATCGCCCAGGGGGATCCGGCGCAGGCGCGCAGCGCGATGAAACGGCACCTGATGCGCAGCAATGCCCTGTACGATCAGGCCAACGCCCGCAGCGATTCCTAGCAACCCTCTCGCACGGATGGTTACTGCGGCGCCGCACCTATCGGGGCAGAAAGCGCATAGGCTTGTTCGACCAGACGCAGCGTTTTGAGATTGTCCTCAAGACCGGTCTCAAAGGCGCCGCCGCTTTCCAGTTGTTCAACAAAATGCGCGATGGTCGCGGATGCGGCCTCGGCAAGCAGGTTGTCCTCACCAAAGTCGATTTCCTGAGGTTGCGGCCCATGCAGGCGCAGCAAAGTGTTTTCAAGGGTCACGCGCCCCTTCGAACCCAGTATTTCCAGCCAATCGCTTGCGCCGTTTGGGGTGCCATGTGCGGTCATATCGCCGCTGATCAACACCGGAACCGCGTTGGTGGTTTCTGCATATAAGGTTGCCGAGGTTTCGCCGGTGATTTGAGGATCCACGCGGGCGGCGCGGGCAGAGATCAGATTGAGATCCCCGACAAGGAAACGAACCGTGTCGATGTTGTGGATCAACACTTCGGCAAGCACGAGGCGGGGCTCTTTCAACATGAACGGCTGGCGGCCAGCCGCAGGCCGCATGCCGGTCTCATCAGGCAGCATCGCGGTGGACCGCATCGCCATCGAGACATGGCGAATGTCACCGACAAGACCCTGGTCAATCCATTGTTTGATCCGGCGGTAGGGCTGACGGAACCGCCAGTTTTCATGCACCATAAACCGGTCTTCCGCGCACAGCTTTTGCGCAAACTCTTCCGCCTCGGCCAGTGAGGGTGCAAGCGGTTTTTGACAAATGACAGGCAATCCGGCCGCGAGACCGGCCAGCGATTGTTCGATGTGCACCTGTCGTGGGGCCGCGACGTCCAGCACGTCAATCTCGCCTGCATCTATCATGGCGCGTGCATCCGTGTGGATTTTGCCAATCTGGTAGTGATCCGCGGTGAAATGTGTCCGTGCAAGGTCCGGGTCCGCGATGGCCACCACTTCTGCACCTGCGCGGCGCCATGCCTCGATATGTACGGGCGCGATATAGCCAGCGCCGGATAGTCCAATTCTCAGTCCCATGTTGTCACCATTTGGTCCGCCGGCGTCCGGGCGCCTGCGCTATCAGTTCTGGATCTTTGGTCAGCCAATCAACGGTCCATTCATTGTGCAAATGGTCATTTGTATCGGCCATCCATCCGACCATCTTGCGTTTGAGCATATCCAAGACGTCTGCGTGGTCCTTGCTTTCGGCCAGATTGACCATCTGCCACGGGTCTTCCTTGCGATCATAAAGCTCGTCGATATCGTTGGTGTGGTAGATGTAGGCCCAATCGTCGGTGGTCAGCAGCCGCATGGAATACAGCCCCATATGGCTGCCGTGAAATTCGCAATAGGCGCTATCTGGCCAGTCGTCCGGGGGTGGGGCGCCTTTCATTTGGCTGAGCAGGGACCGGCCATGAAATACGTCTGGCCTTTCGGCACCGGCGATTTCCATGACCGTGCCGCAAATGTCGAGAAAATGATGCACGAAGGCGTCACAGGTGCTGCCCTGCGGGATCACTCCGGGCCACCGCATGAGCATCGGCACGCGGTAGATCTCTTCGTACATCGTGTAGTCTTTGTTGCATATTCCATGGGCCCCGATGGTGTCGCCGTGATCGGATGTCCAGATTACCAGCGTATCATCGTCGAGCCCCAGAGCCGTGAGGTGGTCAAGCACACGCCCGACCTGATCGTCGATCATTGTGATCTCGCCGTAATAGGCCGAGATCAGTTTGGCCCAATCGGCCCAGGGCAGGTTTTCGGTGCGCCAGTGCTTTTGTTTGATGCTCTGGACCGAGGGTTTTCCCTCCAGGGTGTCGGCATTGTTCGGCCATTGCGGGATATCCGCCGGGTCGTACATCGAAAAATAGGGCTCTGGCACAACATTGGGGAAATGCGGCCCGTGAAAATCAAGGCGCAGGAAAAATGGATCATCACCCGCATGGTGTTTGTCGATCAGTCGAATGGCATTGTCGGCCAGAAAGGCGGGGCGGCTTTTGTCGGCAGGTGCCTCGTCCCTGACAGCGCGTTGGGTGAGGTAATCGTTAAAGGCGTCAGGCACGGCTAACCCCTGATCCTGCCGCCAAGTCATGTAGTCGCCCAGACTGACATAATCTTCGTAGCCAAACCCCGGCGGGTCGATCTTTGAGACATGCCATTTGCCAACATAGCCCATCCGGTATCCTGCCGACTTCAAAGCGGCAGACATCCGGTCATCGGCAGGTTCAAGTTGGGCGCGCACCGGATGCAGGCCCACATTGGTCAACACGCGATGTTCATGCGGATAAACACCACTGAGCAGGGAACACCGCACGGGCGAGCACAGGCCTGTGGGCGTAAAGGCCTTGTCAAATCGCATGCCGGCTTTGGCAACCTTGTCCATGTTCGGGGTCCGGCAGACAGTGGACCCGTAGGCCCCGACGGAATCCACCCTTTGTTGGTCGGTTACGATGACAAGAATGTTAGGCCGGCTCATTCAGTTTCCTTTGGTTTGATCTGGCAACTACGACGTACGCCATGGCTGCAACAAATTACGCGGTGTGCGGTTGGCGACACGCTGCCGTTCATGATGAATGGCTTCGGTCATCGGATTTGGATTGCCCGCTGCGTTCAATCCCACGCGCATCATGCGGCCGGACCGCAGATAGAGATAGGCCGCGCCAGCAGGGCCGGGGAGCAGGCCAACCGTGGCTGCCATGGCCAAAATCGACAATGCCAGAATGGTAAAGCAGGCCAGCGGATACCGCAGGACAATCCCGGCAAGTTCGGCAAGTCTGCGGGGCAGGGCGGCGGCGCGATCCAAGGCAAAGGCGGGTGACAATACGGCAAGTTCCAGCACGACGAGGATCAGCCAACCGCCGCCCACGGCCCGCGCTACCCCTTGGGCAGAGCCCGCATCAGCGCCCAGCAGCAGAAGCATTGCCGCCCCGCCAAGCCCGACCAAGGTGAAGGCCAAAACAAGGCAAAACAGCCAGTCGGGCCGCATCGCTGAAACGTTGATATCGGCCCGCGCCGCAACTTGGTTTACCAGTTCTGCAGTGGCGGCCAATGCCACAAGGCCAAACCAAACCGCGACCACCATCGCGGGCGCAAACAACACCGGCGACAACGCATAGGTCAGCGAGATCGGGTATAGAAAAAGCGCGGCAAGGCTCAGCACAGCGATATTCAGGCCGAAACAGAAAACGGCATTGTCCCACAGATCAACCAAGGACCGGCGGAGCAAGGCAGCGATCATATGTCTTTGCCCGTCAGTGCGAGGCCGCCATCATCAAAGAAATGAAGCCGCGCTTCGGCAAAACCCAAGGACAATGCATCGCTTGAAGGTATCGACCCACCTTCGGCCTGCAAAATAGTGAAGTCGCCAAACGGCAGCGAAATATGGTGATAGGCCCGGTCGCCCAAATGCTCTGCCCCCAGTTCGGTAAAATCGGCAGCAGCAATGTTTACCGTGCTCCCGCCGACAATCACATGTTCAGGGCGCACACCCAAGGTGCGGGTGCCTTGTGGCACTTGCCGCTTGAACTTTGCCTGAAGGCCGCCTTGCAGATACACAACCGATCCTTTTGGCCCGTTGTCCACTTTTTCGACGGGCAGGAAATTCATCGAGGGTGAGCCGATGAACCCCGCAACAAATCGGTTTGCGGGATGGTTGTAGATATCAAGCGGCGCACCGACCTGTTGAACATAGCCACTGTTCAGGATCACCACGTTGTCGGCGAGGGTCATCGCCTCGACCTGGTCATGGGTGACAAAGATCATTGTGGCACCCAGTTCCTTTTGCAATCTGGCAATTTCGAGCCGCATCTTGACCCGCAATTCGGCGTCAAGGTTAGACAGCGGTTCATCGAACAAGAACACCTTGGGATTGCGGATCATCGCACGGCCCATGGCAACCCGCTGGCGTTGGCCGCCTGACAGGTCACGCGGCAGCCTGTCCAGAAGCGGCTCAAGCTCAAGCACACGGGCGGTTTCGCGCACCTTGATGTCAATTTCTGACTTTGGCGTGCCCTTCATTTTCAGGGGAAAGGCCATGTTCTTGAAAACAGTCTGGTGCGGGTAAAGCGCATAGTTCTGAAACACCATGGCACATCCGCGTTCCGACGGGTCGGCCTCATTCACGATCCGGTCCCCGATCTGCAATTCGCCATCGCTGATGTCTTCCAGGCCCGCGATCATCCGCAGCAGGGTGGACTTGCCGCAGCCTGACGGGCCAAGCAGGACCGTCAGCTTGTTGGCCTCAATTTCCAGATCAATGCCATGCAATACTTCAACGGAACCATAACGTTTGACGGCTTTGGTAAGGGTTACTTGTGTCATGGGCCTATCCTTTGACCGCGCCGGCCATGGCCGAGCGAATAAACAATTTCTGGAACACCAGATAAACGACCAGGATCGGCAGCAGTGACAACAGCACGCCCGAGAAGATCGCCTCGAAGTTGGTGGTGAACGTGCCGCCTATAGATGCCACAAATGCGGGCAGGGTGTAGTTGTCAGGTCTCAGCAGCACCAGCGCATGTAGCAGATCGTTCCAGAACCAGGGCATGGTAATGGACGCAAAGACGGCAAAGGGTGTCCCCATAAGCGGCAGCAGGATGTAGAGGAAATAGTGATAGTGTTTGCCTCCATCCATATAGACGGACTCTTTCAATTCGCGCGGAACTGTTGCGATGTAGGAGGTAAATACCATCGTGGACAGGGCGCCGCCTTTGATGTGCAGCAAGACCAGCGACAGCAGACTGTTTTCCAACCCCAGATACCGCGTGATGATGATGTATTGGGGCAAGATGACCATCATGGGTGGAATGATCATGTTCAATAGGTAGGTGTTGTAAACGAACATATGCCATCGCCGCCGGAACCCGGCCAGGGCTGATCCGGTCATGATCCCCAAAAGGGCCCCGACCAGAACGGAGGCACCAGTAACAACGATTGTGGCTATGAGTGAGCGGACAAAGCCATTGTTCACAATGGTATAAATCCCATTGTATTGGACAAACGGTTCGAGATAGCTGCGGATGCTCTCCGGCTCGATCTCATACTTCTCGGCGATCTGGCTCAGTTTCAGCTGGGGGTTCAGATACCCTTTGATCCCCATCTCGCGCCGGAAGGCGCGAGCATCGACGTTGTAGATCGTTGATAGATCACCGATCCGCGCATTCATCGACAGGTCGCGGCGCTCGGGGATCCAAAGGTGCAATTCGGTGGACTCAATTGTCGGCGTGAAAGCCCGCACCGCCAGAATATAGAAGGGTGTCAGCGTCAACAGACAATAAGCCGATAGGAAGGCAATCAGCAGGTACTTTTTCCGGGTAGTTTTACGCATCAGTGATAGCTCAATTTCTTTTGCAGCCGGTTGAGCCAGAACGCGAGAAACACGAGTGGCAGGAAAATCACCATCGACGCGGTTATACCTTGCGCGAGGGTGCCAATCTTGGCGCCGCCCATCGTCGCAGACCCGAAACCAAGCTGATAGATGAAGATAGACATGAATTCACCGTTCTGATTGCCAGCCAATGCACCGAGGCCGACAAGTTCATCAAAGATCCCGAAAGAATTGATGATGGAAAAGATGGTCGCGATGATCATGCTGGGCACGATCTGCGGCAGGTATATGTACCAGACACGCTGCCAATAGCGGGCGCCGTCCATGCGTGCAGATTCGATTGTCTCACTGGGAATAGCAAGCAACCCACCCAGAAACAGCGCCATGTTAAATCCGGCCGCTTTCCAGCCGTACATGAAGGGCAGGACATAAAGTGAGGTTGTCTCGCTTTTGGCATCAAAGGCATTGTTGCTGAACCCTGCCTCGGACAAAATCAGATTGAACGATCCGGTGTCCGTGGAAAACAGCATGACCATGATCAGGCCAACCCCGATGCCGGACAACATCCAGGGCATATAGATGATGGTAAAGAACAGCCCCTTCAGCTTTGACACCAATTCGAACATGGCGAGCGCCAGCAAAAAGCCGAACAGAAAGACCATCACGTAATTCACACAGGAAAAGATGATCGTGCGCCGCAATGCTGCAAAAAGCCGTTCATCAAGCGGCCCCTGAAACAACGAGGCGATATTGTCGAACCCGACCCAATTGACGTCCTGATCAAGGAAGTCCACCTGATCGGTAAAAATGATCGGAAGCGCAATCGCGAAGGGCAGGATCTGCAGGCCGATGTAGATGATATACTGCGGTGCGATGTAAATCAGATCGGTTAGAAACTCCCGCCTGCTACGTGCCTTTGCGGCTTGATCGCGCGTGGCCTTATTGGAGGCCACGCGCCCGTGTTGACTGCTCGTATTCATGCCTTGCTCCGTCGCAATAGCCGGTGGAAAAGGTGGTTAGCGGGTGATCCTATTGCCCGTAAGCTTGGTCCCAACGTTCCTGCATCAGAGCAAGCAAATCAGCGAGGCTTTGTTCACCGGAAACGTAATCACCGATTTCAGATGCCATCACGTTATCTTCGATCACGAAAGGTGTGCCACTTTTTTGCATCGGACCGGCCGCAGCCTGACCACCAAGGGAGCTGTCAAAAGTGATCTCGCCTGCGTCAAGGGATGGCCCGACCAGCTTGAGATATTGCGGGTTTTGCAATTCCACACCGCCCTGTTCGGACAGATCCATGGCGGGGACATAGCCAACAGCTTCGGCGCGCAGTTTGACGATCTCCGGGGAGGTCCACCAGTAAAATGCCTTCTTCGCCGCGTCAAAGTTCGGATCGTCTTTGTTGGCCGCATAAAGGGCAGAGCCACGATCAGCGGTTGTTGCATCCTGCCACACGACGCCATCGGCATTTGGCGGGAAAAAGATGCCGTCAAGTTCCACATCGGGATTCTGCGCCATCACCTTGTTCCAAAGCCAAGGTCCGTGGACAGCAAGGATGGATTTGCCGGTGATAAAGCTGGCTTCAAACTCCTGCTCCCATGCGCGATTCCACCAGTTGTTCGGGAAATAACCCTTTTCGGTGAACTCTTTGGCCAGTTTCAGGGCCGGCACCAATGGGTTGTTCGCCTCATCGGTCCAGGCAATTTTGCCGGTCCACAAATCGCGCACATCTTCTTTGGAGGCGCCGAGGCCAACGGCCCATGCTTCCAACATCCAGCGGCCCCAGAAACGTGGATGCCAACCGATATCAAGAACATATTCCAGATCGTCGCGGCCCTCGACGTAGACCTTGAGTTCTTCGAGAAGCGCCCGCAAGTCATCGACGGATTTCACTGATTTAGGGTCAAGTCCGGCCAACTTCATCTCGTCGGCGTAGTAGATCATGTTCAGGAACAAGCCACCCTGCACGTTGAATGCGGGGGCATAGCCTTTTACGCCATGGGTTTTTTCAAAGATCTGGCGGGCGTCGTAGTTGGCCTTGTCCCACCACGGAAAATCAATTTCCATGAGGTTCAGGTATGTCTTGTAATTGTCTTGTGTAGGAAATGTCAGGCCGCGAATGTCGGGTGGATCGCCAGCGGCTACACGCGCTTGAAAGGCTGCTTCGGTGTCTTCGTTGATTGCAAACAGCTCGATCTTTACGCCGGGATTTTCTTCCTCGTAGAGATCCCAGATCGCCCGATCCTGGGCAAAATACTCTGGTTGAGTGGCCGAAACTTCCAGCACGGTCTCTTGTGCAGCGGCCATTCCGGTCAGGCCTGCAACCGCGAAACTGACCGCGCAGCCCAATCTTGATAGTGCCTTTGACATTGTCTTCCCCCTATTCGTTTTGCTTTATGCGGTATCAATATCATGTCATCATACCAGTTGTAAATCTTTATTATCGGCCTATGAAATGTCACGAGGCCAAGGCCGGATTCCAGCGCTTGATGCGGCTGTGGTAATGGGTGGTTGGTGGCCGATTTTGACAGGTAGATCTCTTTTTGTGGCCATATATCAGTGATTTAAGGTGGGCTCGCTGCCGGTCTGTAAATGAGCCGAAACACCCCGGTCGCACAGTCTCATCGTGCTTGGGCGACTTGCGCCTCAACGAAATGCACGGCGCGGCGCAGCAGGAAATGCATCTCCAGCCGCAGACATTTGAAGAGAAACGCCCTATGGTCGCTCGAAAACCATTCAGGGACAACGAGCCCCTTGTGAAAGGATAAATCCATGTTGACCGATAGCTATGGCAACCAAATTACGGTCACGTCCCAAGCGGCACTGGATCAATACGACCTGGGTGTCAGACAGTTCCTGGCGGCAGATTTTGGCGCGGCAGAGGCGTTTCAAACGGCCGTTGATCAGGATGAAGGTTTTGCGCTTGGGCATGTGGGGCTGGCGCGGGCGTTGATGATGTCCGGCCAAATGCCAGCGGCCAAGGCCGCGATGGCCCGCGCCCAAACTCTCGCGGCCAGACTGGATACACGGCAGCGCCAGCATGTCGAGTGCTTTGCCCTGCTGTTTGCGGGCCAACCGCACAAAGCCCGCGCAATGGTGAAGAGCCATGTGCGCGCCTATCCACGGGATGCGCTTGCAGCCCAGCTTTGCGCGAATGTGTTCGGATTGATCGGGTTTTCTGGCGAAGTGGGTCGCGAGGCCGAATTGCTGGCCTATACCTCGGCCCTCTTGCCGCACTATGGCGAGGATTGGTGGATGATGTCGATGCATGCGCTGTCCCTCTGTGAGACCGGTCAGATCGACGCATCGATGCAGTTGATGGACAAATCGCTGGCCTTGAATGCGCGCAATGCCAATGCGGCCCATTTCAAATCACACGCGCAATATGAGGCCGGAGATGCGGCGGCGGGGCGTCGGTATCTGGCCGATTGGCTTGTGGATTATGACGACCGCGCCGTGCTGCATGGGCACCTGAGCTGGCATGCAGCACTTTGGGCGCTTCATGACGGCGATGCGGAGGGCATGTGGGCGGCGATTGATGCTGGCGTCGGTCCGCAGGCGGCGAAGGGCCTGCCGATCAATGTGCTGACGGATACCGCCGCGATCTTTTACCGGGCCGAACTTGCGGGCCTGCCCGTTGCCCCGAAACGCTGGTCGGAATTGAGTGAGTATGCCACACAATTTTTCCCCGAAACCGGCCAAAGCTTCGCCGATATGCATGCGGCCTTGGCCCATGCCATGGCGGGGAACGCAGATCGTCTGGCCTATATCTGCGACACTGCCAAGGGCTTTGCCGGCGATCTTGTACAGCCTGTCGCGCGGGCATGGGGGGCAATTGCGCGTCAGGATTGGCAGGCGGCGTTGGAGGAGCTGGTCATGGTTATGGGAACAACGGAGCGGCTTGGCGGCAGCCGCGCCCAACGTGATCTGCTGGAACTGACCTACGCCAATGTCCTGCTCAAGCTTGGCCTGACCGAAGAGGCACGGCGCAGCTTGACCACGCGCAGGCCGGTGCTGGCCGCTGCCCCGCCGATTGCAGGCTTTGGGGCGTAACCGCGATTTGGCGGGAATGGCCATAACCGCGCGTCAGAACCAGGCGTTTGCAGCCTTTCACACCGGAAACAGGCCGAAATTTCGCCTGTCCGCGCTTGGATAGCATGTGCTATCCAAATGGTATGACTGACGAAACCAAGACCGCCAAGCCGCCGCGGCGCAGAGGGCGCAAACCCAATTCCAACATCAATCGCAGCAGTATTCTGGACGCTGCGATCATGCTGGCGCTTGAGAATGGGCCAGAGGCCCTCTCGACGGTGCGCATTGCGCGGGCGATGGATATTGTGCAGTCCGGTTTTTACGCGCATTTCAAGAACATGGACGACTGTATCTCGGCCCTTGCGCTGCGGATCGAAGCATCGGTTCGGGCGCCCATTGCAGAACGAATGGCGGCGCTGCGGCAGTCCAACCCAAGTGATGCAGCGACGTTGACCCCCTATTACGAGGGGCTGTTCGATCTGATCGAAGACACCGGCCCACTGATGGAATTGTTCCTGCGCTACCGGCAGGATCGCAGCCCGTTGGGCGCGGTGCTGGATCAAGGTGAGGCGGCGCTGGTGGAGGATCTTACCGATCACCTGGATGCAATCATGCCAGCGGATGCAGGTGCCCCGGCGCTGGCCCATCGCAGTGCAAAAGACCGGCGTCAGGCTTGCTTCGTCATGGCGCATTTTCTTGTGCGCCAGACATTTGAGGGGGTCCGCATGTGGCGGGAAGGGCAACTGGCCCGCACCGCCGCGGCCCGGCTTTTGGCCGAACAGACTGCGGTGTTTGGTGTCAGTGCCGCAGCCGCAGGGATGTTTGCCCGGCAGGTTGATCAAGCCTAGGGACAAGACACCAAGGTGTGACCTTAACTAACCCGCCTTGTCGAGCGCTCCGTCATCCTCGTGACCCAGATCCGTAGATACGATACGTCCCTGTTCCGCCAGCTTGCGCGAGGCTGTCATTGCGGCCTCGATGTTTTCATCCTTATAGGCGCGTTCCAGCATTCTCTGCACAAAGCGGGGCCAGCGAATGACATAGTTCATCCGGCGCGGCGCAACGGCTTCGCGTTCCCGTTTCTTCACCATTCCCACGGCCACCTGTGCCACGTCACGGGCAGAAACGGATTGTTTGCCGCCAAGGTTCGGCTCGCCCCAAAGATGCACCATGACCTGATCCACCGGACGAATTTCGTCAGGGTCGGGCACGACAAAGCTGGGGCAGAGCGCGCCTACATCAACGCCCCGGTGCCGCACTTCCTGGCGCATGCAATCCATAAGCGCCCAGACGCCTGCTTTGGCTGCGCAATATTGGCCCTGCAGCGGCGAATGGGCGACTGCAGCGGTTGAACAAACAGATAGGAAATACCCCCGGCTCATCATCAGGTAGGGCAGGGCGACATGGGCGACGCGGTAAGTGCCGGTGAGATTGACGGAAACCATACGTTCCATCGTCGCTGGCGGCGCAGCTTCAACGCTGCCGGTGCCCATGATGCCGGCATTTGACACCACCGCATCGATGCGACCAAACTCCTGTGCTGCGGCTTCAAACGCTGTCTTGACAGAGGCATCGTCGGTCACGTCCATATCCACGGCCATCGTGAGCCCGCCGAGTTCGTTCTTAAGTGCCTGCAACAGTTCAGGTTCAAGACCGGCCAGAACGATATGCGCGCCTTCTGCGTGCATGGCGCGGGCCATCGCACGGCCCACATTGCGGGCCGGACCGGTGATCAGAATGACGCGGTTCTCAAGCGTTGACATTGGCGGTCTCCATGTTCAGGGCGCTTTGCAAAAATGCAATCTGATCGGCGATCGCGGCTTTGAAGGGCGCACCGTGATAAATTTCGAAATGTTCAATCGGATAGTCGATATGTCTCCCCTTGGGCGCGTTTGCCGCCGCGGCGCGGGCCGGTTCGGGGGGCGTCACGGCATCCTTGGTTGCGATTTGCACCAGTAATGGGCAGGGAATTTCGGCAGTGGTCGTGCCGGGCCGCCATTTCAGCATCTGCAGAAAGACGCGCGGGGTGATCCGGTTTTCCATGGTAGAGCCTTGATCCTTTTGCCACCAATCGGGCTGAATGGCGTCGGGCGTTGTCATGGCGCAGAGTGTGCCGGGATGGCCTGTTGCGCCGACGTAATAAGGATATTTGCCACGTTTTTCGCGCCAGCGGTCCCGCAGCGCGGCGATGAATAGGCGAAACGCGGTTTTGGGATCGCCCGTGTTTTGGCGTCCGTCGGCAAAGGGCGCTTGGGCGATGGCGGCCGCCACGGGCGCGGTGCGGGCAATATCCATGACGTGACCGCCGGAAAAGGACGACCCCCAAATCGCCACACGCGCGGGATCCACATCGTCGCGGGCGCGGGTCCAGTCAATCACCGCACGCCATTCCTCTTGCTGTCTTGGAATATCCATCCACTGACGGGGCAGGCCACCGGATCTGCCAAAGGTGCGGTAGTCAAACAAAACCACGGTCAATCCGGCTGCGGCGAAATGATCGCCATACCGCAAAAGCGGTTCATGGATCACCCCAGAAAATCCATGCGCCAGAACGATGGCTGGCTGTTTGCCAGATACGTCTTGTGCCCGTTTGACCCAGACATGTACAAGATCGCCGCCCACCTCGATGTCGGTCTCGCAGGTGGCAATCTTTGCCGCCAGATCTCTGGCAGTGGTGTGAGCTTGCGCCATCATGCCTCTCCGTCCTGAGGCTGGGCCGTATTTGTTCGCAGGCCTTGTTGCACAGCGCGGGTGATCGGATATCCAAAGGTCAGAACCATCGCGACAAGAAAGATCGCCAGCGGGATCGGGCCGGTCATCCAGACAAAGGCGGTCAACGTGCCCTCACTTTGGACAACTTGCCCGGCTTGATGATCAAAGACCGACAACATCATGGCATTCCAGAAGATCGCCAGCGATCCGGCGATCTTTTGCGCAAAAACAAAGACCGACGACACCAGCCCCTCGCGTTTGGCCCCGTGCGTCTGCGCGTCCATGTCCACGGCGTCAGGCAGCATCGCCCAAGGAAACAGATTGATGGCAGAGATCCCGATGCCAGAGATCGCGGCAGCAATCATAAGCGTGGGCGTCACCCCGTCCCTTGGGATGAAGGGGATCATGGCAAGGAACACGCCATAGACCACGAAACCTGCGATCAAGCCGCGGTGTTTGCCGATCTTGCCGCCGACAAAGGCCCAGAGCGGGAAGGACAGGATCGACAACAGAAAGATCGCCCCCAGGATCGGCCCCTGTGCCGGGCCCGGCACGCCGATCACGCTTTCGAGATAGAACGGCACCATGGATTGCACAATCAACGTGCCCAGCACTGACAAAAGCAAAATCAACACGATGCGGGTATAACCCGGCGTTCGGAACAGGCTTTTGACCTCAGCCCAAAACGGCTTGCTCGGCAGGGCATCCGCTCCGGTCTTTGCATCGGGAATGGCCCAAAGGAAGGGGACCAATGAGACCGCGCCTACCGCCGCGAACACAGTGGCAACCGTGATCCAAGCTGATGCGGGGGATGCAGCCAGATCAGTGGCCTGCCCAAGTGCCAGCACCAAGCCGGGCGTGACAGCGATGGCGATCAGCACGGCGAGGAAGTTGAACATGAAATTGACCGACAACAGCTTGGTACGGCCATGGTAGGTCGGTTCGAGATCCGGCACCAAGGCCAGGCGCGGGATCGAGATCATGGTAAAGAACAACGAGAAAGTCATGAAACCTAAAGTCGCCAGAACGAATTTGGCGGCTGTGCCGTCGACCAAAACAGGCAGTGCCCAGATCGCAACATAGCTGAGCGCACCGGGCAACAGGGCCCATTTGATCGCCGGTTTCCGGCCGACAGCATGGCGCATCCGGTCCGACCAACGCCCGATCACCGGATCCATCACCGCATCAAACAGGCGCCCCGTCAGAAAGGCGATACCTGCCAGAAATGGCGGGATCGCCGCGATGTTCACAAAGAAATACAGCAGCCATGAGTTGATCGCGATAAAGGCGAGGCCGACGTTCAATTCGGCTGCGCCATAGGCCATTTTGCGGCCAATCGACAACCCTCCTGCGGATTTGGTCTTGGTCATCTGTTCCCCTCCCAAAGAACCCTCTGACATGAGGTTTAATGATATGCTTATCATTTAATTTGAAATCTCACAAGCGTGTTGGAAATCCCTTTATGCAAGGCCGCCCTGCGATCATGGGATGTGGACGTTCTGCCTGTGGTTCGGCGGGAAAAGCGGATCAGGATTGGGGGCAGTTGCCGGTAAAATGATCACTGTCGGGCGTATTTCGGGTGCGACTGCGCCCGTTTTCGGATCGTATTCCGGTTGATGTCATGGGGCAGGGATACCGCTGCGATTCTGCCATTCTGGGCAAGTTTTCTTGGCCGGTCAGTGCCCAGAGTGACGGCCGCGCTTGGACGTCATATTGTGGATATGAACTTTCTCGCCCTTGCGAATGGCAGTCTGTGCGGTGCCAATGGTTTGACCGTATTTGATCACGTCGCTACCGGCCTTCTGATCGCTCAAGCAGAGTTTGAAGTAGATCGGAATATCCTCTTTAGCGACCAATGGTTGGTGAGACCCAATGGCAATATTGTCGCCTGTCTTGGCACCGGCCAGCAGTGTTGCAACAGTATCGTCCGGATGCAGGACGATGGCGGGGACGGTCTTTTGCGGGGATGCCTTGCTCAAAGTGCCGCTCCAAAACGGCTGACAACATCATCGCCCTGTTTCAATATTTCGCCCCATGTCATCTGGCCATTGGCCACATCAAGGGTTGCCTCTGCGATCCGCCTTGACCCGGTCGGCAGGGGGGCTGCTGTCTCAATCAAGTCGTCAAGCCGCACATCGAACTGCTGGAACAGTCGCTGACAACTCACCTTGTTCCCGCAGATCTTGATCGTGGGCATGAGCCCGCTGACAAAGCTGTTCCCCGCACCCGTTGTGAAAAGCGCGATTTGGCACCCGGCAGCGGCCAGCGCGGTTAGGTGTTCGGGTGCATAGTTTGGCGTGTCCATGGCGAACAATCCGCTGCCTTGGGGCGTTTCTGCATAGTCCAGAACGCCCATGATCGGGGTTGATCCGGTCTTTGAAATACCGCCCAGTGACTTTTCTTCGATGCTGGAAAGCCCTGCGGCGATGTTTGTGGGGCTGGGATTGCTGCCCATCAGGTCGAGACCGGTGGTCATGGCAGAGGCTTCGCGCCCTGCGGGGAGGGTGACAAGCCGATCTGCAATTTCTGCTGACGCGGCCCGCGCTGCCAAGAGATGCTCCGCCCCGATCCATTCAACGACCTCGCCAAAGATGGCGGTGCCGCCCTGTGCAATCAATTGGTCGATAAAAGCCCCGGTGCTGGGATTGGCGATCAGACCTGAACTGGGGTCGGACCGCCCGCATTTCAATCCAACGCGCAGTGCAGAAACCGGCGCGGGTGCGCGGCGCTGGCTGGACAGGTCTTTGGCCAGTTGCGCAGCCATGCGTGTGCCTTTCGCAACAAGATCGACGGGGTCTTGTTCCACCTCGTTCAAGGTCAGGATCTGGACAGTTTGACCTTCTGCCTTGATGGCTTGGGCCAGTGTTTCCGCTTTGGGCTTGTGGTCGCTTATCAGGAGAACGGCGCCATTGTTGGGGTTGCAGGCCAGGCCGACAAGGGCGCGGTAATGTACTTCTCGGTCCTGGCCGATCAATCCGGTCGAATAGGGCATCGTTACGACGTGGCACCCTTGCACTGCTGCGCCGATCTGCCGGGCGGGGGCGGTGGTCAGCCCCGTCACGGACAGCACAAGAACATGGTTGCGGACGCCCACCAAACCATTGGGCCTGTGATATCCATCAAAGTCTTGCAGGGCCGTCATCGCATTTTCCTGACCGGTTTCAGAACCCGTAAAGCTGCGCGGGGTTGGCGCAGAGTATCCGGTTGTAGGTCTCCGGATCCTCATTACACCAATCCAGCAGAAGGTTGAGCAAATGCGTTTCTGACGGGGCGGGGACATCGTTGGTATGCGGCCAGTTTGAAGCCCAAAGCATCCGGCCGGGCGCATGTGCAATCAAGGCACGTGCCTCTGCGGCGACATCCTCAAAATCCGGTCCGCCGCTGCGCGAATTGACATAGGGCGCCGAGATTTTCACCCAGGCCCCGGCGTCCACAAGCGTGAGCAATGTGCGGAACGCATGATGTGTGACTTTGACAGGAGGGAGGAACCTGCCGATATGTGCGATGACGACATCGCAAGGCAGAGCACAAAGTGTCGAAACCAGATCGGGCAGTTCGCGCCCGTTGACCTGTATCTCAATGTGCCACCCCAAGGGTGCGATGCGCTGGGCGGTTTGCACCAGCCCGTCGCGGGTAACTGCCCCCCCATCCAGCAAAAAATAGCGCAAGCCGCGTACTCCGCGCTGGTGCAGATCGTGAAGCTGCGCATCGGAGACATCGGGGGAAACCACCGCCACCATACGTGCATTGCCGTCGAACTGCGCCACAGCGCCAAGCTGCACAGAATTGTCTTGCCCGTAATGTGTGGGCTGGACCAGAATCGCCCGGCTGAGCCCCAACGCCTCTTGCACCTTGGTATATTCGCTGCGCCCGCAGGGTGGGGGCAACGGTTTTTGCGCGCTCTTGGCCCGTTTTACCCCTGCCGCAAAGAAATGGATGTGGGTGTCGCAGGCCCCGGCATCGGGGCGCAGCCGAAGTGTTTCTGTGCAGCGGTTCGTCATGTTTTGTCGCCGCGCCGGGGGATCATTTGCAGGGCCAGCAGAACCCCGGCAGAAAGCACAAAGAAAAGGCTGACAGGCCGGGTCAGCATGGGCAGATAAGACCCGCCAGAGGCCTGCAAGCCGGACCGCAGCTCTGCTTCCAGAATGCTGGCCAGCACAAAGCCGATGACGAAGGGGCCGACAGGCACCTTTGCCCGTTCGAGCAAGACCCCAACGAGGCCAAACCCGATCACCACGTAGACATCAAACATCCGGTTCGACAGACCAAAAGCACCGATGACGCAGAACACAAAGATGGCAGGCATCAGGTAGGCGGTTTTGATCCGCACGATCCGTGCCAATGCCGGCAGCGCAAGAACCATCATGGCGAACATCAAGACATTGGCGATCAGGTAGGCCGCCATCAGGGCCCAGACAAACTCACCGTTGGTTACAAACAAAAGCGGACCGGGCTGGATTTGGTGCAGCACCAATGCCCCCAGAAGGATCGCATCGATGGGGCTTCCGGGAATGCCCATGGTGATCAGCGGAACCAAGGCCCCGCCAACGTTCGAATTGTTGGCCGATTCCGAGGCGACGATGCCTTCTTCGCAGCCCGTGCCGAACTTTTCGGGGGTCTTGGAAAAGCTTCTGGCGGTGCCATAGGCGATCATCGACGCGATGGAGGCGCCAACGCCGGGCAGAACACCGACAAAGGTGCCGATCACAGAAGAGCGGAACATATTGCCGCCGTGGCGACGCAAGTCGCGCAAGCCCGGCAGTTTTGTCTTGTCAAACTTTGCCATGATCGGCGGCGCGCCGCGGGTGGCAGCGGCTGCGGTGTCTCTGATGATTTGGCTCATCACAAAAACACCCAGCAGGACGGGCAATAGGTTGAATCCGTCCGCAAGCTCATCCACACCAAAGGTCAAACGCAATTGACCATCGCTTTCATTCAGGCCAGGCAGGGCAAAGGCAATGCCAAGCGCGCCGCCAAGCAGGCCTTTTGCCATCGAGCCTTTGGACAACGCGGCGATCAGGACCATCGCCAGCAACACCATGCTGAAATATTCCCAGGGTCCGAAGGTCAGCGCCAGCTTGGCCAGCGGCGGGGACATGACAACCAGAAAAACACCTGCGATCAATCCACCTACCAAAGAGGCGGTGACGCCAAGACCCAAGGCTCTGCCCGCTTCGCCGCGGGCCGCCATCGGGTGGCCGTCAAATGTGGTCATGACAGCCGAGGGCGTTCCGGGCATGCGCAGCAGGGTCGCGCTGACCATTCCGCCGGACACAGCGCCGACATACATGCCAATCATCATCACCAGCGCATCGGTCGCGTTCATCCCGAATGTCAGCGGAATGGTCAGCGAGATAAGCATCCCGCCGCCGAGGCCAGGGATAGCACCAACCACGATACCGCAGCCAACACCGAGGATCAGCCAAAGCACGGTTGGAAATTGCATGACCTGTATGAGGGCAGAAAACAGAGCTTCAGTCATAGTTTACACCGGCAGATCCATGTAAAAGAATTTCGTAAAGATCCACTGGCCGCCAACGCCGAGGATCAAACCAATGATCAGGTTCACGATCAGCACCGACCGTTCAGGCCGGATGATGGCGCCTGCTGCGGGGATGAACAGGAGTGTTGCTAGCCAGAAGGGGACAATCCGGAAATCCAGCACGCCGGTATAAAGCAATGCCAACAGCACAATGCCGGCCCCGTTTGCGGCTCCTTGAAGGGAGGCCTCGCCGGTGGCTCCCGATTGCCGCCGCTGCCGCACATAGGGCATCAGCACAAGCAGTGCCAAACCGGCCAGAACAACAGCCACTGCCTTTGGCACGGCAGCCGATCCCAAAGGATCAAATGTTGGCGGTGGCAGCACCGATGCACCTGCGTATAATCCAGCCGCAATGATGGCGGTAAAGATACAGAGGTGGAGATCGGCGTTGTCCGTCGGGCGGGGTGAGCCGCCCTCAGGCAGGTTTTCGGCTGGCGTGCTCATTTCGACGCTTTGACCGTTTCGACCAGTGGTGCAATTTTGGCGCTAAAGTCGTCAAGCTGGGCATCAAGGGCATCCGGTTCGATGAAGCTGGCCGAAATGCCCAGAGTTTCGAATTCTGCCTGTAGATCTGCGTTGGACATTGCCGCTCGCAGGGCATCGCGCATGACGTTCAACCGGTCTTCGGGCGTCCCTTTGGGCGCGAGCCAGATCCTTGTGTGCTGCGCAGAAACCGGTATGCCGATCTCGGCTGCTGTGGGCACATCAGGCAAAGCCGCGCTGCGTTCATTTGCAAGGACGGCGATGGCACGCAGCCCCGAATCCTTGTGTTTGACCAGCTCGTTCACGCCAAAAGTGGCAAAATCATTGTGCCCGCCCAAGACCGCGGCCAGACGCTTGGCCCCGCCGCCGGCCTGGACAAAACGAAACTTTGCTCCGGCTTCCTCGGCCACCAGAAGTGGAAAGAAATGCACGGTCAGTCCGATGTTTGTGGCAGCCGAAAGCGTATCCGGCGCTGATTTGCCGCGCTCCAACAAGTCTTTCAAGGACGCGATGTCGCTGTCCTTGCGCACACCTATGCCAAGACCGACAAAACCCGTCGCGCCGACAATTTCGAAATCGTTGTGGTCGTAGTCCACCACACCCATGACATTCGAGGTCACGATGCCTTCGTGCCAGAACCCGAATGTATAGCCGTCCGGATCCGCCTTGAGAACTTCGCGGGTGCCGATGGTGCCGCCTGCGCCCTTCATATTCACGATGGCGATGCTTTCGGGCAGCAAGTTGTTGGCTTCAATGGTGCGCTGAACGATGCGGGCCGTGGTGTCCATACCGCCGCCAGCACCAGTCGGTACAATCAGCTTGATCGGTTGTTCGGGGTAATCCGCCAAAAGCGGGCTTGCCAATCCTGCGGCCATCGCCGCGGCAAGTGCCAGATACTTCATGATCTCTCCTCCCAGAGGTTAATTCCTGGTTAGCATGACAGGGTTGATGCATAAGCAATAGTTTCAATTTGTCATGCTGGCATGATAGCTTGTCATGATAGGTGGGCTGGAGGCCGTATGAACATCCAAAGTTTGCGACATTTCGTGACAGTTGCCGAAGAGGGCAGCCTTGGCCGGGCACGGGAAAAACTGAATATCACGCAGACCGGCCTCACCAAGAGTATCCAGCGGCTTGAGACCAGTCTTGGCGGCGCACTGTTTCGCCGGTCGGTTCAGGGCATGACATTGACCCAGGCCGGACGCACCCTGCTGCCCCATGCGCGGCTGGTTCTGGCGCAGTCTGATCGCGCGGTCAGTACCGTGTCCGACCTGATTGAGGGCCGGGATGGCGCAATCGCCATCGGAGCGGCGCCAGAGTGGCTTGAGTTTGGGGTCGAACAGGCGGTTCTTGACTTGCGCCAGAAATACCCCGGCACGCAAATTTTCATCTCGTCGGGGCGCAACACACGGGCCTTGGTCGCCGATTTGCGCGACGGGCGGCTGGATTTGGTGGTCGGGGTGTCACAGATGGAAGATATGGACGACCTGATTTTTGAACCGATCGCATCCAACCGTCAGGGGATCATCCTGGCCAAAGGGCACGAACTGCTGGAGAACGATCCGGTTTCTCTCAAAGATCTGGAGGCCTACCAGTGGGTGTTGCCGGTTCGGAGCACCTTGTTCCGTGCCCGATTGGACAATCTGTTTTTGGAGCAGGGGCTGGCGCCCCCCGTTGCAGAGATAGAGACCAACTTTATGCCGTTTGTGATTTCCTGCGTCGGGCATAGCGGGATGCTTGGCACCGCAACCGACGCGCTGATCGCTGCGCATC
Source organism: Sulfitobacter mediterraneus (assembly GCF_016801775.1). Lineage (NCBI taxonomy): Bacteria > Pseudomonadati > Pseudomonadota > Alphaproteobacteria > Rhodobacterales > Roseobacteraceae > Sulfitobacter > Sulfitobacter mediterraneus. Next base: position 1,670,641 of record NZ_CP069004.1, on the reverse strand, counting down.
CGCGATCCGATGTGACATTTCTGGAAATGGGGTCGATGCTTGAGCGGCCCATGGGCATCATGACACGGGCAGGCGAGCCGGTCACGCGGCCGCAGAGGCGTTTTGTTGATGTGCTCAAGGCGCATGTTGGAAAAGTGTAGCAAGCGCAGGTCTTGGCCCTATTGTCTGCCCGCGCTGTTCCATAGGCAATTCGGCAGGCATGGCATGCCCATTGCGCGATCAGCCAATTCCGCGAATCGAATCCTTGGTGGCTTTCTCAAGACAATCCAAAAGGGCGCAGTTGCTTTCCATCGCGCCGGTTTCATCGCCAGCCGCAATTGCACGCAAGGTGGCGGCGTGATGTTTTGCGGCGATGGAAAAACTGTCGGTGTCCGAAATGGACGCATACCAAAACCGCCGCGAAAGGTTGTGAACAACGGTGATCTGGTTTTTAAGAAACCGGTTGCCCGTGGCTTCGGCCTGAATCTCGTGGATCATCTTGTTGATATCGAGGTAATGCTCAATGTCGTTTTCCTTGATGGCCCGCTCCAACTCATCCGCAAGATGCAACATGGCCTGCTTTTGTTTGGGCTTGGCGCGTTTGGCGGCCAAAGATACCACCAGCTTTTCAAGGGGGCGGCGCATTTCCAGCAGCTCCAGCTGGCCTGTGACATCAGCGGCGGTTACTAGAATTCCACGGCGCGGCAGAACCTCGACAAACCCTTCGAACTTCAGCCGCTGAAGCGCCTCGCGCACGGGCGTTCGGCCGCATCCCAACTCACGGCCAAGTTCGCTTTCTGAGATAAGCTGATGGGTGCCAAGGCGTCCTGTCACGATCATCTTTTGGATCGCGTCATAGGCAATGTCTGTCAGCGATCTGTCGCCCGCTTCGATCACCGCCGGATCTTCAACAATCTCTTTTACCATCAGTCATGCTCCACTTCGGGGCAAATGTAATTGTTGACAAGGTGTATATCAATTGCTTATTAGTCAAATCAACAACTGATATATCAGATGACGATCAGGGGGTGAGATGACTGCGCAAGACCTAAGAGCCAAGCAAAGACTGGATTGCGATTTGGTTGTCGTTGGCGGTGGCGCCGCAGGGGTGACAACCGCAACCATTGCGGCACGCGCCGGTCTGCGGGTCGTCGTGATTGAACGTCACGGCTTTGCTGGCGGCGGGGCAGTGGCCGGTCACTCCGGCACCATTTGCGGGCTCTACGAGGCAACCGATAATCAGTCCGATGCGCCAGTCCTGGCCGTGCATGGATTTGCATCGGAATTTATCAGCCGGATGGAAGAACGCGGCGGACTGGCAGAGCCAGTGCAATACGGAAAAACCTTTACCCGCGTGCATGATCCGATTGTCTGGCGTGAGGTGTCGGATGATCTTTTGACCGAGGCGGGCGTTACAACCATCTATCACGCGGTCGCAACGCGCGTTCTGGCCGAAGGTGAGAAAATCGAAGGTGTCGAGGTTTGGACAAAACAGGGGCCGCTGGAGGTGCGCGCCAAGGTCACTGTGGACGCGTCAGGGGACGCAGATATCGTGGCAATGGCAGGCCTGCCCAACTTTGTCGGAGACAACGGGCGGGTGCAGAACCCGACGATGATCTTTCGGCTTTTGGGTGTCGATGTCGGTGCGTTCAAGGCACGTTATGGCGCGGACACCATTATGCCGCCAGATGTCTCGCAACTGATCATCGATAGCAATGCATCCGGGAAATATACCCTGCCGCGGGCCAAGATCTGGCTTTTTCCAACAACCCGCCCGAATGAGCTGCTTTGCAATTGCACGCGGATCATTGGCGAGGATGGTCGCGAGTTGAACCCATTGTTCTGGAAAGACTTTTCAGAGGCGGAAATACAGGGGCGCCGGCAAGCCCGTGAATACGCGCGGTTCTTCAAGGACAATCTCGTGGGATGTGAGCAGTCCTTTGTCAACGACATGGCGGTTCAGGTGGGGGTTCGGCAAACCCGGCAGGTCGAAGGCGCGACCAAGCTGACCAATACTGACGTGGTCCTTGGCACAAAATTCAAACATGGGATCGCGCGGTCCCCTTGGCCGATTGAACTGCATTCGGGAATAAAGCCTAAGGTCGAATGGCTGCTGAACGACGTTTATGAAATCCCCTTTGGGTGTTTCGTTCCGCAGGCGGGCGAAAACCTGATGGTCGCTGGCCGGTGCCTGTCGGCAGAGCATGAGGCCGTCGCCTCGGCTCGTGTGACGGCGCAGTGTTTTGGATACGGTCATGCGGTGGGTCACGCGGCGGTGATAGCCGCGCGGGACGGCGTTGCCCCAAGAGATATTCAAGGCGCGGATATCCGCATGATTTTGAACCGTGAAAATGCCCGGCTGGACTAAGACCCGCCTGACTGGAGAACTGCAATGAGCGATCAGATTTTGATAGATCACAAAGACGGCTACGCAATCGTCACAAACAACAAACCGGCCCGCCGCAATGCGCTGGGCACACAAAGCATGGCCGAACTTTATGCCGCGCTGCTGGATCTGGAAAAAGATCCCGAGTGTAAAGCGGTTGTTCTGACCGGTGCGGCACCAGCGTTCTGTGCGGGCAGTGATCTCAAGGAGCTGGGCGGGCTTTCGATACCGGACATGTGCGCCCATGAGGCGGAAACCGCACGTATCGCACGACAGATCGGGATGTTGTCCATTCCCGTTGTGGCGGCCGTGGAGGGGTATGCGCTGGGCGGCGGGTTTATCCTGGCGACGTCCTGCGACATCGTTGTCAGTGCGGCCAGCACAAAATGGAACATGCCAGAGGTGCGCAATGGCTGGATCCCGCCTTGGGGTCTGCAAACCTTGGCGGCGCGCACGAGCGCTGCAAACGCCCGGCTTATCACATGGGGTGTTCTGGAGATCGACGGGGCAGAGGCGCTGCGTCTTGGGGTTGCCGATGTGATTGCCCCGGACGGAGAGGCGCTGGTTGCCGCTTGCGGAATTGCAAAGCGGTTGGCCGAATTGCCCGCGAATGCCGTGGCCTCAACCAAGAGGTTCTTTGAAACAACCGCCACGGCTGATGCCGAACGGCAGGATGCAGAGGCCAACCGATTGTTTGGGCTTGATTGCCAAAGCGAGGCGGCCAAGGCCGTTCTGGCCAAGTTTACGGTGGCCCGATGAACAAGATTGTTACAGAAGCCCAAGCCGTTGCGGACATTCCGTCACATGCAACAGTTGCCAGTGCGGGTGTCATCGGCTGGGTCACACCGGACAAGGTGCTCAAGGCATTGGGGGACCGGTTTGCACAAACCGCCGCGCCCCGCGATCTGACATTCTTTTTCCCTTGCGGGACAGGGGATGCGGTTGGCATCAAGGGGATGGATCACGTCGCCCGTGAAGGGCTGATGAAACGCATCGTGTCGGGCAGCTATATTAATCCGGTTGATCCGGCGACAGGGCAGCGACCAGCCTTGATGCGATTGATCCATGACAACAAGGTCGAAGCTTACAGCTGGCCGATTGGCGCAACCATGCATTGGCTGCGCGAAGTGGCCCGCAAGAGCCCGGGATATATGACCCGCGTTGGTCTGGGAACATATGCCGACCCCCGTCACGGCGGTGGCAAGTTTACCGATAAGGCAACCGAGGATCTGATCCGTGTGATCACCCTCGATGACGAGGAGCTGTTGTTCTACCCCAGTTGGCCCATCGATGTGGCGATCCTGCGGGCGGCCACGGCAGATGAACATGGCAACCTCAGTTGGGAAGATGAGCCGCTGACCACCTCCAACGTCGCATTGGCGCTGGCGGCCAAGGCGTCGGGCGGCAAGGTGATTGCCCAAGTGCGCCGCGTTGTGCCCGTGGGGGATCGTCCCGCCAGCCAGAATCGGCTTCCGGGCGTGTTTGTCGATCAGGTGGTTGTTGATCCCGATATGATGATGACCACTGATGTGCCCTATGATGCGGCCTATTTCGGCGGCGAGCACAAGGATATCTCAACCCTTTCCGCGCCACCGTTTTCGGTGGATCGGATTATTGCCAACCGGATCGCCCCGGAGGTTCGCAAGCACGAGCTGTCAATCTTTGGCTTTGGCGCGGCCACCGATGTGCCTTTGGTCATGGCCGAGAACGGCCAGTTTGATAACGGTGGCATATACGATTATCCCGGCACGACGGAACACGGCGCCTACGGCGGTATCGTGATGCCCGGCTGGCAGTTTTCGGCCAATATCAACCCTGATGCATTGCTTGATGGGGTCACGCAGTTTGACGTGATCGATGGGGGATTGTGCAAATTCACTGCGCTGAGTTTTGCGGAATATGACGCTTCCGGCGTTGTGAACGTGTCGAAATTTGGCAAGGCCAATCCGGGTGCTGGTGGATTTATCGACATCGCGCAGAATGCCGAACGCCTTATTTTTGCAGGTACTTTCACAACCGGTGGATTGCGTGCCGATGTGGTCGCTGGCAAGCTGGTGATCGAACGGGAGGGGAAAGTGCGGAAGTTTGTCAAAGAAGCCGCCTCCATCACCTACCGGGTTCAACACGGTGTATCCGAACGAAACCAGGATGCGTTGATCGTCACTGAACGGGCTGTTTTCAGATGCGCTGCGGATGGTCTTGAGCTGATCGAAATTGCGCCTGGCATTGATCTTCAAACGCAGGTTCTTGACCTGATGGATTTTGCACCGGTCAGAATAGCGGAGCCGCTGGCCCTGATGGATGCGGCCCATTTCTTGAAACCAGATCGGGAAGAGGAGCGCGTGAGCACATGATTGCCCAAGACATCCCAAAAGAGGCGTTGAACCTTCTTCGTACCGGCGTGGCCATTCCGGCCCATCCGTTACTGTTGGACAATGACCGCAAGTTGGACACCACCCGCCAACAGGCCGTCACGCGGTATTATTTGGATGCCGGGGCAGGCGGCATTGCCGCGGGCGTTCACACAACCCAATTCGCCATCCGCGACGTCGGACTTTATGAGCCGGTCTTGCGCCTCGCAGCCGAGACAGCGCTTGACTGGACAGACGACGCGCGGCTTCTCATTGCGGGGGTGACGGGCAAAACGGCGCAGGCTACCCAAGAGGCGCAGGTCGCACGGGGGCTGGGGTATCACGCGGCACTCTTGAACCTTGCCCACCTGAACGGCGTGCCGGAGGCGGAGATTCTTGAGCATTGCCGGACCGTTGCAAAGGAAATGCCGGTCATCGGATTTGCTCTTTTGCCTTCGGTGGGGGGCTTCCATCTGTCCTATGAGTTCTGGAAGGCCTTTGCGCAGATTGAAAACGTCATCGCGATCAAGATGGCCCCGTTTGATCGGTACCGGACGATTGATATTGTCCGCGCGGTCTATGATGCCGGCGCCGAAGATCGGATCACGCTCTACACCGGCAATGACGATCATATCATTCTGGATCTGATCCAGCCTTTCGTTGTGCGCTCTGAGGATGGCAAACAAGAACGCCGGGCCCGCATTCGCGGCGGGCTTCTGGGCCATTGGAGCGTTTGGGTCGAGAAATCCGCCAAGATGCTGCGCCGCATTCAGGCGGTTCCGGATGGCGCGGATATGCCCGAAGATCTGCTGGCCCTCGATAGCATGGTAACAGATTGTAATCTGGCGATTTATGACGCGCTGAACGATCTCAAGGGCTGCATCCCCGGTTGTCTCGAAGTGTTGCGCCGGCAGGGGCTGGCAGAGAACACATTGTGCCTCAATCCGGACGAAACCCTAAGCCCCGGTCAACTTGAACAAATTGACCGCGTTTACCGGATGTATCCGGAAATGAACGACGACATCTTTGTAAAAATCAATCTTGAACGCTGGCTGAGCGGTGACCAAAACGCGCACCCGCTTGTGACCTGAACGACCCCAAGGGGAGGAACCCAAATGACAACTACAATTGAAACCCTGAACCCGAGCTTGTTTCCCGAAGCGTTTCGCGATGTCGAACACCTTGAAGATTTCATGTCGATCCCGACACAGGAGGTCGTTGATGATCTGAACAGTCTGGACGGCGACATCATGATCTTGGGCGTCGGCGGAAAGATCGGCGTGACAATGGCCCGCATGGCCAAGAAGGCCTGCCCGGACAAGCGCGTGATCGGTGTCTCGCGGTTTTCCGAAGAAGGCGTGCAAGAGCGGCTGAATGCATGGGGCATTGAGACGATCCCGTGTGATCTGCTGGATCGGGATGCTGTGAACGCGCTGCCGAAGATCAAAAACGTGATCTACATGGCGGGGCTCAAGTTCGATTTCCGGGGCCGCGAAGATTTCCTCTGGGCAATGAACACAATCGCGCCGCAGATCACGGCCGAAGCTTTCAAAGACAGCCGGCTCGTCACTTTTTCGACCATTCACGTCTATCCATGGTCGAACCCTCTGCATGGCGGAGTAACGGAACAGGATCTGCCCTTGGCCCGGCCCGGCGAATACGCAAACTCTGTCGTCGGCCGTGAACGGACATTCGAGTATTTCTCCAAACTGCACGGGACGCCCGGCCGCGCCATGCGCTTTGTCTATGCGATCGACCCCCGCTATGGCGTGATGCAGGAAATCGCGAGCTGGGTGAAAGACGGAAAAGATATTCCGCTGGACACGGGCCACGTCAATATCATGTGGCAGGGCGATGCAAATGCGCAATTCCTCCGCATGTTGGCAAACACCACCGTTCCAACCAGCCCGATCAACGTTGGTGGCCCAGAAACTGTATCGGTACGCTACCTCGCCAACCGGTTTGGCCAGGAGTTCGGGATCGAGCCGCGGTTCACCGGCCAGGAGCAGGACAATTGTTTGCTGGTCAACTGTGACAAGGCCAACGGCATTCTGGGCAATCCGGTTGTCCCGATGGATCCGATGATCAAATGGGTCGCTGACTGGGTCAAGACAGGCAAACCCGTTCATGGCAAACCGTCAAAATTCGAAGTGCGATCAGGCGAATTTTGATCGGACCAGCAACGCACTTTGAACAAGGAGGGACGCAACATGTCCGCTCGTGGATACTTATACGCAATTGCGGCGCATATCGGGTTCGTCCTGTTGTGGCAGCTCGCTGTCATCGTCGCTGATGTACCCAGCTACATCTTGCCATCACCGCTCGAGACCATCGCGGAAATCACGGACAGTTCTTATAACTGGTGGACCCATACATGGGTCACCACGTTGGAGATCTTTGGCGGTTATGCCATGGCTGTGATCGTGGGGGTGGCGCTGGCGGTTTTGTTCGTCTGGGTGCCGCCGCTGAACGCATCGCTGATGCCGCTGCTGGTGACTTTGAACATGGTGCCCAAAGTCGCGATGGCGCCGTTGTTCATCATCTGGTTCAGCTACGGCATTGTTCCCAATATGATAATTGCATTCACAATCTGCTTCTTCCCGATTGTTCTGACGACCTATCGCGGGTTGGTCGAGGTGGAGCCGGATCTTATCAACCTGGTCAAGGCGCTCAAGGCGAACCGCTGGCAGATCTTCATCAAGATCCAATTGCCTGGATCTCTCCCCTATCTGTTCTCCGGGATGAAGGTTGCCGCAATCCTCGCTGTGGCAGGCGCAATCGTGGGCGAATTCATCGCCTCCGAAGAGGGTTTGGGGAACTTTCTGCTGATCCAGCAGAACGCGCTCAACACCTCGGCAATGATGATGGCGCTGCTGCTGATCACGGCGATTGGCATGGCCCTCTACGGCTTTGTCATCGCGCTCGAATACATCTTCATCACACGTAAGGGAATTCAGACATGAGCAAGATCGATCCTCAGCCCTTCGTCAAACTGGACGGCGTTAAGAAAGTCTTCAAGGTTGGCGACAAAGAGTTCCTTGCTGTGCAGGATGTCTCCTTTGAAGTGAAAGAAGGGGAATTGGTGTCGATTGTCGGGCCGTCAGGCTGTGGTAAATCGACCATTCTCAGCATCCTGTCCGAACTGCATCCCGCCACCGAAGGCACCGTGCAAATCGGCAATGACCTGTCCCCGTTTACGCCGGGTAAAGACATCGGCATGGTGTTCCAGAAGGCGCTCTTGCTGAAATGGCGCACAATCATCGACAACGTCATGCTGCCGGCCGAAATCCTTGGACTTCCGCAAAAAGAAAGCCGGGAGCGGGCAAAAGACCTGATAGAGATGGTCGGCCTTGGCGATTTTGCCGATGCGTTTCCGCAGCAACTCTCAGGCGGCATGCAACAGCGGGCGTCGATTGCCCGCGCCCTTGTGCATGACCCGCGCCTGATTTTGATGGATGAGCCCTTTGGCGCATTGGACGCGCTGACCCGAGAGAGGATGAACCTCGAACTGCTTCGGATCTGGAAAGAAAGCAAAAAGACCATCTTGTTTGTCACCCACGGCATTCAAGAGGCCGTGTTTCTAGGCAGCCAGGTGGCCGTGATGACTTCCGGTCCGGCACGCATGGCCGCGCATTTCGATATCGACTTGCCAGAACCCCGAACGCTCGACGTCAAAACAACCGAAAAATTTGGCGAATACACCAAGCAAATCTATCGCCTGCTTGGATTGGACTGAACCAGAACCACGAAAATTCTCTAAGGGAGGAAACCATGAGAAACATAGCGAAACTGCTGGGCGCAAGCGCCCTGGCATGCACCACCTCAGCCGCAGCACAGGCCGAAGAATTGAGCCTGCAATTGAACTGGAAAGCCGGCGGCGATCACGCACCGATCTATTACGCCTTGCAACAGGGTTGGTACACCGACGCGGGTGTGGATCTTGAAGTACGGCAAGGCTCCGGCTCCGGTGCGGCGGCCAAAGCGCTGGATGTTGGGCAGGCAGAACTGGCCATCATCGACACGCCAACGGCGCTTCAGTTCCTGGGCAAAGGCAGCAAGATGAAAGGCATCTTTGTCGCCTACAATGACAACGCGGCTGGCCTGTATTGGAAAAAAAGCTCTGGCATCTCGAGTGTTCAGGATCTGAAGGGCAAGAAGATCGGCGCGCCTGCCTTTGACGCGGCCCGCCAGATGTGGGTTCCGATTTCTCAGGCGATTGGACTCGATCCCGATGATGTCACTTGGGTGAATTTGCAGCCCACGGCCAAGGTGGCGGCATTGCAGTCAGGCTCCATTGACGCGACGACGCATTTCTATTCCGTGCACTTCATCTACGAAGACATCTTTGGTGATGATCTGGGCTATGCGCTTTTGCGCGATGAGGGCATGAACAACTACAGCCTTGCCTATTGGGCCAGTGATGACACGCTTGAAACCAAAAAGGATGCGGTAAAAGCGATGGTCAACGTGACGCAAAAGGCATTCTCCTTCTGCCTGGAAACGCCAGCACCCTGCGCCGCGGCCTTGTCCGAAGCGGTCAGCCTGAAGTTGTCAGATGCGGAGCGCCAGTTGGAATATGCGTCGCGGGTCATGCCCGGTGTCGGCAACACGTTGTCCGTCGGAGAATGGAGCGGTGACCGCCTCGCGCAGGACTATAAGGTGGTTCAACAGGCCTATGGTCTTGATGATCTGGATACATCAACGGTGTTTACCAATGAATTCATCGATACATCAGTGACCTACCCAAAGTAATCGATCCGAAACAACCGCCCCTTTGGCCGAAATGCCGAAGGGGCAAATATAAGTGCGTCCATGTCTGAATTTCAGTTTACCGTCGACGAAGTCATTCAACTCGAGCGGCCGGTGACATTCCGAATGCCGTTTCGGTACGGTGTTGTCACCTTAACATCAGCGCCAGAAGCCTATGTCGCGGTCCGCATTACAACCCGTGATCAGAAGTCTCATTGGGGCATCGCCGCCGACCTTCTGGCGCCCAAATGGTTCGACAAATCACCTGAATTGACCAACCAGGACAACTTCGAACAACTGCGCCGTTCCATAGCAATTGCCGCCAGCCATTATGTTGACGGGCGGCGGTACGCCAGTGCATTTGGCCATCACAGCGCTGCGGAAACCATACATCACGAAGAATGCGCCGAACAAGAATTGCCGGGTCTTGTTGCGGGGTTTGGTTTGGCCCAAATCGACCGGGCCATTCTAGATGCATGTTGCCGCGCTTGGGGTGTGTCCTTTGCCGCGGCCATTGCGCGGAATCTTCCGGGCATCACAAGTGACACAGCACATGATTTGACGGGTTTTGACCTGCCGTACTTCCTTGCATCGTTGCGTCCTGCGGACACAATGACAGTGCGGCATACTGTCGGCCTTACAGATGTGATCGAGGCGCAAGGCAAGGCCGCCGATGGGCCGAATGACGGATTGCCGCAAACCCTGCGCGAAAATTGCGAGGCTTACGGGCTGCGTGCATTCAAGCTCAAGCTGTCCGGTGATGCGCCTGCAGACATTGATCGTCTGAGCCGGATCGCAGGGGTACTGGATGACTTGCCGGGCGGATATTTCTGCACACTTGATGGCAATGAACAGTTTCAAACACCCGACGCCTTTGCGGCGTTTTGGGAGAACGCAAAAGCCCAACCACAACTGGGCCGTCTGACAAACGCAGTGAGAATTGTGGAACAGCCCATCGCAAGGGCGAACGCACTTTCGGTGCCTTTGGGCCAGGTCGGCGCGGATATACCCTGCGAAATCGACGAATCCGATGCAAACATGACCGCATTTTTTGCTGCGCAAGCCTTGGGTTATCGCGGTGTATCCAGCAAATCCTGCAAGGGGGTATACCGGTCCCTGTTGAACCGTGCGCGGGTGGCCAAATGGAATGCTGAAGATCCGTTGGGCGGGTTCTTCTTGTCCGCCGAGGATCTGTCCACCCAGGCCGGGATCGCCTTGCAGCAAGACGTGGCCTTGGCCAACCTCATTGGATGCACGCACATAGAGCGCAACGGCCATCAATACGGTGACGGGCTTGCAGGTGCCCCGCAAAGCTGGCGCTCGGCGCTGCTGGATCAACATGGGGATCTTTATCGCGCCGGGGACGGGCGGGTGGATCTGAAAATCCAGCAAGGTCAGCTTTCGACACGGTCCATCAACTCCAGCGGCTATGGGACAAGTCTGCCCTTGTCGCTATTGCTGGATGCGTTTGAAACCGTCCAGCATGTCCGTTAGCCCGTGATGGATGCAAGCTTGAGGCCTCTTGAACCGTCCTGCACGGCCCATGATCCTCATATTGCACTTGACCCCCATAACCCTTTGAAATAATCACCAACCTGTCCGAGCGGGCGTTGTGTAATGGTTAAGACCTCAGTTTTCCAAACTGAAGATGAGGGTTCGATTCCCTCCGCCCGCTCCAACATTTCCCATCATTTGAATTTGCACGCCGCGACAGTAGGGCGCTTGACCCTGCCGTTGGCTCAGGCCATGACCGGTGCACCATCACAAAGGATGTTCCATGGCCCGGCGCACGACCCTCAACACCCCGCCACCGGTTCCGGCTGGCACTGCCAACGCTGAACGGGAGAAATCTCGCAAGTTGGGGGCGCTGCGGGCGTTGATGCCGTTCATGTGGCCCTACCGCGCGTTGATGATCGCTGCTGTTCTTGCGCTGATCTCGACGGCGGTGATCTCGCTGACCTTGCCATTGGCGGTGCGCCGCGTGGTGGACAATTTCGGCACCAGTGAGCCTGAGCTTCTCGATCAGTACTTTCTCGCGGCTTTGGTGATTGCAGGGCTTCTGGCGGTTGGAACGGGTCTGCGTTATGCGCTTGTCACCCGCTTGGGCGAACGGGTTGTGGCCGACATTCGCAAGGCAGTTTTTGATCGCGTGATCGGAATGAGCCCGGCGTTTTACGAAAACATCATGACCGGTGAAGTGCTGAGCCGGATTACGACGGACACCACGCTGATCTTGTCGGTGATCGGATCGTCGGTCTCAATTGCGCTGCGTAACCTTTTGATTTTTCTAGGTGGCCTTGTTCTGATGCTGCTGACATCTGCCAAGCTGACGGGGCTCGTCCTGTTGATCGTGCCTGCTGTTGTGATCCCGATTTTGACTCTGGGCCGCAGGCTGCGCGTGATGAGCCGCGAAAACCAGGATTGGATTGCGGCGTCCTCAGGCAATGCATCGGAAAGCCTTACTGCCGTGCAGACAGTGCAGGCCTTCACCCATGAAATGGCCAGCCGAGGTCAGTTTGCGCAGATGACCGAGGCGTCTTTTGATGCAGCGCGGCGGCGGATCAAGACCCGCGCGGCGATGACGGTGATTGTGATTTTCCTGGTGTTCTCGGGCGTGGTTGGTGTGCTTTGGATCGGGGCGCGGGATGTGCGGGCAGACCAGATGTCAGCAGGTGCCTTGGTGCAGTTTGTGATCTATGCGGTGATGGTCGCCGGCGCGGTTGCGGCACTGTCAGAGATCTGGGGCGAATTGCAGCGCGCAGCAGGGGCCACAGAGCGGCTTGTCGAGTTGCTGCAAACCGAAGACGCGGTGCAAGATCCGGCCAATGCCGCGACATTGGCACAGCCGGTCAAAGGGCTGATCGCGTTTGAAGATGTGCATTTTTCCTATCCGGCACGGCCCGATGTTGTTGCACTGGATGGTGTGACGCTGACCATCACGCCGGGTGAAACCGTTGCCTTTGTCGGCCCGTCGGGCGCAGGCAAGACCACGATCATCCAGCTTATCCAACGGTTCTATGACCCGGCGTCCGGGCGCATCACTCTGGATGGTGCCGATCTGCGCACATTGGCGCGGGACGATTTCCGCCGGTCGATTGCTCTGGTGCCGCAAGATCCGGTCATTTTTGCGGCCAGCGCCGCTGAAAACATCCGCTTTGGCCGCCCTGATGCCTCGGATGCCGATGTGCAGGAGGCAGCACGCGCCGCCGCCGCCCATGCGTTCATCAGCGCCTTGCCGGAGGGCTATGACAGCTACCTTGGCGAGCGGGGCGTGATGCTGTCTGGCGGTCAAAAACAGCGGATCGCGATTGCCCGTGCCATCTTGCGGGATGCCCCGGTGCTGCTGCTGGACGAGGCAACCTCGGCTCTGGATGCAGAAAGCGAACGCGCGGTGCAACTGGCGGTGGACAAGCTGAGCGCGGACCGCACCACATTGATCGTGGCCCACCGATTGGCGACTGTGAAAAAGGCCGACCGGATTGTCGTTTTGGAGGCGGGCCGGATCGTCGCGACCGGAACTCATGACGAACTGGTCGCCAAAGGCGGGCTTTACGCGCGGCTGGCACGGTTGCAGTTTACAGACGGGATGGCGGCAGAGTAGCCTGAAAGGGATCTGTTCCGGTTCGGCGCTGTTGCCGGACCTTTATCATCAATGGGAGTATTGAGATGGGTTTGTGGAGTTTTGTTAAGGACGCTGGCAAAAAGGTTTTTGGCGGCGGTGATGATGAAGAGGTGACCGGTGCGGCCCTGAAGGACGAGCTGAAGGAGCTGGGCCTGGATTCCGATGATCTGGATATCACGGTCGAAGGAGACACCGTCAAGGTCAGCGGCAAGGCCGCCAGTCAGGAAATGAAGGAAAAGGTCATCCTCGCGGTGGGCAACGTCGAAGGCGTGGCAGCGGTTGAGGATGACGTATCGGGCGGCGACGCCGATCCGGTGTTCCACACCGTTGAAAAGGGTGACACGCTTTGGGCGGTTTCGGAAAAGGCATTGGGCAAGGGATCGCGTTATATGGAGATCTTCGAGGCGAACAAGCCGATGCTCAGCGACCCGGACAAGATTTACCCCGGCCAGGTGCTACGCATCCCCGCAGCCTGATCACCGTTTCAGCCACGTAGGGCAGAGGGCAGCCCCCCTGGACCCCCTGACGTATTTAAGGCCAAAAAGGCTGGAGGCGCCGGTACAGCAATGTCCGGCGCCTTTTGTCGTGACGTCATAGAGGGTGACGCGGCGTCCATGTACCTTGCAAGCTTGCGAAATGCTGCATTTCGCCGCATCCTGTCCTTCAGGGAAAACAAAGCCGAAAAATCGGCGCTCAAGGGGAGGAATGGCGATGACATTTGCCGGGATGGAGGATCGCAACGCGATCGAGGCGGAAATGCCGTGGGCGGAACGGGATGTGCCCAAGACGCTTTATGGGTTGCTGAGTGACACAACCGCGAAGTTTCCGAACCACAATGCGATCTCGTATCAGATTTTTTCGGGTCCGAAGGACAAGGCGGAGACGCTGAACTGGACCCAGCTTCATGGCCGTGTGACACAGGCAGCGAACCTGTTCCGGTCACTGGGCGTCGGCCCCAAGGATGTGGTGGCCTATGTGCTGCCCAATTGCAATGAAACCGCGATCACCCTGTTGGGCGGCGGTGTGGCGGGGATCGCCAATCCGATCAACCCGCTTTTGGATGCCGAACAGATCGGATCGATCCTGCGCGAAACCGGGGCGTCTGTGGTTGTGACATTGCGCCCGTTCCCCAAGACGGATGTGGCCGAGAAAACCGCCGAGGCGGTCAAGCTGGCGCCGGGTGTCCATACGGTTCTGGAAGTGGATCTGGTGCGCTATCTGACGCCGCCAAAGTCTTGGATCGTGCCATTGATACGCCCCAAGGGCCGGGTCGAAAATCAGGCCAAATATATGAATTTCAATGCCGAGCTGGCCAAGCAGCCTACGAAGTTGACCTTTGAGGACGTGCAAGAAGACCGCGTGGCGTTCTATTTCCACACGGGCGGCACCACGGGCATGCCAAAGGTCGCGCAGCACCTGTATTCCGGCACGATCTACAACGGTTGGGTCGGCTCGACCTTGCTGCTGGACGAAAACGACGTGATGCTTTGCCCATTGCCGCTGTTCCATGTGATGGCCTGTCAGGTGATGCTGCTGGGCGCGCTGTCTTCTGGTGCGCATATCGTTTTCCCAACCCCGCAGGGCTATCGCGGCGAAGGGGTCTTCGACAACATCTGGAAACTGGTTGAACGTTGGAAGGTGACCTTTGTTGTGTCGGTGCCGACCGCGCTGGCCGCGACCATGCAGGTTCCGGTGAATGCTGATATTTCCACGGTGAAAACCGCTTTCTCAGGCTCCGCGCCTTTGCCGCTTGAGCTGTTCCGCCGGTTTGAACAAACCACCGGCATGACCATTGTCGAAGGCTACGGCATGACCGAGGCGACCTGCCTTGTGTCGGGCAACCCAGTGGACGGGGTGAAAAAGGTCGGATCGATCGGCATTCCGTTCCCCTACACAGATGTGAAAATCATCAAGGGAACGGACAAGGGCGATGTCGAGGCGGCGATTGACGAGATCGGCGAGATTTGCGTGTCCAATCCGGGTGTCTATGTGGGCAACACCTACACCGAGGCGGAAAAGAACGAGGGGCTTTACTACAAGGACAAGTATCTGCGCACCGGCGATCTGGGCCGTGTGGACAGCGACGGTTATCTGTGGATCACGGGCCGGTCCAAGGATCTGATCATCCGGGGCGGGCACAATATTGATCCGGCCGAGATCGAAGAGGCCTTGCTTAGCCATGAGGCTGTGGCCTTTGCCGGTGCGATTGGCCAGCCGGACGCGCATTCGGGCGAACTGCCCTGTGCCTTTGTTGAGCTGGTCGATGGCGCATCCGTCACACCCGAAGAGCTGTTGGCGCATTGCGAGAAAGAAGTGCATGAGCGGGCCGCGCGGCCCAAGCATATGACGATCCTGGATGAACTGCCAAAAACGGCAGTTGGCAAGATTTTCAAACCCGATCTGCGCAAGATGGCAATCACCCGTATTTTTAACCAAGAGCTGGAGAAAGCGGGCGTCGCGGCACGGGTGACTTCGGTGATCGATGACAAAAAGCGCGGTTTGGTGGCCAAAGTTGCGGGCAATGGCGCGTCCGAAGGGGATGTGGCCAATGTGCTGAATGACTTCACCGGGGCTTGGGATCTGGTGTGAGCCCCCCCGATTATCAATCGCTGATCGATGCAGAGACCTGGGCCTATATGGCCCGGCTCGACGCGGCCTATCCGCCCGATGCGGTTGAAATGACGATAGAGGATCAGCGGCGCCTCTATGACGACATGTGCGCGATCTTTTATCAGGGGCGTCCGGAGGGTGTCACGGTCACGGATGAACCTTACGGCGGCGTGCCCTGCCGCCGCTATGAGGTGTCAGACAGCGCGGTGACGGTGGTTTACTACCACGGTGGCGGCTTTGTCGTGGGCAGTCTGGACAGCCACGATGATGTCTGTGCCGAGATCTGCAAACGCACCGGATACCGGGTGATTTCGGTGGACTATGGTCTCGCGCCGGATGTGACTTTTCCGGGCTGTTTCAACGATGCCTGGGCGGCCTTCTCGGCCATTTCAGACGCGTTTGACGGTGATCTGATCCTTTGCGGCGACAGCGCTGGCGGCAATTTGGCGGCGGCGATGGCCCATCATGCGCGGGGCCGTATTGACGGGCGGGTCAGAGGGCAGGTGTTGATCTATCCCGGGCTGGGCGGCGATTGGGGGCAGGGATCCTACGTAGAGCATGCCAATGCGCCGCAGCTCACGGTCGCGGATATGGCGTTTTACCGTACCGTGCGCACGGGAGGGTTGGAGCCGCCAAAAGGTGATCCGCGGTTTGCACCTTTGCATGACAGCGATTTTGGTGGGTTGCCGCCAACCGTCCTGATCACCGCGCAATGTGATCCGTTGTCAAGCGATGGCGGTGCGTATCGCGATGCGGTGCAAGGTGCGGGCGGCAAGGCGGTGTGGTTCAACATGGATGGCATGGTGCATGCCTGTCTGCGCGCGCGGTCCTGTTCGGTCCGTGCGGCTGCGTTTTTTGATCGGGTGATTGATGCAGTGGCGGCACTGGGGCAGGGGCAATGGCCCTATGATGCGGAGCCGGCGGGGAAGTAACCCCACCAGATCAAACCTTTAGGACAAAAACCTCTTGGCTTTCATCGTGTCAGCAATCGGTGCGCCGAGCCTGTGCAGGATCGTTGGTGCCAGCTGCAATTGATCAATCACTATATCCTCTGCTGGTCCCTCAGCCGGCCCAAAGTAATAAAGCGCCGCCTCCTGTTGCAGCGGGTCGCGCCCGCCGTGGTGGCCGCGGGCGTCCTGACCGTGATCTGCGGTCACGATCACCTCATACCCAGCGGCCCGCCATTTGGGGATGAACGGGGCCAGCATTTCGTCCATCACGAAACAGGCATGATCCATTTCCTGGCTTTCGTGAAAGAACCTGTGGCCCATACTGTCGAGCGTGCAGGTGTGCAACATGCCGTAATTGAGACCAAAGCGCAGGCAGAGGTTGGTCAGCGAGGCAAAGAGATCCACATCAGAGGGGGTCATCTGATTGGTCTGTCCGTATCCAGTCATGGTGTGAAATCGGCCGTGGTTGATCGTGGCGCTGTCCGGTTCGTCATATTCGACATCACGGACATAATCGAAGGGATGGCGGTTAAAGAACTCTGACCAAAAGCTGTGTGCGACCGCGCCGGTCACGCCGCCCGCTTCGCGGACCTGGCTGAACACGTCTTTTTCCTTGAGGCGGAAGACATTGCCATTGCCGGTGCAGCCATGCACCGCAGGTGCAACGCCGGTGTGGATCGAGGCATAGCAAGAGGCGGAAATGGAGGGCAGCACCGACCGGATCTTCCAGACCCGCGCATCACCACTGTCCACCCAGCCTTCCAGATTGCCAAACAGCCTGCGCCAGTTGCGGTAGGGCACGCCGTCGAGAATGATCAGCAAAAGTTTGTTGTCCACGTGGCACCTCATTGCTTGCGGTTTTGAGAACCATCACAGATGTATTTCTGAATAGAAAGGGGGCAGTTGGGCCAAATTTATCACCTTTGCCCCACGTCACCTACCACTTAGGGGCCATGTGGCAAAATTGGTCATTCAGTCGATCACGAAACCGTGATAATTTGATGAAACTGCCGTATTTTCGGCGGTTATCAAATCGGGCGGGTTCATTTCATGACGCATTTTCAAAAGTTTACTGCTGCTTTGGCGGGTGTTTTTCTCCTTGTAGGGGCAAAGCCGGGAGAGGCGGACCAAGCCAATTCTCCCACAGGCACCTCCTTGCGTTATTCGGAACGGATGCTGGACCGGCAGGGGGACGTCACGGGCAAGGTGGGCATCGCCCTGCGGGCCCGGCAGTCAGGCGAGATTGGCACGCTGACCTTTGGCGGGCGACTTTTTGCCACGATCATTGCCGAGCGCACCAATACCGCTGGTAAATTCCCGATCCTGTCGCGGCTGCCGCCGACCCACACCAGCGGCACCTCTGATGTTTATGGCGTGGTGAACGAGGCCACCGTGCATGCCACATTGGCGCTGCCGATGGTCACAGCCTTTGCCCAGGCTGAATATACCGAAGTCGAATACCCCGGCCAGGATGCGCTGCAACTGCGCAAATACTGGGTCGCGCTTGGCGATCTGGACCGGTCGCCGTTTTACTTGGCAGTGGGGCGCAAGACGGTGAATTTTGGCAATTTTGCCACCTATGCCCCCTTCACCCATTCGCACAGCAATCACTATTTTTGGGCGCAATCGAAAGATCCGGTGATCGAAGTCGGCTATCTGGGCAAGAACACCGATCTGGCCTTTAGCCTTATCCCTGGCCATCGCGGTTTGCGGGTCGTGGACAGCCCGGACAACGATGGCGATTACGAGAATTACGCGGTCAACCTCGCGCACCGGGTGGACCTGAAGGGCGGGATGCAACTGCAACTGGGCGGTGGTTATCTGCGGGGCACGATCTATGACAGCGCAATTGCCCATCATCCGCCCTCTGCCGGAACCGCCCGTTTGTGGAATGGCGCCTATAACATGAACGCGACGCTGAGTGCAGACCGCTATGACCTGATGGCGGAGTTCACCAAGACCACCGGCATCTGGCCCGCGACCGGCCATAAGGTCAGCGCATTGACTCTTCAGGGCCGCTACCGGTCAGAGCTGTTTGGCAAACCCGCCACCTATTCCCTATCGCTGAGCCGCGGTGTGCAGGGGGCCAAGGGCACCGAGTGGGAAAAGATGGATCAGGCTGTGCTGGGCGTTGAGGTGGACATGAGCAAGCATCTAAAGCTGGGCGCGGAATACATGTTCAACGACGGGTTTGTGCCGCTGATCATGCCCAAGGCGGTCGGCGATGCGGGGGTACAATCTCATACGCTGATCATCGGTGCGAAACTGACCTTCTGATCCGGGCTAGATCAATGTAACGCCGTTTTCTTCAAGCTGTTTCAGGGCTTTCTCCCCGGCCGTTTGATCCCCGGCCAGGATCGTCCGCCGGTCAATTGTCACCTGATACCCCCGTGCGCGGGCGGCAAGCGCCGTTTTGGCCACGCAATAGGCGGTATCCAGCCCCATCACATGCAAATGGCCGACCCCAAGTTTTTTCAGCAAGGGGTCAAGTGCGCCCGTTTCAAATCCGTCCTGCACCCGCTTGACCAGTGTATGATCCGCCTTGCCCGCAAAGGGCCCGGCAATTTCGGTGCCATCCGAGCCCGCCACTGCAGCCCCCTTCATGGTGAGGCGTGCAATCACTCTGGTCGAGGGGATGGACCATTCCTGCCGCAGGGCGATGACGGGGATGCCATTGGCCTTGGCCCGTTCCACCGCATGCAAGATTGCGATTTCTGCCTTGGCCTTCTGATCTGCGTTGTAGGGGCCATCCTGCCAGAAGACGGTTTGCAGGTCGATCATCACAAGTGCCGTTTCGGACTGCCCTCGAACCAGAGGGCCGGTACTGACCCGTTTTATCAGCCTGATGCCGTGAAGAAGCCATAGGGTGAGACCGCCAATGACAAGAGCAGAAAGAAAAACCGTCACGGAGCCTTCTCCTCGGTGGCGGACTTTAGCCGCGCGATCAATTGCTGCATGGTTCTGAGTGTGATCTCCAACTCTTCATCAGGCAGATCGCCACCGATCCTTTTCAGCAATTCCTTCTCGCGCTGCATGACCTGAGCAATAAGGCTCTGCCCGGTCTCGGTCAGGGCAATGAGCTTGGAGCGTTGATGACGGGGGTTCGGGACCGCCTCAGTGAACCCGGCGTCATGGGTGTCGTTGATCATCAGCTGTACATATTGCCGTTTGATCTCAAGACGCTGCGCGATTTCGGGGACCGTCGCTGCGCCGCCATCTGCGAGGATTTCCAGCACCGCGCGCATGCGAACGGTCAGCCCGCTGCCCTCGAGGCCGCGTTCCACCGCCGCTTCTGCAGCCTGCATCAGGGGGCGGGATTGCCAGATAACCTGGTAAAGATGATGTAAGTGATTCATGACATTAAGCATGTCATAATGACATTTATAATGTCAAGGCGATCCAAACAAAAACAGGCCGGGCAATCGCGCCCGGCCTATGTCATATCTTACGCCAATTGGCGCGCTGTTCGTCAGGGTGAAGTTGACGTTCCAAGTTACGTGTCAAACATCCCGCCCGTGATGCCCACCATGGTGATCAACAACTCGCCCGTATCCGGGTCCATCGCTGCTTCGTGGTAATCCTCGATCAAGGTCTTCGCCTCGGCAAAGCTTTGACCGGAGCCGTCGAATGTCTCGAACACGTTTTCGGCATGATCGACATTGCTCATTCCTTTGTAGGCCGAAAAATAGAGACCCAGATAGGTCTTCGCCTCCAGAAACAGCGCATCGGTGACCCGCTGGGATATGGTTTCCGCACTGTCATCTGTGGAAGCTTCGGCCCGGGTGCCGCGGATGATCTCAAGCACCAATTCTCCACGGCTGATCTGGCCCGCCTCCAGCACGCCAGACCAAAACGCCAAGCCATCGGCATCCGGTGCACGGTTCAGGACGTTTTGATAGACGGCGGAAATGAACGCCGCAGGACCATCGTCAAACGGAAACAACGCCTGCGCCTCGACAGAGGCGGCAAGATGCCCTGCGACCTCTTCAAGAGACATCCCCTTCACCACATGCTGCGCCCAGAAATACAGACCCAAAGCATCTGGCGCACGGTCGAAAAACGCGGTGTAGATCTCAACCAATTCGCGCGCTTCTGCGTCACTCAATTCAACCGCATCGCGAAGTGCGCCAATATTGAGGGCTGTGGCGTCTCCTGTCAGGTGATGCACCTCATCGTTGGTATGGAAATGAAAGGTGCTCAGCTCATTTAGATCAATGGTACGGTCCTGAAATTCCAGAAAATCAATGTTGAACAGGGTGTCTGAGCCTTCTCTGTCCGCCACTTTGTCTTGGACGGAGATGGTTCGCATCAGCAATACCGTGTCAAGCGATGCAGAAGGGCCGATGCCTTCGTAGTGGTCAAGCGGCACGATGCTCTGCAATTCTGTATGAATCCTCGCGACGTTCTGCTCGACATTTATGATAAAATTTGAGCTTGGATAGTTATAAACCGCTGTTGCCCCCACGGACACATCGCTGCCAAATATTCCTTTTTCGGTTGACCTCAGTTCATCATTTCCTGGCCCGCCGTATAGACGATCTTGCCCGATATCCGAGAAAATGAAATCGTCACCGCTTCCCCCGAACACGGTATCATCACCGATGGAGGACCGGATATGATCGTCACCGGCACCGCCTTCGATTACGGTATTCGCTGAGGGGGCAAATGTCTTCCAACGTTCAACATAGGTGAGATCGATGTCAGTATCTGGCAATATTTGATCGCTGACCAACACATTGCCGAAAAAATCGTAAAATTCAGGCTCGATCTGAATACGGTCATCGCCATCATGCCCGTTTACGACAAGCGGTGTTGTGCCATCGGACAATGCCTCAACGGTGATTTCGTCATCTCCGGCAAAAAAGGCCGCATCCAATTCGTTGGTCCAGGGCTGATCATTGGCTTGGCCATTGCCGGCTACGGCATTGGAGTAGTGACTGAAATCAACGCCATTGACGTCAAGCTGCACAACCGTTTGCTCGATCGGGACACCTTCGTAAACATAGGACGGTTCCTCAAGCGTCGTTCTGATGCCGGTGATGGTGCCTGTGATCCTGCCGTCGCCGTCTTGCTGAAAAGACCCTGTTAATCTGGTCTTCAATTCCGCTTCACCCAAAGCTTCAAATGTGACTGCGGTTGCGGAAAAATGCGTGTTGAATGTGGTGAAGGTTCCTGTTGGATCGACGTAATTGTCTGAGACGGGCCGCACAAAAGCTGGCGCCGAAAAGATAAAGAATTGTGACATGAAATTACCTGTCGTTGAGGGGTGTACAGTAACCTGTTAACCTCCCTATGCGCTGATCGCAAGTTCAATCTTTGATTGCAAGATGGTCGGAGGTTTGCCTATTGCGGGTGCCGTCAAAGCAGCCACAAAACAAACAAAGCCGGGCAAACGCGCCCGGCTTGTCCTTTTGGTCTTAGTTCCCGGCGCTTTCCATCTTGCGATGGGCCAGAACGTCTTCGAGCCAGCCAAGCTTCATCTCCGGAACGGAGCTGAGCAGCAGGTCTGTATAGTCATCAAAAGGCGGGGCCAGCACTTGGGATTTTGGTCCATAGCGGACAACCTCGCCTTGGAACATCACCGCAATACTGTCGGCAATCGCTTTGACCGTGGCCAGATCATGGGTGATGAACAGGTAGGAGACATCCTCGATCTTTTGCAGTTTCAAAAGCAGTTTGAGGATGCCGTCCGCCACCAGCGGATCGAGGGCCGATGTGACCTCGTCGCAAATGATCAATTTGGGTTTGGCCGCCAGTGCCCGCGCGATGCAGACACGTTGTTTCTGACCGCCGGACAGCTCCGCCGGATAACGATCCTGAAAGCCTTCGCCCAGTTCGATCTCATCGAGAAGTTCCTGAATACGCGTCTGCTTTTCCTTGCCCTTGAGGCCAAAGTAGAACTCAAGCGGGCGGCCGATGATCGTGCCAACGGTCTGGCGCGGGTTCATCGCGGTGTCCGCCATCTGGTAGATCATCTGCAACTCGCGCAGATCCTCAAGCGGACGGGTGGCCAGATCGGGAGTGAGCGTGTGATCGTCAAAGACGATCTGCCCGTCCGAAGCAGGCAAAAGCCCGGTGATCACCCGCGCAAGGGTCGATTTGCCAGATCCGCTTTCCCCGACCACGGCCAGTGTTTGACCGGGGTGCAGCTCCACGTTGATGCCCTTGAGCACGTCAAAGTTGGTGCCTTTGTAGCGGGCCGTGACATTCTCAACCCGCAACAGCGGCGTGTCGGTGGGAACTTTTTCTTCGTGGTTGATCGACCGGACAGAAACCAGCGCCTTGGTGTATTCCTCACGCGGTGCGTTGATGATCTGGTCGGTGGTGCCGTATTCCACCATCTCGCCCTGTTGCAGCACCATGATGTGATCACTGACCTGCGCCACAACGGCGAGATCATGCGTGATATAAAGGGCTGCCACACCAGTGTCGCGGATGGCGTCCTTGATCGCGGCCAACACGTCGATTTGGGTGGTCACATCCAGCGCGGTGGTGGGTTCGTCAAAGACCACCATGTCCGGCTCGGGACACAGCGCCAACGCCGTCATGCAGCGTTGCAACTGTCCCCCCGAGACCTGATGCGGATACCGGTTCCCGATGGTTTCCGGGTCCGGCAGGCCAAGCTTGGCAAACAATTCCACGGCCCGTTCTTCGGCGTCTTTGCGCGAGAATTTACCTTGAAAGATTGCCGCCTCGGTCACCTGTTCCATGATCTTCTTGGCGGGGTTGAAGGACGCCGCCGCCGATTGAGACACGTAAGTCACCTCGGCGCCCCGCAACCGGCGCACATCGCGCAGACCCGATTGCAGGATGTCGCGGCCATTGACCCAGACCTCGCCGCCAGTCAGCTCAACACCGCCCCGCCCATAGGCCATGGAGGCCAGACCGATGGTGGATTTGCCCGCGCCGGATTCGCCGATCAGGCCCAGCACCTTGCCCGCCTCAAGATCGAAATCGACGCCATGGACAATTTCGATATCCCGTGGCCGTTCGCCGGGTGGATAGATCGTCGCGCCAATTTTGAGGCCGCGTACCTTTAGCAGTGGTTTGGTCATCCCCGGCCCCCTTTCAGCGATGTGGTGCGGTTCAGGATCCAGTCCGCAACAAGGTTGATCGAGATACATAGGATGGCGATGGCATAGGCCGGATAAAGTGCTGCCTGAATGCCGTAGTTGATGCCTTCCTTGTTCTCTTTCACGATCCCGCCCCAATCGGCCAGCGGTGGCTGTACACCAAGACCAAGGAAGGACAGCGTGGAGATGAAGAGCACCGCGAAGATGAAGCGCAGACCCATCTCGGCCACGAGGGGGGAGAGCGCATTCGGCAGGGTTTCGCGGAAGATGATCCAGCCGATTTTTTCGCCCCGCAGGCGGGCCGCTTCGACGTAATCCATGACCGTGATGTCAACCGCGACAGCACGGGCAAGTCGGAACACGCGTGTGCTGTCCAAAAGGCCCATCAGCAGGATCAGGATGAATGTGGTTGTTGGCATCACCGACAAGACCACAAGCGCAAAGATCAGCGATGGGATCGACATGATCAGATCGACAAAGCGGCTGATGGTCTGGTCAACCCAACCGCCCGATACCGCGGCAAAGAAGCCCAGGACAGAGCCAAGTGTAAAGCTCAGGATCGTTGCCATAGTCGCGATAAAGATCGTTGTGCGTCCGCCGTAGATCAGACGCGTCAGCAGGTCGCGGCCAATGCTGTCGGTGCCCAGCAGAAATTCGGACGAAGAGGGTTCCCAGACATCGCCGACGACTTCGGCCATGCCATAGGGCGCGATAAAGGGCGCAAAGAGTGCCATCAGGAAAAAGAGGCCAGTGAAGAACAGGCCGATGAGGGCGGAAAGAGGTATGTTCTTCATTTTGGATGCCTCAACCTTGGGTTCGCGAGGATTGAGACGATGTCGGCAATCAGGTTCAACCCGATGTAAACGGCGGCAAAGATCAGGCCACAGGCCTGCACCACAGGCACATCGCGTTTGGCAACGTGATCCACCAGATATTGCCCCATGCCGGGATAGGCAAAGACCACTTCGACCACGACCACACCAACCACCAGATAGGCAAGGTTGATCATCACAACGTTGACGATGGGGGCGATGGCGTTGGGAAAGGCGTGTTTGGCAATGATGCGCAGCATGCCCATACCTTTGAGTTCTGCCGTTTCGATATAGGCCGATTGCATCACATTCAGGATCGCGGCACGGGTCATCCGCATCATATGGGCCAGCACCACAAGGGTCAGAACCATAACGGGGATCGCAATGGCGTTGAGTTTCGCGCCAAGCGACATGCTGTCGTTGATGATCGCAACGGAGGAGAACCAGCCAAGGCGGATGGAAATCCAGTAAATAAGTACATAGCCGATCATAAATTCGGGGATCGAAATGGTGGTCAGTGTGACCGCCGAGATCACCTTGTCGGGGATCCGGTCTTTGTAACGTACGGCCAGAAGGCCCAGAAAAATAGCGAGTGGAACCGAGATCGCAGCGGCCCAGAAAGCGAGGAACAACGTGTTCTTGAGACGTCCGCCAAGGCTTTCGGCAATATCGCGGCCATTGGTCAGCGCGGTGCCCAGATCGCCTTGCAGGATACCGCCAAGCCACTGGAAATAACGCGATACTGGGGGTTCGTCCAAGCCAAGGCTTTCCCGAAGGTTGGCAAGGTTTTCTGGGGTCGCAGACTGGCCAAGGATTTGCTGGGCCACGTCGCCGGGCAGCATCATGGTGCCGCCAAAAATCAAAATGGACGCTGCAAACAGCAGCATAATGCCCAGCGCAACGCGCTGGACAATGAGTTTTAAAATCGGGTGCATTTGCTAATGGCCCGGATCACGCGTCTTTCAGCCAGCAGGCAATGTGAGACTTGTTGTTCATCACAGGGCCGTTTGGATCATTCACGTAACCGCCGACGTTGTTGGACACGCCCGCAACGAAGTCGTTGAACATTGGCAGGATCAAGCCGCCTTCATCGCGCAGCATGCGGCCCATCTGGGAATAGATGTCCTTGCGCTTGGCTTGGTCCAGTTCGGCCTTGGCGGCGTTGAGCAGGGCGTCAAAGTCATCCCGCTTCCAACGGGTGTCGTTCCAGTCCGCGGTGGACAGATACGCCGTGGCATACATCTGATCCTGCACCGGACGGCCGCCCCAGTAGGAGGCACAGAAGGGCTGTACGTTCCACACTTCGGACCAGTAACCATCGTTCGGCTCACGCTTGATCTCCAGCGGGATACCCGCCTTGGCCGCGCTCTGCTGGAACAGGGCTGCGGCGTCAACCGCACCGGGGAAGGCACCGTCTGCAACACGCAGGATGATCGGGCTGCCATCGTGGCCGGACTTTTTATAGTGCTCGGCGGCCTTTTCGATGGAATGCTCGCGCTGCGGAATGGTTTCGTCAAACAGCGGATAGGAGGCGTTGATCGGCATGTCGTTACCGATAGAGCCATAGCCACGCAGGATCTTGTCCACCATCTCCTGACGGTCGATCGCATACTTCAGCGCCAGGCGCAGTTCGTTGTTGTCAAACGGCGCGGTGTCGATGTGCATGATAAACACATAGTGGCCACGGCCAGAGGCGGATTGAACGCTCAGGTTCGGGGCGCGGTCCAACAGCGCGGCAACCTTGGGGTCAACGCGGTTGATGATATGGACCTGACCGGATTGCAGCGCCGCGGTACGGGCGGTTGCATCGTTCAGAACCAGCTGTTCGATCTCATCGGCCCAGCCACGGTTCTCGCTGTCCCAGTAATCGTCACGGCGCTTGAACGCATGGCGCACGCCGGGTTCGTCGATCTCGATGGTGTAGGGGCCCGTGCCGATGCCCGCGCCGGGGTTGTCCATGCCGCCGCCGGGCTGGATCATCAGGTGATAGTCCGCCATCAGGAACGGCAGGTCAGCGTTAGGTGTGTCCAGCTCAACAATAAAGTTGTCGCCGTCGACCTTCATGTTCGCGATGCCCTTCATGATGCCCAAAGCACCCGATTGGCTGTCTTCGTTGCTGTGACGCTCCATGGTTTTCATGACGTCGTCTGGTGTCATGTCTTTGCCGTTGGAAAATGGGATACCCTTGCGGATCTTGAAGGACCATGTCTTGGCGTCTGCAGAGGCTTCGACGCTTTCGGCCATGCGGAAGTCCAGCTCGCCGCTTGGGTCAACTTCGACCAATGTCTCGCCCCAGGCTCGCAGGTTGTTCAAAGGCACTTCTGATGCGGTCAGAGCCGGATCTTGGGTGTTCGTGCTTTCGCCGCCGGACGAGCCGATGCGCATCATGCCGCCACGCTTGGGCGTGTCCGCTTTGGCAGAGCTGGCCAGCATGGTGTTTGCAACGGCTGCCGTCACACCCAATGCAGCGGCGCGGCCGACAAACTCACGACGGGTCATCAGGCCCTTGGCTACTTTCTCCGTCAGGTAATTCAGTTGATCATTCATTTAGGTTCTCCCGGTTGTATCGTGGTTCGCCGCGTTGCTCGCGGTTTTATTGACTGTGGAGTCAAGTTTGCGCATTTCGTCTGTTGCTGCAAGGGTTAATAACGGGTGTTCATGTCGTTGTGACTACAGATTGTCGCGATCAATGCTGTCTTCGACATCTCTGCAATAAATCAGGTCATTCCCTTCAAAGGCTTCGATTCGGGCGGTCAGGTGAAATTTCGTGGCGTCTGACCACATTTCGCAGCGGGTTTCGGTGCGCATCCGGATGTCGTCTTTTTGCAATTCGTCGGTCCAATGACAGATGCCCCGCGCCGAGGTTGGATCGTCGGGATGAATGCTCCAGTTTTCGCGGGCGATGGAACTGGTGATCAGCCCGTGATCGGCATCGCGCACAGCGCCAAAATCATCCTCGATGATCAGGCTGACGCGGCCTGTGACCATATCGGTTTCCTGCCGGCGGATGTGGTTT
The DNA here is from genome assembly GCF_016801775.1 of Sulfitobacter mediterraneus. NCBI lineage: Bacteria > Pseudomonadati > Pseudomonadota > Alphaproteobacteria > Rhodobacterales > Roseobacteraceae > Sulfitobacter > Sulfitobacter mediterraneus. The sequence continues at coordinate 1,643,093 of NZ_CP069004.1, read as the reverse complement.
TCATCACGCAGGGTTTCGGTCTGCCACGGATCGGCGGCGGTGGGCGGAGCAAAGACATATTCATCGCCGCCAGCCGTCGGGCGTTGGGGAAGGGCGATCGTGCCCCTGGTCAGCCGCAGTTCGGTTTTTTCTGGCGAGGGCCAGATCAGCGGCCAATAGGCGTCCGAGACCGAGACCCGAAGGCGATGCCCTTTGGGCACGCGATAGGCGATGTGATCAAGAGCAAAAGAAACCCCCTCAGGTACACCCGGCTGCATCGGCTGCGGCTCCGCTGCGCTGTTGCGATGGCTGAGGTTCAGTACGCCATAGGTGATCCGCGTTGATGCACCATCGGGGTGAATGTGGTTCAGGCGCACGGCGATCTGGGCTTGCGGCTGGTCGGAGACCACGGTCAATGACAGACGCGGCGCCCCGACGATATCCATGTCTCGGGTCAGGGGACCACTGTCAAAGCACCGCGACAGCGCATCATCATGGCGCTGGTCGCCGGGCATTTCCGGCCCCAGCCATATCGCGCAGTATTCCCCCGCATTCGCACCGCAATGCGCGGGAGAGGACACCAGCGCATCCAGTGGGCCCGCCGTTTCGGTCAATCCATCATTGGTCAGGTGCAGCTGTTCGGTTTCAAGGTGGCTGGTTGCGCCCCTGTCCTCTGCCACCCAGCGGCCGGGGCGTTCTGTGTACCAGGCCGCGGGGCGCACACCGTCCATCAAATAGGCGCGATAGTCAGGATCATCCTCAACGCCGGTTTCCTCCCCCTTGAGCCAATGATCCCACCAGCGCAGCGCCTCTTGCAGAAAGCCGATGCGCGGTTCCGGCACGGCGAAATGCGGATATTTGTGCACCCAAGAGCCGACAATGCCTTTGGCCCCCGGCAATGCCTCAACCAGTTGAGGCACGGCGTTCTTGTAGGCGTCCCCCCAGCCACCGATGGCCAGCACCTTGGCCTTGATTGCGCTAAAATCCTCGCAAACCGATCCGTGCTGCCAATAGGCATCGCGGCGCTGGTGGCGCAGCCATGCGGCGGGCAGAAACGGCTCATGCTCCAACCGCTCCAGCCACATCTCGCGCCAATCCTCGGGGCGCAGGGCAGGGTCCGGCGCACGGGAGGAATAAGACCACATCGTCGCGCCCCAGCCGAGGTTTTCATTCAGCAGGCAACCGCCCTTGTAATGAATGTCATCGGCAAAACGGTCCACAGTGGAACACAGGGTGATCACTGCCTTGAGCGGGGCCGGATCCATCGCGGCAACCTGCAACCCGTTGAACCCGCCCCAGCTGATCCCCATCATGCCGACACTGCCGTTGCACCACGGCTGCGCGGCGGCCCAGTTGATCACCTCAACAGCGTCGTCGAGTTCCTGTGCGGTGTATTCATCCTCCATCAGTCCTTCGCTGTCACCATTGCCGCGGATATCAACGCGCAGACAGGCATAGCCGCGCATCGCAAACCACGGATGGGTCAACGCATCCCGCGCGCAGGTGCCGTCGCGCTTGCGGTAAGGCAGATATTCAAGGATCACCGGCACCGGATCATCGCCCGCGTCTTTGGGCATCCAAACCCGCGCCGACAGGCGGCATCCATCAGAAAGAGTGATACCCATGTCGGGCTCTTCGGTGATCTCGCGCAATGCGTTGGGGGTGCTTGTCATGTCGCGACCGTCCGAGGGATCGTTGATTCTGTCAAGCAGATGGAAAAGCGGGGTGAGAAAACTGGACCTAATCGACAGTATACTTTGGACCTATAGATTGCCCGGAAAACCGGACAGCCTTTCATCATGTCCCTACGGGAGAAACCGAATGTGTTCTGATGCTGGCACCGCTGTGCCCAAAGTCATGATCGAAAACGAGCGGGTCAAAGTCACCGAATGGCGGTTTGCCAAGCGCGGGGACAACACCGGCTGGCACCGCCATGCTTATGATTACGTGGTTGTCCCGCTGTTTGACGGCGTTCTTGAAATTGATCTTGGCGGTGGAGAACGTGTGACCGCAGAGATGAAAAACGGCGTGCCCTATTATCGCGAGCTGGGCGGTGAGCACGATGTGATCAACGGCAACGATTTTGAATGCGCTTTTGTCGAGATTGAATTGTTGGAGCCGAAACCGGGCTAGGGCCGCTCGGTGTCCAGACAGATGGTTACCGGCCCGTCATTGACCAATGCCACAGACATATCCGCGCCAAACTCGCCAGTCTCCACCGGAATGCCGAGGCCGCGCAGTTGATCGGCGAAATGCAGGTAAAGCGCCTTGGCCGCGTCAGGTTTGGCCGCATAGGAAAATCCCGGCCGCGTGCCCCGCGAGGTGTCGGCGGCCAATGTGAACTGGCTGACCACCAAGGCCGCGCCGCCGGTTTGGGCCAGGGACAGGTTCATCTTGCCCGCGTCATCCTTGAACAGCCGCAGCTTGGAAATCTTGAGCGCCAGCGCCTCGGCAGTTTTTTCATCGTCCTCGGGCATGGCGCAGACAAGGATCATCAGACCCTTCTCAATCTGCCCGATCACTGCGCCATCTACCGTGACGGAGGCTTGCGTTACACGTTGAAGAACTGCGCGCATCTCACTCTTTCCACTGGATAATATCTGATGGTTCCGCCCGTTCAGTGCGAAACTTGTTCGCCGGATGATCCGTATCGGCATACCCAAAAGAGATCGCGCAAAGCACCAGACGATCATCGCCCAGCCCAAAATGTTCGCGCACCTGCGGGGCATAGGCTGCAATCGCCGCTTGCGGCACAGTGGCCACGCCAAGCGCGGTGGCGGCGAGGGTAAAGGCGGTGACAAATCCACCGCTGTCCATCGCACCGTAGGGGCCAAGCTCTGCCGGGGAATGCACAATCGCCACATGCGGCGCGTCAAACAGCGCGTAGTTGCGCAGCATTTGTTCCTGACGGCTTTTGCGGTCAGATTTGTCGATTCCCACCGCATCGTAAAGCTGGAAACCGCAGGTGCGCCGCCGTTCGGCATAGGCGCCGGAATACCCTTTGGGCCATGGCAGATCAGGCTGCGGCACGCCGCCCGCACTGGCGGTCTCCAGCATCAACTGGCGAAACGCCTCGGTGCCGGCGCCTTTGGTCACGCTGACCTGCCAGGGCTGGGCGTTGCACCAGCTGGGCACATGGCGGGCGGTTTTTACGATCTGGGTGATGGTGCTATCGGCCACCGGATCGGGGCGAAAGGCCCGGCATGAATGCCGTGCCTTGAGGATATCGGTCAGGGTATCGATCTGGGTCATTGATTTTGCGCCACAAAATAGCCGATGACCCCGGCGGCCAACAGGCCAAGGATCACCGCGATGGTGATTTTGATGGCCGAATAGGGGCGTTCGCCCTGCACCCGGCCAGAGGTTCCGTTCACGACAAAACGGTAGGTCTTGCCGCGATATTTGTACGCAGCCAACCAGACTGGCAGAAGGATATGTTTGAAGGTCAGGTCAGAAAGGGCGGTGTCCACATCATGGACCCGCTGCCGGTCGCCGCCGATGTCAAACCGCACGTCCCGTTCGATCACACGGTCCATATGCGCACGCGCCTCGACAAATCCATCCTCAAGCGAAACCGCATAGGCCTCGGCCCGAAATCCGGCAAGGTACTCGGGGGCATAGGGCGCAAGCCCGGACAGGTCCCAAGGCTCCAGCGCGTCGGTGTATTTCTTGGGCAGGGATTTGGACGCCAGCACCAGCACATCATCGAAGAACCGCGCAACCCGGCCAGATGCGGGGGACCAGCGCACCTTTTGAACCCGTTCCTGCACCCTCTTGCCATCCCGCGTGACGGTGCGGGTCACATAATAGACCGTGCCGCGCTCCCCCCGGTAGGAGGACCGCGTTTGCGCATCATAGGTCCAATAGGGCACGTAGATGCCTTGCATTTTCCGCCCCTTGCGGGCGTATTCCTTGAGGCCGTTGGGTGCAAACCACAAGCCGCCAAGCCATTTGGTCATTGCATCGCGGGCGGTCTCTTCGGCCAAGGCAAAGGGCAGCACGGCGCGGGGTTTGATATGGCGGTGGGTGCCGGTATCGACCACCACCGGGGTGGCGCAGAAAGGGCATTCAGCGGCGTGTTTTCCTGCCTCAAACTCCACCTGCGCCGCGCAGTTGGGGCAGGTGGTGACGCGGGTCTCTTCCATCTCGGCGCTGGGCAGATCGGCGGCCAGTCCGGAACGCAGATCCAGTTCTGCGATGGCGTGGCTGCGCGGGGCGGTGCCTGCAATGGCTTCGGTGTTGCCGCAATGATCACAGACCAATTGTGCCGCGCCGGGATCAAACCGCAGGTCCGATCCACAGGTGTCGCAGGGAAATCGATGTTCAGCCACGGGGGCGGGGGGCATGTGAGGATCAGTCATCGGGGCCTCGTTCGTCTTGCCACAGACATAGCGGCCTTGACCGCCGGGTGCCAGTGCCGCCGCCTGCGGGCCTACAAAAAAGGATGCAATCGTTTGGGCGCCATGATGCGCAGAGCGTTGTCGCGCAGGCGCAGGTGCCGCCAGATATGAAACGCGGCGTGGCAAATGGCGATCAGGGCCAATAGGTAAAATTCATAGATGTGGATCTGGCCGATAATCTCATTGGCGCGGCGCAGGCCCAGAGGCGGGGCGATGGGCAGGAACCCTCCGGCCTTGAGCAGGGTAAAGGAAGTCAGCCCAAGGAAAAAACCGCTGAGTGCGACACCGAACAAACCCCAGATCAAGGCCTTGTGCATCCATTGATGCGCCCGCCGCGCCCAGGGCGGCAATTTCGGCCCCGGACGGCTGGCCAACCCGCGCCGCATATAGTCGGCGGTCCAAAGCAGGCAAAGCGTGACAAAAATCAGCGCCAGCATCGAATGGGCCTGAAATGCCTTTGGCCCAAACGGCAGGACATCATCCGGCGTGACCAGAAGGAACCAGATCAGCATGGGCACCATGGCCCAATGCATCGCCTTGAGCCAGGTGCGCCGCTGCGGCAGCCATTTGGGCAGTTGAAACGAGGGGCGAAACAAACGGGTCATCATGGCACAGCCACGGACAACACCGCGCAAAAGTTTCGCGCCTTCGTCACGCGCCCGGCGGGGGCGGTGGCAATACGGTAAAAAGCTGGGCCAGTTCGGCCACGTCTTCGGCCCGTTGCCATCCATCCTGACCGGGGGTCCAAACGTAGGTTTCACGCGAAAGACTGCCGTCGGCGGCCTTGCGCCCCATCGCGGCTTTGGAAAATGGTCCCGTGGTCTCACCGTCCACCGCGATGTGCCAGACATGTTCGACAGGTGGCGGCGGGGGCGGGATATGGGCGGTGGCGGGGGCCGCAGCCACCTGTGGGCGTGCGCCCCATGGCCCGGCCTGCGCAGCGGCCTGGCCGATCTGCATACCCAGACCTGCACCCAGACCCGCTTGAATGGCTGCCGCACCCCCACCATCACGGCCCAATGCCTCAGCGGCCTGAAACTGCATGTATTCGTTCAGATTGCCGATCACCCCCATGGAGGATCGTTTGTCCAGCACATCCTCAACCGCGGGCGGCAGGGAGATGTTTTCGATATACAGCTCCGGCATGGCCAGCCCGTATTCCGCCAGTTGCGCCGCGATCTCGGTGCCGACCAGCTTGCTCAGCTCGCGGGTATTCGCGGCCATGTCCAGAACCGGGATCTGGGCGCGGGCGATGGTGCGGGAAAATTCCTGCACGATAATATTGCGGATCTGATAGCTGATCTCGTCCATCGTAAACTCGCCATCGGTGCCGACGATCTCGGTCAGGAACCGCGCCGGATCGCTGACCCTTACGGAATAGGTGCCATAGGCGCGCAGGCGCACAGGGCCAAATTCGGGATCGCGCACGATGATCGGGTTCTTGGTGCCCCATTTGAGATCGTTGAACCGGGTGGTGTTGACGTAATAAATCTCGGATTTGAACGGGCTTTTGAAACCGTGATCCCAGTGCTGCAGCGTGGTCATCACCGGCATGTTGTTGGTTTCAAGCATGTACAGGCCGGGGGTAAAGACATCCGCCAATTGCCCTTCATGCACAAAAACCGCCGCTTGCCCCTCGCGCACGGTCAGCTTGGCCCCGTATTTGATCTCATGGCCTTCACGCTCAAACCGCCAAACCATGGTGTCGCGGCTGTCATCCACCCAATGAATGACATCAATGAATTCGCCGGAAAGGAAATCGAAAATACCCATGAGGTTGGTCCTTTATTGGTCAGAAATGGGAAGGCTCACAACGGCCCGCCGGTCAGTTCGCGTGCGATGATACGGGTGATCGGCGCCGCTTCGGCGGCGCTCATGCCGGGGCGCAGGCGCGGATCGTATAGCATCTTGAGCAGCAGTTCGTCATGGCCCGTGAGCAGCGCAAATTCGTCGTCGTCGTTAAAGATCGAAGGCCGCGCGGCCGGGCTGTCATTGGCAAGGCCAAGACCTTGGGCCAGCTCTTCGTGGATGCAGCTGAGGCGCAGCAGATCGGGGTTTTCGGCCCGAATGATCGCGACAGCGGCGGTATAGGTGTTGGCATCCGGCCCGGCGGCATAGGCGGCCACGGCGCAATAGGTGTCACGGCGCATGTTGCGCAACGCCCGCAGACTGTTTGCGGTGATTCCGCGCACCCGCGTTGCGGCCTCCACCAACGCCTCGGCGCGGTCGTCCTCAGAGGCGATGATCACCAGGAAATTCGGCGTTCCGGAGGTGGAAATCGGATGGCCGGTGATCCGCGCCAGCCTGTTTGCATAGCGGCGCACGTCATAGGCGTCGCCAGCGCGCTGCGATGGCGGCACCCCGGCGCCAAAGATGACGTCCATCCGGACCGGCATATCCCAGCGGCGCAGGGGGCTTTGGCCGCCCCGGCCGGAGAAGTTGCCGTCGTATTCGTTGAAAAAGGCGATTTTTTCAAAGTTGCGGGCCAGCATATCGGCGGTAAAGGGGGTGTCAGCGCCGCCGCCGTCGCGGCGCAGCAACCCTTGGGTCAATTGTGCGGTCTGCACCTGATTGAGATAGCTGCGCAGCATCGCGCTTCTTTGAGAGGTGGGTTTGGCCACCACCGGCGCGGGCAGGGCGGCAGGCCGCGCCTGCGGTTTCAGCGAAGGCTCGACGGGCGCAATCAGATTGCACGCGGCAAGGGCGGCGGACAACATGCCCGCCCCCCCAATGCGCGTCATGCGCTGAAGAATGCCTGCCGTCATCAAGTACCTACCCCGGAACCGCGCCGCCAGCGGTATCGCCCAGGCCGGTCTTCTTGGCCTTGGCTGCGGCCAGCGTATCGCGCAGTTTCGCTTCCATCTCCTGCAATTCCTTTTCAGCGGCGGCGCGTTTGGCTTTGCCTTCGTCGGCAATTTGCAGGCTTTCTTCGATGGTGCCAATCAGATCGGCGTTGGCCTGTTTCACCGCTTCGATGTCAAACACACCGCGTTCCATCTCCTGGCGGATCATCTTGTTGCTTTCGCGCAGGTTTTTCGCGTTTGAGGTCAGTAGTTCATTGGTCAGGTCATTGGCCTCGCGTACCGCGCTGGCCGCTTCGGCAGAGCGTTGGATGGTGACGGCCTGTGCCAGCTGCGTTTCCCACAGCGGCACGGTGTTGACCAGCGTAGAGTTGATCTTGGTCACCAGCGACTTGTCGTTTTCCTGCACCAGCCGGATGGAGGGCAGGGATTGCATGGTGACCTGACGGGTCAGCTTCAGATCATGCACCCGGCGTTCCAGATCATCCCGTGCGGCCCGCATGTCGCGCAATTCCTGTGCGACCATCACCTGATCGGCTTCGGCGGCTTTGCTGACTTCGGCCTCTTTGGCAGGGATTACGGTGGCGTCGAGATCGGCCAGCTTTGCCTCGCCTGCCGCGATATAGAGCGCCAGCTCATCGTAGAACTGCAGCGTTTTTTCATAAAGCATATCAAGCGATTTGATGTCTTTGAGCAGGGTATGCTCATGGCTCAGCAGATTATCGGTGATCCGGTCAATCTGGCCTTGGACCTTTTCGAATTGCGCGGTGAACTTGGCAAAGGGCGCGGCCTTGCCCAACAGTTTTTCCCACCAGCTGCGCTTGCGGCGCACGTCGAGTTCCGAGACTGAGAAGCCACGAATTGTGCTGACAATATTGCGCAGGCTGTCACCTGCGGGGCCGACGTCCTTGTTGCGCACATCGGCCAGCATCGCCTGGCTGATTTCCTGCAACTCGGCCTGCGCGGCAGACCCGAAAGAAACGATGGATTGCGTGTCTTCCATATCGATCTCGGCCATGCGACGCTTGATCTCGGCACTTTGGGTCTTGTTGGCCTTTTCCAGTGGCACAACTGCATTGGCTGCCGCTGGTTCGGGCAAGACAACAGCGGTCACTTCTTCCACCATGGCGAGAGATTGATTGGCTTTTTCACGAACAGTTTCAGACATATATCAAGTTTCCTTCATGCGTTTTGCAGGGCAAAGTCAGTCCAGCCGGACCCCTTCGCGGGACAACCGTTCGCGCAGCACGTCGATCTCTACGGTCAGATCGCTGCGATCTTCGAGCAGGGATTTGCGTGTGCGGGCGGCAAAGTTTCGGTCAAGATCATCAAGCAGCGCAAGGTAATCGGCGCGGGCCTGATCGTCCTGTGATCGGCTATAGATATCGGCGAATTTCGCCGTCGCATCGCGGGCACCGCGCAGATAAACCGACAGATATTTGCGCGCGGCTGTCAGGTCGCGCGGATCTTCTTCGACTGTGCGGATCAGTTCGCGTGCCGTGTCCTGAAAAACCTCCAGACGCTTGGCTGCGGCGCGGTCTCCGGCGCGGGCCATGGCATCGCTCATCCCGGCGAGCAGCTTCTCGGCCTCATCCACCACGCGGGCCACGCGGTCTTGCTGAAAGGTGTCGATGCCTTCCATGCCTTTGCTTTTCATCGGATCAAGGCCAAAGGCCGTCAGGTGCAGCGCGGCGGTGCAGCCGCCAAACAGCAGCGGCGCTAGGATGGCCAAGCTGCCGTCCTGATGGGCCAGAACCGCCAATGCCGCGCCAAGGCCAGCGGCGGCAGCGGCCAGTAATTTCCGGGGAATGGCTGGTTTGCGGGCCACCTTGCGGCTGTTGAACTCCGCCTCGGCGCGCAACCCCTCACGCAGCAGCCATGCGCCAAGGATCAGGCTGGCCGCCCCCGCCAGACCCAGCGCCAGACTGGTGGCGCCGTCATTCAATGAAGTAAAAACCAGCACAATCGCCGGGGCAAACAGTACGTTCGAGCGCCCACCTGCGGGGTCCACTTCAATACGTTTGCGCGGCGTGCTGTCCGGCGCGACCTGCCCATCGGGGCTGTATTTTCCGCCAAAGCGTTTGGCCATGGATCAAAGCCCCCCAAGCCAGCCGCTGGTGACGCCAAACAGCACCACGATCAACGCAACATATGCCATTCTTCGAACGGACCCTGACCCCATGTGCATATCCTTTATTCCCGCGTTGCCCCTTGACGGCCCAGAAGACCGAGGGGCCGTGGCCGCATTCCAGATTGATAGCATTATCGCGCCAATGGCAACGATCACCACAACAAACAATACGATCAGCAAGAGCCGTGCCACAATTTTCCCCCGTACTGCCAACATAGGCGCAACATGAACACCGTGCCAGACGATGCGCCCTTGCGCAAAGACCAGCGGCCGACAGGCATGCCAAGGCTAGCCGGGCGTCTGCCTGATTTATATCGATTATATAGGGGTTTACCCTCCGATTGTGAATGATCTGTGACGGGGAAAAACCATCCAAAACTCACCCATGGGATCAACCCTGCGCTGCACGCCAAACAGGTTTTGCGACATCGTGATCGCGCTTTGGTGTCGCAGGTCGAACAGAAAAACAGGGATTCTCAGTCAAGTTGGCAAAAAAACATGGGGTGAGTTTTTCTTATGTTCGAACGCCGTATTCCCGAATGGATCCGCCACGCGCCAGCCCCCTCTGTAAGAGGGTTTGCGATGCTGGCGGGGTGTGAAGCCGTTGCGAGAGGGATTTTGATCTCTGTCTATCCCGTGGCGATTTACAATGCGCTGAAAGATGCCGCGCTGATCAGCTCGATCTACTTTTGCATCGGCGTGGTGTCGCTGCTTGTTGGGCTGCTGGTGCCCTTCCTGAACAGATTTGTGCCGCGGCGCTGGATGTATGGGGTGGGGGCGTTTGGCTTTGTTGTTTCGGCCGGGCTGGCGATGACAGGCCAGCCCGAGATGATCGTGGCGTCCTTGGTGCTGAACTCGCTGGCGACCGTGACAACATTTGTCTGCTTCAACGCCTATGTGCTGGACTACATTGCACGGGTGGAACTTGGCAAATGCGAGACATTGCGCATGTTCTATTCGGCTTTGGGCTGGACCCTTGGCCCGGTGCTGGGCGTTGTGCTTTGGAGCTTTTGGCAGCCTGCGCCTTTCATCGTTTCCGCCATTGCCGCGGCTTTGATGCTCGCGGTGTTCCTCTATATGCGGCTTGGCAATGGCAAGCTGATCACGCGGGCGCGCAAGGCGCCGCCCAATCCGCTGTCGTTTCTGGGGCGCTTTTTTGAGCAGCCAAGGCTGATCGCGGGTTGGCTATTTGCGGTAATCCGGTCCTGTGGTTGGTGGGCCTATGTGGTGTACTTGCCTATTTTCGCTGTGGAAAATGGCCTGGGGGATCAGCTGGGCGGGATATTGTTGTCGCTGACCAATGCGGCGCTGTTCCTCTCGCCGGTCATGTTGCGCTGGATGCAGGCGGGGTCGATCCGCCGTTCTGTTCGCACCGGTTTCATGGCCTGTGGGTTGCTTTTCGCGCTGGGCGGCTTTGTCGCTGGTCTGCCGCTGGCCACGATTGCGCTGCTGTTTTGTGGGAGTTTCTTTTTGATCTTGCTGGATATTTGCGCGGGCCTGCCGTTCCTGATGGCGGTCAAGCCGTCCGAGCGGACCGAGATGTCGGCGATCTATTCCTCGTTCCGTGATGTGTCGGGCATTGCGACACCGGGAATTGCATGGCTGATCCTGCTGGCCGCGCCGATTTCTGGTATCTTTGTGGCTGCAGGGGCGGCCAGCTTTGTCGCTTGGGGCATCGCGGGGCGCCTGCATCCGCGACTGGGCGAAGCGCGTTTGAAACCTGCCGGGCCGTTGTTGCCCGCCGAAACGGGAGAGCCTGAGGCGGCGTGGTAATGCCCGGCGGCGCCGTCGCCCTAATTCAACGGCGCGGTTTGCCCGGTTTTCCGGCCATGCTGCTGCGGCGTTTTGAGAACCTCTGGACCGCCTTCGGTTTTTTCTGCGCGGTGCCGCTGGGATCTTCGATCTCAAGTCCCAATTGATCGCGCACGATCTTGCGGCGGACCTCTTCGACCTCGCCGGATTTCAGCTCGCCCAGCTGAAAAGGCCCATAGCTGATGCGGATCAGGCGGTTCACGCTGAGGTTCACGGCTTCCATCGCACGGCGGATCTCGCGGTTTTTGCCCTCGCGCAGACCCACGGTCAGCCAGGCATTTGCGCCCTGCTGCCGGTCCAGCGTCACAGTCATCGGCTGAAACCGTTCGCCCTCGATGGTGATGCCCTTGCGCAAGGGCTCCAACGCTTCGTCGCTGGGCCGCCCGTTGACCCGCACGCGGTAGCGGCGCAACCAGCCGGTGCTGGGCAATTCCAGCTTGCGTTTGATGCCCCCATCATTGGTCAACAGCAAAAGCCCTTCGGAATTGATATCAAGCCGCCCCACCGACATCACACGCGGCATGTCTTCGGGCATCTTGTCGTAAATCGTTTCGCGGCCCTTTTCGTCGCGATCACTGGTCACCAGCCCGGTGGGCTTGTGATACATCCACATGCGCGGCGGCTCGGGTTCTGACACGGGGTTGCCATCGACCATGATGGTGTCGCTTTCGGTCACGTTCAGTGCGGGGGACAGGATCTGTTCCCCGTTCACGCGTACACGGCCAGCCTCGATCATGCGCTCCGCCTCGCGGCGGGAGGCGACACCGGCACGGGCCAGAACTTTGGCGATCCGGTCGCCTTTCGGGGTCTCTTTAGGGGCATTGTCTGTCATGCCGCCCGCTTACCCTGTTTGTGCGGGTTGCGAAAGGGCGGCAATTGCGGGCATGAAAAGGGATGGTGTTTCGATCCCACATGCAGGCCGCCCTGGCCGAAGCGGCCGCCGCTGGTGCACGCGGCGAGGTGCCGGTGGGCGCAGTTGTCGTCGATCCAGGAGGGCAGGTTGTGGCGCAGGCAGGCAACCGCACCCGCGAATTGAACGATCCGACCGCCCATGCGGAGGTGCTGGCGATCCGTGCGGCCTGTGCGGCGGCAGGGTCGGAACGGCTGCCGGGCCATGCGCTTTACGTGACGCTTGAGCCATGCCCGATGTGCGCCGCCGCGATATCGGCGGCACGGGTGGCCCGGTTGTATTACGGTGCCTCCGATCCCAAATCGGGTGGGGTCGCGCAGGGGGCACGGGTGTTTTCCCATCCGCAATGTCATCATGTTCCGGAGGTGTTTGACGGCATTGATGGTGCGGCGGCGGAGACCATGTTGAAAGAGTTTTTTGAAGCAAAAAGAAAAGGTTAATTGGTATGGCTGTCAGTAAGGAGCTTTCCCGCTTTACCCGCGATGCACTGAGCGCGGGCAAAAGCCGCGATGAGATTGCAGCGGCCCTGACGGCCTCAGGCTGGAGCGCATCAGAGGTGTCAGATGCCTTGAGCGCATGGGCTGACACCCCCTTCGCGCCGCCGGTGCCAAGGCCGCAATCCACCGTGTCGGCACGGGATTTCTTTATCTACGCCCTGATGTTCGGGGTCTTGCTGTTTGGTGCCATCCATCTGGTGCTTTTGCTGAACCACCTGATCGATCTGGCCTTTGACGATGCGGGCTACCGCAGCAGCCATGGAATCCGCTGGGCAATTGCAGTTCTCGTGGTGACAGCGCCCACCTACCTTTGGCTGACCGCGCGGGAACGCAGCAAACTGGCGGCGGATCCGGCGCTGTATCGATCTGTGATCCGGCGCTGGATGACCTATCTGACCTTGCTGGGCGCGTCCGGCGTGTTGCTGGGTGATCTGGTGTCGGTGATCTACGCCTTCCTCAGCGGCGATTTCACTTTGCAGTTCTTGGCCAAAGCGCTGGTTGTCGGCGCAGTCTCCGGATTAATTTTTGTTTATTATCTCGGGGATATCCGCAAAGGGGACGCGGCGTGAACAGGCTTTTGTTTGTCGCCTCTGCGGCGCTTGTCTGCGGCGCAGTGATTGCCGCGCTGATGGTGGTTGGCGGTCCGGGATTCGCCAGGATGGAGAAGAATGATTCCAAGCGGGCACAGGATCTGCGCAGACTGGGGGAATATTACCGCTGCAACCTTCCCGTTGATTTGGCATTTGGAGACAGCGATCCGCAGATCAACCCCGAACGCTGCCATGGGCACCGGCGCAAGCCGGATGCCCGCGATCCGGCCACCGATGCAGAGTACAGGTTCACCCGATCCGGCCCGGACAGCTTTGAAGTTTGTGCAACCTTTGAGACGGACAGCCAGAACACCCAGCAATACCCCTATCAGATGATCACTTTTGAGGGGAAGAACGGGTGTTTGACCTATACCCGCAATGCTGCAGGTATGGATTGGGTGACAAATTAGAAGTTACAGGCTGATCGCCTGGAGCACCTTAGGCTCAATCACATTCACCCCCGGCAGGCCTTCTGCCAATACCTTGGCCGATTGTTCCAGCGCGTCAAAGGTGCGGTAATGGCAGGGGATCACGGTCTTGAAGTTGAAATAGCGCTTGGCGGCATAGGCGGCTTCGGCCATGCCCATGGTGTAGAACCCTCCTGCCGACAAGATACCGATATCCGGCTTATAGAAATCGCCGATCCAATCCATGTCCGCCATGATGCCTGTGTCACCTGAAATATAGACCGTATGCCCTTCGCCGCGCAGGATAAATCCTGTCTCGCGGCCCAGACCCAGAGGTTTGTCCGCGTCCATGGTTGAAGATGAATGCATCGCTGGAACCATCGCGGCGGTCACATTGTCGCCCAGCGGTATCGTGCCACTGATGTTATAGGCCGCGCCCTCAACCGCACCGCCCGCCGCAAGGTATTGCGCAAGCTCATACATGCCCGAAACCGGCGCGCCGGTGGCTTTGGAAATCTCCACAACATCGGTGATGTGGTCAAAGTGCCCATGGGTGACCAGAATATGCGTCGCGCCTTGAATGGCCGCATCGTGGCCGTCCTCGGGCATCATCGGATTGCCGTTCAGCCAAGGGTCAATCAACACCACCTGATCTTCGATCTCGATGCGAAATGAGCCATGTCCAAGCCAGATGATGTTCATATGTGTTCTCCCTATCTGCTGACGAAAGCATAATCCGTTCTGGCGCTGCGGCAAGGCCGGGTTTTCCATCAAACCGGCCCTCCGGGGGGAGGTTTTTTGGGCCAAATGAAGAGGTGGGCAGGGCGCACCCTTGCGAGGGCGCAAAAGGAAGGATACACCGCCGCCCAAGCAGATGGAGAGCCTTCATGTCGATCGACGAAAACACCGCCGCCCGCGTGGCGAAACTGGCCCGCATCAAGGTAGAGCCTGAGGCGCTGCCGGCGCTGGCGCAGGAGTTCAACAATATCCTCGGGTTCATTGAACAGCTCAACGAAGTGGACATTGACGGGGTCGAGCCGATGACCTCGGTGACCCCGCAAAAGCTGAAGCGGCGTGAAGATGTGGTGAGTGACGGTGACCAGCAAGAAAAGGTGTTGGCCAATGCACCCGATGCCCGCGAAGGTTTTTTTGCCGTGCCGAAGGTGGTGGAATAATGACTGAACTGAACAAACTGGGCCTGGCGGGCGCACGCGATGCGCTGCGCAGCGGCGATGTAACATCCAAAGATCTGACCGAAGCTTGCCTCAAAGCCATTGACGGGGCAGGGGCGCTGAACGCTTTTGTACACAACACGCCGGATCTGGCGATGGCGCAGGCCGATGCAGCTGACAAACGCCTCGCGGCAGGTGAAGCACCTGCAATGTGCGGCTTGCCCATCGGGATCAAGGATCTGTTCTGCACCAAGGGTGTGCCCTCTCAGGCAGGCTCGCGCATTCTCGAAGGGTTCTTGCCCGAGTATGAAAGCACCGTAAGTCAGAACCTTTTTGACAAGGGTGCGGTGATGCTGGGCAAGCTCAACATGGACGAATTTGCCATGGGCAGCTCCAACGAGACCTCCGTTTACGGCAATGCGGTAAACCCCTGGCGGCGCGGCAATGATGATGCGGCGCTGACGCCCGGTGGCTCCTCCGGTGGCTCTGCTGCGGCGGTTGCAGCCGATCTGTGTCTTGCGGCCACCGGCACCGATACCGGCGGGTCAATCCGCCAGCCTGCAGCCTTTACCGGCACGGTTGGGATCAAGCCGACCTACGGGCGCTGCTCGCGTTGGGGCATTGTTGCCTTTGCCTCCTCGCTTGATCAGGCCGGTCCGATGACCAAATCGGTGCGCGATGCGGCGATCATGCTTGAGGCGATGTGCGGCCATGATCCAAAGGACAGCACCTCGGCCGATCTGCCGGTGCCGAACTTCGAGGCGGCGCTGACGGGTGATATTCGTGGCAAGAAAATCGGCATTCCCAAGGAATACCGCATGGATGGTATGCCCGAGGAGATCGAAACCCTGTGGCAAGACGGCATTGCGATGATGAAGGATGCCGGCGCCGAGATCGTCGATATCTCGCTGCCACATACCAAATATGCTTTGCCAGCCTATTACGTGATTGCGCCGGCTGAGGCCTCATCGAACCTCGCGCGCTATGATGGTGTCCGTTACGGCCACCGCGCCACGCTTGAGGCAGGGGACGGTATCACCGAAATGTACGAAAAGACCCGCGCCGAAGGCTTTGGCCACGAGGTGCAACGCCGGGTGATGATTGGCACCTATGTGCTGTCCGCTGGTTTTTACGATGCCTATTACAACCGCGCCCGCCGGGTGCGCAGCCTGATCAAGAAAGACTTCGAAGACGTCTTTGCTCAGGGCATCGACAGCATCCTAACCCCGGCCACCCCGTCTGCGGCCTTTGGTCTGGGAGAGATGACCGACGCCGATCCGGTGGCGATGTATCTCAACGATGTGTTCACCGTCACGGTCAACCTGGCCGGTTTGCCGGGCATTGCGGTGCCAACGGGGCAGAACCGTCAGGGCCTGCCTTTGGGCCTGCAACTGATCGGGCGGCCATGGGAAGAGGCAGATCTGCTGTCTTCTGCCTATGCGCTTGAGAAGGCGGCAGGCTTTGTAGCCAAGGCAGACAAATGGTGGTAAACCAGCGCCAATAACCGTCAAAAGACAGAGCAGTCCAGATGATCAAACATGCCTTCTTCGTTCTCGCCGCAGGCGTGACACTTGCCGCCTGTCAGCCTGCTATCCCGGATTCGGGGCGCGGCGCCGGATTTGACAACTTCGCAGCCGAGCAGCGCAAGCGCGACGCGGCTCTGACCGGCATCGTGCCTGCAACGCCGGTGATAGCGGAAACGCCGATCCAGCCGAACCTGCCGAGCGATCCATCCGCCGCCGCCACCGCAGCGGAAACCGCCCGCGTGCTGGCCGCCACCCGTCCGGGGGTGCCAAACAGCGGCGGTGTGCCGATCAATGCCAGCCCGACCAACCCACCGCCCGCAGTGGTAAACACGGCAGGGATCTCCAACGAAAACAACTTTGACGCCGTGTCGGGCCAGCGCAGCATTGATGACGACGCCGCCCGCATCGCCGCCAACAAGGCTCAGTACGAGGTGGTCACGCCCCAGGCCCTGCCGACCCGCGTTGATAGCGGCCCGAATATCGTGGCCTATGCCTTGAGCACCAAAAATGCCGTTGGCGAACAGATCTATCGCCGCATCGGTTTGAACAAGGCGGCAAAATACGCCCGGTCCTGCCGCTCGTTCAGCACGCCAGATCAGGCGCAGATTGATTTCCTCGCACGCGGCGGCCCGCAAAAAGACCGCAAAGGCATGGACCCTGATGGCGATGGGTTTGCCTGCGATTGGGATCCGACCCCGTTCCGCCGCGCGGCCCAAGGCTGACGTGACAGGCCCTGAGATCAGGGATCACCTTTCGCCCAACTGCGGCCCGCGCCGGGACGGTCTGACGCCCAGCCTGATCGTGATCCACTACACCGCCATGGACAGCGCCGCCGCCGCCCGTGACCGCCTGTGCGATCCGGAGGCGGAGGTGTCCGCCCATTACCTGATTGCAAACAATGGTGAGATCCTGCGGCTGGTGCCGGAGGACCGCCGCGCCTGGCATGCCGGTGCCGGGGAATGGGCCGGACAATCCGATGTCAACTCCCGCTCCATCGGGATCGAACTGGACAACACCGGTGCCCATCCTTTTTCAGAACCGCAAATGCGGGCGCTGGAAACCCTGTTGCGTCAGATCATGACCCGCTGGAATATCGCGCCCGAAGGTGTGATCGGCCATTCCGATATGGCGCCGGGCCGCAAATGCGACCCGGGCCCGCGCTTTGACTGGACACGGCTCGCGCGCCAAGGGCTCGCGCGGTCCGCTGGCCCTTCCGCCACAGCGCAAGACGTGACCGAAAACAGTTTCCGCACGGCCGCTCGCGCCGCTGGCTTTACCGCTGACGCGCCGCTGAACGATTTGCTCGCCGCCACACGGCTGCGTTTTGCCCCTTGGCGGCAAGGCGCATTGCACCCGGATGACCTGAACCTCCCGCCGCTGCGCTGACGCCACTCTTCCCCCTTTTTGGCCCTTAAATACTCAATCCCGCCCGAGCAGCCATTGACGACAGCGGCGTCGGCGCGCTACGCCGCACCTTGCGCGGAAGGCCGGATGACCGCGGCGATGCAAATCGTCGAGGAAAGTCCGGACTCCAAAAAACAACGGTGCCGGGTAACGCCCGGGCGGGGCAACCCGACGGAGAGCGCCACAGAAATGAAACCGCCCCTGCGGGTCTGTGTCGGGCAACCGATACCGCCGGAGGGGTAAGGGTGAAACGGTGGGGTAAGAGCCCACCGCGCCGCTGGCAACAGGGGCGGCACGGCAAGCCCCACCGGGAGCAACGCCAAATAGGGACCGCGTGCCGCCGCAAGGGGGCGGGGCTGTTTTTGCCCCAGCAGGTTCGGGTTGGCAGCTATAGCTGCACCGGCAACGGTGTGGTCAGAGGAATGGTCATCCAGGGGCGCAAGCCCTGGACAGAATCCGGCTTACAGGCCTTCCGCGCATTTATGACCCGGTGCCGTTTTCTTCCAAGAAAACGGACCGGAAAATTCAAATTTTCCGCGCCCCGCCCAACGCAGAGCGCAGACAGGAGCCATCCCATGAAACTCACCGGAAAAACCGCCCTCGTCACGGGTGGCAGCGATGGCATCGGGCGGCACATCTGTCTCAAACTTGCCGCTCAGGGCCTGCGCATCGCGGCGCTGGGGCGCGACAAAGGCCGTCTGGATGCCGTGGCCGCAGAGGCGCTTCGGGCGGGCGCACCGGAGGCCCAGGGTTTTGTCTGTGATCTGGCCCAAACCGAACAGATTGACGCTGTTGTAACGGCGATTCTCGATGGCTTCGGCCCCATCGACATTCTGATCAACAACGCTGGCATCTGGCACAAGGCCGGCCCGCTCGACAGCATTGATCCGGCCATGATTGAGGCAACACTGGCCACCAATCTCAATGGCGCGATCCACCTGACCCGTGCCCTCTTGCCGGGGTTGCGCAGCCGCGAGGAGGCCGCGATTCTCAATGTCGTTTCCAAATCCGGTGTTTTGGCGCAGGCCGGACAATCGGTCTATACCGCCAGCAAATATGGCATGCGCGGCTTTACCGATGTGCTCAAGCAAGATGAGGCCGAAAGTGGCGTGCGGGTGGCGGGGCTTTATCAAAGCGGCACAAACACCGGCATGTTCGACAAGGCAGGCGAGGATGTGCCAAACCATATTTTCACCGAACCAGATGATCTGGCCGATGTGGTGGTTTTCATGTTGTCACGGCCTGCAAAACTGTGGATGCACGATGTGCGCATCGAGTTGTGAGGAAAGCATGATTTCCCATAGCTTTTGCTGTTGACACGCAGCCGCATCCCGTTACAAGCCGGGTTTCAGAATTCACGCACCCGCCCGATGGTCTAAGGTGCAGCAGGAGATGACAAGATGGCAAAGCCAACCACGATCAAGATCCGTCTGAACTCGTCCGCGGGCACAGGCCATTTCTACGTGACCAAGAAGAACGCACGCACCATGACGGAAAAGATGGTTGTCCGTAAGTATGACCCCGTTGCGCGCAAGCACGTGGAATACAAAGAAGGCAAGATCAAGTAAGATCTGTTCCTTTGGATCGCTTTAAGGCCGCGCTCATGCGCGGCTTTTTGCGTTTGGGGGAGGGCGATCAATGAAACGCGTGATGATTGTCGGTGGGCCGGGATCGGGTAAATCCACCCTGGCGCGCCTGCTGGGGGAACGAACGGGGCTGCCCGTTTTCCACATGGATCTGATCCATTGGCAGGATAACTGGGTTGAGCGCACGAAGGCCGAGAAAATACCTCTGGCGCGGGCGGTAGAGGCGCAGGAAGAATGGGTGTTCGAGGGCAATATGTCCGCCACCAACTCCAGCCGCCTGGCCCGCGCCGATACGCTGATCTGGTTGGATCTGCCGGTGGGTCTGCGCCTGTGGCGGGTGACCAAACGGCTGTTTCGCTATCTCGGTCAGGCCCGGCCCGATCTGCCGCCCAGCTGCCGCGAAAGGCTGCACCCGCAAACCTGGGCCTTTTACCGCCTGATCTGGACCACAAGGCACAGCGCCCGCGCCAAGATCACCGCGCTGATCCAAACGGCCCCGGCGGATAAAAGGATCGTGCATCTGACCAGCCCCCGCGCGCTGCGGGAGTGGCTGAAAGAGACCCTGCCGCCGCACTGACGCCCCTCTCCCTTCACGCTTTCGTAGGGTCTGAACCCTCAATATTCACTGCGCAGCGCTGCGCCACGTGCTGCGGCGTCAAAGGGGCACAAACAAAAAGGCCGGCCTCTTTCGAGACCGGCCTTCATCGCGGATTTTTACCGTCTTTATTCGCGATTGCCGAACAACTGGAGCAGCAACATGAACATGTTGATGAAGTCCAGATAGAGGTTCAGCGCACCCATGATCGCCGCTTTGCCAAGCCATTCCGTATCGCCGTGGTGGGCGTGGGCCAGGTATTCGGTTTTGATCTTCTGGGTGTCATAGGCGGTCAGACCGGCAAAGATCAGAACACCGATGGCCGAGATCGCGAACATCAGCGCCGAAGAGGCGAGGAAGATGTTTACGATAGACGCGACGATCAGGCCGATCACGCCCATGATCAGGAAGCTACCCCAGCCGGAGATGTCTTTCTTTGTGGTATAGCCCCAGAGGGACAGACCGGCAAAGGCGATCGAGGTGATCAAGAACACCTGCGCGATCGAATAGCCGGTGAAGACCAGAAAGATCGAGCTGATGGAAACACCCATCGTTGCGGCGAAAAGATAGAACACGGTCTGCGCGGTGGCCGCCGACATGCGGTTGATCGCGGCACCAAAGCCAAAGACAAAGGCCAGCGGCGCAAACATCACAACCCACTTCAGCGGCGAGGCATAAAGCGCGTAACCGAGGCCAGTCAGATATTTGTCAGGACCGATCTGCGCGGATGCGCCAGATGGATCTGCTGTCACGGCAAGGCCGGACAGGGCCCAAGCTGCGGCAAATGTGATCAGCATGCCGATCGACATTGTGCCGTAGACCTTATTCATATGGGCGCGCAGACCCGCATCGATTTCGGCGGCGCGGGCTCCGGCTGCGGCCCGGATTGTATTCACGTCAGCCATTCAAGACCTCCAATTGACTAATAGGTTCACCCTCACGCAACGCGCGCGAAGTATTGAGAGGAATATTGGGCCTATGGTCCCGTTTTTCAAGGGTGAACCTGTGTCATGAGGGGGATTGGCATCCGATTATTTCAACCAATAGGCAGGGACATCCCAAGGCGCGCGGGAGGCTTCTGCCGCGGCGGCTTCGGCAGAGACACCGATATCCTCAAGCATACGTGCATCCAGACGGGCCAGCGCACGGCGGCTGCGCCACAGTTGAATGGCATTCAAGGCGGCAGCAGCCCGAGACGTGCTGCGAGAAGAGGCGAGGCCGGCGGAGCGGAGAGTGATCTGTGTCATGGGAGTGACCTTTCTGTTTTCGTGATGATAACTTCTTAATTCATTTCGATGGTTGATATATGGCAACGAATGGGCATAATGAAATTGAATGTTTGTTATGTTGACCATCAAGGATATTGATGAATGAGAAATCTGGATATCACGACACTGCGTTCATTTGTGGCGGTGGCCGATTCCGGGGGCGTCACCCGCGCCGCCGGTTTTCTGCATCTCACGCAATCGGCAGTCTCAATGCAGCTCAAGCGGCTGGAAGAAATGCTCGGCCTCGAATTGCTTGACCGGACGGGCCGGACCATTGCGCTGACGGCATCGGGCGAACAATTGTTGGCCTATGCGCGGCGCATGATTGCGCTGAATGACGAAGTTATCACCCGCCTGACTGATCACGCCTATGAGGGGGAGATCACGCTGGGGGTGCCGCATGATATCGTTTATCCCGCCATCCCGCAGGTGCTCAAACAATTCCACGCCGCCTTCCCACGGGTGAAGATCCAGCTTGAGGCCTCGTACACCCGAACGTTGAAGGAACAATTTGCCAAAGGGGAGTGCGATATCATCCTGACCACCGAACCCGAGGTGGACAGCGGCGGTGACACGATTGCCCGCAAACGGCTGGTCTGGCTGGGGGCGCCGGGCGGTGCAACATGGCGACAGCGGCCGCTGAAACTTGCCTTTTGCCGCTATTGCACGTTCCGGCCCCATGTCACTGCAGCGTTGGACCGGGTCAATATGCCTTGGGAGATGTCCCTCGATACCGACAGCGACCGCACGATTGAGGCGGCTGTCAGCGCGGATCTGGCGGTCAACGCAATGATCGAGGGCACCGAACCCCCGCATATGGAGCAGATCGACCATGATGGCGCCCTGCCGGAATTGCCATTGCAGCTGATCAATCTTTATGGTGGGCGGGCCGCCAAGAACGAGGTGCATGATACCCTTGTGGGCCTGCTGCGAAATGCGTTTTCGACCAGCCAAGTGGGCCGTTTACGGGCGGTTTGACGCCGGTCTTTGCTGAATGCCTAAAATTTGTGCGTTGCGATAAAATCGCGCAGGGCAGAATTTTTTTGCGAGACAATTATTCAACTTTTAGTGGAATCGAATATTTCCCGCATCCATAAGCTTCATTGTTTTTCAATGTTTTGCAGAGATTTCTTCACCCATGTTGAGCGGTCGTGATGTTTGGAGTTTCCTGATCTGCAAGCATAGGGAGAGTCATCCGTTAATCATCCGATCGCGCCTCTGGACCGGACTTATTGCCAAAACGGCGTCGAAAGGTTTTGCTCGCAACCATTAAGTTTTGTAGACTTATTCAACAGTCGGCGCTCCTTCGTTGCGGAAGGGGAACATGAAAATGGTCGAACTGCACATTTTAGCCGAAGGGGAGTGTACACGATGGCTCATAAAGTAGACTTGCACGTAGGCAAGCGGATCCGTCAACGCAGATGGCTCACCGGGATGACCCAACAAAAGCTTGCCGAACTGGTGGGTATCAAGTTCCAGCAGATCCAGAAATATGAAACCGGTGCAAACCGGGTCAGCGCCTCCCGGCTTTGGGATATCGCTGACGCCCTCGAAGTGAACGTTGCGTTCTTCTTTGAAGGTATGGAAGGTGAAGGTGCCGAGGTGACGACCTCTGGCAAGGTGCCGATCGACGTGATGGGCGACAAAGAAGCAATGGATCTGATCCGGTCGTATTATGCGATCCCCGAAGATCAACGCCGCCGTTTGTTCGAATTGGCCCGCGTTCTCAGTGACGTTGCCTGAAAGCATTGATGACATTGGCTTGCATCGCCTCGCCTGAGGTGGCAGGCCGGTGCCATGACCAGATCCACAGATTTTGACAGTGACATTCGCCGCGTGGCGCATCTGATGGCAGATGCAGCACGCGCGGTAATATTGCCGTATTTCCGCAATGCTGCATTGACCGCCGACAACAAGCTTCATGGCGGCTATGACCCCGTGACCGAAGCGGACCGCGCCGCAGAGCGTGCGATGCGCGATATTTTGGCGCGCGAACGCCCCGGCGATGGTATTCTGGGCGAGGAATACGGGGCATCCCAAGGGACATCTGGCCTGACTTGGGTGTTGGACCCGATTGACGGCACCCGTGGTTTTGTCAGCGGCACGCCCACATGGGGCGTATTGATCGCCGTGTCGGATGGGCAGGGGCCGTTTTTTGGCATCATCGACCAGCCCTATATTGGAGAGCGCTTTGAAGGTGCGCCGGACGGGGCGGTCTTTGCCGGCCCGCATGGGATGGGACCGATGCAGACGCGCGCGCCGAAACCTCTGTCCGAGGCGGTGGTCTTTACGACTTTCCCCGAGGTTGGTTCGGCGGCAGATCAAGCCGGATTTCACGCAGTCGCGGCGCAGGCCCGGCTGACGCGCTATGGGATGGACTGTTACGCCTATGCGCTTTTGGCGGCGGGGCAGGTGGATCTGGTGATCGAGGCAGGGCTGAACTCTTATGACATTCAGGCGCCGATTGCCGTGGTGCAGGCGGCTGGCGGGGTCGTCACGGATTGGCAAGGCGGACCAGCCCATGATGGTGGCCGCGCGATTGCCGCGGCGAATGCCGAAATCCATGCCGAGGCTTTGGCCATCCTGAAAGATTATTGACCAAGCGGTCAACTGCAGGCTAGGTTCCCCCTGCATCCGGTTCTTCAGCCTGTTTTCCACCCGATGCGCACATGATCTGAGACAGGTTTGCCGAAAGACGGGTGAGCCATGTCCGAAATCCTTTTGAAAAATGCCCTAACGATCCTGACGATGGATGACGCGCGGCGCGAGTTGTCCTCAGCCGATATCCGGCTCAAGGGCGGTGTGATCACCGAGATCGGGCAGGGCCTTTCCGGCGGGGCGGAGGTGGTGGATGTCTCGGGCTGTGTGGTCACTCCGGGGCTGGTGAACACCCATCACCATTTATACCAGAACCTGACCCGCGCTGTGCCGGGGGGGCAGGACGCGCTGCTATTTGGCTGGCTTCAGACGCTTTATCCAATCTGGTCGCGGATGACGCCGGATCATATGTTTGCTTCGGCGCAGATCGGGTTGGCGGAACTGGCGCTGTCGGGATGCACGCTGAGTTCTGATCATCTTTATCTCTATCCCAACGGTGTTCGGCTAGAGGACACGATCCATGCTGCGGCAGAGCTTGGCCTGCGGTTCCAGCCCACGCGCGGCTCGATGAGTATCGGGGAAAGTGATGGTGGTTTGCCACCTGATGCACTGGTTGAGGACGAGGATTCCATTCTCGACGATTGTGTTCGGTTGGTCGATGCCTTCCACGACCCTGCGGAGGGCTCCATGTGTCGGGTGGCGCTGGCACCCTGTTCGCCGTTCTCCGTCAGCCGCGATCTGATGCGCAACACCGCGGTTCTCGCGCGTGACAAAGGTGTGATGATGCACACCCATCTGGCTGAAAACGAAGAAGATATTGCCTATTCCCTGGAACAGTTCGGCTGTCGCCCCGGAGAATACGTGCAAGATCTGGGCTGGGTTGGCCGTGACGTTTGGCACGCCCATTGCGTGAAACTGGACACCGCTGAAATTGCGCTTTTTGCCCAAACGGGCACGGGGATCGCCCATTGTCCCTGTTCCAATTGCCGGCTCGGATCTGGCATCGCGCCGGTGCGGGCGCTGCGCGATGCAGGGGTGCCGGTTGGCTTGGGGGTCGATGGATCGGCCAGCAATGATGCGGGCAATCTGGTGGCAGAGGCGCGGACGGCGATGCTGCTGCAACGGGTGGCGCAGGGTGCAGATGCCATGAGCGCGCGCGAGGCGCTTGAGATCGCCACGCGCGGCGGCGCTGATATTCTGGGGCGGCCTGATTGCGGACGGCTGGAGATTGGCAAACGCGCCGATATCGCGGTCTGGGATGTGCAGGGGCTGGCCAGTGCTGGCAGTTGGGATCCGGCCGCACTGTTGCTGGCGGGGCCGACCACGGTGCGTGACCTTTTTGTCGAAGGCCGGCAGATTGTGCGGGACGGGCATGTGCAAACCATTAACCTTGAGGCAACCATTTCACGTCACAACAGAATGGCACGTGAATTGGCGGAGGCAGTATGAGATCACTATTGATGGTGCTTGCGATGGCTATTGGGATGCCGGCCCTGGCCGACCCGGCGGTTCTGCGCCCGGTCAATGAGCTGCGCATTGCGCAGGGCCACGCACCAATGACCTACGCACTTTCTTTGGAGAATGCGGCCTTGTTGCATGCTATTGATATGGCACAGCGGAAATATTTTGCCCATGAAGGCCGAGATGGTTCAACGGTTGGACAACGTGTCACGGCGCAAGGCTACCAATGGTGTCTGGTGGCCGAAAACATCGCCAAAGGGCAACGCAGCCTGAACCAGGTGATGCAGGATTGGGCAGAAAGCCCGGGCCATCTTGCCAATATGATCCGGCCAGAGTTGCGCGAGATCGGCGTGGCACGGGGGCCGGGGCACCTATGGGTGATGGTTTTGGCCGCACCTTGTTAGCGCTTTGACCTTAGGGGCGTTTCTGCCCGTTGATCCAGACATCCGCAATCGCGCGATCATCGCCCATCATGATGGTGGCAAAGAGGCTTTCCCAAATATCGCTGGCCTGATCTGCGCGCTGTGCAATGGCAGGGGTCGAACTGAGGTTGAGAACCGTCAAATCAGCCTCCATCCCCTTGGTCAGGCTGCCGATCTTGTCGCCGATATGCAGACTGCGGGCCGAACCGGCGGTGGCCAACCAGATCAACTGTGCCGCATGCAGGGGCGTGCCGCGCAATTGGCCCACTTCGTAAGCCGCCGCCATGGTGCGCAGCATCGAAAATGACGATCCGCCGCCGGTGTCCGTGGCAAGGCCAACCGGAATGCCGCGCGCCGTCAATCCGGCCATGTCAAACAGGCCCGAGCCGATAAACGTATTCGACGTAGGGCAGTGCACCAGTGCCGCACCGCAGTCCTTGAGGCGGTCAATCTCCCGCGGCTCCAGATGGATCGCATGGCCATAAAGCCCGCGTTCCCCCAACAATCCATGGGCTTCATAGGTATCAAGATAATCGCGGGCCTGCGGGAAAAGCTCTTTCACCCAAGCGATCTCATCTGTCTGTTCGCTCAAATGGGTCTGCATCAGACAGTCCGGATACTCCGCCCACAAAGCCCCCAACGCGGCCAGTTGATCGGGCGTGGATGTGGGCGAAAACCGCGGCGTGATGGCATATCCGGCGCGGCCCGTGCCATGCCACTTGTCGATCAAGGCTTTGCTGTCATCATATGCCGACTGCGCCGTGTCGCGCAGGCCGTCGGGCGCGTTGCGATCCATACAGGTTTTCCCGGCAACAATCCGTTGCCCGCGCGCCGCTGCCGCCTCAAACAAGGCATCGGCAGAATGGGGGTGAATGGTGCAATAGGACGCCGCCGTGGTGGTGCCATGGGCCAGCGTCAGATCCAGATAACGCCCGGCGATCTGATGGGCATATTCAGGATCCGACAGGCGCATTTCCTCAGGAAATGTGTAGGAATTCAGCCAATCAATCAGCCGCTTACCCCATGAGGCGATGATCGCGGTCTGCGGGTAATGCACATGCGCATCGACAAACCCCGGCGCAATCAGATGATCGCTGTTATAGTGGTGAAGATCGGCCTGCGGATGCGCCTCTTGCAGTGCCGCGCCAGAGC
Organism: Sulfitobacter mediterraneus; assembly: GCF_016801775.1. Classification (NCBI taxonomy): domain Bacteria; kingdom Pseudomonadati; phylum Pseudomonadota; class Alphaproteobacteria; order Rhodobacterales; family Roseobacteraceae; genus Sulfitobacter; species Sulfitobacter mediterraneus. The sequence continues at coordinate 1,616,382 of NZ_CP069004.1, read as the reverse complement.
CGACCTCAATGATCCATCCATCCTTGATCAAAACCCCGCCCGCGCTGTCAACGCTTACGGCATCCTGCCAGGGGCCACGCAGTGGATCACCCGTATAGCGGAGCACGGGGCCAAGAATGAGGGTCTGCTTTGTCATGCTCCAACCCTAAGCCCCGCAGAGGTCGGGGACAATCGCAAAGCCGTCTCAAGTGGCATTGAAACCCCCCATACGCTTGCCTATGGTCGCCCTCAAACGGAGGACCACGCTATGTCGGAACAGATCGAAGACCTGGAACTGGCCACTGGCGAGGATGCGGAGCGTCAGGCTTACAAGCTGGAGCCGAAAACCGTCGCTTCGGTGCTCTATGCGGTGGATATCGACGACCGCGAAAAGCTGACCGAACTGATGGAACCGCTTCATGCGGCGGATATTGCTGACCTTCTCGAACAGATCAATGCTTTCGACCGGAGCCGCCTTGTCCGGCTTTATGATCGTGAATTTGACGGCGAGATCCTGTCGGAACTGGACGAATCTATCCGTGAGGAAGTGATCGCCGTTCTGACCCCGCAAGTGCTGAGCCAGGCCGTGCGGGATATGGACAGCGACGATGTTGTCGACCTGATCGAAGACCTTGAGGATGATCAGCAAGAGGCGATCCTTGAGGTGCTCGAAGACGCCGATAGGGTTGCGGTAGAACAGGCGCTGAACTGGCCTGAATATTCCGCTGGCCGCTTGATGCAGCGCGAGGTGGTCATGGCCCCCGAACACTGGACCGTCGGGCAGGCAATTGACCACCTGCGCAACACGGCAGAAGAAGATCTGCCGGATCAGTTTTATCACATCGTGATGGTCGATCCGCGGTTGCATCCGGTTGGCAATGTAACGCTGGGCAAGCTGATGCGGTCGAAACGCGCAACGCCCTTGCGCGACATCCTTGAAGAGACCTTTCAGATCATCCCCGCGATGCGCGATGAGGGCGACGTGGCCTATGCGTTTAACCAGTATCACCTCATCTCGGCGCCGGTGGTCGATGACGAGGGGCGGCTGATTGGTGTGATCACCATTGATGACGCCATGGCGGTATTGGATGAAGAACACGAGGAAGACATCCTGCGTCTGGCCGGCGTGGGCGAGGGGTCGCTGTCCGACCGCGTGGTAGAGACCACCAAGCAACGTCTGCCTTGGCTTGCGGTGAACCTTGTGACGGCGATTGCAGCCTCCATGGTGATTTCCCAGTTCGAGGCGGCCATTGCACAGATCGTGGCGCTGGCGGTGTTGATGCCCATCGTGGCCTCCATGGGCGGTAATGCCGGCACCCAAAGTCTGACTGTGGCCGTGCGGGCCATTGCCACCAAGGATTTGACCGGCTCCAACGTCTGGCGGGTGATCCGGCGCGAATGTCTGGTGGGGCTGGTGAACGGGTTGATCTTTGCGCTGATTATGGGCGTTGTGGGGATTATCTGGTTCGGCTCGCCTGCACTGGGCTATGTGATCGCGGTGGCGATGGTGATCAATATGGTGGTGGCTGGATTGGCAGGCACCGGTATCCCGATCTTGCTTGAGCGCATCGGCGTGGATCCGGCGCTGGCTTCGGGCGCCTTTGTGACCACGGTGACAGATGTCGTCGGTTTCTTCGCCTTTCTCGGCCTCGCGGCGGCGGTGCTGCTATGACCGATCTTGCAGCGATCAAGGACGCGGCCCGCAAGGCGGCTTTCGCCCGTCGCAAGCCGTTGTTTGAAAACGCGAATGCGGCGCAGGCGGGCTATCTGAGCGAGGTTCTGGCAGGCTATCGCGGCGTGCCTTTGTCCGGCTTCATGCCAATCCGCACCGAGATTGACCCGACCCCGGCTATGGCAGAGGCTTGCGCCCATGGCCCCGTGGGCGTTCCGGTGATTGAGGCGGCGGCAACACCGCTCAAATTCGCGGCCTGGACCCCGGACACGCAGATGGTCAGCGGTGCCTTTGGCGCGATGATCCCCGCCGATCCGGAATTCTTTGAACCTGAGATCCTGATTGTGCCGCTCCTGGCGTTCAACAGGAATGGCGGCCGGCTGGGCTACGGCGGCGGCTTCTACGACCGGACACTGGAAATGCTGCGGGCCAAACGGCCAACCATGGCCATCGGCTTTGCCTTTGCCGGGCAGGAAGACGCAGATGTCCCGCTAGAGCCGACGGACCAGCCGCTCGATCTGATAGTGACCGAACAGGGCATCATCGATATTCCGCGCGGCGGTTGAACCACGGGTTTTGCCCTCAGGTTTGACTTGCTGTTCGGCCCGTGTCCGCGTACCGGTTGATGCCATGAAAATACTCTTTCTTGGCGATGTGATGGGCCGCGCGGGGCGCCGTGCCATCACGGAAAATCTGGGCCGTCTGCGGACCGAGTGGAAACTCGACTTCATCGTGGTCAACGGCGAAAACGCAACCGGCGGCATGGGGCTGTCCGGCGCGCATGCCAAACTGCTGCTTGAGGCGGGGGCGGATTGCCTGACGTTGGGCGATCATGCGTTTGACCAAAAGGACATGCTGTCTTTTATCGAACAAGAGCCGCGCATCATCCGGCCGCTGAACTTTTCCAAATCCGCGCCGGGCAAAGGCGCACGGCTGTTTACATCCAAGAACGGGCGCAAGGTGCTGGTCACACAGGCATTGGGGCAGGTGTTTATGAAACGGCCCTTTGATGATCCGTTTTCGGCACTGGATACTGTGCTGAAAACCCATCCACTGGGCGGGCTGGCCTCAGCGATCATCGTCGATATTCACTGCGAGGCAACCTCGGAGAAAATGGCCATGGGGCATTGGTGTGACGGACGTGCCTCGCTGGTCGTGGGCACCCATACCCATGTGCCCACAGCCGATGCGATGATCCTGCCGCGCGGCACGGGTTATTTGACCGATGCCGGCATGTGCGGCGACTATCATTCGGTGATCGGCATGGAGAAAACCGAACCCATGCGGCGGTTTATCACGGGCATGCCCAAGGAACGGTTCACACCGGCCAATGCCGAGGCAACGCTGTCTGGTGTCTATATCGAAACCGACGACCGCACGGGCCGCGCCACCCGCATCGTTCCGGTGCGCGATGGCGGTTCGTTGCAAACCAGCGCCCCCTAATTCCGCCCCATGTGCGAGGAGAACACCCGGCGCTTTGCCCCGGAGCCCAGAGGTTTAAGGGCAAAATGAAAAAAAGCGGCACTCAGCTTTATCTGGTCGGAAAACCTCCGGCGGGAGCGCCGCGCAGCGGCGGTGGTGGCTGGCCCCCTTTGCACCTTTGATTGCGTCAAAGGTGCCCTTGCGGCGGATGCGCGGACAGGCGACACTTGGCGTCACTCTTTTTTGGCGGATGGGCCTGACCTATGCAGCTTTTTAGCCTTTCCCAAACCGGCAGCGCCGTTCTGACGCTCGCGGTTGTGGTGATCATGTTTATCCTGTTTCTGCGTGAAACCCTTCCGACGGAGGTCGTCGCGCTGACCGGTGCCGCGAGCCTTCTGGCGATGGGGGTCTTGCCCTATGAGGACGCGCGGGCGGTGCTGTCCAACCCGGCGCCCTGGACCATTGCGGCGATGTTCATCGTCATGGGGGCGCTGGTGCGTACCGGGGCTTTGGATGTCCTGACCCGTCTGGCCGAGCGATACGCCCGCAGCAATCCGCGTTTGGCGGTGGTGGGGGTGATCCTGTCGGTGATGGGGGCCTCTGCGATCATGAACAACACGCCGGTGGTGGTGGTGATGATCCCGGTTGTTGTACAGCTCAGCAAAACCTTGGGCACCAAGGCGTCCAAACTTTTGATTCCGCTGAGCTATGCGGCGATCATGGGCGGCTCTCTGACGCTGCTTGGCACCTCCACCAACCTGCTGGTTGACGGGGTCGCGCGGGCGCAGGGGATGGAGCCGTTTGGCATTTTCGAGATCATGCCAATTGGTCTTGTCGTCTGTGCCTGGGGCTTGATCTACATGTCCACCATCGGGCGCAAATTGCTGCCGGATCGCGACAGCATGGCCAATATGTTGTCGGACCGGTCCAAGATGAAATTCTTCACGGAGGCGGTGATCCCGCCCGAAAGCAACCTGATCGGCCGCGAAGTGCTGGACGTGCAGTTATTCAAGCGCGAGGGCGTGCGCCTGATCGATGTTGTGCGCGGCGACACCTCCTTGCGGCGCAACCTTCAGGGGGTCGCACTTCAGGTCGGGGACCGTGTGGTCTTGCGCACCCAGATGACCGAACTGTTGAGCCTTCAGGCCAATAAGGAACTGAAGCGTGTGGATCAGCTGTCCGCGGTCGAGACCACCACAGTCGAGGTTCTCATCACACCCGGTTGCCGGATGGTGGGGCGAACCTTGGGCAGTATGCGGCTCCGGCGGCGTTATGGCGTCTACCCTCTGGCGGTGCATCGCCGGAACCAGAACATCGGGCGGCAACTTGATGATTTGATCGTCAAGGTGGGCGATACCCTGCTGCTGGAAGGCGCAGCGGAGGATATTCAGCGGCTGGCGGCGGATATGGATATGGTCGATGTCAGCCAGCCGTCGGCGCGGGCCTATCGTCGCGGCCATGCGCCAATTGCGATTGCTGCGTTGATCGGGATCGTGACCCTAGCGGCCCTGAATGTTGCGCCGATCTTGTTGCTGGCTGTGTTGGCGGTGGCCTTGGTTCTGGTCACCGGCTGCATCGACGCCGAAGAGGCGTTTTCCTTCGTGGACGGGCGGTTATTGGCGTTGATCTTTTCCATGCTTGCGGTGGGGGCAGGCTTGCAAAACTCCGGCGCCATCTCGCTTTTGGTGGATAACATCGCACCCGTGCTCAGCACGCTGCCGCTGACCGTGGTGATTTTCTGCGTGTTCCTGTTGACCACTATCTTGACCGAGATCGTGTCGAACAACGCGGTGGCAGTGATCATGACACCGATTGCCATCAGCCTTGCCGCGGCGCTGGGCATTGACGCGCGGCCCTTGGTTGTGGCGGTGATGATTGCGGCCTCTTGTGCGTTTGCCACGCCAATTGGCTACCAGACCAATACGCTGGTCTATGGGCCGGGGGGCTATCGGTTCACCGACTTTATGCGCATTGGTATCCCGCTGAACCTGTCGATGTCACTGTTGGCCAGCGCGGTGATACCGCTGTTCTGGTAGGGCGCTGTCGGGTTAGCGGTTGCGGAACCATGCGACAAACGGCAATGCCACCAGATACATGGTGATCCCATACACGGCGGAGGGCAGCGCCATGGTACTGAACCCTTCGGACTGGCCCGAGATGATCGCGGCGAGGGTGATGCCCAATGTGGCGTTCTGGATGCCTGTTTCGATGGAAATGGTTTTGCGCGCTTGCCATGCCAACCCGGCAAGTGCGGCCAGCGCCAGACCCAGCGCCATTAGAACCACGTTCAACGTGATCAAAGCGGGTCCGAGCCGGGGCAGGTTTTCGACAAAAAGCGCCCAGTTTCCGGCCAAGGCGGCGACGACAATCAGGACAAACAGGACTGTGGCCAGCAAGGACAGGCCGCCATCAATCCGGTCTGCAAAGCTTGGCGCAGCGTGCCGGATGGCAACGCCAATGCCCACGGGCAGGGTGGTGATCAGGAACATCGCAAAGGCCAGCGTGGTCACGGATACATCCGGCGCGGCATCGCCCATGAAATGCTGCACCGCCCAGGCCGCCAGAACCGGCACCGTCAGGATCGACAACAAGGATACGACAGCCGTCAAAGACACCGAGAGGGCCACATCGCCGCGGGCCAGTTTGCTGACCATATTGGAGGTCACGCCGCCGGGGCAGAGGGACAAGAGCATCAGGCCAACTGCCAGTTCTCCGCTCAGCCCGAAGGCCCGCACGCAGGCATAGGCGACTATGGGCAACATTACCACCTGGCTGATCGCACCGATGGAAAACGCTTTGGGCCTTTGCGCCACGCGGGCAAAATCAGCAATGCTCAGGCCGATGCCGAGGCTCAGCATGATGATCGCCAGTGACAGTGGCAGCACGACGTTGATCAGGATATCCATGGTTTTCTCCTTTGTCTCCGGCCATTAGGAACGCATCAGACTGAAAAACAAGCATTTTGGTGGTGTGAGGTCAGGACCGCGCCCGTAGCCTACAGCGGCCAGAACACCAGGATCGCTGGGATGGAGACCGCAACGACAATGATCTCAAGCGGCAGGCCCATGCGCCAATAATCCCCAAAGGAATAGCCGCCCGGCCCAAGGATCAGCGTGTTGTTTTTATGGCCGATGGGCGTGAGGAATGCTGACGACGCCGCAACCGCAACTGCCATCAAAAACGGGTCCGGCGACACCCCGAGGGTCTGCGCCATCTGGATACCGACGGGGGCTGCAACGATTGTGGTGGCGGTGTTGTTAAGCACGTCCGAGAGGGTCATCGTCACCACCATCAGAACCGTCAGCACAATCCATGGCGCCATGCCTTCGGTCAGACCGACAAGGGCGCCCGCGATCAATTCGGTGCCGCCCGATGTTTCCAAAGCAGCGCCCAGCGGGATCATCGACCCCAACAGCACCACAACCGGCCATTCGATATGGGTGTAAAGTTCGGACAGCGGCACGATCTTGGCCAGAACATAGGCCACCACCACCAGTCCCAGCGCGATGGGCAAATAGATCAGTCCCACGCTGGCGGCGGCCACGGCAGCGGCGAACAGCCCGATGGCAAGCCAGACCTTTGAGTTTTCGGTGACGGCCAATCCGCGATCTGCAAGCGGCAGCACGCCCAGCCAATCCGTGACATGGGCGGCGGTGTCTCGGGGCACCAACAGCAGCAGGATATCCCCGGTCCGGAGCTGTGTGCCGCGCAGATGCGAGGTGATCTTGCGCCCCTGTCTTGAGATGCCCAGCAGGATCGTGCGTTGCCGCCACGCCAGCCCCACGGCCTGTGCGGTGCGCCCGTTCAGGCGGGAGTTTTCCTGCACCACAACTTCAATGATTTCAACGCCTTCTCCGCCAGCTTTCAAGCGTTCTTCGCGGTCCGTGTCGGACAGGGCCAGATCCAGCGTGCTGCGAAATTCGTCGAGGGCATCGGGGGCCGCTTCCAGCACCAAAGCATCCCCGGCATTCAGCGCGACGTTGCGGGCCTGCCCATATCGGCGCTTGCCATCACGGATCAATCCAAGGATCGCGACATCCGATTTTTCGGCGATCTCAGTCAGTTCGGCCAGACGTTTGCCGATGTGTTTGCTGCCCTCCGGCACGGTCAGTTCGGCGATGTATTGCGCCAGATCGCTTTCGCCAATGCTGGCATCATCGCGGGCAGGGATCAGCCGCCAGCCGATGAGCGCCACAAAGATCAAACCGGCAATCGCGGCGACCCCGCCCACGGGGGCAAAATCAAACATCCTGAAGGGCTCTCCCAAGGCATCCTGCCGGATCGAGGCGATGATAATGTTGGGCGGTGTTCCGATCAACGTAACCATACCGCCAAGAATCGTGGCAAAGCTGAGCGGCATCAGGCTCAGCCCCGGTTGGCGTCCGGCCTTGCGGGCGGTTTGGATGTCCACGGGCATCAGCAGCGCCAGCGCAGCCACGTTGTTCATAAAGGCCGACAGGATACCGCCCACCGCGCCCATCAGGGTGATATGTGCCCCCAAAGACCGCGAGGCATCGACCAAGGTGCGGGTGATCAACAGCACCGCGCCCGAGCGCACCAAACCGGCGGAGACCACAAGCACAAGCGCCACCACCAAAGTGGCGGGATGGCCAAACCCGTCAAAAGCGTTCTTTGTTGGCACGACGCCCAGAACCACACCGACCATCAGTGCCGAAAAGGCCACGATGTCATATCGAAACCGCCCCCAAAGCAGCAGGCCAAAGACAGCGCCAAACAGGCAAAACAGGATAATCTGATCGGTACTCATCACGGCCTCACATGGTGTTTGCCCCCATGACACCGCGCCTGATGCGCCAGCGCAAGGGGCAATCGGCAGGGGGGATTGCCCTTGGGCGGTGGGCTGCCCTATAGAGTGGCAACGCGATCATCCAAGTTATGAGGTATCCATGGCCGGCCACTCCAAATGGGCAAATATTCAACACCGCAAAGGGCGTCAGGACGCGCAGCGCTCCAAATTGTTCTCCAAACTGGCCAAGGAGATCACGGTCGCTGCCAAAATGGGCGACCCCGACCCTGAAAAGAACCCCCGTTTGCGGATGGCTGTCAAAGAGGCCAAGTCGCAGTCGGTGCCAAAGGACGTGATCGAACGCGCGATCAAGAAGTCTCAGGGCGGCGAGGGCGAGGATTACGAAGAAATCCGTTACGAGGGTTACGGTCCAAACGGCGTTGCCGTGATCGTCGAGGCGATGACAGACAACCGCAACCGCACCGCCTCTACCGTGCGCTCGACCTTTACCAAGAACGGCGGCAATCTGGGCGAGACCGGCAGCGTCGGGTTCATGTTCGATCGCAAAGGCGAAGTGACCTATCCCGCCGAAGTGGGTGACAATGACACCGTGATGATGGCCGCGATCGAGGCAGGCGCGGAAGACGTGGAAAGCTCTGAGGACGGGCATGTGATCTATTGCGCGGACACGGATCTCAATGAAGTGGCAACCGCGCTGGAAGCGGAACTGGGCGAATCTGAATCGACCAAACTGGTCTGGCGTCCAACCACCACCACGGAAATGGATCTGGAAAGCATGGAAAAGCTGATGAAGCTGGTCGATGCGCTTGAAGACGATGACGACGTGCAGCGGGTGACAACCAACTTTGAAGCCTCTGATGAGGTCATGTCGCAGCTCTGATCTGCATCCATCGGAACAGTTTTTGAAGCCGGCCCACTTGGGCCGGTTTTTTTGTGGCGGGTCTTTGCTGATCTCTGCCGGGTTTGACCCCGATCAAAGACGCTCCTCCGGCGTTGTGCGATACTTGGGGCATTGCATAGGAGGATACCATGCTCACCATCACCAAACCGTCGGACAACCGCGTTGATATCGAACTGCGCGGCTCACTGGATGCAGATATGATGCGCAAAGGTCTGGAGGATCTGTTGTCGATGTCCGAAGGGGTCTCGGGCGGCAGGATGCTTTATACGATACCGGAATTTGCACTGCCGACGCTGGAAGCTTTGGGCGTTGAATTGACCATGCTGCCCAAGATGTTTGGCCTGCTGGGCAAATACGACAAATGTGCGGTGCTGACTGATGCGGGTTGGATTCGCACGGCGGCCGAGGTCGAGGGCGCGTTGATGCCGGGTTTGACGATCAAGGCGTTTCCGCTTGATGGCGCTGCGGCGGCGGAGGCGTGGCTGGCGGCGTAAATTGGGTGGCCAGGAAGTTGGGATTTAGGCACTAAAAAACCGCCCCCGCAGGGGCGGTGGAAGGCCAATGGCCAGCGCGTTCTTATCCGAAGATGCGCGACATTCCGAGCCAACCACTGCCGATGCGTGCGCACGGCTTCATTGGTTCGGGGGTTTTGGCTTGGGCAATCTGGGCCAGAACGGTTTTGACTTCGTTCAGTTTTGTGCGCGCGGCGCGGCTGCCGGTGCTGGCCTGTACGTTCAGGATCTTGGACTGCGTATGCAACGCGGCCTCGATCACCTCTAATTGCGACTGGTTAAGATCCAGCTTGTTTTGAAAATCGTTCATCTGTCTTCCTTTGCTTATGAGCAGCAGATAGGTGCGGCGGCGCCATTTCGCCAGAGAGACGCAACCAAATTCACCGAATTGTGTCCGTTTTGTTGCAATCAACCTGCGGTGGGATGCAGGTGGCCGCGTGCCGCGTTCTCGATTGCGCGGGTGAGTGGCGCGAGGGCAGGCGCCATCACCCGCGCACATTGCCAATAAAGCGGCACGTCAAGCGGTGCGCTTTTGACCAACGCCACAAGGCTGCCATGGGCCAGATGTGTCCGTACCAGTGGCTCTGGATTCATGCCCCACCCCATGCCCGCGAGGGCCGCATCGACAAATCCGTGGGTGGAGGGAAGGTGATGGCTGGGCGGGTGCAGGCGTTTGTCCGTCACCTGCGTGATCCAGCGCGACTGCAACTGGTCTTTGCTGTTGAACACCATCATCGGTGCTTGGGAGAGGCTGCCGGCATTGACGCCCTTTGCAAAATGGCTGCGCATGAATTGCGGGCTGGCCGTCGCGATGTATCGCATGGCGCCAAGCGGCAGCAGGTCACAGCCGGGCGCGGCGCGGTCATGTCCGGTGATGGCTGCACTGACCGCACCGCGGCGCAGCCAATCATCCGCAGTGTCCTGATCGTCGATCACCACGTCAAACAGCAAATCCGGCACCGCTGCCAAGGCCGGTATCATCCAGGTGGCCAATGCATCGGCCGGCACCGCAAGGCGCAGCCTTGGGCGCGGCGCAGAGGTTTGCCCGAGTGCCTGCGCCTCCAGCAAAGCGACATCTTCGGCATGTTTGGCCAGTCGGGCACCCAGCGTGGTGGCGCGGCAGGGTTGGCTGCGGTGCACCAATGTGGCGCCGACCTGTTCTTCCAGCGCCTTGAGACGTTGCGACACCGCCGATGGTGTGACCCCAAGCGCCCCTGCTGCCGCGTCAAAACTGCCAAGCCTTAGGATGGCGGATAGGGCGGCCAGGTGCGTGGGGTCGAGAGGCATCAGTTTTCCTAATTCAAGCTTAGTATCTTTAATTTGTCTAATCTGCACGGGCGCTGTAGTCAAACGCCAGACCTGCAAAAGGACTGCGCATGTGCTGACTTCTTTCCTTCCCGGCTTTGCCCTGAGCCTGACCCTCATTCTGGCGATTGGCGCACAGAACGCCTTTGTGCTGCGGCAAGGGCTGCGCCGTGTGCATGTGTTCTGGGTTTGCCTGACCTGTGCCCTGTCGGACGCCATTTTGATCGCGGGCGGGGTTGCAGGCTTTGGCGCATTGGCAGAAGCGTGGCCGTGGTTTGAGACCGTCATGCGCTATGGCGGCGCGGCCTTCCTGATCTGGTATGGCTACCTCAATGCCCGCGCGGCGTGGCGGGGCGGCGTGGCACTTGAGGCAGACGGGCAGGGCGCAGGGTCATTATACAAATCACTGCTGACGGTTCTGGCCCTGACGTGGCTGAACCCGCATGTCTATCTCGATACCGTTGTTTTGATCGGTTCGATCTCGGCGCAGTATCCCGACAGGCTGGCCTTTGGCATCGGTGCCACGCTCGCCAGCTTTTGTTTCTTCTTTTCGTTGGGATATGGCGCACGCCTTCTTGGCCCGCTGTTTGCGATCCCGCTCAGTTGGCGCATTCTTGACGGGCTGATCGCGGCAACGATGTGGGGCATTGCGGCAAAACTATTGTTGATGTGACCTTGCCCTTTACGGCGCGTTGAGAAACTGTCGCGCCATGGTTACTGCTACACCTCAACGCCCGCTTACCGGTATTCTTTGGATGTTGGTCACGGGGCTTTTTTTCATCGCCGTCACGGCCCTGGTCAAATATATGGGCCCGCGCCTGCCTGCGGCGGAATCGGCATTTCTGCGCTATGCCATCGGGCTGGTGTTCCTGCTGCCTGCATTGGGGGCTTTGCGGAAAACCAATCTCAGCCGGCGCCAATGGTCCTTGTTCGGGCTGCGCGGGTTTTGTCATGCGCTGGGCGTGATCTTGTGGTTCTACGCCATGACCCGCATCCCCATCGCAGAGGTCACGGCGATGAATTACCTCGCCCCGATCTATGTCACGTTGGGGGCTGCGGTGTTTCTGGGGGAAAAGCTGGCGGCGCGGCGGATTGCGGCGGTGTGTCTGGGGTTGATGGGCGCGGCAATCATCCTGCGTCCGGGATTTCGCGAGGTCAGTCTGGGCCATCTTGCGATGCTGTTTGCCGCGGTGGTTTTTGCCGGATCTTACCTTTTGGCCAAGGTGCTGGCCGATGAAGTGCGGCCTGCGGTGGTGGTGGCCATGCTGTCGATCTTTGTCACGCTGGCGCTGGCCCCTTTTGCCTTGCCGGTTTGGGTCATGCCCACATTGCGCGAGGTTTTGATTCTCACGGCGGTCGCGGTGTTTGCCACGGCGGGGCATTATTCGATGACGCTGGCCTTTGCTGCCGCGCCCGTGACCGTGACCCAGCCTATCACGTTTTTGCAGCTGCTTTGGGCCACGTCCCTTGGGGTTTTGGCCTTTAACGAGCCGGTGGATATCTGGGTCATCGTAGGCGGTTTTGTCATTCTGGGATCGGTTACATTCATCACCTGGCGCGAGGCAATGCTGAAACGGCAGATCACTCCGAATGCGAATGCGACCAAGCTCTGACTTTTCTTGATTGACGGGTCAATAAAGATCGAACTATCCTGACGCGGTAACGCCAAAGGATAGAATCCGTCATGCCAAAAGTAGGAATGCAGCCCATTCGGCGCTCGGCGCTGGTACAGGCCACAATCGCCGAGATTGGCGCGGCGCATTCGCTGGACGTCACCGTGGGGCAAATTGCCAAGCGGGCAGGCATGTCCACGGCGCTGGCACACCACTATTTTGGCGGCAAGGATCAGATCTTCCTCGCCGCGATGACCCATATCCTTGAAGAATACAAAGCGCAGGTTCTGCACCATCTGTCGCAGGCCGAAACCCCCCGCGACCGGGCGGCGGCAATTATCATCGCCAGCTTTGACGAAACCTGTTTTGCACCTGAAACGGTGTCAGCCTGGATGACACTTTATGCCTCATCGCGTACCAGCAGTGGCACCCAGCGGCTTTTGCGGATCTACCAGCGCCGGTTGCGGTCCAACCTGACCCATGCCCTGCGCGGCGCATCCCCCCGTCCCGAAGCGGATGCAGATACGATAGCGGCCTTGATTGATGGTCTCTATCTTCGTGCGGCGCTGTCGCACTCCGGCACCGCCAAGGCGGCGCTCAAATCAGCCCTTACAACACTCGATCTCTTGCTTAAGGCACCTAGATGACACAACCAAATATTCTGATCCTGATGGTGGATCAGCTCAACGGCACATTCTTTCCCGATGGTCCGGCGGATTTCCTGCATGCGCCAAATCTCAAGGCGCTGGCGGCGCGGTCGACCCGGTTTGCCAATGCCTATACGGCCTCGCCCCTGTGTGCGCCGGGCCGGGCGGCGTTTATGTCGGGCCAGTTGCCAAGCGATACTGGCGTTTATGACAACGCCGCCGAGTTCTGTTCATCGATCCCGACCTACGCGCACCACCTGCGCCGGGCGGGCTATCACACCTGCTTGTCGGGCAAGATGCATTTTGTCGGGCCAGACCAGTTGCACGGGTTCGAGGAGCGCCTGACTACCGATATCTACCCCGCCGATTTTGGCTGGACCCCCGATTACCGCAAGCCGGGGGAACGGATTGACTGGTGGTATCACAACATGGGCTCTGTCACCGGGGCCGGGGTCGCCGAGATTTCCAACCAGATGGAATATGACGATGATGTTGCCTACAACGCGGTGCGCAAGCTTTATGATCTGTCGCGCGGTGAGGACGGGCGGCCATGGTGCCTGACGGCCAGCTTTACCCATCCGCATGACCCCTATGTGGCACGTAAGAAGTACTGGGATCTTTACGAGGATTGCGAACATCTGCTGCCTGAAGTGCCCGCGATGGCCTATGAGGATCACGATCCGCATTCGCAGCGCATCTTTGACGCGAACGACTGGCGCAGCTTTGACATCAAGGAAGAAGACATCCGCCGGTCGCGGCGGGCCTATTTTGCCAACATCAGCTATCTTGATGACAAGATTGGCGAGATCCTGAAAACGCTGGAAGACACGCGGCAAGAGGCGATCATCCTGTTTGTATCCGACCATGGCGACATGCTGGGCGAGCGGGGGCTTTGGTTCAAGATGTCTTTCCTTGAAGGATCATCGCGCGTGCCGATGATGATTTCGGCCCCGCAGATGGAGCCGGGCCTGCAAACCACCGCTGTCAGCAACATCGACGTCTGCCCGACCCTATGTGATCTCGCTGGCGTCAGCATGGACGAGGTGATGGCATGGACCACCGGCCAGTCTCTGGTGCCGATGGGCCAAGGGGTAGAGCGGACCGAGCCAGTGGCGATGGAATATGCGGCCGAGGCCAGCTATGCGCCGATGGTTTCGCTGCGCTATGGCAAGTGGAAATACAATCGCTGTGCGCTGGACCCAGATCAATTGTTCGATCTGGAGACGGACCCCCATGAGCTGACCAATCTGGCGGATCATCCTGATCATCAGGGCACGTTGAATTCGCTGCGGGCCAAGGCGGATGCCCGTTGGGATCTGGAGGCCTATGACGCCGATGTGCGCAAAAGCCAGGCCCGCCGCTGGGTGGTCTATGAGGCGCTGCGCGAGGGGGGGTATTATCCATGGGATTACCAGCCGCTCCGCAAGGCGTCCGAACAATACATGCGTAATCACATGGACCTCAACGTGCTGGAAGAAAACAAGCGCTTCCCGCGCGGTGAATGACCCTTCATTTGGCCCCTAAACTCCCGCCGGAGGCAGAAAGTTAACCCATGCCCTATGACACACAACCCAAGGCCAGCCATTTTATCAATGGCGCCTATGTCGAAGACACAAACGGCACGCCGATTGATGTGATTTATCCCGCAACGGGGGAAAAGATTGCGACGGTCTATGCCGCGACCCCTGCCATTGTCGAACAGGCGATTGAATCGGCACGAAGCGCCCAGGCGGCATGGGCCGCGATGAGCGGGACAGAGCGCGGGCGCATTCTGCGCCGGGCCGAGCAGATCATGCGCGAGCGCAATCACGATCTGAGCGTGCTGGAGACCTATGACACCGGCAAACCCTATCAGGAAACCTCGGTGGTGGATGCCACCAGCGGGGCCGATGCGCTGGAATACTTCGGCGGCATGGCGGCCACCCTGACCGGCGAGCATATCCAGTTGGGCGAGAACTGGGTCTATACCCGCCGCGAGGCTTTGGGGGTTTGTGTGGGCATTGGCGCGTGGAATTATCCGACGCAGATTGCCTGCTGGAAGGGCGCACCGGCGCTGGCCTGCGGCAATGCGATGATCTTCAAACCCTCCGAGACCACGCCGCTTTGTGCGCTCAAGGTGGCGGAAATCCTGCACGAGGCGGGTCTGCCTGCGGGCATTTACAACGTGGTGCAAGGCATGGGCGAGGTGGGCAGTGCGCTGGTCACTGATCCGCGGGTCGACAAGGTGTCGCTGACCGGTTCCGTGCCGACGGGGCGGAAGGTGTATGCTGCCGCTGCGGAAGGCATCAAACATGTGACAATGGAACTGGGCGGCAAATCCCCACTGATCATCTTTGAGGATGCCGATATCGAGAACGCGGTTGGCGGGGCGATCCTGGGCAATTTCTACAGCTCCGGTCAGGTCTGTTCCAACGGGACGCGGGTGTTCGTGCACAAGGCGATTAAGGAAAAGTTTCTGGCCCGTCTGACGGAACGTCTGGGCAATGCGGTGATCGGTGATCCGATGGACCCTGAAACCAGCTTTGGCCCGATGGTGTCAGAGCGACAGATGAACATCGTGTTGGGCTATGTCGAAAAGGGCAAGGCTGAAGGCGCGCGGCTGGTCACGGGCGGGGCGCAGATTGACCGCGAAGGCTTTTACATGCAGCCGACGGTGTTTGCCGATGTGACCGATGACATGGTGATCGCCCGCGAAGAAATTTTTGGCCCGGTGATGGCGGTGCTGGATTTTGAGGACGAAGATGAGGTGATGGCGCGGGCCAATGACACCGAGTTTGGCCTGGCGGCGGGGGTTTTTACCAAAGATCTGACCCGTGCGCACCGCGTTGCGGCGCGGTTCGAGGCGGGCACCTGCTTTATCAATAGCTATAACGACGCGCCGGTCGAGGCGCCTTTTGGTGGCTCGAAAAACTCCGGTGTGGGGCGGGAGAACTCCAAAGCCGCGATCGCGCACTACAGCGAGTTGAAATCGGTGTTCGTGCGTATGGATGACGTGGAGGCGCCCTTTTAGGGCGCCGCCAAAAGGAGCGCTGACGCGCGTTTCATTTTTGGCGCTTGAGGGAACGTGAGCCCGGATCAGGACCGGCGGTTTTGATTTGCGGCGGTTCTGGAATTTGCTGAGAGGTGCTTGCGCCACAGGTCTGTGGCTCAAGACACCGGTTCAATCATGGCGGTGCGATTCCCCGCAGCGTCAAGGACAAGCCAAGCACAGCTTGGGGCGCTTTGCGCCTCCTTGACCCTGCGCGGAATCACGAAGAGGTAGATATGAAGGCGGAATTTGTAATCGTTGGAGCGGGCAGTGCCGGCTGTGCCATGGCGTATCGTTTGGCGATGGCGGGGCGGAAGGTGATCGTGATTGAACATGGCGGCACCGATGCAGGCCCGTTCATCCAGATGCCTGCGGCGCTCAGCTATCCGATGAATATGAAACGGTATGACTGGGGCTACAGGTCAGAGCCGGAGCCGCATTTGAACAACCGCCAGTTGGCCTGTCCGCGCGGCAAGGTGATTGGTGGATCGTCCTCGATCAACGGCATGGTTTATGTGCGCGGTCATGCGATGGATTATGACCATTGGGAGGAAAGCGGCGCGCAGGGCTGGGCCTATGCGGATGTTTTGCCGTATTTCAAACGGATGGAAAGCTGGCATGATGGCGGTCATGGCGGCGATGCCGGTTGGCGCGGCACCGATGGACCGTTGCATGTGAGCCGGGGGCCGCGCAAGAACCCGTTGTTCGAGGCTTTTGTGAAGGCTGGCAAGCAGGCCGGCTATGAGGCCACGGATGATTACAACGGGGAAAAGCAAGAGGGCTTTGGTCCGATGGAGCAGACCGTGTGGAACGGGCGGCGCTGGTCGGCGGCCAATGCCTATTTGCGGCCTGCGCAGCGCACCGGCAATGTCGAGTTGATCCGCGCCCTGGCGCAGCGTGTGGTGATTGAGGATGGCCGCGCCATCGGCGTTGAGGTGCTGCGCGGCGGCAAGACCGAGGTCATCGGCGCCGAGCGTGAGGTGGTTTTGGCAGCTTCCTCGATCAATTCGCCAAAGCTGTTGATGTTGTCGGGCATTGGACCTGCCGCGCATCTGGCCGAGCATGGCATCGAGGTGGTCGCGGACCGCGCCGGTGTGGGGCAGAACCTGCAGGACCATCTGGAGCTTTATATCCAGATGGCCGCATCGCAGCCGATCACGCTGTATAAACACTGGAACGTCCTGTCCAAGGCGGTGATCGGGGCGCAGTGGCTGTTTACCAAGACCGGCATGGGCGCATCCAACCAGTTTGAAAGCGCGGCCTTTGTACGGTCCAAGGCCGGGGTGCCCTATCCGGATATCCAGTATCATTTCCTGCCCATCGCCGTGCGCTATGACGGGCAGGCCGCGGCAGAGGGGCATGGGTTTCAGGCCCATACCGGACCGATGCGGTCCAAGTCGCGGGGGGCAGTGACCCTGCGGTCCGGCAATCCGGCGGATGATCCGGTGATCCGGTTCAACTATATGTCCCATCCCGAAGATTGGGAGGATTTCCGCACCTGCATTCGTTTGACCCGCGAGATTTTTGCGCAGGATGCATTCAAGCCCTTTGTGAAACATGAAATCCAGCCCGGTGCGGAGATGCAAACGGATGCGGAGCTTGACAGTTTCATCGCAGAACACGCCGAGAGCGCCTATCACCCTTGCGGCACCTGCAAGATGGGCGCGGCGGATGATCCGATGGCGGTGGTTGATCCGCAGGCGCGGGTGATCGGGGTGGAGGGGCTGCGTGTGGCGGACAGTTCGATCTTTCCGCGCATCACCAATGGCAATCTCAATGCGCCGTCGATCATGGTGGGTGAGAAAGTTTCGGATCTGTTGCTGGGGCTTGATCCATTGGCGCGGTCCAATGATGTGCCCTGGGTTCACCCTGAGTGGGAAACAGCGCAGCGGTGATCTGCTGCGCCATCGCCCGACAGCCGACTTCGGCATGGCTTGAGCGGCATTAACTTTTCTTAACGAAACCGCTTTCGTCGTGCGGGTGGAGCGCCCATAGTGGCGCCATGTTAACCATTTGTTTACGATTTGCGCTGTGTGCGCTTTGGCTGCTGGCACCCGCTGTGCAGGCGGCAGATTTCACCGGAAAACTGCGCGTGATTGATGGCGATACGGTGGATGTCGGTCGGATCCGCGTGCGCCTATATGGCATCGACGCGCCGGAACGCGGGCAGCCGTGCACAACGCTCAGCGGGCAAAACTGGGCCTGCGGTGATTGGGTCACGCGGCAATTGCAAGATCTCTATGGCGGGCATCGGGTGCGCTGTGTGGCCAAGGACAAAGACCGTTACGGACGCGTGGTTGCCAAGTGCTATGCCGGGGATGCGGACATTGGGGCGCGGCTGGTGCAGGATGGTCTGGCTTTCGCCTACCGCAAATATGCGATGGATTATGACCTGGATGAAAAGGCGGCCCTGGTCTCCAAACGCGGCATTCACGGGTTCACGCTGCAATCGCCTGCACGCTATCGCCTGACCCGGATCCAGGGGCGCGACGCGCAAGATCCAAACTGTACGATCAAGGGTAATATTTCGGCCAAGGGCAAACGGATCTACCACATGCCGGGGCAAAAGTTTTATGACCGCACCGGCATTCAGCCTGCCAAGGGCGAGCGGTGGTTCTGTTCCGAAGCGCAGGCGCGAGCCTCCGGGTGGCGGCCCGCACGGCGCTGATCATTCCACCTGATAGGGCAGGACATCGCGGCGGTTCGGATCGACGACAAGGCGGCGTTCCAGCGGCGGCACAGCCCGTTGATGGCAGCCTTTGCGTTCGCAAATCCGGCAGGAAATCCCGATGGGTTCAAAGGCGCTGTCGCGGCTGGTGTCCATGCCATCGGCGTAGACCAGCGCATCTGCATGGCCCACTTCGCACCCAAGCGCGATGGCGTAGCGGCGTACAGGGGCGCCAAAGCGACCACCCGGTTTGGTGATGTCGCGGGCCAGCGAGATATAGCGCACGCCATCGGGGGTTTCGGCCAACTGGCGCAGGAAATGCCCCGGCGTTTCAAAGGCGCGATGCACGTTCCACAGCGGGCAGGCCCCGCCGAAACGGGCAAATTGCAGGCGTGTGGCAGAGTGGCGTTTGGTGATGGTGCCGGCCTGATCCACCCGCACGAAAAAGAACGGGATACCCTTGGCACCGGGGCGTTGCAGGGTGGAAAGCCGGTGCGCCACCTGTTCGATGGAGGCGCCGAAATGTCCGGCGAGCACCTCAAGATCGTGGCGGCAGGTTTGGGCCTTCTCATGGAATTGGCCGTAGGGCATCAGTGCGGCCCCGGCGAAATAATTGGCCAGCCCGATCTTGGCGATCTCCCGCGCCCCTGTGGAGTGAAAACGGGCCAGATCCAGGGTCGCCTCAAGCAGGGGCTCCTGTCGGGTCAGGGCGACTTGCAGCAGCATTTGAAAGGTTTGGGTCTCTGGTGCGGCGCGGGCCGACAAGGTCAGCGCCTTCTGCGCAGGGTCGTATTGGCGCAGGCGGTCGGCATCGGCAAAGCTGACGCTGACCCCGGCATTGGCAAGGGCTGAGGCGGCAGCGACGCGCATATTGTTATGACCGCCTTCGCGGCTGGCGAAATGTTCGGCGGCGCGGTCAACCGCGTCGATGTAGTTGTCGCAATAGTGGAAGAAATCGCGCACCTCTTCCCATGGGGAGGGGGAGGCGCTGGCATCGCCACGGCCCAAAGCCTCATCCAGAGAGGCGAGGCGCTCGTGGGTCTGCCGGTAGCTTTGGTGCAGTTCAAGAAAGGCCCGCGCCAGGCCCGGCGCATTGGAGGCTGTGAGGCGCAGATCGGCCAGCGGGGGCATGTTGCCGCCAAAGACCGGATCGGCCAGCGCCTCACGCATGTCACTGACCAGGCGTTCACCGTCTCCCGTGCTGAGCTCGCTCACGTCCATGCCGAACTCTGTCACCAAAGACAGGACCACGGTTGTGCTGACCGGTCGGTTGTTGTTTTCCATCTGGTTGAGATAGGGGAGGGACACGCCAAGCCGCCCGGCAAAGTCTTTCTGGGTCAGCCCGACGCGCGTGCGCAATTCGCGCAGCTTGGCTCCGGCATAGAGTTTTTGATTGGCCATGACGCCACCCTTTGCAACTTTGCAGTTTGCGATAGCCTAGCTTTGCAAACTCCCTGCGGCAAGGTGCGGTGAAAAGGTTAACGTTATGCTAATCCGAGCGCTTTTTCACGGCGGATCACCGATGCGATGGAGATCACCCCAGCAATGGCGGTCAGCAGCATGAGCCAAAGCAGTGGATAGGCGCCGGTTTCAGGGGTGAGCAGGGCACCTGCCAACACCGCAAGGCCAGAGCCGCCGCCGATCATGATCGCGCCGCCAAGGCCGGAGGCCGTACCTGCCAGATGCGGGCGCACAGACAGCATGCCCGCCGCAGCATTGGGGATGCACAGCCCGTTGCCAAGGCCCACAAGGGTCATCAGGCCAAAGAAGGTTTCGGCCGTGCCATACCCGCTGAGAAAGATCAGCAAGGACACTGCGCCGCCCAGGGCATTGGCAATACAACCCCAGAGCACCATGGCGTTGACGCCGAATTTGACTGCATAAAGACCGGTGAGGAAATTGCCCGCGAAATAGCCGATCGCGGGGGCGCCAAAGTAGATGCCAAGCCAGAACGGGTTGAGGCCAAAGACCGTGCTGCCCACAAAAGGCGCGCCGCCAAGATAGGCGTAGAACGCGCCAGAACAAAATCCGGAAGCCATCGCATAACCCCAGAACCGCCGCGCTTTGAGCAGTTCGGGATATTCGCGGAACTGTCCGAGCAAGGTCTTGCCGGAGTGGCGGGCGGTTTCGCCCATGTCGGCCCAGACAATCAGCAGGATTATCCCGCCGAGAACCGCCATCAGCCAAAACGTGACGGTCCAGTCAAAGACCTGTTCAATCGCACCTCCGATGGCGGGGCTGATCATCGGTACGAGGGCGACCCCCATGGTGACATAGCCCATCATGGAGGCGGATTGATCCTGTGAATACAGATCGCGGATCACGGCCCGGCTGAGGACCATTGCCGTGGCAATGATGGCTTGGCCTATGCGAAAGATCAGGAAAACGGTGGCGTTGGGGGCGTAGATACAGCCCAATGTCGCCCCGATGAAGAGGACAAGCCCGCCCATCATCACCTTGCGGCGGCCCAGATTGTCGGAGATCGGGCCGATGAAGAGTTGCAGGATGCCGCTGCAAAACAGAAAGAGCGGGACCGAAAGCTGCATCACCGCGTAATCCGTGCCAAAATGTTCTGCCATTTGGGGAAGGCTGGGCAGGAAGATGTTCATCACCATCGCAGACAGGCCCGCAAGCAGGATCAACGTAGAGATATGCGGTGGGGTGGTCCGATCCAGAAACCGGATAACGGGAGGGGCATTCATGCAAATGCAAGTATTCCGATGTCGGGACAATGTCCAGAGAGGGCGGGATCATTTGCAATTTTGCAATTAGCTAGTGAAGCTGTGGAAATACTTTGCAAATATTCACAAATCCACTTTGGTTGCCGTCCCCGCTTGGATAAGATGCGCCAAACTTATGCAGGGGTTCATCATGAAAGATATTCTGGAACAGCTTGAAGAGCGCCGCGAAACCGCGCGCCTTGGCGGGGGTCAAAAACGCATTGATGCGCAACACGGGCGCGGCAAACTGACAGCGCGGGAACGGGTTGAATTGTTGCTCGACGAGGGCAGCTTTGAAGAGTTTGACATGTTTGTCACTCATCGCTGCACCGATTTTGGCATGGAGAAACAAAAGCCTGCGGGCGATGGCGTGGTAACCGGCTGGGGCACGATCAATGGCCGTCTGGTCTATGTGTTCAGTCAGGATTTCACGGTCTTTGGTGGATCACTGTCCGAAACCCACGCGCAGAAGATCTGCAAAATTCAGGATATGGCGATCCAGAACGGCGCACCCGTGATTGGCATCAACGATTCTGGCGGGGCGCGTATTCAGGAAGGCGTGGCCTCGCTGGCCGGATATGCCGAAGTGTTTCAGCGCAATATCGAAGCCTCCGGCGTGATCCCGCAGATCAGCGTGATCATGGGGCCATGTGCGGGCGGTGCGGTATACTCCCCCGCGATGACCGACTTCATCTTTATGGTCAAAGACACCTCCTACATGTTCGTGACCGGCCCTGACGTGGTCAAGACCGTGACCAACGAGGTGGTGACCGCCGAAGAACTGGGCGGGGCGACAACCCACACCCGTAAATCCTCGGTCGCGGATGCGGCGTTTGAAAACGATGTGGAAGCCTTGGCAGAGGTGCGGCGCTTGGTCGATTTCCTGCCGGCCAATAACACCCAGATGCCGCCCGTGCGCCCGTTCTTTGATGAGCCGGACCGGATTGAGGCCTCCCTTGATACCCTGGTTCCGGCCAATCCGAACACGCCCTACGACATGAAAGAGCTGATTCATAAGCTGGCCGATGAGGGCGATTTTTACGAGATCCAGGAAGATTTTGCCAAGAACATCATCACCGGTTTCGTTCGTCTTGAGGGGCGCACCGTGGGTGTGGTTGCGAACCAGCCGATGGTTCTGGCGGGCTGTCTGGACATTGACAGCTCTCGCAAGGCGGCGCGGTTTGTGCGCTTCTGCGATGCCTTTGAAATCCCGCTGCTGACGCTGGTGGATGTGCCCGGCTTTCTGCCCGGCACCAGCCAGGAATATGGCGGCGTGATCAAGCACGGTGCCAAGCTGCTGTTTGCCTATGGCGAGGCAACCGTGCCGATGGTGACGGTGATCACCCGCAAAGCCTATGGCGGGGCTTATGACGTGATGGCGTCCAAGCATCTGCGGTCCGATTTCAACTATGCCTGGCCCACGGCCGAGGTGGCCGTGATGGGGGCCAAGGGCGCGACGGAAATTATTCATCGTCAGGATCTGGGCGATGCGGAAAAGATTGCGCAGCACACCAAGGATTATGAAGACCGGTTCGCCAATCCCTTTGTCGCCGCAGAGCGCGGGTTCATCGACGAGGTGATCCAGCCGCGCACCACGCGCAAACGGATCGCGCGGGCCTTTGCATCCTTGCGGAACAAGAAGGTCAACCGGCCTTGGAAAAAGCACGACAACATTCCGCTATGACCCAAAGCGCTGGCCCTGACATCCTGTTCTTTCCGCCGCTGCTATCTGTGGTGGTGCCTGCCGCTGCGATTGCAGCGGAATGGGCGGTTCCGCTTGGCCTTTTGCCAAACGCGGGCACCGGGTGGAGCATTGTGGCAGGGCTGGTGATGATGCTGGGCGCAGGGGCGTTGGCGGCGGGTGGCACGCGGGCGTTTCGGCAAGCTGGCACCCATGTCGATCCACGGCAGTCGGCGCTGCATCTTGTGCAGGACGGGCCGTACCGGTTTACCCGGAACCCGATGTATCTGGGGATGGTGATCCTGCAACTTGGCCTTGGTTTGGTGTTCTCGCTGGATTGGGCCGTGTTGGGGGCGGTGATCCTTTGGGCTTGCCTGCATTGGGGGGTGGTGCTGCGCGAGGAAACCTATCTGAGCCAGAAATTTGGCGCGCCTTACGATGAATACCTGACCCAAACGCGGAGATGGCTATGACCCTTTTCAAAAACCAAGCCTTCACCATCGCCCATGCGGATGATGGAAAGTTCGAAGGTGCCGGGTTGCGACCGTTTTTTGAATATCGTGATCTGGGCATCAAGGATGCGACCAAAGGCGGCTACGGCGCCCATGTGATCCGCGCCGTGCCGGGGATGGAAAGCCCCGGTGCATGGCATTCTCATGAGCTGGATTTCCAGATGGTCTATGTCACCCAAGGCTGGGTGGTGTTCGAATACGAGGGGCAGGGGGAGCATCTGCTACGGGCCGGGTCTTGTGTGTTACAGCCGCCGGGGATCAAGCACCGCGAGGTGCGGCATTCGGATGATATGGAGCTGATCGAGATCATCTCGCCCGCCGATTTCGCCACACAGGAGGAAGAGGCGCCATGATCCGTCTGGCCTTTGCGCTTTTGCTGGCGGCGACGCCGGTCTGGTCCTTCGACGTTCCATCGGGACAGCCTGTAGACCTTCAGGAGGTGCTGATTGACGATCTGGGCGATGAGGTCTGGCTGCGGTTCAGGTTCGTTGCGCCGAAGATCTCCCGCGATGACGCGATGGCGGAGGCCAACGCGCAGGACATGTTGCATCTGTGTGAGGTAACTGCGTTGTCGTATATCTCGGATTTTGAACTGTCCGGCGATGTGATCGTGGTCTCGCTGGCCGACCGGCCCACCGAATTTGGCGTGGCCGATCCTGATGCAACACAGTTTTTCGAAGCGTTTCGCGCAGAAAATGGCTCCTGTATTTGGGAGGGTTTCTGATGCAACCACAACATGTAGGGGGCGGTTTGCCACAGACACGAATGAATGAGGCTTTGGCGTCACAAGTCCGCCGATTGACGGCGGAACCGTATCAATCGGAAAGCGTTTTGCTTATTCTGCGGCCAAGGAATACCCATGTATCCCTTACCTCAGAACCGGGGCGTGCGAGGCATCTAGCAGTGCAGCGCCTCATCAACAATGACAGGAGACATAGATGTCAAAGAGCATCAAACTGTTGGCAACGCTCGGCTTTGTTGCCGTTGTTGCCGCATGCACAAGCGGCCAGACCGAAGAAGAATTCGTGGTTGTCGACCCAGAGCCCATCTCGGTTGAGCCCACATACACAGGCAAATACAAGTAAGTCTGTTGCAAGGCAGGCGATCCCGCCTGCCTTGATCCCCACCACCCTTTGTCAGGAGGGTGTGTGATGCCTGCCTATATGTTGAAACATCGCGGGTTTCCGGGCCGTTTGCCCGGCACTGACTTTCAATTCACCATTCGACGCCCCAATCCCAAGGGCGTCACGCCGATCACCCGGCGCGAGCGTCGCCCGGATCGCCGCCCGCCGGACCGCCGTGCCGATGCTGCCTTTATGAAGGCATTGTGGGAAGCCTTTGGCGATCAGCCGTTTGAGCGCGGCAATCTGGACGCGGGGCGTCTGTCGTGGCTGTTTGGCCGCGAGGTCTTGCCTGCGACCGATCCTTTTGATCCGGCAGATTACGAGGCGCTCTTGGTCATCGACGAGGCCATCGCCCGCGCGGCCTTTCCAGAAGCGTTTGAAGGGTAATCGGCATGTTTGCGCCACTCCTCCCCGCATTTGCGCGATCCTCAGCCGATTTCTCGGCGCGGGGCGTTATGGGCTTGGCCCTTGGGGCGGATTTGGACAGGGTCGGACCTGCAGGCGGCGCGCTCAAAGAACATGCGCCGTTTGCACATCAAGACCAAACCCCTTCCCCTTATGGGCAGCGCAGCGTCCCCCCGATTGTGCTGCCCGTTTTTTCCCGCAGGCGGCGCGGTCTGGATGGTCAGGCACAGGATCGGCCCGGCAGCGCGGAACCAAAGGGCGCCTGCCGCGTTGTTCCTGCATATAAAAGCAGTGAAGGAACAGGCAGATGTCCATCAAACATATCATTCTCAGCCTTGCGGCCTGCGGCGGTTTGGCCGCTTGCGGTGACACGCTTGGCGAACAGGCACTTGGCGGCGCGGCCATTGGCGCGGGCGCTGCGGCGATCACCAGTGGCAGCCTTGCCCAAGGCGCGGCCATCGGGGCTGCGGGCAACATCGCCTATTGCCAACTCAACCCGGGCAAGTGCAACTGATCACCCTCTAATCATTGCCAAAACGGCAGGCCGCAAGACCCGGCACGCTTGTTTGGCACCCGCCTATTTGAACCCTGCGCAGCCTTCGCTGCGACAGGGTTTTTGTGTTTTCCTCAAGACCCAGAAGGATATCCCATGTTCAAGAAAATCCTGATCGCCAATCGGGGCGAGATTGCCTGCCGCGTTATCAAGACCGCCCGTAAGATGGGCATCACCACTGTCGCGATTTATTCGGACGCGGATGCGCAGGCGCTGCATGTGCAGATGGCGGATGAGGCCGTGCATATCGGCCCGCCCCCGGCAAACCAGTCCTATATCGTCATCGACAAGGTGATGGAGGCGGTCAAATCGTCCGGGGCCGAGGCCGTGCATCCCGGCTATGGCTTCCTGTCCGAGAACAGCAAGTTCGCCGAGGCGCTGTCGGACGCTGGTGTGGCCTTTGTCGGCCCGCCCGTGGGGGCGATCGAAAAGATGGGGGACAAGATCACCTCCAAGAAAATCGCGCAGGAGGCGGGGGTCTCCACCGTTCCGGGTTACATGGGGCTGATCGAGGATGCGGATGAGGCGGTCAAGATTTCCAATGAAATCGGTTATCCGGTGATGCTCAAGGCCTCTGCCGGGGGCGGCGGCAAGGGCATGCGGATTGCCTGGAATGACGAAGAGGCCCGCGAGGGGTTCCAGTCGTCCAAGAACGAGGCAGCCAATTCCTTTGGCGATGACCGGATCTTTATCGAAAAGTTCGTCACGCAACCGCGCCACATTGAAATTCAGGTGCTCTGCGACAGCCACGGCAATGGTATCTATCTGGGTGAGCGGGAATGTTCGATCCAGCGCCGCAACCAAAAGGTTGTCGAAGAAGCACCTTCGCCTTTCCTCGATGAGGCGACCCGCAAGGCCATGGGCGAACAGGCCGTCGCATTGGCGCTGGCGGTTGATTATGCCTCTGCCGGGACGGTGGAATTCATCGTGGATGGCGACAAGAACTTTTACTTCCTTGAGATGAACACCCGCTTGCAGGTGGAACACCCTGTCACCGAGTTGATCACCGGTGTTGATCTGGTCGAAGAGATGATCCGCGTGGCCAATGGCGAGAAGCTGTCGATCAAACAATCGGATGTGAAGCTGAACGGCTGGGCGATTGAAAACCGTCTTTATGCCGAAGACCCCTATCGGGGGTTTTTGCCCTCCATTGGCCGTTTGACACGCTATCGCCCGCCACAGGAAGTCGCGGCCGGGCCACTTCTGGACAACGGCAAGTGGCAGGATGATGCCCCGTCAGGGGTGATGGCCGTGCGCAATGACACCGGCGTCTACGAGGGTGGCGAAATTTCGATGTACTACGACCCGATGATCGCCAAGCTGTGTACCTGGGCCCCGACCCGCGCCGAGGCGATTGAGCAGATGCGCGTGGCACTGGACAGTTTTGAGGTCGAGGGGATTGGCCACAACCTGCCATTCTTGTCGGCGGTGATGGATCACCCGATCTTTATCAGCGGCGATATGACCACGGCCTTTATCGCCGAAGAATATCCCGATGGGTTCGAAGGGGTTGAATTGCCCGAAAACGAATTGCGCCGGATTGCGGCGGCGACCTCTGCGATGCACCGCGTCGCTGAAATCCGCCGGGCGCGGGTGTCGGGCCGGATGGACAACCACGAACGCAAGGTCGGCACTGATTGGAACGTCGCCATTCAGGGGCAATCATTTGATGTGACCATCGAGGCCGATCAGAACGGCGCGACCGTGAACTTTGCCGATGGCGAAGCGCTGCGCGTGAGCGGCGATTGGACGCCGGGCGATCAACTGGCGACCATGACCGTGGCAGATGCACCGTTGATCCTGAAGGTTGGCAAGATCTCTGGCGGTTTCCGTGTGCGCACCCGGGGCGCGGACCTGCGCGTGCATGTGCGCACCCCCCGTCAGGCCGAACTGGCCCTGATGATGCCGGAAAAGGTCGCGCCGGATACGTCCAAGATGCTGCTCTGCCCGATGCCGGGTCTGGTGGTCAAACTGGAGGCCGCTGTGGGCGACGAGGTGCAGGAAGGTCAGGCGCTTTGCACCATTGAGGCGATGAAAATGGAAAACATTCTGCGGGCCGAGAAAAAGGGTGTGGTGTCCAAGATCAACGCCAGCGCGGGCGACAGCCTTGCGGTGGACGACGTGATCATGGAGTTCGAATGATCCGATGACCGATGCGGTGCTGTCTCTTCCCTGGCTTTTGGCGATTGGCGCAGTGTTCTGCGCCGGTCTGCTGTTGCTGTGGAAAGAGGCCCGCACCGCAGGTCTGATCATCGCGCAGTTCTTTTTGACGATTGGTCTGCCGGTCGTCGTGATCCTCGGCGCTTTGGTTTGGGCGGCTCTGCCCTTCCTGGGCCAGTTGGAGACAGGTATCCAGCAGGCGATGATCGCGGGTCTGGTGATTGCGGTGGGCTGGCTGACCACGGCAATTTTTGCCGAACTGGCCAAATCGCGCGGACGTGCGGAGCGGCTGCGGGATTATCACAAGGCGCTTTATGCAGAGATCGGCAATACGCTGGAATCGCTATGGGTTGTGGGGGAAACGGAGGCCTATGTCGCCGCCTTGACCGAACGTATGGAAAAAGAGGCGGATTATGTGCCGTTTATCCCGCGTGAGCATCACGATCATGTCTATGACGCGGTGATCGCGGAGATTGACGTGCTGCCGCGCCAGACGATTGATGCGATTGTCGCCTACTACAGTCTGATCAAATCGGTTTCGGCTCTTGCCGAGGATATGCGCGGCGAGACGTTCAAGACACTGGACCCACCACGCCGCACTGCAATGTATTCAGACTATGTAGGCATGCGTAAACAGGCGTATTTGTTCGGAAAATATGCCCTACGATTGATCAAGGCCTATTCCGTCGGCGGGGCCAGAGCGGCCCAGCAGATTATCAATAGCCAGGGCGCGGACCTGTCCGCCACGTCACAGGGATCGGTGTGAACGGTATGTTGGGATCTTTGTCCATATCAGACCTTCGCGTTGTTCCTGCCTTTAACATAGGCGCCAGGGCACTGCTGATCAAGGATCACGGCCTTTCGGGGCGCATGGTGTCTTTCTCTTCGCGGATCTCGCGTTGGCGGATGGGCATTTTGTCTATGCTGCGGCTGATTTCCCGCACGTCCCATGGAAATGGCTTGCGCAGTTTGATGCCGCCGTCCTTGCCCACAAGCACCAGCATAAAGCCGCGGGGCCGCATCTTGAGCCGCAGCGCCGAGCGGGCAGCGGGGTCGGTGTCGGTCAAAACGACGACATCCCGTTCGATCAGCGCGTCCGTGCGGGCCTCCAAAAGTTCCATCTGTTCGATAAAGGCAGGATCGTTCTCGCTGTCGGCAAAGACCACAACGGGGCGCTTTTTCCAGTGGAATTCGCTTAAATCGGCCATATCTGCGGTGCGAAACACGGTATCTGCGGCAGGTGGCGCATCGGTGTCCGCACTCAGTGCGGTGGCAAAAAATCCAGCAATAACAAGCGGTATAAGCGGTTTCATAAAGGCTCCTGTTGAAACAGATATAGGCGCTTTTGCAAGATTTGCGATGCAAAATCGGTGTGATTTTCGCATTAAGCACAATGCAATGGCTTTGGGCACATGACGGGGTGTTCCCCTGCGTTCAGGCCGATGGGGGCGGCCTTGCTCAGCACGATTGGCGCCGCTGTTATGGATGTCATACTTCACCTTGGTGCGCATCGCACCGGGACGACCACGTTCCAGCATTATGTGCGGGAGCACGCGGATGATCTGGGCCAACAGGGAACCGGGTTCTGGGGGCCGTGGCGCACCCGTAAGTCGGTGTTTCCGGGGTTGTTTCCTGGCCCTGCCGCTGCAAAAAGGCTCAGCCTTCAGACCCGTGCCCAAGGGCGGGTGCAGCTTCTTGCGGCGCGGGCTGCGGATCTGGGGTTGCGCGATCTGCTGGTCAGTGACGAGAACATGATCGGCACGCCGCGGGCCTGCCTGCGGGCCAGAACTCTATATCCGGCGATCGGTGAACGACTGGCACGGGTTTCAGCGGCCTTTGGCGGCAAGATCAGCCGCGTGGTTCTATGTGTCCGCTCGCCCGACCTATGGTGGTCCTCGGTAGCGGCGATGACCGTGGCCCGAGGACATCCCGTGCCACAGCCACGCACCTTCGAGGTGATCTCGAACCGCCAGCGGGGTTGGCGGGATGTCATCACGGATCTGTCTTGCGCAGTGCCGGATGCGCATATCGAGGTGCTGCCGTTTGAAACCTTTGCAGGCCGGTCCGACAGCGTGCTGGCGGCGGCATTGGACCGCGCGGTGCCCGCCGACCGAAATGCGCTTTGGCTGAACCGGTCACCTGATTTGCCAAAGCTGCGCGGGGTGCTGTTGGCGCAGGGGGCAGACCCGGCGCAATTGCCCGAAGGACAGGGCCGTTGGCACCCATTCACTCCAGAACAAACCGCCCGATTGGCGGATCACTATGCGGACGATCTGCACTGGCTGACTGCCGGTGCTGATGGTCTGGCCCATTTGACAGAGGATAAGATCCGGACAAGCGCAGACAAAAACCTGCCGCCGGATCAGATGACAAGAGGACAAGCTCATGACAGCGGACAAGGACACATCAAAGGAAACATGGCGTAAAGCCGCCGAGGCGGAGCTGCGTGGACGCAGTGTGGACGATCTGACGTGGAACACCCTTGAGGGCATCCCCGTGCAGCCGCTTTACACTGCCGAAGACCTCGAAGGGGTGGATCATCTGGGCTCCATCCCCGGCAGCGCGCCGTTCACCCGCGGGGTGAAGGCCACGATGTACGCGGGCCGTCCTTGGACAATCCGCCAATATGCGGGCTTTTCAACAGCCGAAGAATCCAACGCATTTTACCGGCGCGGTCTGGCGGCGGGGCAGCAGGGGGTTTCGGTGGCCTTTGATCTGGCCACTCACCGGGGCTATGACAGCGACCACCCCCGTGTTGAGGGTGATGTCGGCAAGGCCGGTGTGGCCATCGACAGCGTTGAGGATATGAAAATCCTGTTTGACGGCATCCCGTTGGACAAGGTCAGCGTGTCGATGACGATGAACGGTGCCGTGATCCCGATTTTGGCCAATTTCATCGTTGCGGGCGAAGAGCAGGGCCATGACAAATCGGTGCTGGCCGGGACCATTCAGAACGACATTCTGAAAGAGTTCATGGTGCGCAACACCTATATCTATCCGCCAGAGCCATCGATGCGGATCATTGGCGATATCATCGAATATACCTCGGACCATATGCCGAAGTTCAATTCAATCTCGATCTCGGGTTATCACATGCAGGAGGCCGGCGCGAACCTCGTTCAGGAACTGGCCTTTACCCTTGCGGATGGCCGTGAATATGTGCGCACCGCGATTGCTGCTGGCATGGACGTGGACCGGTTTGCGCCGCGCCTGTCGTTCTTTTTTGCCATTGGCATGAACTTTTTCATGGAAGCGGCCAAACTGCGGGCGGCGCGTTTGTTGTGGCACCGGATCATGTCGGAGTTTGAGCCGAAGAACCCGAAATCCTCGATGCTGCGGACCCATTGCCAGACATCTGGTGTGTCCTTGCAGGAACAGGATCCGTACAACAACGTGGTACGCACCGCTTATGAGGCGATGGCGGCGGCACTGGGCGGCACGCAGTCGCTGCACACCAACGCGCTGGATGAGGCGATTGCCTTGCCGACCGACTTTTCCGCGCGCATTGCCCGCAATACCCAGTTGATT
The DNA here is from genome assembly GCF_016801775.1 of Sulfitobacter mediterraneus. NCBI lineage: Bacteria > Pseudomonadati > Pseudomonadota > Alphaproteobacteria > Rhodobacterales > Roseobacteraceae > Sulfitobacter > Sulfitobacter mediterraneus. The sequence goes on along the minus strand of NZ_CP069004.1, from coordinate 1,585,184 downwards.
TTGCAAGAAGAAACCGGCGTGACCAATGTGGTCGATCCGCTGGCCGGGTCTTACTATGTTGAAAAGCTGACCCATGATCTGGCCGAGGCGGCCTGGACCTTGATCGAAGAGGTTGAGGAATTGGGCGGCATGACCAAGGCCGTGGCTTCTGGCATGCCGAAACTGCGGATCGAAGAGGCGGCGGCGACACGGCAGGCCAATATTGACCGTGGCACCGAGGTGATCGTCGGGGTCAACAAATACCGCCGCGAAAGCGAAGACCCGATTGATATTCTGGATGTGGACAATGTCGCGGTGCGCGAAAGCCAGATCAAACGTTTGAACAGCATCCGCGCCAGCCGCGACGAGGCCGCATGTACCGTCGCATTGGCGGAACTGACCCGCCGCGCCAAAGAGGGCGGCAACCTGTTGGAAGGGGCGGTCGAAGCGGCACGGGCACGCGCCACTGTGGGAGAGATCAGCATGGCAATGGAAGACGAGTTTGGCCGCCACAGGGCGGAGGTGAAAACCCTCGCCGGGGTATATGGCGCGGCTTATGAGGGGGATGAGGGTTTCGCCAATATCCAGAAATCCGTGGAAGAATTTGCCGAGGCCGAGGGTCGGCGCCCGCGTATGCTGGTGGTGAAGATGGGCCAGGACGGCCATGACCGCGGCGCCAAGGTGATTGCCACGGCCTTTGCCGATATCGGGTTTGACGTGGATGTGGGGCCGCTGTTCCAGACCCCTGCCGAAGCGGCGCAGGATGCGGTTGATAACGATGTGCATGTGATCGGTATCAGTTCGCAGGCCGCGGGCCATAAAACGCTGGCCCCGCAATTGATTGCCGCGCTGAAAGAGGCGGGCGCAGAGGATATATTGGTGATTTGCGGCGGGGTGATCCCGCAGCAGGATTATCAGTTCCTCTACGATGCCGGGGTCAAGGCGATCTTTGGGCCGGGGACCAATATCCCGTCGGCGGCGCAGGATATTCTCAAGCTGATCCGCACGGCGCGGGGGTGACCCAAAGGGCATTTGGCGAATGCCAAATGATGTGATTTGTTGATTGGGGGCGGCTGACTGCCGCCCTGTTGTCCATCTGCCTGGACAGATGGCGCAAGTGGAAAGGTTGGGGGAGGCTGTCTGCCTCCCCCAAACCCCCTCCGTGAGTATTTTGGGCCAAAAAGGGGGGCGTTGCAGTGGGGAGTGGGGCAATGATTGAACTGGATCATGTTGCTGTGGCCGGAGAAACGCTGGCGGCGGCGCAGGCCCATGTTGAGGCGGCGTTGGGTGTGTCCTTGCAGCAGGGCGGTGAGCATGATGTGTTCTTCACCCATAATATGCTGTTGGGCCTCGAAGACGGGCTGTATCTTGAGGCGATTGCTATCAATCCCGACGGGGCCACGCCAATGCGGCCGCGGTGGTTTGATCTGGATCGGTTTTCCGGTGCGGCGCGGCTGAGCAACTGGATTTGCCGCTGTTCGGATCTGGACGCAACATTGGCCGCCTTGCCGGCAGGCTTTGGCGCACCTGTGCAGTTGCAGCGGGGCGATCTGCGGTGGCGCATGGCGGTGCCGGAGAGCGGGATTTTGCCCTATGACAATTGTGCGCCTGCGCTGATCGAATGGGAGGGCGCTGCGCATCCGGCGACGCGGTTGGAGCAAAAAGGTTGCCGGATGACCGGATTGACAGTGCGCCATCCGCAGGCGGCGGAGCTGGCGCAGTTGCTTGCGCCGCATTTGCAGGGTGCATTTGTGGCGTTTGAGACCGGCTCAGCCGGGCTTGAGGCGCGGTTTGACGTTGCGGGTCAGGCACGGGTGCTGCGGTGATTGTCAGGCCCGCGAGTGCAGCGGATGCACAGGGTATCGCGGCGCTGTGGAATGGCATGATCCGGGACACGGTGTTTACCTTCACCACAGTTGAGAAAACGCCAGCGGAGGTGGCCGGGCTGATTGATGCACGGCCTTCCGCCTTTTGGGTGGCCGAGGCGGGTGCACTGGCCGGATTTGTGACATTCGGGGCGTTTCGGGCTGGGCCCGGATATGCCCATACGGTCGAACACACGGTGATTGTGGCGGACGGTTTTGGCGGTCAGGGTATCGGGGCGCGTCTGATGGCGCAGGCGGAAAAGGCGGCGCGGGATCAGGGGGTTCACGTCATGGTGGCCGGGATCAGCGGGGCCAATGAAGCGGCTGTCGCCTTTCACAGGAAGATGGGGTTTGCCCAGACCGGGCACATGCCGGAGGTGGGGCGCAAGCACGGCGTATGGCTTGACCTGATTTTGATGCAGAAAAGCCTCCGAACGTCCTGACTTCCCCCGCGGCAGCGTCTATGGTTCGCCCATGTCGATTTGGACCCGCATCACCGAAGCCCTTTCCGCCCTGACCTCTGGCCAGGGGCTGGGAGAAGTGTTTGACCGCCTGCGCAGCCCTCCGGAGCGGTCGGTGGCCTTCACCATTGCGGTGATCGCCTTGGGGGCCAAGATGGCCAAGGCCGACGGTTTGGTCACCCGCGATGAGGTCACAGCGTTTCGCGAGGTGTTTCAGATTGCCGAGGCCGATGCGGATGGTGCGGCGCGGGTGTTCAATCTGGCACGGCGCGATGTGGCGGGATTTGACGATTACGCCCGCCGGATCGCCCAGATGTTTGCCGAGCAGCCCGAGATCCTGACCGATCTGATGGAGGGGCTTTTCCACATCGCCATGGCCGATGGGACATATCACCCCAATGAGGACGCGTTTCTGGAGCGGGTGGCAGAAATATTCGGGTTGGCCGATGAGATATTTCCGGCGCTCAAGGCGCGGTTTGTGCCTGATACCTCGCCGCTGCCACATACGGTTCTGGGTATTGCGCCGGATGCCTCGATGGAGGAAGCGCGGGCAGCGTGGCGCAGACTGGTGCGGGCCAATCACCCCGATGCCCTGGTGGCGCGGGGCCTGCCCGAAGAGGCAGTGCGCATGGCGGAAAAGCGGCTGATTGATATCAACCGGGCCTGGGAAACCTTGTCTGGCAAGGCCGCTTGATGCGGATTGCCACTTATAACATCGAGTGGTTTTCGAGCCTGTTTGACGACGATGACCAGCTTTTTGATGATGGCGGCTGGTCGGCACGCTACAACGTGACGCGCGCGCAGCAGACCCAGGCATTGGGCCGGGTGTTTCAGGCCCTGGATGCGGATGCTGTCATGATTATCGAAGCGCCGGACCAGAGCAAGAGCCGCTCTACCATCAAAGCTCTGACCGGGTTCGCTGAACATTTTGGGTTGCGGGCAAGGGATGCGGTCATTGGTTTTCCCAATGACACCCAGCAAGAGATCGCCTTGCTGTTTGATCCGGATGTGATGCGGGTCAAGCATGATCCCCAAGGTGTGGCGTCTGGTCCCGATGGGGCAAAGGGTGCGCCGCGTTTCGACGGGGCGCTGCGGATTGATCTGGATATTGATGCCACCGAAGACCGGGTGGTGTTTTCCAAGCCGCCGCTTGAGCTGTCGGTTGAGACTGCTGGTGGATTTGTCTTTCGAATGATCGGGGCGCATCTCAAGTCCAAAGCGCCGCATGGGGCAAGCAATCCTGCCGAAGTGATGAGCTTTGCCATTGCCAACCGGCGCAAACAATTGGCGCAGGCAATTTGGCTGCGTGGCCGGATCGAGGAACATCTGCAAGATGCAGTGCCGCTGGTGGTTCTGGGGGATCTGAATGACGGGCCGGGGCTGGATGAGTTTGAACATCTGTTTGGCCGCTCGTCGGTCGAGATCGTCATGGGGGATGACGGGCCGGATGCGCTTTTTGATCCGCATGCGCGGCAGGCGCTCAGCCGCCGTTTGGGCGCGATGCCGACCACTTCGCGGTTCTGGATCAGGCCGGAAAAGCGGTTCTTGCAGGCGCTTTTGGACTACATCATGGTCACGCCGCATTTCCGGCAACGGGGCGCGGCCTGGCGGATCTGGCATCCGCTCGATGATCCTGATTGCTGGCACACACCAGAGCTGCGCGATGCGCTAGTAATGGCGTCTGACCATTTCCCGGTGACGCTGGAATTCGCTGATGGTCCGGTCGCCCCCTCGAAAACCTGAGGCAAGGCTACTATATTGGCCCTATGAAACGTATCAGTTTGATCATTTTGGTGGCTCTTGCACCCTTGGCTGTGACCGCCGAGGAGGACCGCGGATTGTCCCTCATGGAACGCGGGGCGCAGATGTTCATGGAAGGCATTCTCAAAGAGATGGAGCCCGCCATCGAGGAATTTTCAGGGCTGGCCGATCAGGTGGGCCCGGCACTCAAGAACTTTGCCCAGGAGATGGGGCCGAAACTGACCGAACTCTTGGAAGAGGTCGAGGACTGGAGCGCGTATCAAGCGCCCGAGATGTTGCCTAACGGGGATATCGTGATCCGCCGCAAACCGGATTATCCATTGGTCAAACCGGAAACCCCGACCGAACCTGCACCGCAAATTGACCTTTGAACACGGCTGTTGTTCCGTGCGTCCTCCTGCTTCATTTGGCAAGAAAAACTCAATTCCGCCCTCACGGCCGGGCGGGCGTGTCAATCGTGTCGCGCCTTGCGCACGGTCTTGATCTCGACCTGCGCCTCAAGGGAACTGGCCAATGAGTTGAACCGCGCCTCGGCGACCTCGCCAAACAGGGGCAGCATGTCTTCGGTCAGGCGCAATTGCAGCAGCTTTTTCTTTGGAAACCAACGCATTTCGCCGCGTTCTGCATCTTTGTTCATCCACAGCATCGCACCAAATCGCATCGCCTTGCCAAGGATTTCGGCCTCTCTGCGGGTGCGTTCGTCTACCATCTCGTAGAGATCTTCAAACCGGGTGTTTTCGCGCTTGTTGGAATATCGGTGCAGCAGCGCCAGACCCAGATAGATACGTTCGGAGTGTTTCAGCCCGCCGAGGTTGGCGCGGGTGGCATTGTCAAAGCAAACTTCTGCACGGTAGTCGGGATGCGCCCGCCAGCTGACGTCATGCAGAAGGCAGGCGGCTTTGACCAGCCGTTTGCGCGGGGCAGGGGCCGAGCGGTAGAGCGGGGCGATAAAATTGTTGAGCACCTTGCCAAAACCCGGCATCCGGGCATCCTTGGCCTCGGCAAAGCGGCAAGCCTCGATCAGGGGATCGCGGTCGCGCAGGCGTTGAGGCATCTGTTCGTAAAGCATGCCTTCGCGGATACCATAGCTGGAGATCGCGATGTCCTTGGGTTTGAAGGTGCGCACCAGCCGCGACAAGACCTGCGCGGCATAGGGCACCAGCGCCATCCGGGTTGAGGACACACCGCAGGCGGCGCGCAGTTCATCCAGATCGCAGTTCTTGATGTATTTCACCGTGGCGCGGACGGCCTTGGGCGTCATGCGGTATTCGTGCAGTACATGCAGGGGATAGCCCCGGCGCAGCATGTCAATCCGTGCGATGGCCCGCCATGATCCGCCCACCAGAAACAATCGGTCGCGTTGGCTGCCCATTTGGGCATGCAGGCTTTCCATCACCTCTTTGATATGGGCATCGCGTGCCGTGGCCCCACCTTTGAGGTCTCGCAGTTTCAGCGGGCCGAGCTGAGAGGTGACCCGCCGCCCGACGCGCCCGCCGGAAATTTCGGCCAGTTCCATCGACGAACCACCAATGTCGCAGACCAGCCCATAAGCCCCCGGCCAGCCCAGCAGGACGCCCTGCGCCGACAATCGTGCCTCTTCGCGCCCGTCAATGACCCAGATCCGCAGACCGGTTTCGCGGCGCACCTCGTCGCAGAACTCCTGCCCGTCAGTGGCATCGCGCACTGCCGCAGTGGCGACAACCGTGAGTTCCGACAGGCCCATCCCTTCGGCGAGTTTGCTGAACCGGCGCATGGCTGACAGGGCGCGGGCGCGGCCTTGGGGCGACAGATGGCCGGTTTCGGCCATGCCCGCGCCGAGGGCACACATGATTTTTTCGTTGTAGAAATAGGCGGGCGATCGCGCCGCGCCGTCAAACACCACCAATCGGACAGAGTTTGACCCGACATCCACAACCCCGACCCGCGCCAGCGCCCGTGCGCTTGGATCTTCGAACAGGGGTTTGCCGAAAAGCCCCAAATCCGCAAGTCCGGTTTCTGGCACCGCAGGCGTTGCGGGGTCGGTGAGATGGGCCATGGGCGTCTCCTGCGGGCAGGTGGCAGTTGGGCGCAAAATGGTCCAGTGCCGTGCTTAGGTCAATCGTTAATCAGGGCAAATCCGGCGGTGCGGCGGGCAAAAATCAGTCTTCTGTATGGGTCAGTTTTGGCACGTCTGACGCCCCGGCAGAACCGCGTCCCGACAGGGATGGATTTTCCATAAAGAAGCGGTGGCAGTTGAATGCAAACTGGCCTTCGGGGATCGGCGGGCGGTCAAATGTGCCATCGGGGGCCATGACCCAGCTTTGGGCCACATCGGCAAGGTTTGCCGCCATCACCTGGCTGGTGATCTGTGCCTTCACGGTCGGGTTTTCAATCTCAACCAGCGTTTCAACGCGGCGGTTCAGGTTGCGGCCCATCCAATCGGCGGACGACATAAAGACCCGCGCCTTTTTATGCGGCAATCCATGGCCATTGCCAAAGCAGACAATGCGTGAATGTTCCAAGAACCGTCCGACAATGGATTTCACGCGGATATTCTCGCTCAGCCCTTTGACGCCGGGGCGCAACCCGCAGATGCCGCGGATCACAAGGCTGATCTTCACTCCGGCCTGCGAGGCGGCGTAGAGCGCGTCAATGACTTCGGAATCGATGATGGAATTCATCTTGGCCCAGATCTCGGCCGGTTTGCCGTTGGCGGCATGATCCGCCTCGGCGGCGATCATTTCAAGCAGGCGCGGTTTGAGGGTGGTGGGCGAGATGGCAAGGTTATCAAGGCTGTCGGGCTGGGCATAGCCGGACAGGTAGTTGAACACTTTGGTGGCGTCCCGGCCCAGACGCTGATCGCAGGTGAACAGCGAAAGGTCGGTGTAAACGCGGGCCGTAATCGGATGGTAATTGCCTGTGCCATAATGGGTGTAGGTGACCAGTTGATTGCCTTCACGGCGCACCACGGTTGAAATTTTTGCGTGTGTTTTCAGGTCTATAAATCCGTAGACCACATGTGCGCCCGCGCGTTCCAACCGCCGCGACTGGCGGATGTTGGCCGCCTCGTCAAAGCGGGCCTTCAGCTCAACCAGGGCGGTGACCGATTTGCCATCCTCAGCCGCCTCGCACAGCGCCTCGACAATCGGGCTGTCGCGCGAGGTGCGGTAGAGCGTCTGTTTGATCGCCACCACATTGGGATCACGCGCTGCTTGGGCCAGGAAACGGACCACCATATCGAAGGTTTCATAGGGGTGGTGCAACAGCATGTCTTTCTGGCGGATCGCAGCGAACATATCGCCATCGTGATCCGACACCCGTTCCGGCACGCGCGGTGTGAACTGCGGCCAAAGCAGATCCGGACGGCTGTCGGTGACAAGCTCGCTCAGGTCATCGACGCCAATCATGCCGTCAATCTCGATCACATCGCGTTCGTGTACGCCCAATTCGTCCATGATAACGGATTTCAGCTTTTCCGGCGCACCGGCGGAATGGGTCAGGCGCACCACCTCGCCGCGGCGGCGGCGTTTCAGGGCGACCTCGAATTCGCGCACCAGATCTTCGGCTTCGTCCTCCACTTCGAGGTCGCTGTCGCGCAGCACGCGAAATTCGAAGTGTGCCTTGAGCTTGTAACCCGGAAACAGGTCCGGAATATGCACCACCAGCAGGTCTTCAAGCGGCAGATACCTGATGCTGCCATCGGGGGCAGGCAGGGACACGAAACGGTCAATCTGCGCGGGGATCGGCAAGAGCGCCTGCAAGGGGCGTTTGTCGGCGCTGCGTTCCAGTTGCAGGGCCAGCGCATAGCCGGTGTTGGGTATAAACGGGAAGGGATGCGCGGGGTCAATCGCAAGCGGAGACAGAACCGCAAACACCTGATTTAGAAAGACTTCTTTGAGGTAGGCCCGATCATCATCAGTCAGGTCCGCGATCCGTTCCAACATGATGTTCTGCGCGTCCATCTCGGCCATCAAAGAGACCAGAACACGCTGCTGGTTCATCATCAGATTGCGGGCGTTTTCGTTGATCAACACCAGTTGTTCGGCAGGTGTCAGCCCGTCAGCGGCAGGGGTGGTGTTGCCCGCCTGTGCCAGCTCGCGCAGGCCTGCGACGCGCACGGTGTAGAACTCATCAAGGTTATCGGCAGAGATTGACAGGAACCGCAGTCTTTCCAGCAACGGCACACGGGGGTTCTCGGCCTCTTCCAATACCCGCCAGTTGAAGGCCAGCCAGCTGAGTTCGCGGTTAAAGAACCTGCCAGTTCCCGAGATGTCCAGCTCGGGCAGGTCGGTCGCGTCGGGAAAGGGGCTTTCGAGAAAATCTGCGTGGGTCATGGGCGCCTTATGGCGTTGGTGTGTAACGGGATTGCGACAGGCAGAAAGGATTTCTACCATATTTCAAAGCAGTATCACGCGTCAGGGTGGTCTTTGTCCAGCACCTGCATTGCCAGATGGCGGGTCACGGGCCGTTTGAGCGCGATACTGGCGGCATCAAGCCGGTTGATCAGGTCAATCGCAGCGGCAAAGGAACGGTCCATTCGGGTCAGCAGATAGGGGATCAGATCGGGCTTGGGTGTCAATTGCCGGTCAGCCAGCAGTTTGACGAGTAGGGCCGACAGCAGCGCATCATCGGGGGCCTCCAGCGCGACGGCAGTTGCCCCGCGCAGGCGGCTGATGAGGTCTGGCAAACTGAGCCCCCAATGTTGCACCGGCGGTGTACCGGTCAGCAGCAGTTTGTGACCTTCGGCGAGCACCAGGTTGTGGAGATGGAACAGAGCGGTCTGCGCCTCTGCGTTGCCTGCGATGGCGGGAATGTCTTCGACCGCGATGCTGGATTGGGCAAGGGCGGGGATGTCCGCGTCTCGAAGGCTGCTGGCTGGCACGATGGTGGCGCCTGACATCTCTGCCCAGACGTGGGCAAGGTGGGTTTTGCCTGATCCGGCAGGACCGGTCAGCACCAGCTTGCCGCCCGCCCATTGTTGCCAGCCATCAATCATCGCCAGCGCCATGGCGTTCGAGGGTGCGACAAAAAATGCATCCCGTTCCAGCGCCGTGCGGCTGGGCAGGTCCAGTCCCAGTTGTCTGTGCATGTCAGCTGTCGCCCGAGGATTTGGCGTTTTGGCTGGTGCCTTTGTATAGCAGGCTTTGTCTGTATTGGCTGACCGCAAAGCGGGCCACCACACCCAGCGCCGCCGCAACAGGGACCGCGACCAACATGCCGACAAAGCCAAAGAGCGTGCCGAAGACAGACAACGACAGGATCAGCCAAACAGGGTGCAGGCCCACCGAATTGCCCACCAGCTTGGGGGTCAGAACATTGCCTTCGATCACCTGACCGAGAGCAAAGATACCGGCGACCAGTCCGATGGACACCCAATCCCCCCAGAACTGGAACAATGCCAGCCCAATGGCCAAGGCGCCGCCAAGGATCGCGCCGAGGTAGGGAATAAAGGTCACGAGACCCGCGATAAACCCAACGACAAGGCCGAATTGCAGCCCCACAAGCATCAGCGCGATGGCATAATAGGTGCCAAGGATCAGGCAAACTGTGCCCATACCGCGAATGAAAGAGGCCAGCGTTTTGTCAATGTCTCTGGCCAGTTGGCGGATCACCGGCTGATGGTCTCTTGGCAACAATCCGTCAATGCCAGCGACCATGCGGTCCCAATCCAGCAACAGGTAAACCGCGACCACAGGCACGATCACAAAGAGCAGGATGATGTTGATAATCGAGGCAAAGGAGGCCAGTGCCGTTTGCAACACCTGTCCGCCGCGTTCCTGAATGGTGGCTCCTATCGAATTGAGCGAACTGCGCAGGGTCGAATCCTGATCGAGCAGGGATGGAAACCGTTCGGTCAGGAAATTGGTGAAATCGCGGGTCAGTTGCGGTGCCACCTCGATCAGGCTGACAGTTTGATTGACCAGTGTCGGCACCACCAGCAGCGCCATGACCACAAAGATCAGCAGGGCAACAACGGTGATACAGGCCGTTCCCAAGGCGCGGCTGAGGCCCATTTTCTCAAGCCGGTCGGCCACCGGATCAAGGAAATAGGCTATCGCCCCGCCCAAGACAAAGGGGAGCAGCACATCGCCGAGAAACCACAGTACAATGAGAAACACCGCCGTGGCGGCGCCCCAGTATTTCAGCTGATCTCGTACAGGCAGGGCCATGAATGTCTCCGGTTTGGGCTTCTTATCACATCGCCCATGCGGAACGGTGTTTCAAGGGGTGGGGGCGCTAGAATACCCGCACGCCTTGTTTCGACAGGGTGGTTTGCACGGCTTGAATGTCAAGCTGGTCCAACGCGGTGCCGGTGGCGATGGACTGCGCCGCCGCAACGCCTGCGCCCTGGCCCGCCACGGCGCAGCAGGCCATGTTGCGGGTGGCGGCATGGGCGATCTTGTCGCCGCCAATGGCGCGGCCTGTGACCAGCAAGTTTTTGATCTTCTTGGGTAACATTGACCGATAGGGCACCTGCATATAGCGCCCCGTGGTCGGAATGATCAGCACGCCATAGCCGTCGATAAATTCGGGATAGATGCCAATGCTGTCCTCAAAACGGCCCTGATGGCGGACATCGTTTTCGGTCATGTTGTATTGGGCATCCAGCTTGCGCGTGTCGCGGATGCCGATGGACGTGCCAAAGTTGCGTAGCCGCGCCGCATCGCAGCCCGGCGTATAGGCCCGCAGCGCATCGATGGCGAGCATGGCCTGCGCCCGGCCTTCGATCTCAAAGCGGGTCATGCTGTCGGGATCGGTGCCGTCGCAGCCTGCCAGATGCACGAGGTTCATATAGGTCATCTCGCCGGTGTCATGGACCGCCCCCCATGTGCCGCCGATGGTGTTCAGATGCGGCGGGATCAGACCGTCCTTAATTGCGCGTTCAAAGGGTTTTCCAAGGAAGGGCGAGAACATATCGTCTTCCTTGCCGTCGGTTTCGACCTGCCACTCACCCGAGGACCAATCCTTGTAGGTTTGCGGATCGCTCTGCACTCCGGCCATGAAGGCCTGTTTGTCCACGCCCGCGATATGGAACATCACCGAGGCGGCCTGCATCTCTTCGATCGGGGTTTTTCGTGTGGGCGCGCCCGCCCGTTGTGCGACGTCTGCGTCGCCGGTGGCATCTATCACCACCTTGGCCAAAATCGCCTCGCGTCCTGCCTTGGATTCGACAATCACCCCGGTGATCCGGTCCCCCTGCATGATCGGGGCGACAAACTGGCGGTGCAGCATGGGGTGGATGCCGGCCTCCTGCACCAGCCGGTCAGCGACCAGTTTGAAGCCTTCGCTGTCCAACTCATAGCTGAGCGATTGGGATTCCGGAACCGCCGCGCCCATAGCTTTGGCACGTTCCTCAAATTCCCAGCCGATGCCGCCCGCTTCGACAGTCGCTTCATGGCGGTACCAGGCAAAGCCCTCAACCCCGACAACGGTGATATTGCCGCCAAAACAACCGAACCGATCCAGCAGCGTAACCTCTGCACCCGCCCGCGCGGCGGCGAGCGCCGCAGCAAGGCCGCCGGGGCCGGAGCCGACAACCAGAACGCCGGTTTGGTGAATAATCGGGGTTTCGCGGGCCGGTTCGGTGATGCTGGGCATGGGCAATCCTGGGTGTTTTGACCACTGAGCATTTCCGCCGCGGGCCGGTCAAGCATTTGACTGTCTTGACTTCGGGTCCGCTCAGGCGGCTCTATCGGGCAAAAGCGGGAGAGAACCATGCGCAGTGCATTTGACGACGAATTGGAAACCCGGCTGGTCCGCTATGCGGCGATTGACAGCCAGAGCGATGCCACATCGCCGACGTCCCCCAGCACCGAGATCCAGTTGCAGATGTCGCAATTGCTGGTGGAAGAATTGCTGGAGATGGGCGCAGAAGATGTTGTGCTGACGGACTACGGTGTGGTTCTGGCGAGCATTCCGGCAACTGTAGAGGACGCGCCGGTGATGGGGTGGCTGGCCCATGTGGACACCGCGCCGCAGTTCAATGCCACAGGGGTGAAACCTGTGGTGCATCGCGGTTACAACGGCGGCGATATCACCTTTGCCGATGCGCCGGAGTTGAAACTGTCGCCAGAAAATTCGCCCTATTTAGGTGAAAAGATGGGCGAAGATATCATCACGGCCAGCGGCACAACCTTGTTGGGCGGCGATGACAAGGCCGGGGTTGCGATTGCGATGACGGCGGCGCGGCATTTGTTGAACAACCGGCAAATTCCGCATGGCAAGATCCGGCTGGCCTTTACGCCGGACGAAGAGATCGGACGAGGGGTGGATGCGAGGCTGCCTGCCGATCTGGCAGTGGATTTTGCCTATACCTTCGATGGCGGCAAGCCCGGCGAGGTGGAGTTCGAGACATTTTCAGCCGATGGGGCGGTGATCAAGGTCAGGGGCGTGTCGGCCCATCCGGGATTTGCCAAGGACAAGATGGTCAATGCGCTGCATCTGGTTGCGAAGATCATCATGACCTTGCCGCAGGTCACGATGACGCCGGACACAACCGAAGGCACAGAAGGGTTTATCCATGTCTCCGAAGTGAATGGCGGCTCGACCGAGGCGGAAATCGTTCTGATCCTGCGCGATTTTGAGCGGGATGGCTTGGCTGCGAAGGGTGATCTGCTGCGCCAGATTTGCCAGACCGTCGCCGCGACGGAGCCGCGTGCCGAGATCACCTGCGAAATCCGCCCGCAATACCGCAACATGCGCTATTGGCTGGAGGAGGATATGACGCCTGTGCATCTGGCCCATGCAGCGGTGCGCAAGGCCGGGCTTGAGCCGGTGTCGGTGCCGATCCGGGGCGGTACGGATGGATCGCGCCTGACCGAGATGGGGGTGCCATGCCCGAATATTTTCACCGGTATGCAGGAGATCCACGGGCCGCTGGAATGGATATCGGTGCAGGATATGGCACAGGCCACGCAGGTGGCGCTGGAGCTTGCGCAATTGGCCGCTGGATCAGAATGAGCGGCTGCGCCGCATTTGATTTATCAATGGAATGGGGGCGCTGCCCCCAAACCCCCGGAGTATTTGAAGCCAAAAAGGCGTAGGGCCCGGGATGGTGATTGTGCCTGCGCGGGGTTTGAATTAGGCAAGGCAAGGAATTTGACTTTGCCGAGGAGCGCGTGATGCGTCTGAGCCGCTATTTTTTGCCTGTGCTGAAAGAGAACCCTTCTGAGGCGCAGATTGTGAGCCACCGTTTGATGTTGCGGGCGGGGATGATCAAGCAGGCGAGTGCCGGGATTTATTCCTGGTTGCCGCTTGGTTTCAAGGTGCTGCGCAAGATCGAGAATATCGTGCATGAAGAGCAACAGCGGGCGGGGCATATTCCGATGCTGATGCCGACGTTGCAATCGGCGGATCTGTGGCGCGAAAGCGGCCGCTATGACGACTATGGCGAAGAGATGCTGCGCATCAAGGACCGGCATGGGCGTGATATGCTGTATGGCCCCACCAATGAGGAACTGATCACCGATATTTTCCGCAGCCATGTCGGGTCTTACAAAGACCTGCCTTTGACGCTTTACCACATTCAGTGGAAATTCCGTGACGAGATCCGCCCGCGTTTTGGTGTGATGCGGGGCCGAGAGTTTTTCATGAAGGACGGCTATAACTTTGACCTGACCAAGGAGGACGCGCTGCATGCCTACAACCGTCATCTGGTCAGCTATCTGCGGACCTATGAGCGGATGGGCCTGCAGGCGATCCCGATGCGGGCAGATGGGGGCCCGATTGGCGGCGATTACACCCATGAGTTCCTTGTGCTGGCCGAAACCGGCGAATCCGAAGTGTTTTATGACAGCGCGGTGACCGATCTGACCTTTGGTGATCGCGAGATCGATTATGACAGTGTTGATCAATGTGCCGCTGTGTTGGAGGAGTTCACCTCCAAGTATGCCCGCACGGATGAGACCCATGATGAGGCGCTCTTTGCCGAGGTGCCAAAGGACCGCCAACGCACGGCGCGGGGCATTGAGGTTGGGCAGATCTTCTATTTCGGGACCAAGTATTCCGAGGCCATGGGCGCCAAGGTGCAGGGGCCGGATGGCAAGACCGTGCCGGTGCATATGGGCAGCCACGGGATAGGTGTGAGCCGCCTTTTGGGCGCGATCATTGAGGCCAGCCATGATGACAAGGGGATCATCTGGCCTGAAGGCGTGACGCCCTTCCATGCGGGGATTGTGAACCTCAAGCAGGGCGACGAAGAGGCGGATGCTGCCTGTGATGCGCTTTATGCGTCTCTCAAGGCGTTGGGGCTTGATCCGCTTTATGATGATCGCAATGAGCGGGCAGGGGGCAAGTTTGCAACGATGGACCTGCTGGGCCTGCCATGGCGGATCACGGTTGGGCCGCGCGGGCTGAAAAACGGGGTGGTCGAATTGACATCGCGCCGCACAGGCGAGAGCGAAGAGATGCCGCCAGAGGCTGCGGTCCAGAAGATCGCGCAGATCTACGCTGGCATCGCCTGATCCTTGATCGCAGGCTGACGTATGTTAGCCTGCGGTTCAAACGGGAGGCAGAGCATGGCGCCCATTGTGGAGCAAGAACGATGATCCTGCGGGCCTTGACCCTTGCGGGTGGGTTGGCCGGGGCCACGGCGACCTCGCAATTCCCTGAGTTCTCCCAGCAATATATCCAAAGACTGGGCGGTGCGGTTGATGCACTGTCGGATGTGGTGGCGGATTTTGATGCCTCCGCAGCGGCTGTGGGGCTGAGCCGCGCTGATGCACTGGCGCAGATGCAGGGCACGGATTTTCTGGAGCGGCGGCGCAGAGACATGACCGCAACCTTTGATCGCTACGCACGGCTGCGGTCCGATTTGGAGCAATTGAAGAACGAAGGTCCGTTCATGCGGGCCTATCATATGCCAAGCCTGACGGACCCCGAGATCGCGCGCGCCGCCTGGTCGGAGTATCAACCTGCCCTGCCGCTGAATTTTGCCGGAGCGGTTTTTGCGGCTGTTGGCTTTGTGCTGGGCTTGGCGGTGCTTGGGGTTATTTTGCGCATCCTGTCCTGGCCGTTTCGACGCAGGCCCGCCGATCCCGCGATGGGCGCTTGACCCTGTGAGGGCAAAGCCTCAGGTTGCGGCCAAAATGCCAGAAGCCTCCTTAGGATGGACAAAAAGATGAGCACTGCGCCCTTTGCGCCTTTTGAATGGATGATCGCCTGGCGCTATTTGCGGGCGCGACGGGCCGAGGGCGGCGTTTCGGTGATGACCTGGATCAGCTTGATCGGCATCACACTGGCGGTTTTTGCTTTGATTGCAACGCTTTCGGTGCGCTCAGGATTTCGGGCGGAGTTCGTGGATACGATCCTTGGCGCAAATGCGCATGTGACGGTCTACCAGTTGGGCGAGGTCAACGCCGCCGGGCGGATTGATCGCAGCATTGCCGATTATGAGGCCTTGGCCCAAACCGTCGCAGCGGTGCCGGGGGTGACGCGGGTTGCGCCGCTGATCCGGCAGCAGGTCATGGCAAACCATCGCCAGTCCAATGCAGGTGTCGAAGTGTTTGGTATTGCGCCGAAGGATTTGAAGACAATCCCGCGGATCGCCGACCAGACCCGCGCGCAGGGCGATTTGGACCGGTTTGAAGAGGGCATTGCACTGGGCATCGGGGTGGCCAACACCCTGGGCGTCGCGGTTGGAGACAGGGTCAAGCTGATCTCGCCTAACGGGGTCAAGACCGCCTTTGGGACCAGCCCGAGGGTGAACGCCTATGAGGTTGTGTATATCTTTTCGGCGGGACGTTATGACATTGACCGCACCCGTGCCTATCTGCCGATTTCAGATGCGCAAATCTTCTTTAACCGTGAAGGGGTGGCGGACGAACTTGAAGTGATGGTCGAAGATCCCGAAGCTGTGGATAACTACGCTTTGCCAATCCTGACCGCGACCGGCCCGCGGGCGCAGGTCTGGACATGGCGTGATGCGTCGGGGTCGTTCCTCAATGCGCTGGATATCGAGGATCGGGTGATGTTTGTGATCCTGTCTGTACTGGTTCTCATCGCCGCGATGAACATCGTTTCGGGGCTGATCATGTTGGTCAAAAATAAGGGGCGCGATATTGGCATCCTGCGTACCATGGGGCTGACCGAAGGGTCGGTGCTGCGGGTATTCTTTATTTGCGGCGCGTTTACCGGGATCATAGGCACGGCGCTGGGCGTCATTCTGGGCTGTCTTTTTGCGCTATATGTCGATCAGATCTTTGGCTTCGTGAATTATCTGTCTGGCGGCACGGCGTGGGATGCATCGATCAGGGGGATCTACTTCCTGCCGGCCAAGTTGCAATTGGCTGATGTGCTGTCTGCGGTGGCTTTGTCGCTGGGGCTGTCGTTTATCGTGACGATTTTTCCGGCGCGGCGGGCGGCGCGGATGAATCCGGTGGAGGCGCTGCGCTATGAGTGAGTTTGTGCTGCGGCTCTCAGGGATCACCAAAGCCTATAACCACGGGTTGCCCAATGAAGTGAACGTGCTGCGCGGCATTGATCTGGATGTGCGCAAGGGCGAGGTTGTGGCCCTTGTGGCGCCTTCTGGGGCGGGCAAATCGACCCTGTTGCATATTGCCGGGCTGCTGGACACGCCGGACGCGGGCAAGGTCGAGATCACCGGGCAGGACATGACCGGGCGCGGCGATCGGCAACGCACAAAGGTGCGGCGCAGTGATGTGGGTTTCATCTATCAGTTTCATCACCTGTTGCCGGAGTTTTCGGCGCAGGAGAATATCGTGTTGCCACAACTGGCCAATGGTGTGGCAAAAGCGGCGGCTGAGACGCATGCGCGGAAATTGCTGGAGCGAGTGGGGATTGCAGAGCGTGCAGACCATCGCCCCGCGGCCCTGTCAGGCGGGGAGCAGCAGCGGGTTGCGTTTTGCCGGGCCCTGGCCAATGCGCCAAAGGTTTTGCTTGCGGATGAGCCGACAGGAAACCTTGATCCGGGGACATCGGATCAGGTGTTTGGGGCGTTGATGGATCTGGTGCGCGGCACCGGTCTTGCGGCGGTGATCGCGACCCATAACCTTGATCTGGCGGCAAGGATGGATCGGCAGATCCGGCTGGATGCGGGGCAATTGGTGACCGATTAGGCGCTGAAAACCTTCGCCGTTCTCGGCCTGCGTGTGTCGGTGTGGCGATTTCTCGCAGAATGTGTTGCCTGTGCAAAATATTGCCTTCTGGCAGGGTTCAAACGCTTGACGTGAGAATTGACCTAAGGTCAGACTGATCTTCGCCCCCAAGGGGAGGGGCCAAGAAGGAAGACGCATGGCGCATATTTCGCTCAAAACCATCGAGGAAACCACGCAGGCGGCTTTGATCGCCCATGGGGCTGACGCATTTCCCGCCGCCGAGGTTGCGCGGGCCGTGGCCAAGGCCGAAGCGGTCGGCAACAAGATCTGTGGTTTGTACTATGTGGAAAGCTATTGCCAGCAGCTTGCTTCTGGCCGGGTCAAGGGAAAGGTGGTGCCAGTTGTAAATGCGCGGCGCAGTGCGGCCATCCATGTGGATGCCGGATTTGGCTTTGCCCAACCCGCCTTTGCCTATGGTTTGCCTGTGGCGCTGGATGCGGCGCGGGAGGCCGGGGTGGCCACGATGGCGGTTGGCCATGCGCACACCTGCACGTCGCTGGGGTATTTTACGGAACAGATTGCCCACGCCGGTTTGATCGGCATCGGGTTTACCAATGCATCGCCTATCGTGGCCGCGCCGGGCGGAAAAACCCGTGTGATTGGCACCAATCCGATTGCTTTTTCCGTGCCGGATGGCGCAGGTGGCATTGCCATGCAGTTCGATCAATCCACCACAACCGTGGCTTTGGGCAAAATCACCATGGCCAAGGCCGCAGGACAGAAAATTCCCGAAGGCTGGGCCGTGGACGCGGATGGCAATCCCACCACAGATCCGGAGGCGGCGCTGGGGGGATCGCTGGTGTCGATGGGCGGCTACAAAGGCTGGGGCTTTGGCCTGATGGCGGAAATCCTGGCAGCCGGCATGACGGGGGGCATTCTGTCCAAGGATGTCAAACCCCTCAAAGCGCCTGAAGGTGCGCCGCATGATCTGGGCCAATATTACATCATCATCGACCCGTCCTCATCGCCGGAATTCGGCGCACGGCTTGAGGCATTGGCCGCCGCTGCTGCCACCGACGAAGGGGCGCGGATGCCCGGCCAGAACAAACAGCAAAGTGATCCGGTCGAAGTGGATGATGCGGTTTGGGCGATGATCGAAGGGTTCGCGAAGGCCTAGTCTAGACCTGCTGGGTCAGCCAGACACCGGCCGCCATCAGCGCGATCCCGCCTGTGCGGGCCAGACCCAGCGAGGACACCTGCGCCCCGAAGAGACCAAAGTGATCAATCGCTGCGGCTGATATCAATTGCCCCAATAGCACAAAGAAAACGGCATTTCCGACCCCGAAATGCGGGGCGATAAAGGTGATGGTCAAGACATAGAAGGCGACCAGAACACCGCCCAAAAACAAATGCCTGGGTGCGGTTATGAACCTGTCCAGCGCATGCGGGCCAGTGACCAGAACCACCACCAGACAGCTGACAAAGGCCACTACAAACAGCACCATTGCAGCGGCGGCAGGTGATCCGACCCAACTGCCCAAAGCGGCGTTCAGGGCGGCCAGAACCGGAATGCCGATTCCGGCGATGAGCATGATCAGGGCGTAATGTGCCATTGGTAAATCTGCCTTCCTGTGGTGACTTGATCTGGATCATGGCCAGCTGTAGGCAAAGACACAAGGATAGATGGCAGGCCATCAGATCAGGAGAATTTCATGCGGTCTTATTTGACGACTCTCGCCCTTGCCGGGGCAGGTGCTCTTGTGTTGGCCTGTGCGCCGAACACCATGCCTGAGGCTGGTGACGGCGCGGCGTTTTTTGCAGAAAACTGCGTGTCCTGCCATGGGCCTTCCGGGCGGGGTGACGGGCCTCTGGCGTCGGGGCTTGATCGCAAGCCAACCGATCTGACGCTTCTTGCCCGCGCAAACGGTGGCACATTTCCAACCGCCCGCGCCCTCAGCTATATCTATGGCGATCCTGAGCAGGGGCATTTGGCCCGTGTAATGCCACAGTTCGGCGGCGCGATGGCGGATGATCTGGTGCCGGTTGATGTGGACGGGGTGATGACACCCACGCCGCGCGCTCTTGCGGGCCTGCTGGCCTATCTCGAAGCGATCCAGCGCTAACCGCAGATCCCGTCGATTTTGACGCCCTTCCACGGCAGGCTGACATCATGTTCGCGGCTTTGAGGCAGCGGGGCCACCGGCATCACCTGACCGATCAGCGCATGCAATCGTTTGGTACGCGGCGCTTGCGGGGCCAAGGCGCGGCAGCAGACAAATTCCTCGACGATCGAGCCTTGTTGTTCAAAGCCAAACTCTCCGAACTTAGGGTTTGCTCTGATATCAAATAGATAGGGGTCAGCTTTGTTGCCGTGTTCTGAAGCGGCCCGCAGCGGTGAATATCCCGTGGTGGCGCGGTTCTGCCACTGCCAGATGTGGGTGATCTCATGGGCCAGCAACATCGCCGCGATCAGATTGATCCGGTCCGGGTAGTCGGGCAGGTAATCGTCGATATACCAATCCTTGTCGAACAGCACGGTGTTATATAGCGCCACAGCCGCAGGTTTCGAGGTCACGATGGCGTCGGTCGCGGGGGGCAGGATCAGCTCTCGGCAGGTGGTGCGCGGGCGGGGTTTGCGGCGAAAGGTGACGGCGCGGGTGGGGGCGCCATCATGCAGGCGCACCTTGTCCATATCGAGCGAGCTGCCATGGATCGTGGTCAAATAGGCGCGTTCGTTGTCGGTCAGCGGCCTTCCACAGCCAGCCAATAGCACCAGAACAAGCAGGATACGGATCATCGGGCGAAAGTGGCCGTGGCGGTGGCAACGGCCTTGCCCGAGGGTTCGGCGTAAAGTGTACAACGGGCAAAGATCATGCTTTTTCCAGCGCGGGTGATCTCCGCCTCGGCGCGGATGCTGTCGCCACTGGCGGGGCGCATGAATTGCGTGTCCAAAGTGACGGTGCCGACAGGGATCATCTGACCCTCATGGGCACCGCAGGCCAAGACCATTGCAGTGTCCGCCAAAGCGGACAGTGCCTGTCCACAAACAATGCCACCTGTACGGTTCAAGGCATCGGTGACCGGGATTTCCAGAACGGTCTTTTGCGTATCGGCTTGTGCCACTTTTGGCTTGAGCGCCAGCACCCATGGGGCGAAGTGATCATAAAGAAACGTTTCGACAATGTCCGGGGTCATAACGGCCTCGCTGGTGCAATGGCAGCAGCCTAGCGGGGCAATTCACAGGCGCAAGTTGCAAAATTTGATCCAGCGCAGGGCGGGGCGGTGGAGGGCTGCGATATGATGGGGCAGATAACGATGGAGGATCGAATGCAAAGACTTGTGATCGCGGCGGTGGCCTTTGGCATGATGCAGGGGGCGGCGCAGGCCCAGGATGTAGGGGCAGGTGCGGCGCTATATGATGCGCATTGCGCAACCTGTCATGGGCTGGAGGGGCGCGGCAATGGCCCGATGGCTCCGGCCTTGATGCTGCAACCGCCGCCGCTGAACGATCTGACGGCGCGGCACGGTCAGTTCCCGGTCACACGGGTGGTGACACGGATTGACGGGCGTGATCCCTTGGTCAGCCACGGATCACCGATGCCGGTTTATGGCCCGTTCTTTGAGGGGGATGACACGCCGCTGAAGGCGGAAACCGGCCAACCGATCATGACCAGCCGCGCGATTGTGGATCTGGTGGCCTACCTCGGGGTCATTCAGGAACAGCCGTAAGCAGCTACCCTGTTTGGCCGAAATGAAGCCCCTTCCCTCATGGGGGAAGGGGGCTATGCAGCTGTGGCGCATGTGCATGCTGGGTTGGGTATTGCGACGGACGGATTGAGCTTTTACCCCTCAAACGTCCAACTCCTCCACAAACCGTGCGTTTTCCTGAATGTACTGGAACCGCAGCTCGGGCTTTTTGCCCATCAAACGTTCCACCAGATCGCCGGTTTCGCCCGGTTCATCCTCGTCTACCGTCACCCGGATCAGCTTGCGGGTTCCGGGGTCCATTGTGGTTTCCTTAAGGTCTTTGGCATCCATTTCCCCCAGGCCTTTGAACCGCTGCACGTCGATCTTGCCTTTGCCGCCCAGACCCTTTTCCATCCAGTAATTCTTTTCCGCATCGTCAGCGACATAGATACGTTTGGCCCCCTGGGTCAGCCGGTAGAGCGGCGGGCAGGCCAGATACAGATGCCCGTCGTCAATCAGGGGCCGCATCTGGGTAAAGAAAAAGGTCATCAAAAGCGCCGCGATATGGGCGCCATCGACATCCGCATCGGTCATGATGATGATCTTGTCATAGCGCAGATCATCAAGATTGAACTTGGTGCCCATGCCCACCCCCAAAGCCTCGCACAGATCGCTGATTTCGGCATTGGTGGTCAGTTTGTTTGACGCCGCGCCCAGCACGTTGAGGATCTTACCCTTGAGCGGCAAAAGCGCCTGATTGTTGCGGTTGCGTGCCCCCTTGCCAGAGCCGCCGGCGCTGTCGCCCTCGACAATGAACAATTCGGTGCCTTC
Source organism: Sulfitobacter mediterraneus (assembly GCF_016801775.1). Classification (NCBI taxonomy): domain Bacteria; kingdom Pseudomonadati; phylum Pseudomonadota; class Alphaproteobacteria; order Rhodobacterales; family Roseobacteraceae; genus Sulfitobacter; species Sulfitobacter mediterraneus. The sequence continues at coordinate 1,563,566 of NZ_CP069004.1, read as the reverse complement.
ACGGGTCTTGCTGGTGCAATCGGTCAGCTTGCCAGGCAGGCGCAGCTTTTTGGTGGCGGTCTTGCGTGCGGTTTCCTTTTCCTGACGGCGGCGCAGGCGCTCTTCGGCCCGCAGCACCAGAAAATCGAGAATCGCGCCCGCAGATTTGGTGTCAGCGGCCAGCCAGTTGTCAAAGTGGTCGCGCACGGCGTTTTCGACCATCCGCTGCGCTTCGGTGGTGGCAAGGCGGTCCTTGGTCTGGCCGACAAATTCAGGCTCGCGGATAAAGCAGGAGACAAGCGCACAGCCACCGGTGATCAGATCCTCGCGGGTGATCGTGCTGGCCTTGCGGTTGCCGGCCAATTCGCCGTAAGCCTTGATCCCCTTGAGGATCGCCGCCCAGAAACCGGCCTCATGGGTGCCGCCTTCGGGGGTGGGGATGGTGTTACAGTAAGACTGGATGAATCCGTCGCGGGACGGGGTCCAGTTGATGGCCCATTCGACCTTGCCGGGGGTGTTGAATTTCTCCTTGAAATCCACCATGCCGCCAAAAGGCGCATCGGCATAAGTGGTTGATCCACCTAAGGTTTCGTTCAGGTAATCCGACAGGCCGCCGGGGAAGTGAAAGCTGGCCTCTTGCGGTGTGGTGCCGTCATCCTGCCCGCATTTCCAGCGAATCTCGACGCCCGAAAACAGATAGGCCTTGGATCGCGCCATGGCAAAAAGCCGGGCAGGCTTTAGCTTCAGCGAACCAAAGATTTCCGGATCGGGGTGGAACGTCACCGCTGTGCCGCGGCGGTTGGGGGCGGCGCCAACCTTCTCCAGTTTGCTTTGGGGAATGCCGCGCGAGAATTCCATCGCGAAAAGCTCGCGATTGCGGGCCACTTCCACGCGCAGATGGTCCGACAGGGCGTTCACGACCGACGAGCCAACGCCGTGCAGGCCGCCAGATGTCTCGTAACTGTCACCGGAAAACTTGCCGCCTGCGTTCAACGTGCAGAAAATGATCTCAAGCGCCGATTTGCTGGGGTCTTTGGGGTGCGGATCGGTGGGAATGCCGCGGCCATTGTCGCGCACCGTGACATGGCCGTTTTCATGCAATTCCAGCTCGATCCAGGTGGCATGGCCCGCGACGGCCTCATCCATGGAGTTATCGACAATCTCGGCCACCATGTGGTGCAAGGCGCGATCATCCTTGCCGCCGATGTACATACCGGGGCGCAGGCGCACATGTTCCATATCCTCCAGCACCTGGATGGAGGAGGCATCGTATTCTTTGCTGGGCTGTGTTCCGGTGAGAAGATCGGACATGAGGCTGCTCTTTCTTATATGTGCCGGCCATTTTGACAGGCTGCGCGGCTTCCGGCAATGCGTTTGCGCGGTTAATCCACAGCCTTCTTGCGCAACCACGCGGCCAAATCATCTTCATCCAGCCGCCGCTGCGCCGCATTGCGGATCAGATCGCCGGCTTCGATGGTTTCATGGGCGATGCGAATGCCTTTGAGGTGCAGGCAAACGATCATGGATTTGTAGGCGGTGCGTTTGTTTGCATCGTTAGAATCATGCCCGGTCGAGATCGCGACACAATAAGCGGCGGCCAGGTCAAAACTGTCGGTGATCAGCCCATATACCTATCGGATATCGATTCGCGCCAACGCCCCATCAATGGATTTGTCGCCGACAAACCCTTGCAGTTCACCGGCATTCAGAACGGCATCGTGAATGGCTTCGACCAGTTCCGAATTCAGAAGGCGAAAGCTCATTTATCTTTCAGGTAATCGAGAACAGGCTGGGTTTGATCGCGGGTTGCGGCAATACTCTGCATCACTTCATCCAGCGTGGCATAACGTGGCTCTTCCTGCAACTTCGCCTCTGCGGGCACAGAATACCCGAAAATACATATCGTGATATCCATTAGAATGTGCTTTTTGAAAGGGGTCTTGCAGTGATCCATCCATGGACGCAGTGTGTGGAAAAACCATAAAGGAGGCACCAATGCCTTGGATCAAGACCATTCCCTTTGACGCGGCAACCGGCAAGCTCAAGCAGCTTTATCAACGGGTTACGGGGCCGAACAACAATGTCGACAACATCATGAAGATGCATTCGCTGCGTCCTCACACGATGGAGGGGCATATGGCGATCTACAAATATGTGCTGCATCACAAGGACAACCAGATCCCCAAATGGTTCTTGGAGGTGCTGGGCGTTTGGGTGTCATCTCTCAATGATTGCAGCTATTGTGTGGAGCATCACTTTGCCGGAATGAAACGTCTTTTGCGTGATGATGCGCGGGCGGATGCGATCCGCGGGGCGATCACGGCGCGTGATGTGGCGGCGGCACCGCTGGATGATGCGCAAAGAGCGGCTATGGTCTATGCGCAAAAGCTGACGCAAGCAGCAGGGCAAATGGTACAGGCCGATGTGCAGGCGCTGCGCGATGCGGGTTGGGACGACGGTGAAATTCTGGAGATCAATCAGGTCAGCGCTTATTTCTCCTATGCCAACCGCACGGTTCTCGGGCTTGGGTGTTCCACGGATGGTGACATCATCGGCCTCAGCCCCGGCAATTCGGACGACCCGGACGATTGGGGCCACAAATAGGGATCAGTCCAGCCAACTCAAAATTGCCTGCGCCACTTCATCGGGTTTCTGGTGGTGCAGCCAATGATCCGCCCCTGCAATCTCTACCCTTGTCAGATCGCGGGCAAATTCCTCGAGCCCTTCAGTGGCGGCGGGCAAGAGCGCGGTATCATCGCTGCCCCAGATCAACAGATGCGGGCAGCGCACCTTTAGGCGGGCTGGATCAAACGCGGGCAAATCCGGGAGCGACTGGCCCGATAGGGGGACTTGCAGGGGCGATGCGCGATACCAATTGACCATGCCGCGCAGCCTGCCGGGGCGTGACCATTCCGCCAGATAGGTCTCAAGGGTCGCCCCCGTAAGCCAAGACATATCCATTTTTGCAGAGAACAACGCCCGTAACTTGGCAAAATTGTCGGCAGCAAGGTGATCTTCGGACCCGTCCTTGCGCAGGTAGTGGATGTATTGCGATGCTTCGGTCTGCGGCCCGCCAGCGGCCATGGCCCGTTGAAACGGGGCCGGATGCACACCGTTCATGATGATCAGCTTTTGCACCAATTCAGGCCGGAACATTGCAAGGCCATAAGCCACCGCTGCACCCCAGTCATGGCCAAGAACGATCAAGGGATCATCCCCGATCAGGGCCGCCATATCCTTGACCAGTTCCGAGGTGGTATAGGCAGAGACATCCGCAGGGGCCCAGCTTTGCCCATATCCGCGTTGATCGGGTGCGATGATGTGAAAGCGATGTGAAAGGCGCTCTGCCAGATCGGACCATGAACCGCCGTATTCAGGAAAGCCGTGCAGCATCAACATTTTGGGCAGGGATTCATCCCCCCAGTGCCGGACAAAAAAGGATTGGCCGTTCAATGTTGTTGTTTCGATGCGCATGGTCCTGTCCCCTTTTGGATGGTCTGCCGCTCGGGGCAGGGCAACTGTGGCGCGGGCGGATTGCAGGTGCAAGCCTGTCACATCCAATGGCGCAATTCGTCCTTGAGATAATCGAAAACAAAACGGATGCGGGCGATGCGCGATTGATCTTCGTGCAGGACCAGCCACGCGGGCATCTCATAGGTCCAATTCGGCAAGACACGCCTGAGCCCAAGGCGGGTCGCCAGCTTGACCTGGCAGAACCCCACGCCCAAACCGGATTGGATATGCGCGATCTGCGACAGGGGATCATCGCAGCGCAAGATGATGTGATCGGGCAGGGGCACGCCGGCGCTTTGGATGGCAGGCAGAATGATGCCTTCGCGGTCGTCTGCAATGAAGGGGACATTGTGCAGGCTGTCCATCCTGTCCGGCAGATCAAGATCGGGATGGGCAAAGAGACCTACCTCGACCGCGCCCAAGGGCGCCGCGATCAGGGATTGCTGTCTGGGCGGGGTAAACCTCAAGGCGATGTCGGCGGCGCGGCGCGTCAGATCTTCGGCGTGATCGGTGGCGGCCAGTTCGAAGCGCAGGCCGGGCGCGTCTTTGGCAAGCCGAGCCAGCAGGGGCGGCAAAACATGGGCCGCTGCAACTCGGCTGGAGGTAATGCGCACAATACCCAACAGCGCGTCCTTTTGCGCGGAGGCCGCCCGGTGCATGGCCGCTGCCTCTTCCAGCACGGCGCGGGCCAGTGGCAAAAGTGTCTCGGCCATGGAGGTCGGGGTCAGGCCGTTGGCGGCGCGGGTGAACAACTGGGTGTTCAACTCTTGTTCCAGCGCTTCGATGTGGCGGCGCACGGTGGGCTGCGCCAGTCGCAAATTGCGGGCGGCCGCACTGAGGCTGCCGGTTGTCATAACCGCGTGAAAGGCCGGGATGTGGTCAAGGGACGGGAAAATTGTACTCATCAAAATATGATAGCTGGGTAAACGCATTTGAACAATTTCTTTCAGGCGTAATCACAGGGATGATCCTTGCGAAGTCGAAAAAGGAGAATGAAATGACTGAGGCACAAATGATCAAAAAGGCCGGACGCAGCTGGTATATGCCAGCGATCCTGCGCAGCGAAGGCGCGGCCGTAGCGGTGCTTTGTACGCTGAGCTACCGCTACATGGAAGGCGGTTGGTGGCTGTATTTTATGGCTTTTCTGCTGCCGGATCTGTTCATGTTGGGGTATCTGGTCGGCAACCGGATTGGCGCTTTGTGCTATAACATCGGCCATAGTTATCTGACACCGCTGGCGCTGGCGGCTACGGGGGGATGGATGGGGTCATCCCTCGCCCTGGAACTGGCGTTGATCTGGGGCGCGCATATCGGGGTCGACCGGGCCATTGGGTATGGACTTAAGTACAATGGTCACTTCAAAGACACGCATTTGGGCCGTGTATAACCGCCTCTTCACCTTTGAAAAATTCGCGCCTAATTCTGGGCCATGACACAACCTATGACATATGGCGGCCATGTCCGCGCGATTCTTACTTTGGGTCTGCCGTTGATCGGTGGGCATCTGGGGCAAATTGCCATTGGCGTGACCGATACGGTCATGCTTGGCTGGTTCTCGGTCGAGGCTTTGGCCGCTGTGACGTTGGGCAGCACGTTCTTTTTTGTGTTGTTCATTTTCGGCTCGGGCTTCGCCTGGGCGGTGATGCCGCTTGTGGCCTCCTTTGCGGCTGAAAAGGACGAGGTGGGCATTCGCCGCGCCACGCGCATGGGGATCTGGCTTTCGTTGATCTTTGCAATGATTGCGATGCCCATTCTGGTCTGGGCGGAGCCGGTTTTGCGGCTGCTGGGGCAGGGCGATGATCTGGCCTTTGTAGCGGGGCAATACCTCAAGGTCGCGGGCTGGGGGATCATCCCGGCACTGTTCGTGATGGTGCTAAAGTCCTATCTGGCGGCGTTGGAGCGGACACAGGTGGTTTTTTGGATCACGATCGTGGCGGCGATCTTCAACGCGATTGCGAATTACGCGTTTATCTTTGGCAACTGGGGCGCGCCCGAGCTGGGCGTTGTGGGGGCGGCGATTGCGTCGCTTTCCACGCAGGTCGTTTCGTTGATCGGGATTCTCATCTATATTCTTGTGGTGGTGCCGCAGCACCAGTTGTTCGTGCGCCTGTGGCGGCTGGATCCGTCGATGTTTGCGCGGGTGTTCAAACTGGGCCTGCCCATCGGCCTAACAGCGCTCAGCGAAGTTGGCCTGTTTGCCGCTTCGGCGATGATGATGGGTTGGTTGGGGACAATTCCACTGGCCGCGCATGGCATCGCAGTGCAGCTCGCTTCGATCACCTTCATGGTGCATCTGGGCCTCAGCAACGTGGCAACAATCCGCGCGGGCAACGCCTATGGGCGGCGAGATGTCGATCATATGGGGCGCGGTGCCAAGATTGTTCTGGCCATGTCTGTTGGATTTGCGGTGCTGACCATCATCGGCTTTGTCGGCTGGCCAGAGCCGCTGATCTCGGCGTTCATGCAAAAGGGCGAACCGGCGCGGGTTGAGATTCTTGCCGTGGGCGTGGGCCTTTTGGCAATGGCGGCGCTGTTCCAGCTGGTCGACGGGGCACAGGCGGTGGCGCTTGGCCTTTTGCGCGGGGTGCAGGACACAAGCGTGCCGATGTGGATGGCCGCGTTCAGCTATTGGGTCGTGGGCATTCCGGCGTCCTACCTGCTGGGCTTCACCTTCGGGTTTGAAGGGATCGGTGTCTGGGCCGGTCTGGTCCTTGGTTTGGGTGTTGCAGCGATCTTGCTGAACTTGCGGTTCTGGCGGGTGACGATCAAACAGGTCGGGCAGCCCGTTGCAGCGTGATATCAAAGGTCTTTGGTCGACACCGTGTCGTGTTTCTGGGTCTGCTCCCACTGCGCGATCAAGGCGTCACCCAGGCCTTTGAAATCCTCCGCAAGGAAGGCACAATGCGTCATCCGGTCCAGCCTGAAATGCCGCAGATCTTGGCGTTTTTCGCACCATGCAACGATCATGGCATTGTCGACATAATAGATCATGACAAGGGGCCAGATGATGCGGCGGGTCTCGCGGCCTTCCACGTCGCGGTAGCGGATGCTGAGCTTGCTTTCACGTCGGACGGCCAGCCGGATTTGCGAGATGTCGATGCTGGGGGTGTTGCCCACCCCCCATGACGACGTCACCAGCTTGCGGGTTCCAGGTGCGGCCTCTTGCAGTTTGCGGGCCGCCCGACCTGCCGCCCGCCACAGACCGGGATCACCTGTACGGGCAATCAGGCTGAGGCCCACTGCGATGGCTTCGGCCTCATCCACATCCAGATTGATCGGCGGCAGATCATACCCCTTGCGCATCACATAGCCCACACCCGGCTCACCCAGAATGGGCGTTTGCATGGCCTGCAGGCTTGCGATGTCACGATAGACCGTGCGCACCGACACTTCGAGCGCGGCGGCTATCTCGCGGGCGAGGATGGGTTTGCGCGCACTTCGCAGCAGTTGGATGACTTCAAAGAACCGTGTTGATTTGGACATGGGGCGCCTTCGGTTATTTGCGGTCTAGCCTAACACTCCTGACACATAGATGGCAGCAGTGATGCGCTATGGCCCCGGTCCAACACATAAGCAGGACCAGACCCATGCATAGATTTGACCAAACCACCCGAACCGCGGGCATCCTCCTTGTGGTGATCTCGGCGGTGGTGTTTTCCAGGGCTGGGATCTTTACCAAATCGGTGACCACAGCGGCCTGGGGCGTGATCTTCTGGCGTGGGTTGGCGGCGGCGGGGTTCACGCTGGTCTATTTGGTGATGCGCGGCCAGTTGCGGTCAGAAGTGCGGGCCTTCGGTTGGCCCGCCTTCTGGATCACGGGCATGATGGCGGCAGGCACGGCGGCGTTTATTCCGGCCTTCAAACACAGCAGCGTTGCCAATGTCGCGCTGATCTATGCCGCAGCGCCCTTCATCGCGGCGGGACTGTCGTGGATTTTCATCAAGGAAGCGCCCAGCAGACGGGTGATGATCGCCTCTGGTGCGGCGTTTGGCGGAGTCTTGGTTATCCTGTCGGGATCGGTTGGCGGTGGCGCGCTCAAGGGCGATTTTCTGGCGCTGTTCATGACCTTGATGATGGCGGGGGTGATGGTGGCCTACCGGATGTATCCGGAGGCAACGGCGGCCTTGCCAGCGGCGCTCTCTTCTGTGGTGTTGTTGCCATTGGCCCTAACCTTTGGCGATCCGATGGCGACCCCTGCCGCTGAGATGCCGGTGCTCATTGCCTTTGGGTTGGTCTTTGCTGTGGCTTCCGTGACCTTGTCGGAAGGGGCGCGGCGATTGCCATCAGCCGAAACCGCATTGCTATCGACGTTGGAGATGCCGCTGGCACCTGTTTTGGCCTTTGCATTGCTGTCAGAAGTGCCAAAGCCGCAGGTTCTGCTGGGCGGAGTGGTGATATTTGCGGCGGTGATCTGGTCGCAGCGACGCAGGGCTTAGACGGCTAGTCTTTGTTGATCAGGCGGTCCGCCTTTTTGCGCACCAATGTGCTGCGCAGATCGTGCATCGCCAGAAGCAGACCATCAGTGACCGCGTCGAGCTGTTCGTCGGTAGCCTTGGATTGCACCCATTGCGTGGTGAGGTTCATGTAGTCGACGGCGCGGTGAATGTCGTCGATGTCGCGGTGGGCCAGAACCTGATTGCGGTCTTCCATCCAGCTTTGGATATGTGCCAGATCCGCGTCGGTCAGCACATATTCACCATGGGGTTTGATGGCCCCGTTGCGGATGTTCACGACGGCGATTTGGTCCATCTCGATGCGGCGGTGGCGGTTCTCTGTGTCCACACGGAAAACCGCCGCGCCATTCTCGCGGACCCGGAAATAATACTCAGGTAACTCTGCCGCCATGTTGCCCCTTTCAGGTCAGTCCCGCGCAGAATGTCTGGATGCGGGTGCAGGCCTCTTTCAGGGCCTCGTCAGAGGTAGCGTAACTGACCCTGAAGTTTGGCGACAGCCCGAAAGCCGCTCCAAAGACAACGGCCACCCCGGTTTCTTCAAGCAGGGCTGTGGCAAAGACCTCGTCATTGGTAATCTTGGTGCCTGCGGCGGATGTCTTGCCGATCAGACCCGCGATGGAGGGATAGACGTAGAACGCGCCTTCGGGGGTGGGGCAGGCCATTCCGTCGATCTCGTTCAGCATGGAGACCACCAGATTGCGGCGGCGCACGAAGATCTCGTTGTTGGTCGGCAGGAAATCCTGCGTACCGTTCAGCGCCTCCACGGCCGCCCATTGGCTGACACTGCAGGGGTTGGAGGTGGATTGCGATTGTACCTTGCGCATCGCAGCAATCAATTTCTCCGGACCTGCGGCATAGCCGATGCGCCAGCCGGTCATGGCATAGGCTTTGGAGACGCCGTTGATGGTCAATGTGCGATCATAAAGCGCCGGTTCCACCTCTGCGGGGGTGCAGAACTTGAAATCGTCATAGGCCAGATGTTCATACATATCGTCCGTCATCACCCAGACATGGGGATGGCGCATCAGAACATCGGTCAGCTCCTTCAGCTCGGCGCGGGTGTAGCCTGCTCCGGTGGGGTTGGAGGGGCTGTTGAAGATGAACCATTTAGTCTTGGGGGTGATCGCGGCCTCAAGCTGATCTGCGGTCAGTTTGAAGTTGGTCTGCAAAGACGCTTCGGCAATCACCGGTTCACCGCCTGCAAGCAGGACCATATCAGGATAGCTGACCCAGTACGGGGCGGGGATCACCACTTCTTCGCCGGGGTTCATCGTGGCCATGAGTGCGTTGTAAAGGATTTGTTTACCACCCGTTCCCACACTGACCTGAGAGGGCGTATAGTCCAGCCCGTTGTCACGCTTGAACTTGTCGCAGATCGCCTGCTTCAACTCGATAATGCCGTCCACTGCGGTGTATTTGGTTTTGCCCTCATTGATCGCCGCAATGGCGGCATCCTTGATGTTTTGCGGCGTGTCAAAATCCGGCTCTCCGGCGCCAAGGCCGATCACGTCGCGCCCCGCAGCCTTGAGTTCGGCGGCTTTCGTCGTCACCGTGATGGTCGGAGACGGTTTGACGCGGGAGAGTGATTGAGAGAGCAGTTCCATTTTGGCCTCAGTTTGTCTAAGTGTGCAGCATACTCATAGGGGCCACCCCCGCACCGATCAAGCGACATTGGTGAGAATGCAAAGATCGAGGAGATGTTAACGATGACTGAGACAGCAGACTGGTATGGACCGGAGGCGGCGACCTTTGGAGATCGCGTTGCAGCGGCGCGCGAAATGGCGGGCATGACACAGGCGGTTCTGGCGAAGCGGCTTGGCGTCAAACAATCCACATTGCGCAGTTGGGAGGACGACGTGTCCGAGCCGCGCGCGAACCGGCTGTCGATGTTGGCAGGGTTGCTGAATGTATCGATGATGTGGCTGATCAATGGCGAGGGGGAAGGGCTGGACAATCCGGACATCATCACCCCGCACAACAGCGATCTGAGTGAGATTCTGGCAGAAATCCGCGATATGCGCATTGAGATGCAAAAACGGGCCGAGGCGATGGGCCGTCTGGAAAAACGCGTGCGCAAGATGCTTGAGGATGCGACCCATGGCTGAAGAGCTGCGGGCGCATAAGGTCAAACGCCTGCACATGCGGTCGATGCGCCGGGGGATCAAAGAAATGGATTTGATCCTTTCGGCCTTTGCGGGTGATCATCTTGAGGCGATGGATGACGCCGGTTTGACGCTTTATGACGATATGCTGAACGAGAACGACCATGACCTTTATCAATGGGTCACAGGGCAAGTCGTTGTACCGGAACGATATTCCGATCTGATTGCCCGCATTCAAAGCCGCATCGCGGATCAACCTGTCGGACAGGTTTAACCCAAACGGCCCACACCGGAGGGCCGCTGTTTTGGCCGCCCTTCGAAGCTGTTTCAGGGTTTAACGAATTATTCTGCTTTTTTTTCCCATTTTCTGTGGCAACACATTGAGTCGGAGAAACAAATGAGCATTCAACAATCCGTCACCGGCGCTGCCAATGAATCAGGCTTTATGGTGGGCTATCTAGAGGCCCTGTCTTTGGTTGAGCGGCTTCACAGGCTGCTGCTTGACGTGATCAAGGACGAGTTTGAGCGGGTCGGCGTCTTGGAAATCAACGCAGTGCAGGCGCTGTTGCTGTTTAACATTGGCGACAATGAGGTGACCGCCGGCGAGTTGAAAAGCCGCGGCTATTACCAAGGCAGCAACGTCAGCTACAACCTGAAAAAACTGGTGGAGATGGGGTTCATGCACCATCAACGCTGCGAGATCGATCGCCGTTCCGTGCGGGTGCGCCTTACCGAAAAGGGCCGCCACATTCGCGACGTCGTGGCAGAACTGTTTGCGCGGCATGCGGACGGGCTTGAGGACAAAGGTGTGCTTGGCCCTGCGGGCGTGTCCGAGATCACGGTTTCTCTCAAACGGATGGAACGGTACTGGACGGATCAGATCCGCTATATCTACTAGCGGTCAGGCTGGGGCGGCAGGTAGGACAGGACCAGCCCTTCCAACTCGCGCAGCAACTTGCGTTTCATCGCGTCGGTGTATTGGTTATAACCCAGCGCGGTTTGAACAAAGGCATCCGGGCCAAGGATCACTTCGGCGCTGTAGTAAGCGGACAATTCTGATATTTCCGCCTGCCTGAGATCGCCCATATTCGGGGCGTCTGCACCAATGACCAGCCCGTTGATAGTGATGCCGCTGCGTTCAATTTGGTCATTCACGTCACGGGGACGGGGGCCAAGGTTGGATTTGCCATCTCCGGAGATGTCCAAGGTCCGTTTCCAGCAATCCGGTTGCTGCGCCAAGAGTTGCGCGCCAAAGGTCATCGCCACACCTAGGGCGGTGCCAGGGGTGGCGTTGCGGCGGCGGGTCTGGCGCAGGGTCTCGATCGCGATATCCAGTGCGGGAGGCTGATCCAGCACGGACCAAGGCAGGAGCACATGTTGATCGGCTGGGCCGCTCCATTCATAGACAAGCAGACGGACGGGGGCGGAAGGCATTTGCAGCACCTTGGCGCGGACCTCCGGATCATTCAGCGCCGATGCCAGCCCGTCCAGTTGCGCCCGATATTCCTTGGCATCGACCGATCCGGAAACATCAAGCCCAAGCGCCAAAGCCTGCCGGCAGGCCGCCGTTGCGTTGGTCGCGGCCACGGAAAGCGCAAGCGCCAGCAGCGCGGCGCGGATCATCCCGCTGATCCAGCAGGCCGCGGCAAAGCGCCAATGGCGGGCGGGGTCAACTCACGCTCCAGCTTTTGCCGCATGGCACGTTCATAATCCTCGAAACCGTCGGCAATCACCAAGAACGCCCCCGGTCCATGCAAAACCTCAGCGCGGTAAAAGGCGATCAACCCAACCTCACCTTCAAAGTCGGCGGCATTCACCACCAGACCGTTCACCGTCACCTCTTCAAACGGGAACTCGCGATAGGCGGCTTGCGGGCCGAACCCTTCGTTGTTTTGCCCGTCACCGGCCATATCAAGGGTCTTGCGCAAACAATCGGGCGCAGCTTGCAGCAGCTTGGCCCCGTGCCCCAAAGCATAGCCCATCGCAGTTGGAAACTCATTATGGCTGCGGGTGCTGTTTGCGATGATCTCGGCGGTGTTCACGAGGGTTTCGAGATCGTCAATCATCGTCCAATCCAGCAAAACTTCCTGATTGTAGCGGCCCGACCATTCATAAACGGACAGTGCAACCTTTTGATCTGCGGCGAAAAAGGCGCGCTGCACTTCGGGCGACGTCAGCGCGGCAACAAGGCCGCCGCGCTGCAAACGATCCTCAACCGGATCGACAGAACTGGAGACATCCAGCGCAAGCAAAAGCGCCAGACGGCAATTGGCGGCCTCCGCCGGGGCAGCGGCGGCCAAGGCCAGCGCCGCAACAGAGGCCAGCCGTTTTACCAATGGCCTGTGTTTTCCATGCTGGCCCAAGGCTCGGCGGGGGCCTGTGCATCGCCCTCTTGCAACAATTCGATAGAGATATTGTCGGGAGAGCGGACAAAGGCCATGCGGCCATCGCGGGGCGGGCGGTTGATGGTGATGCCGTTTTCCTGCAAGTGGCGGCAGGTGGCATAGATGTCATCCACGGTATAGGCCAGATGGCCGAAATGGCGGCTGTCGGATGGCAGTTCATCGTCACCATCCCAGTTGTAGGTCAGTTCCACATCCGCATGACCATCCGCCTGACCCGGAGGGCACAGGAAAACGAGGGTAAAACGCCCGCCTTCATTTTCTATGCGGCGGCGTTCAACAAGCCCGAGAAGTTCGTAGAATGCGATGGATTTTTCCAGATCCTTCACGCGCACCATCGTGTGCAGGTATTTGATTGGCATGCTGTGGTCCTTTGTTGCACTGCGTTGGCTGCAACTTAGCACAGCCCGCCGCGCATTCCAGCGCCTCGCGGGATTTTGAGCGTCTGGGATTTTTGGATTAGAAAGCGGATTTGATCCCGATGCTGAGCCCGATGCGGTTCACATCATAAAGGCCAATGTTGCTGTCGGTTTTTGACGCGCTGAGGGTCACGGAGGGGTTAAATCCGTAATAGTCGATCTGCCGGAAGGTTGCGGTGACATCAGCAAAAATCTTGCGATCCTGTCGGCCATCCGCCGAATGTCGGGACACGTCATAATCGCGATAGGCGGCACCAAGGCCAAATTGCACGTCCGCCCCCATGATTGGCTTGCGCATGACATAGCCTGAGCGCAGCTCAACCTCACTGTATTCGGCATCCTTTTCGACGGAATGCGTGGTTTCCGCGCTCAGCCCAAGATAAAGCGTATCGCCGGATTTGAGCCGCTGGGTCAGGCTGCCCCGCAGGGCAAGGCTGTCAACGTCCGGCGTGGCTTGGCCGAATTGTCGTTCAACATCAACGCCAAAGCGGTATCTTTTTGTGCGGCTGGGGCTGTAGGCCTGAAAGGCCGCGCCGCGCAAATAGCTGGCGTAACGTGATCCGCCATACCAGGATTGGCCCAGCTCGCCGTCAAAGGTAAATTCGCCCTTGCGTTCAAAGTTGATGCGCTTGAACCCATAGCCGAGCGTTGCCGTTCCGAAGGCAAAGTCAGAGCCGGATGCGTCGGGCGCGGTGTTCTGGGCGCTGCCCGACAGGGCAAAGGTGCGATAGGACAGGCCGATCTTGACGTCATGCGCAGTGACCGGCGTTTGGTGAAACCTGTAGCGTGTGCGCATGCTGCCACCGACCTCCAGCCCGCTGAGGGCGCGGGCACTGCCAGTGAGATTGTATTCGATGGGCTGGCCGAACAGGATTTCGCTGATGGCATAGTTCAGCTCGGACCGGTCCTGGGCACTGCCGTTGTTGATGTTGGAATTCGGGGCCAAGGTGAAGCTGAGGCTGGTGTGCCAGGGATTGCGGGTTCTTACATATTTGAAGTCACGTTCGGCGCGGGCGCGGAGCAGATCATTGGGCGCATGTTCCGCCGCGCGGCGCAGCCAAAGCTGGGCACGGGTGCGCTGTCCGGCTGTAGACAATACCTGAGCGGTGATCAGAGCGGCCGAGTATTTTTCCGCGTCTGTTTGTGCCAATTGCCACGCACGCCGCGCGGCGGTGCGGGCAGGGGCGGTCCGGCCCAAATCGCGCAGCGCGCGGGCATGGATCAAATGGGCGTTCAGATCATTGGCATCGCGGGTCAGCAACGCCTCAGCATAGACTCTGGCCCGCTGCGCATCTCCGGCACGTAAGGCTTCGGTTGCCGCCTGCCGCATGGCAGGGGCGTCCAATGTGGTTTGCGCAGCCACGGGCAGGCCCGTCAGACAGGCCAAGATCCCGAGGATGGCCGCGCTCCTGTAAAAGGGGCGCCGCTTGGGCATTTACTGATTTCCGCGATAGATCGTGAAACCAAGGGTCTCGCGGACACCGTCTGCGGTTGGATCTTCGCCTGTTTCCAGGACAATAATCCCCACGATTTCCTCGGCTCCGTCGCCCGAGATGATCCCGTAGTATTGGCCGTTCTCATAATCGACAGCCTGGCCGCTGTTGTTGCCAAAGCGGGATGTGAGCGTGCCGGTTATCTCGCCATTGGCATCGAGCGCGTTGGTCGAAACGGTGAAGACAGCTGTCGGAATCGCGGTGAGGGTCGCATCGCTTGCAGCTCCGACGCGGCCATAGATTTCGCTGGTGATATCCTCGCCGGCAAGATTGTAGACCTTGCGGTTGAACACAAATCCATCCACTGCCCCTTCGTAGCGGCCTGTGGTTTCGTTGAAGTCATCAAAGTCGATGGCGATCTGCACGTCCGACGTGGTGTATTCCAACCCGCCGCGCCCGTTGTAGTCTCGCAGACCCGCCCCCTGACCGTTGTAAAGCGCCTGGCCGGTGGTGGGCAGGACCACCGTTCCGTTGCGCTCATAAACAAAGCCGCCAAAGCCATAGCCGACGTAGGCGCCGGTGCGCACGATGGCAAATTCGGTGTTGCCGCTGGTGCTGACGCCGTAAATGGCGCGGTGTCGGAATTGGTTGATGGTCGCGTTGGTCTGTGTGTCTGGATATTGTTGCACCGCCTCATAAACCGCATATGGTCCGAGGCTGCCGACCGCTTGGCCGCGGATATATGGTGTGTCTGCGCCGCCATCAAACGGGAGATTGTCGACGGTAAAAGTGTCGTCCGTAGAATTATAGGCCACGCCCTCGGCAAAGCCATTGCCGTTCTCGTCGACCGCTTCTTTGCGGAAAATCGTGGTGTCGGGCTGCGGTGATGAGGTACCGGGGGGCAGGGTGCGATCGCTGTCGATCGTACCGTCTGTTGTTGTCGGATCTTCTGTCTCATCCGCATTGAAGGGAGGTGTGCCGCCACATCCAACAAGAAACGTACAGAGCAAGAGCCCCGCTGCATTGATTTTCATGATAGCCTGCCTTCAGCTCTGTGTTTTATTTTGCATTACAGTCTCAAACCAGAGGCGGTTTTGTCAACGCTGCTGCATCCCTCACTGTTGAATAACTTTTCAAGGGTGGTCAAAAAACAATACCGCATATGGCGGTTCCTCAGGTGGATTTGCGCAGATATAGTGATCTGCGAATCCATGCCACCCATGAGTGCCTCAAAAGGACCGCCCGTCATGCCCCTTTCCCCTGACCAACAAGCCGAAATTGACGCCCTGCGCAGCGAAAGCCAGCCTACCTTGCGGGCCACCGTGCCGGGGATGGAGGCGCATCTTTACAAGGCGCATGAGGTGCTGGACCACGGGTTTATCCGGGTGATCGACTATATGGGCGATGATGCCGCGATCTGCCAGGCGGCGCGGGTCAGCTATGGCAAGGGCACCAAATCGGTGCAGAACGACGAAGGCTTGATCCGTTACCTCATGCGGCACTGGCATTCGACGCCGTTCGAGATGTGCGAGATCAAGCTGCATGTGAAACTGCCGGTCTTTGTCGCGCGGCAATGGATCCGCCACCGCACCGCCAATGTGAACGAGTATTCCGCCCGTTATTCCATTCTGGACCGCGAGTTCTACATCCCCGCGCCCGAGCACATCAATGCGCAAAGCACAGTGAACAATCAGGGGCGGGGCGGCCTGCTTGAAGGGGAAGAAGCGGCCCGCGTGCTGGAGATCCTCAAGGCAGACAGCAGCCGCGCCTATGACCATTATCAGGAAATGATCTCGCAAGAGGGGCAGGACGGTCTGGCCCGCGAGCTGGCGCGGATGAACCTGCCTGCCAATGTCTATACGCAGTGGTACTGGAAGGTGGATCTGCACAATCTCTTCCACTTCCTGCGCTTGCGCGCCGACGCCCACGCCCAATACGAAATCCGGGTTTACGCCGATGCGATCTGCAAGGTGGTGGCCGACTGGGTGCCAGCAGCCTATGGCGCGTTTGAGGACTATCGTCTGGGTGGCGCGACGCTGTCTGGCAAGGCGCTGGATTGCCTGCGCCGGATGCTTAAGGGCGAGACGGTCACGCAGGAGACTTCGGGGATGTCGAAAGGGGAGTGGCGCGAGTTTGAAGGGGTGATTGGCTAAGGCAGATTGAGCGGCCTGTCGTCACACCACCCACCCCGCCCGGCACCGCCGGGCAGCGCCCGACCTCCCCCAGGAGGGCGCTTTTGCACCGGATCACACCTCATGAAAGCTGTGCATTTTGCGCCGCCCCTCTGCCGCTTGGAGGGGGGAGGCACCCTCCAGGTCGGTCGCTGCCCGGCGATGCCTGCACCATGCCCTTGACGGCGGGGTGAACCCGGCCCTACCACAACACATGGATCCGAAAACTGCCCTACACGCCCGACTTGAGGCGCTTGATGCCGAAGATGCCGCTGGCCTCGACGGGCAAAAGACCGTTGAATTGGATCAACAGGCGGTTGGCCGGCTCTCGCGGATGGATGCCCTGCAAAATCAGGCGATGGCACAGGCACAGGCGCGGCGACGCGGGGCCGAGCGGCTGCGCATTCAGGCGGCTCTGGCGCGGCTTGCGGAGGGCGAATACGGCTTTTGCACCGATTGCGGCGAGGCGGTCGAGCCTGCCCGCCTTGCTGCGGACCCTTCCATGCCGAAATGCCGCGATTGCATGCAGGGGGGCTAGCGCGCCGCATTGACACCGGCGTGGCAAAGGCCAGACTGTCGCCATGTTTGATCTTGCCAACCCACCCGCCGGTTTCACCGACAACCCGTTTCCGCATTACGATCGCCTGCTGGCTGAAACCCCTGTTTTGGAGCAGCCGGACGGCTCTGTCCTGATTTGCAAACACGCCGATCTGAATGCCATCTACCGCGACACGACAACCTATATTTCGGACAAAAAGGCGGCCTTTGCCCCCAAATTCGGGCTGGATACACCACTATTCGAACATCATACCACCTCGTTGGTGTTCAACGACCCGCCACTTCACACCCGTGTGCGCCGGATCATGACATCAGCCTTGACGCCCAAAGCCTTGGCGCGGATGGAACCGGGGTTGATTGAAACGGTGGACCATTTATTGAACGTCATGCCGCAGGATGCTGATCTTATTGAGGATTTTGCATCTACCATTCCCATCCAGATCATCGGAAACCTGCTTGATGTACCGATGGACGAACGTGGCCCCCTGCGTGATTGGTCTCTGTCAATTCTCGGCGCGTTGGAGCCGGTCCTGACCCCAGAGCAACTGGAGGCCGGCCATCGAGCGGTGCGCGACTTCAAGGACTACCTCACGGACCTGATCGCCCGCAGGCGGGCACAACCGGGAGACCCAGAAACGGACGTGCTGACACGGCTGATCAATGGGGATGAAACTGGGCGGTTGACCGAGATCGAGCTGATCCAGAATTGCATTTTCATCCTCAATGCGGGCCATGAAACCACGACGAACCTGATCGGCAACGGCTTGGCCCTGCTCAACGATCATCCGGTGCAAAAGGCGCAGTTGATTGACGACCCGGCGCTGATCAACACGGCGGTGGAGGAGATCCTGCGAGTGCGGTCACCAAACCAGTTTGGCAATCGTGAAACCACGGCTCAGGTGACGTTCGGCGGCATTAATATCCCGCCGGGGACCAATCTTCATCTGTGCATTGGCGCGGCCAACAGAGACCCGGATGTGTTTGAAAACCCAACAGTCTTTGACATTAAGCGGCAGCCGAACCGACATCTTGCCTTTGCGGGCGGGCCGCATGTGTGCGTGGGCCTGACGCTCGCGCGGATGGAAGGACGGATCGCTATTGAACGTTTTTTGAGGCGCTATCCTGATTATGTTTTGGCACCCGGTCGCCTGGGCGGTGGGCGTATCAGGTTTCACGGATACCAGTCACTGCCCTGCGCCCTGTCCTGAGCGCAGCAAAATCTTTGGTTTGGCGCTGTTGCACAACGCCAAATTTACCGGTTTTCCGTCACTGATCTGTTGTTATAACAGGGTGATGTCAGACGCCATCTGGCGGCCGTCGCGGCCTTCGGAAAGTTCGAAACTGACTTTCTGGTCATCCGCAAGGCCCGTCAGGCCAGAGCGTTCGACCGCTGAGATATGTACAAATACATCATTGCCGCCACCTTCTGGTGCGATAAATCCGTAACCCTTGGTGGTGTTAAACCATTTCACGGTGCCATTCGGCATAATATCCGCGCCTCCTTTAGTCTTTCATAGGCCTGCCGAAACAGGATAGGGCCTATGCCAAACCATTCCGGCGCGCCCTACAGTAGAAAGGATTGCGCAATCGGGAGAAAAATCAAGTAAATCGCGAAAAATTTTGTTCAAATTTCAGATCAAGCGCCAAAAGAAGAGGGAAAATGATGCAAATTTATGGTCTTAAGAATTGCGATACCTGCAGGAAGGCGATGAAGGCACTGCCTGATGCTACGCTCGTTGATGTGCGCGTTGATGGCGTTCCTGAAGAGGTGTTGTTGGCGGCACATCAACAGTTCGGTGGCGCGCTATTGAATACACGGTCCACCACTTGGAGAGGGCTGAGCGAGGTAGAGCGGCAG
Organism: Sulfitobacter mediterraneus; assembly: GCF_016801775.1. Classification (NCBI taxonomy): domain Bacteria; kingdom Pseudomonadati; phylum Pseudomonadota; class Alphaproteobacteria; order Rhodobacterales; family Roseobacteraceae; genus Sulfitobacter; species Sulfitobacter mediterraneus. The sequence goes on along the minus strand of NZ_CP069004.1, from coordinate 1,544,677 downwards.
GCCGATCCTCTGACATTGATCAAAGCCCATCCCGCTTTGATGAAGCGGCCGTTGATTGCTGTGGATAACACGCTTTTTCTATCTTGGAACAGTGATATAGAGAAGGAAATTAAAGCACTTTCTTAACCGGTGTCAGCTGGCGCGGCGCGCGCGCCAGCATGGTTTCAACGCTCAAATAACGCGCCGTTTGAATGCGCGGTCAAAGGACAAGGGCCCCGCGCCTTTGATCACTAGGATCAGCAGCAAGAGAACCCACAACGCCCTCTGGTCCATGATGACCGCATCCGGGAAACGGTCGAACCACGCGCCCAACGCGCTGTCTTGGCCATGGCCATAGATGTCGGTCAGCGATTGGACAGCGATGAAACCGATCATCCCCAGCGCGGCGAGGCGGGTCAGCAAGCCAACAACGATAAGGGCTGGCAAAATGAACTCTGCCCATGTTCCTGCGAGCACGACCAAACGATGAAAAAGACCAAGTGCATCAGTGTCATAGCCGGCTTCTTCGAGCACACGGGGGAAGATCTGCGCATAGGCACCGACGGAAGGTGTCCATAGGCCAGACAGGCCATCGCCGATTTTGGTGAGACCCGAATTGAGGAAGTAGACCAGCAGAACCGCCGCAAAAAGGAACCTTGCGAGCGTTGGCAACAACCAGTTGGCCTGTTCGAGTCTGGTGAAAACTGCATCATGCAGGGATATAAGCGGTTTCATATCAATTCCTTACGGGGTTTCTTTAAAGGCTCGGGATGACAGGGCCGTTGTGAGGGCGGCGGCGAGATCAAAATCGGGTATTTGCGCAAGGGTCAGATCGTGCGCAGCCCCAAATGTCCGGCCTTGGGCCAGGTTCTCCAGCCAGATCGCGGCCCCCGGAGGCAGGAGCCATGGCTGTGGATCAAATTCTGGACGGGTGATCAGAACATCCTGTGCAATAGCCTGCGGTTTGGGCGCGCCATCTTCGTTATTGAAGCGCCAGATGTCATAGAGCGGCCAATCAGAGCGCAGGATCAGGCTGGCTGGTGCAAGACCGATCTTCATTCTAGGCAATGCATCCGGCGCAGTGTTTTGCAGCCTGGCCGCGTCAAAATTCGGAGCGTCGGCGGCGTGGTAGGACCGGCGCATGGCCTGATCAAGCCGTGCGGCATCGGCCAGATACCCGATATGCGCAAGGGGCGTGAAGTTTTCGATAAACTCAGGAAAATCAACGCCATAATGCATCATGAGCGGCGATTTAGGGGGGTGATTTCGGACGTAGAGCGGCGCGAGCGAGCTGAAATTCTGCGTGCCGATCAGTTTGCGAACCAGCGGGAACGCCGTTGATAGAGCCTCACAAAGCGAGGTGGTCACGTTGTTGCGATAGACATCATATCTGCGGCCTGCCGGTTGGTTTTTACCGTCGATCAGACCGTCCGGCACGGGGCGCGCTGGGTCCAGGAGGCCCGCGTGAAATCTCTCCGATCGGGTCATCCGGCCAAGGCCATGGCGGCGCGGTTTGCTTCGGCACGAAGGGTTGGCCAAGACGGTATATCGTTGTCCCATTCCACTAAAACCGGTTTTGGTGCGGTTTGTGCAAGCGTGTATCTGAGCAATGACCAAACCGGATCGACGACTGGTTTGGCGTGGCTATCGATCAACAACGGCGCACCAAAATCATCCTGATCTTCATCATGTCCACCCACATGGATCTCGCCCACATGATCGGTTGGATAGGTATCAATGTAGGTTTCTGGGCTGACCCCAAGGTTTGTGGATGAAATGAATACGTTGTTCACATCCAGCAATAGACCACAGGATGTCTTGTGGATAACCGCAGAAAGAAAGTCAGTTTCTGTAAAAGTAGATTCAGCAAACGTCAGATAACTGGACGGGTTTTCCAGCAGCATTTGACGGCCCAAGGTGTCTTGAACCTGATTGATATGGTCACTCACGAGGGTCAGAGTTTCGGCTGTATAGGGCAGGGGCAGCAGATCGTTCATGAACTCCGCACCGTGGGTGGACCATGCCAGATGTTCCGAAAAGCTGGCGGGTTTGATGCGATCACACAGGCGCTTGAGCCGATTTAGGTGATCCTTATCAAGCGGCTGTTGGCCCCCGATGGACAGGCCTACACCATGGATGGAAATCGCAAAGGTCTCGGACAACGCCTGCAACTGGGCCAAGGGTCGCCCGCCGTCACCCATATAGTTTTCGGCATGAACCTCAACCCATTCAACAGCGCCGGGATCTTCCAGAAGCTCTTGGAAATGTTGGGGTTTGTATCCGATCCCGGCTGCGTTGGGCAACTGGTCAAATCGGGACCGCGTGTCGAGCATGATGCGCCCTCCGGTGGATCAAGGGTGTTCCGGGCCGCGCTCTGGGCCGCCCGGAACGCATTTCTTACGCGGGCAGGTCGCGGTCGAGTGCCTCAAGCGAGCCTTTGCGCTCAGAGCCGTCTGCCATCGCTGGCAGATCGATGCTTTCGCAGGTTCCGGCGTCAACCAACGTCCAGGCGTTGCCTTGATAATCGGTGACGGATGTACCTGCGCAGGTGGTGCCCGGGCCGGCAGCGCAGTCGTTTTCACCAGCCAAAGACACGCCATAGCATTTCTCTTTGGAGGCCGCCTCGGCCGTGGTTGTCTGTGCGGTCATCGCTGCGGCAACAGCGCCTGCAAGCGCGACGGATTTGAGTGTGTTGGACATTTTTCAAACTTCCTTTGGTGTTCAAATCAACGGGTGATGTGAAGAGTAAACCATCCGGGCCAGTCTAACACCACTCACGAGGGAGTGTGTCACGATCCTGTCAGGATTTGCCGGAAAATCTGGGAGATTTGTTGCGAATTTGGCCTTTGGCACCTGTGAATTGTTACAGGCCCACAAAAAACGGGGCCGCGCAAACGGCCCCGTGTGAGGAATGTTACAAAAACCGGATCATCGCAGATCGGGCGGTGTTGCCTCGACGCTCAGGGCGGCGGCAACATCGGCCAAGGGTTGCACCGAAGTTTGTTTTTCGCCCAAACGGCGGACGGACACGGTCTTTTCTTCCACTTCGCGGCCACCCACGGCGAGAATCACAGGCACCTTGCCAACTGAATGTTCGCGGACCTTGTAGTTGATTTTTTCGTTACGCATGTCGGCCTCGGCCCGCACACCGGCGGCTTTGAGAGTCTCAACAACTTCAACCACATAGTCATCGGCCTCGGATGTGATCGAGGCAACAACAACCTGACGTGGGGCCAGCCAGAAGGGCAATTTGCCAGCGTGCTCTTCGATCAGGATCCCGATGAACCGCTCAAAACTGCCCAGGGTGGCCCGGTGCAGCATTACGGGGCGGTGCTTGGCGCCATCGGCGCCCACGTAGGTTGCATCCAGCCGTTCGGGCAGGACGAAATCAACCTGATGGGTGCCGCATTGCCAATCGCGGCCAATCGCGTCGGTCAGGACAAACTCCAACTTAGGGCCATAAAATGCGCCTTCGCCGGGGTTCAGTTCGGGTTCGATTCCGGCGGCACGTGTGGCTGACAAGAGCGCCTCTTCGGCCTTGTCCCAAACCTCGTCCGAGCCGGAGCGTGTCTCTGGCCGGTCGGAGAATTTCACGCTGAAGTTCTCGAAACCCAGATCTTTGTAGATGTTGCTGAGGAAGGTGATGAACTCAGCGGTTTCCGCCTCGATCTGGTCCTCGCGGCAGAAAATATGCCCGTCATCTTGGGTAAAGCCGCGCACGCGCATGATACCGTGCAGGGCGCCAGAGGGCTCATACCGGTTGCACGAGCCGAATTCGGCCATGCGCAGCGGCAAATCGCGATAGGATTTCAGACCCTGGTTAAAGATCTGCACGTGGCAGGGGCAGTTCATCGGTTTCAGGGCGTTGACCGCCTTTTCGCGGGCGTGCTCTTCGTCGACTTCGACGATGAACATGTTTTCCTGATACTTTTCCCAGTGACCGGAGGCTTCCCACAATTTACGGTCCACGACCTGCGGAGTGTTGACCTCCACGTAGCCACCTTTGCGTTGCTGGCGGCGCATGTAGTCTTGCAGTTCGGTGTAGATTTGCCAGCCGTTGGCGTGCCAGAACACCTGTCCGGGGGCTTCTTCCTGCATGTGGAACAGATCCATCTCGCGGCCCAGTTTGCGGTGGTCGCGTTTGGCGGCCTCTTCAAGCATGTTCAGATGTGCGCGCAGTTTTTCCTTGCCGGTGAAGGCCACGCCATAGATCCGTTGCAGCATCGCACGGTCGCTGTCGCCGCGCCAGTAAGCCCCGGCAATCGACATCAGCTTGAAGGCATCGCCCGGCACCTGGCCGGTATGCTGCAAATGCGGACCCCGGCACAGATCCTGCCAGTCGCCATGCCAATACATGCGCAATGGCTCATCGCCGGGAATGGCGTCAATCAGTTCAACCTTATAGGGCTCGCCATTGTCCTCGTAGTGTTTGATCGCGCGGGCACGGTCCCAGACCTCGGTGCGGACGGGATCGCGCTTATTGATGATTTCCTTCATCTTTTTTTCGATGAGGCCAAGGTCTTCGGGGGTAAACGGGTCTTTGCGGTCAAAGTCGTAGTACCAGCCGTCCTTGATCACCGGGCCGATGGTCACTTTGGTGTCAGGCCAGATCTCCTGCACGGCGCGGGCCATGATATGGGCCAGGTCGTGGCGCACCAGCTCATTGGCCTGTTCTTCGTCGGCCATGGTGTGGATGGCGATGTCGGCATCAGCATCGATCGGCCAGGCCAGATCGTAATGTGCGCCGTTCACGGTGGCGCTGATGGCTTTTTTACCAAGGGATTTGGAAATATCGGCCGCCACTTCGCCCGCAGTGATACCTGCGTCGTAGCTGCGTGCATTGCCATCGGGAAGGGTGAGAGAGATTTGAGCCATCTTGGGCGCTCCTCGTCAGTTTGGCGCCCACGAGACGCCCGGTTGCGGGTTATGTGTGGGCGCTGTTTCGCGCGGCGGGCAGGCAAGGTCAAGGGCTGTGTTGAGGCCGTGGCGGATAGCGGACAGAAAACCACAGGTGCAGCAGGGCAAGGCAGGCACAGCAACCGGCGGCAAATCCTGTGGCGGCAATGCCAAATCCTGCGATGACCAGCCCGCCGATGGCCGATCCAATGGCCGCGCCAATATAGATCGCCGCGGCATTGACGGCCAGAACAACAGGCGCCTGCGCCCCGGCAAAATTGATCAGGCGCATCTGTTGTCCGGCCATAAAGGCCCATCCGGAGAGCGCCCAGAAAAATGCGATGGCCACAAGCGCAATGTCGGAGACGGGCAGCAAGGAAAACAGTGGCATCACAGACATTTGGCACAGGCAAAGCGCGGTCAGCGTGATTTTCCAGCCCAGCTTATCGGCAAGGAACCCGCCAAGGATGTTGCCTCCGACCGCCCCCAAACCAAACACAAGCAAGATCGCGGTAATACCATCCCGTCCATATCCCATGGTCCCGCTCAGCAGCGGTGCGACATAGGTATAAAGGACATAGATCGAGCCAAGAAAACTGCCGGTGAACATTACTGCCAGCATCACGCGGCCCTGCGAGAGGACATGCCCAAGATCGGTCAAGCTCACGGGCTGAAACCTCAGACCGGCCGGCACGCGCCGCCATGTCAGCCATATCAGCGGAAGCGTCAGCGCCAGCACCAGCCAGAACGCCCACCGCCAGCCAAAGCTATAGGCGATCCAGCTTCCGACCGGCACGCCCAGAACCTGCGAAAGGGTGAGCCCGAAAAACACGCTGGCCAGAACCCGCGCCCTTTGCGCCTCTGGGTAGAGTGCGGCGGCAACGGCTGCGGCCACGGGGGTGAACAGACCCGCGCCTGCCGCGGCCAGCACCCGTCCGATGTTGAGCATGGCGAAGTTTGTGGCAACCGCCGAAAGGACAGCTGCCAGCGCAAACAGAACAAAGGCCGATGCCAAGACCCGCCTGCGGCCCACGCGCCCGCTGAGGGCGACCAACAAAGGCGACAAGATTGCGTAAGCAATGGAATAGACAGTCAACAATTGTCCGGCAGAGGCGGCGCTGCGCTGCATATCGGCGCCCAGAGGTTCTAGCACTCCGACGATCACAAAGGCCCCCATACCGATCACAAAGTTGCCCAGCGACAACAGGGGGATCAGCAACCGATCAGGGGCAGGGGCCATGTCAGAGGATTGCATATCAAATGCCTAACAGGTCTAGTTGCCCATGCAAGACTGCCGCAGCGTCGGCATTTTCATGACACCCAAGGAGGACAGGATGATCGAAGTGGAATGGCAAAACCTGAAGGCGCATGAATTGCGCCGTCTGGCGGACGAAAATGCGGTGGTGATCCTGCCCATCGCCTCGATTGAACAACACGGGCCACATCTCCCCACCATGACCGACACGCGGCTGGGCCATGAGGTGGCCATTCGCGCGGCCCGCAAAGCCAGCGGAACCCGGCCCGTGGTGGTCACGCCCGTGGTCTGGTCGGGGCTGTCAGAGCATCACATGCCCTTTGGCGGAACCCTGACCGTCAGCCATGCCACGTTTCGCGCATTGGTCAGGGATCTGGTCCTGTCGATCACCCGGCATGGGTTTCGAGACATCCTGATTTCCAATTCCCATGGCGGCAACATCATCGCGATGCATCAGATCTGTGATGAACTGGCCCCGGAGGTGCCCGCAACCCTGGTTGCCACGACCTATCCCATGGAAGCGGCTGAGGAAGTGGGCGGTATTCTTGAGGATCAGGACGGGATGCAACACGCCTGCGAGGCGGAAACCTCGATGATGATGGCACTGGTGGGAGATCTGGTGGACAGCAGCGACATGGGTGCATTGGCCAGCAAGGCGGTTGATGGGCCTACCTTTCTGCGGGCGGGCAAGGCATCTTATCGCTGGCGGCCCTTCACGCATCTGACAGGCAATGGTGTGGCAGGCAATCCGGCGCGTGCCACGGCGGACAAGGGCGAGCGATTGATCGAGGTGAGTGCGGACGCGCTAGCGGCGATGATTGCCGATCCGGACACATGGGCCGCGCCCGAAGATCTGCGCGGCGCGGAAACCGGCGGGGTGCCATTCCGACCCGGCACTTGAGTGAACGGGCCATCGCCCTAACTGGTCTGGCCTCACAGGCCAGACACGGACGGACCGATCATGACCCATCTTCAGAGCCAGGAAACCTTTGCCGCGATCACCGGGGCAGAGGACGCTGCCCAAGACATTGATCAGGCTGAGGCCCGCAACGGGCTCCGGCACATCGCGTCGCTGTCGATGACCAAGGTGGCGGATGGTTTGATCGACCCCAAGCTGGTGCTGGCGTGGCTGCTCACGGCGCTGGGTGCGCCTGCGGTCTATGCAGGTGCGCTTGTCCCGATCCGTGAGGCCGGTGCGCTGTTGCCGCAGATGCCCTTGGCGGGATGGGTGCAAGGCCTGGCCCGGCGCAAATGGGCCTGGGTGATCGGCAGCGCCGGGCAGGGGATCGCCGCCGGATTGATTGTGCTGTCTGCAGTGTTCCTGGAGGGGGCCGCAGCGGGGCTGGCGATTTGTGCTGCTCTTGCCGGACTGGCGCTTTGCCGGGCGGCCTGTTCGGTCTCTTACAAAGACATCCTGGGGAAAACCGTTGCCAAGACCCGGCGCGGGGCAGTGACGGGGTTGGCGGGATCCGTGGCGTCTGTTGCGGTGCTGGTCTTTGCCGGGTTGCTGCTGTCGGGTCTTGCGCAAAATCGTTGGGCGATCATTTTGGCAATCGCCTTGGCAGCGGGGCTTTGGATTGCGGCGGCCCTCTTGTTCTCAAGGGTGGAGGAAAAGCCGAGCGCGGAGCAATCGGCAACCGCTGCAGGGTTCGGGGTCTTGCGCGAAAACGCCGATCTGCGCCGGTTTGTTGTGGTGCGCGGCCTTCTGGTTTCGACCGCATTGGCACCACCCTATCTGGTGATTCTTGCTGGCCAGTCTGAGGACAGCGGGCTGGGCCAATTGGGCGCTTTGGTTCTGGCCTCTGCATCGGCGTCTTTGATCAGTTCCTATGTCTGGGGCCGTTTGTCTGACAGATCCAGCCGTAAGGTCTTGATGCTGGCGGGCGGCGCAGGCGCGGCAGCGATCTGCGCAGCCGTTGGATTGTGGTTTGCCGGATTAGCCACGGCGTTCTGGGCCATGCCCGCCGTTCTGTTTGTGTTGATGGTCGCCTATCACGGGGTGCGGCAGGGGCGCTCAACCTATCTGGTTGACCTCGCGCCCGCAGATCAAAGGGCCGCGTTTGCCGCCGTGAGCAACACGGTGATCGGTGGTTTGTTGTTGCTGGCAGGCGTGATCGGTGGCGGGGCCGCGATCATCGGGCCGCAAGCGACCTTGGTGGTTTTCGCTGTGATGGCGATTCTTGCCGCAGTGGTTGCACGTGGCCTGCCTGAGGTGGAATAGCCACGGGCCTGCGGCAATTGTTCGACAAGTATGGATTGACTGCGACGTATCAGCGTATATTTACGACATAGGGGCAGCGCGATGCGACCCCGACCTTTCCTTTGGGGGATGAGCAGAATGGCAAGCTATAATCGTACATTTGACCTGTCGATCAGTGACGTTGAATTGATTGAAGAAGCGCTGCGCGCGCGGGGCCGTGAGCTGAGCAAGATGCGTCTTGCACTGGGTGGTCAGGATCCGGCAGACATGGAATCAATCCGGGTGATCGAGGCCGATCAACGCGCGGGGGAGGAATTGCTGGGCCGGATGCATGATCAAAAGGTTTTCTACCGTCCCAAGACAGCCACATACATCGGCGGCTGATCCAGTGTTCTGAGGTGGTTGCCCTCCGCCCCGGTGCAGCGCATGATGGCGCAAAACACCGGGGGCGTGCATGGGCGACACATCTTTTTTGACCACCAAACAGGGCCGCAAACTGGCCTATCACCTGACCACGGGGCGCGGTCCTTGTGTGGTTTTCTTGGGCGGTCTCAAATCCGACATGATGGGCACCAAGGCGGTGTTTCTCGAAGAATGGGCGCAGGCACAGGGCCGCGCCTTTTTGCGGTTTGATTATTCCGGTCACGGCGAGTCCTCCGGCAGCTTCACGGATGGCTGCATCGGGGATTGGGCCGAAGACACGGCAGAGGCGGTGGCCGAGTTGACCGAAGGGCCAATCTTGCCCGTCGGGTCTTCCATGGGCGGCTGGCAGGCGCTTTTGCTGGCGCGGGCGATGCCAGAGAAGCTTGCCGGTTTGGTGACCATCGCCGCCGCGCCGGATTTCACCGAAGATGGCTATTGGGCCAATTTCACCGATGCGCAGAAACAGCAATTGGCAGACGCCGGGCAGGTCGAATTGCCATCGGATTACATGGAGCCCTACATCATCACCCGCCGGATGATCGAGGATGGGCGCAAGCAACTGGTCCTGCGCGACCAACTGCATCTGCCGTTCCCGGTGCGGTTCCTGCAAGGCACTGCCGATACGGCCGTCAGCGTTGAAACGGCGGTGCGATTGCTGGAGCACGCCACAGGTCCGGATATGCAGCTGAAGCTGGTCAAGGATGCCGACCACCGGTTCTCGGACGGGCCATGTCTCGATCTGATCCTCGGCGCGATTGATGAGGTTTTGGCGGCAAGCAACTGAAAAGGATGTGGTAAATTGGATCAACGCATTTCGCTGATCACTCTGGGTGCCAAAGACCCCGATGCATTGGCGGCCTTTTATGACGCGCTTGGTTGGTCGCGAGAGGACAGCCCAGATGGCGTGATCGCCTATGATCTGATCGGTCAGACATTGGGCATTTACCCGCTGGAAAAGCTGGCCGAGGACATTGGCCTGCCGGCTGAAGAACTCGGGTGCGGGGCGTCCACTTTTTCCCACAACGTGCCCAACAAGGAAGACGTGGCGCCGTTGTTGTCCAAGGCCGAAGCCGCAGGCGGGCGGGTGCTGAAACCGGCGCATGATATTTTCTGGGGCGGGCATATCGGGTACTTCGCCGACCCCGAAGGGCATATCTGGGAGGTGGCCCATAACCCGTTCTCCGCGCTGGGGCCAAGGGGCGAATTTCGCTGGAACGGATACGGCTGATGCGCAAACCGGCCAGCATGTGGAGCCTAGAGACCTTTGGCCGGGTGCGTCTGTCTAGATATTTCTACATGCGGGATTTCATGTATTCGGAGATTTCAGGATTTCATGGTCTGCCGAACGTCCCGGAAAACCCTGATCTGGTGATCGAGAATGGCAAGGCGTTTTGCACGGCCCTGCTCGACCCTTTGGAACAGACATTTGGCCGGGTGGCTGTCCGGTCGGGCTATCGCGCGCCAGATCTGAACCGCTACGGCAATGAAAACCGGCTGAATTGCGCGCGCAACGACAACCCCTTGGAATGCCATATCTGGGATCGCGGTGTTGGCGATGCGGCCATTGCCGGTGCTTCGGTGGTGATCCCGTGGTTCGCGGACCGCTATGCCGAGGGGCGTGACTGGCGCGATCTGGCGTGGTGGATACATGACCATCTGCCCTATTCAGAGATGTGGTTTTTTCCCAAGCTGGCGGCGTTCAACCTTGTCTGGCGGCCCAAACCGCTGCGCACAATCTCCAGTTATATCGCGCCGCGCGGGACTCTGTTGAAGGCAGGGGAGGCGCCATTGATCACTTTGGCGGAGCGGCAAAAAGCCTATGCTGATTTTCCGCCGTTCAAAGGCATTGCCTTGCCGCTTTGACACGCGCCGCATTGCGGGATGGCCCGCGCGTGCTATAGCTAGGAAAACAGGCAGGCAGGGCAAAATGACCCAGTATTCAGATGATTGCATGGTGATCTATAGTTGAACCGCTGGTTCTTCTGCCCGGAATGATGTGCGATGCGCGCTTGTTTGGGCCACAGATCGCTGAATTGTCGTCGGAAATGCCGATCATGGTCGCTCCGGTAACGCAAGGCGAACGGGTGGAGGAAATTGCCTCAAGCTTGCTTGAGATGCTGCCAAGGCGGTTTGCCTTGCTGGGCAGTGATCTGGGGGCGATTGTTGCGATGGAAATTCTGCGCCGCGCAGAAGGCCGCGTTTCGCGCCTAGCCCTGATGGGGGCCAATCCGCTGGCGGAAACGCCGGTGATGGCGGCCAACCGCGAGCCCGAGATCGTCAAGGCGCGATCGGGGCGGATGTCCGAAGTGATGCGCACGGCCCTGTCCCCAGACCATCTTGCCCCCGGTCCACAGCGGATGGAAGTGATGGCGCTGGTGGCGGATATGGCCGAAGTGCTGGGCGCTGATGTGTTCATCCGGCAATCACGGGCGATGCAGCGCCGGCGGGATCAACAATCGGTTCTGCGGAAATGCAAAGTCCCTTCGCTGGTGCTGTGCGGGGTGCATGATGCGTTGTGCCCGGTCAAACGGCACAGCTTTATGGCGGAGCTGATCCCGTCTGCCAAGCTGACCGTGCTGGAAAACTCCGGCCATTATCCGATGTTGGAACAGCCGATGGAAACCACTGCGGCGCTGCGCGAATGGATGGGGCTGCCGGTGATCTTGCGGTAGGGTGGCGTTAGCCAATTAGATTTGTGCGGGTTTCTTTGGTCAGAACCGTTACGGGGGCCGTGGGCGTTCGCGTTTTGATATCAAAGAAGGGCGTGTTTCTCCAACGGCCGGTCAGCCGGGCGATCACGCCACGCCATAGGACACCCCCGAACAATGCCAGTTTTCCCTGATGTTGGCTGGTGCCGTCGGGTTGAGGGACAAATGCTTGCGCTTTCACCGGCCCGATGGCCGTGGCGTCTGCCAACCGCCGGGTGATAAGCGCCGCCAATGGTATCTTGGGGCTGCGTAATGTGGTGAATAGTGCCGCATTGCAGCATGCCGCGCGCCAGCGCAGGATGTTTTTGAGACCGAAGGAAAAGACCGCAAGCTGGTCTTGCCCTTGCTGAAAGCTAATTTTGTCCGGTGTTGTCTGAAACAGGGTCACGCCCTGATCACCGGGATCAGGATCACCTGTATAGATCATCGCGGCCCGGCACGAGCTGCAAAAACAGCGGACGTGGGTACCGGCATCGGGGGCCGCATCATGCAAGGTGCCTTTCACCTGACCGCACCGGCAGGAGAAAGGCAGATCGGTCAATGGATCAGGCCGCCTTGGTTTTCTTGGCTGGCTTTGCGGCAGGTTTGCCTTCGTTGGCGTCGATGAAGTTCAACACCAATGGGCGGATGTTGTTGCGCCAGCTTTTGCCTGCAAAGATGCCGTAGTGGCCCGCGCCTTCTTCGACGTGGTTGGCTTTTTTGCTGTCCGGCAGGCCGGTCAACAGGTCCAGCGCGGCAACACATTGGCCGGGTGCGGAAATGTCATCCTCGGAGCCTTCGACGGTTTTCACCGCAACCGTTGTAATCTTGCCGATGTCCACTTTCTTGCCCGCAACAGTGAAGTTGTTGCTGGCGATTTCGCCGGCTTTGAAGATTCGCTCAACCGTGGAAAGATAGAACTCGGCGGTCATGTCCATCACGGCAAGGTATTCATCATAAAACTTGTTGTGCTTGTCGTGCTCATGGGCCTCATCGCGCATCACGCGGGAGATCTGGTTCTTGAAAGCGTCCATATGGGTCTCGCTGTTCATCGAGATGAAGGAGGCCAATTGCAGGAGGCCAGGGTAAACCATGCGGCCTACACCCTTGTATTTAAAGCCGACCCGCTGGATCATCGATTCCTCAAGCTGGCCCATCGTGACCCGGCGGCCAAAGTCCGTCACATCTGTGGCGGCGGCGTTGGGGTCGATCGGACCACCGATCAATGTCAGGGAGCGCGGCTGCGCATCGGGGTCTTCTTCGGCCAGATAAGCCGTCGCGGCCAGCGCCAGCGGGGCAGGTTGGCACACAGCGATCACATGGGTTTCCGGGCCCAGCTCGCGCAGGTAGTCGACCAGATACAATGTGTAATCTTCGATGTCGAATTTGCCGGCGCTGACTGGAATGTCGCGCGCGTTGTGCCAATCTGTAATGTAGACGTCACAATCGGGCAGCAAGCTGATCACGGTTGAGCGCAGCAAAGTTGCGTAGTGGCCGGACATTGGTGCCACCAATAGGACGCGCCGCTTTTTGTCGGTGCGGCCCTGAACGCGGAAATGAATGAGATCGCCAAAATCGCCCTCTACCACGGTTTCGGTTGTCACCAACCGGTCCTGACCGTTGGCCCCGACGAAGGGAGGAATGTTCCAATCGGGTTTCACCACCATCCGCGAGAACGTACGTTCCGTCACTTCGCCCCAAGCGGCCATCCATTCAAGCGTAGGGTTTGGAAACATCGAAAAAGCAGGGTAGGATGCCATGGCAAGTGCAGAGGCGCCGAGCCACTGATTGGTGTTCCGAAAGGTTTCCATCAGGTCGTAAGTAGCCATGTAGCGCATGAAGGGTGTCCTCGTTGTGAGCCCGTTGCCAGTTATTTTGTCACAGTCCTCAAGGAGAGGCGTGATGTTATGCTGCAGGTGCGAAGATAGGAGCAAAAGGTTAAGATGACAACTGAAACCACGGAAGAGGGCACGCCAACTGAGGCTTCGTTGTCGCGGATGGCCGAAAATTTAAAGAAAGTGGAGGAGCTGACGGCGCGTTTGACCGAGGTCATGACCCATCGCAAGACCCATCAGCAATCCCTTGACGGCCCGAATCAAGAGCTGTTTTCCAAGGCTGCACAGTCCTATATGGCCGAAGCGGTGCAAAACCCGGCCAAGCTGATGGAACATCAGATGGGGTACTGGGCCAAGACCGTGACCCACTTCATGGAGGCGCAGCAGGCGCTGGCGAAGGGCTCATTTGTCGCACCCGAAGACAAGACGGGAGGGGATCGCCGCTTTACCAATCCGCTTTGGGAAACGCATCCCTATTTCAATTTTGTCAAACAACAGTACCTGATCAATTCCGAAGCCTTGTCGCAGGCCGTTGAAGATATCACCGATATGGAGCCCCGCGAGAAACAGCGGCTGTCCTATTTCAGCCGCCAGATCATCGACATGATGAGCCCGACCAATTTTCTGGCCACCAACCCGGATGCCCTTGAACGCGCGGTCGAGACCGAGGGTGAGAGCCTGATCAAGGGCTTGGAAAACCTGATCTCGGATTTGGAGGCCAATGATGGTGAACTGATCGTGCGGCTTGCGGATGAAAAGGCGTTTGAGTTGGGCCGCAACATCGCCACTACGCCGGGCAAGGTTGTGTTCCGCAACAAGATGTTTGAGTTGATTCAATACACCCCCAGCACGGAAGAGGTACATGCCACGCCGCTGGTTGTGTTCCCGCCCTGGATCAACAAGTTCTATATTCTGGATCTCAAGGCCCAGAACTCATTGGTCAAATGGGTCGTCGATCAGGGCTACACCTTGTTCATGGTGTCTTGGGTCAACCCGGATGCGGCCTACCGCGATATCGGTATGGAAGATTACGTCGAAGACGGTTATCTGGCCGCGATCGCAGAGGCCAAGAAAATCACCGGACAGAAACAGGTCAACGCCGTTGGCTATTGCATTGCGGGCACAACGCTGTCGCTGACCCTGTCTTTGCTGAAACAACGCGGCGATACCTCGATCAAATCGGCGACATTCTTTACCGCGCTCACGGATTTTTCCGATCAGGGAGAATTCCAGCCTTTCCTGACGGATGACTTTATTGACGGGATAGAGGCCGAGACCGCAGACAAAGGCGTGTTGCCCTCTGTGATCATGGCACGGACGTTCTCGTTCTTGCGGTCCAATGATCTGGTCTACGGGCCCGCGGTGAAAAGCTATATGATGGGGGAGACCCCGCCCGCCTTTGATCTGCTGTATTGGAACGGGGACGGGGCGAACCTGCCGGCCAAGATGGCGATGCAATATCTGCGCGGCCTGTGCCAACGCAATGAGCTGGCCGATGGCGGCTTTGATCTGATGGGGCACCATCTGGAACTGGGCGATATTGACGTGCCGCTTTGCGCCATTGCCTGCGAGACCGATCACATCGCGCCCTGGAAGGACAGCTATCGCGGCGTGCAAAAGATGGGGTCGGAGAACAAGACCTTTATCATGACGCAGTCGGGACACATCGCGGGGATCGTCAACCCGCCGTCCAAGAAAAAATATGGCCATTACACCAATGATGATCTGGGCCTCGATCATGCCGACTGGCTTGAAGGGGCAAAGTTCCACGAAGGGTCTTGGTGGCCGCGGTGGGAGAAATGGCTGAAAAAGCGGTCTGGCAAGATGATTCCCGCCCGTTTCCCCGGCGATGATGGCCACATCATTCTATCAGATGCCCCTGGAGAATATGTGGCGAAAAAGGCAAAGCTTTGATTTTGATGACTTTTGGAGCTTGGTCCAGATTTATGCTGCGGTGCAGAAAAAATACTTGAAATGCCGCGCTGCAGCATCTATATCCTTTAGCAGACGCAGAAAGGCGGAGCATCCGCCAAGCACAAACCAGAGCTTAAGGATACTTGAAATGACTAAGACACCAGACATGACCGCAATGTTCAAAGACGTAATGGGTTCTTTCCCAGTGGATACAGCCGCAATGGAAGACGCATTCAAAACATCTGCGACACTGAATGAAAAACTGTCCGGCGTTGCCCTGACAGCTGTTGAGAAATCTACCGAGATTTCCAGCAAGTGGACAAAAGACACACTGGCGAAAATGGCAGATATGTCCAAAGCCAAAGCAGAGCCAGCCGACTACGCAAAAGCCATGACCGATTTCGCGTCTGCTTCTGCTGAAACAGCGGCCGAGCACATGGCGGCATTCGCCGAGATCGCCAAGAAAGTCCAGATGGACACTGTCGAGCTGATGATGGCTGCCGGCAAAGACATGCAGGAAGACGCAACAGCAGCCGTTAAAAAAGCGTCCAACGACGTTCAGGCCGCGGCGAAAAAAGCCACTGCGAAGTAAGACGGAATAGACCTCACATCACTTCCTCCCCTTAGGGTGTGAGGGCAGGGCGGGCTCATTGAGCCCGCCCTTTCTTTTTGTGCAACACTCCCATAAGCTGCAATGCAGCACGTAATCTGGGAGGACCAACCGTGGCGGATAAACCCAAGCCATTGCTTATCAAACGCTATGCGTCTCGGCGGCTTTATAATACGGAAACCAGCGACTATGTGACGCTCGAAGATATTGCGGGATTTATCCGCGACGGGCGCGAGGTGCAGATCGTTGATCTGAAGTCGGGCGATGACCTGACGCGGCAGTATCTGCTTCAAATCATTGCAGAACACGAAAGCCGCGGCGAATCTGTTTTGCCGGTCGAGGTGCTGAATGATCTGGTGCGCAGCTATATGTCCGGTGATGTATCTGTGGTGCCGCAGTTCTTGCAGGCCTCATTTGACATGCTCCGGGACGGGCAGGCGCGGGTGATGGAAAATATGTCTTCCATGAACCCGATGGCAAAGATGCCGGGGCTGGACGTTATGCAAGCGCAGCAGCAGGCCTTTATGAAGGCGATGACGGGCAATTGGAGTGGCGGCACCACACCCGAAGCGCCCTCGGCGGCCAAGGCTGATGGCCCGGATCAAGGCGAAGATCTGGACGCAATCAAACGGCAGTTGGCGGAGCTTCAGGACAAACTGTCAAAGTTGAAGTGATCCAAAGGACGCGCGGCGGGGTCGCGCGGCATGTTTTTCGGGATATGCATTGATCTGGGCCCACCTGTGCACCGGCGGCGCGGGTTGTACCGGTGGGATTGAGTTTTTCTTGCCAAATGAAGCAGGGGTCAGGCGGCCGCCTCTTTGGTTGCGTGGTCCAGCGCCTTGAGCAGCACCGCACAGACCGCATCCAATTGATCAAGGCTCAGTTGAACCGGTAAGCGCACGTCGCAGGCCCGCATCAGCATAGCGCGGGTTTGGGGCAGGTCGGGCAGATCGGGGATGAACTGCCAGTTCCAGAACGCGCGGGCGTTGTCGTCTGACATCCCGAAGACCTGAACCTTGACGCCCATGTCGGCGGCGGTTTGGGCAAATTGCGCAACTGCATTGTCTGACATTCCAATGAGATTGAATTGGATGGAATCGGGTGCCCGTGTTTCGGGCGCCAGCGGCGCGGGCACGTCGATCCGGGCGGTGCGCGACAGCCGGGCGGCGACGTAATCATGGTTGCGCAACCCATCTGCAGTACGGCGGGGCAATTCGGCCAGCTGCGGGCGGATCACGGCAGCGGCGAGGTTTGACATGCGCAGATTGTAGAGCGGCAATTGGTTTTGCCAGCGGGCAAAGGCAGAGTGCAGGGCAGCATGTTTCTTCCAATTGTGTTCATAGGCGCCGGACATGATGATCGCCCGTGCAACCAGATCTGCATCGTCTGTGATCAGAATACCGCCTTCGCCTGCGTTGATCATTTTGTAAGACTGGAACGAAAAGCAGCCGATTTTGCCCAGGGTGCCGATTTTCCGGCCATGCCAAAGGGTGCCGAGGGAATGTGCGGCATCTTCAATCACGGGAATATCTGCATCTGCACAGAGGGTCAGGATGGCATCCATGTCCGAGGTGTGGCCGCGCATGTGGCTGATAATCACCGCCTGAACTGAGGGGAGTTTTTCCGCAAAATCGTCGACATTGATGCGGTAATTGTCGGCAACCTCACACAGCACGGGGCGGCATCCGGCATGGATCACTGCGGAGGGCACTGCGGCAAAGGTGAAGCCGGGGATCAGCACACGGGCCTCTGCCGGCAGGTCCAGCGCCTTGAGAGACAGAAACAGCGCCGCAGAGCAGGACGAGACCGCAAGCGCATAGGTGCTGCCCATCATTTGCGCAAAATCCCGTTCCAGCAGGGACACCGGAGCGTCCGATGTGGCGGTATAGCGGAACAGATCGCCGTCTTGCAGAATACGGTTCAGATCGTTTTGGGCAGCTGTTGGGATGGCTTCGGCCTGGTGCAGGTCGGGCAGTGACATATTTCAAGAATCCGAATTGTTGTTTTCGAATTTGTAAAACAATTGCGGGAACAGACCAAGGGCCAAGCGAAGCCGCCCTGTTGAACGCTAGTTGGGGTTTGATCAGATGCCCAACCGGTCGCGCAGGGAATACCAGGTCATGGCGAGCACCAGCAGCGGGTTGCGCAGCGCCGCGCCGCCGGGGAAGGGGCGGGTCGGGATCGCAGCCATTGTGTCAAAGCCGTCGCTGTCGCCTTGAATCGCGCGGGCCATCAACGCGCCTGCGTGGGTTGCCGTGCCGACGCCGTGGCCGGAATAGCCGGAGGCAGACAGGATGTTGGGGGCCACCCGTGCCACATAGGGCAGGCGTTTCATGGTGATGCCCAGCGTACCGCCCCAGGCGTAATCGATGGGGATGTCCTTGAGATGCGGAAAAATCTCGGTCATGGGTTTGCGGACTTTGGCCGCGATGTCTGTGGGGAAGCGATAGCCATAGCTTTCGCCACCACCAAACAGCAGCCTGCCATCGTGGGACAGACGGAAATAGTTGACGACAAAGCGGCTGTCGGCCACGGCCACGTCGCGGGGCAGCACGTCCTTGATGCCACTCCCCAAGGGGGCGGTGGCGGCGATGAAATTGTTGATCGGCATCACCCGCGCCGCCACTTTGCGGTTCAGCCCGCCAAGATAGCCGTTGCAGGCAAGGATCACGTGGTCGGCCTCGATCCGGCCTGCGTCGGTTTGAACAGTGGTTTTGCAACCTTCGGTGATGTGGTGGGCCGGGCTGGTTTCGAAGATACGCACCCCCGCGGCGGCGGCGGCCTTTGCCAGACCCAGCGCGTAGTTCAGCGGGTGCAGATGCGCCGCGCCCATGTCCAGAACCCCGCCCAGATAATCCGGTGAGGGGCAGACCGACTGCAATGCCGTGTGATCCAGCGTTTCGATCTGGTCATAACCATAGCGGCTTTGCAGATGGTCCGCATAGGCGTGCAGATGCTTCAGATCGCCCTTGTCCGAGGCTGTCCAGGCCACGCCGGGCTTTAGGTGGCAGTCGATATCGTGTTTTCTGATCAAGCTCTTGACCAGATCCTTGGCCTCTTCCCCCATTTGCCACAGGGTCGCGGCATGGGGATCGCCCAGCATCTTTTCCAGCGCGTCTTGCTCGACCCGCTGGCCGCTGCCCAATTGCCCGCCATTGCGCCCTGATGCGCCAAAGCCGACCCGCTGGGCATCGATCAGAATCACGTCACGGCCCGCCTGGGCCAAGTGCAGGGCGGCAGACAATCCGGTATAGCCGCCGCCAATCACACAGACGTCCGCCTTTTGCGCCCCCTTCAAGGTGGGAAAGCGATCCATCGGCGTGGCGGTCGCGGCGTACCAGCTGTCTGGATACGCGCCGCGCCGGTCATTGGCATAAAGCAGGTTCACTTCCGTCACCTTTTGTTGGTCTGGGGGCGTCAGACGTTCATCAGCAGGTGTTCACGTTCCCAAGGGGAGATGACCTGCAAGAACTCGTCATATTCGGCGCGTTTCACGATCGAATAGACGCGGGCGAATTCGGTGCCAAGAACGCTGTGCAGCGCGGTGGCTTCGTCAAACAGATCAAGGGCAGAGCCGAGAACCTGTGGGATATCGCCATCGCCATCATAGGCATCGCCTTTGAATTCGTCCGCCGGGGCTTTGCCCTCGGTCAGGCCCAGATATCCGCAGGCGAGTGACGCCGCGATGCCCAGATAGGGGTTGCAATCCATGCCGGCGAGGCGGTTTTCCACACGCCGCGCCGCCGGGCCGGAAAGCGGCACACGAATGCCCGTGGTGCGATTGTCGCGCCCCCATTCGAGGTTGATTGGTGCTGCGTGGTCTTTGACATAACGCCGATAGCTGTTCACATAGGGCGCAATCACTGCCAGCGCATCTGGCATGTGGTTTTGCAGCCCCGCGATGAAGTGCATAAAGGCAGGCGTTTCAGATCCGTCTTCGGCGGAAAAAATGTTCTTGCCGGTCTTTGTATCCAACACCGAATGGTGAATATGCATGGCTGATCCCGGTTCATCCTCGATGGGTTTGGCCATAAAGGTGGCATAACAATCGTGGCGCAGGGCCGCTTCGCGGATCAGACGTTTGAAATAGAACACCTCATCGGCCAGTTTCACCGGATCGCCGTGCAGCAGGTTGATCTCGAGCTGGCCTGCGCCGCCTTCTTGTGTGATGCCGTCGATTTCAAATCCCTGCGCCTCGGCAAAATCGTAAATGTCGTCGATGACGGGGCCAAATTCGTCCACGGCGGTCATCGAATAGGCCTGCCGCGCAGCGGCGGGGCGGCCAGAGCGGCCAATCATCGGTTTGATTTCCTGGGCCGGATCAAGGTTGCGGGCCACGAGGAAGAATTCCATCTCGGGGGCCACAACCGGCTCCCAGCCCTTGTCTCGATAAAGTTGTACCACCCGTTTGAGGACGTTCCGGGGCGAGAAGGGCACCGGATTGTCATCGCGATCATAGGCGTCGTGGATCACTTGCAAGGTCCAATCCCCGGTCCAGGGCGCCGCGGTTGCGGTCTCCATGTCGGGCTTGAGGATCATGTCCTTTTCGATGAAACCTTCATCTCCTGCGGCTTCGCCCCAATTGCCAGTGATGGTTTGGTAGAAAATGCTGTCGGGAAGGTGAAAGTATTCCTGCCGCGCAAATTTGCTGGCCGGGACAGCCTTGCCTCGGGCGATGCCGGGCAGGTCGGGGATCACACATTCCACTTCATCAAGACGCCGGTCGGTCAGATATTCCGCTGCGGCTTTTGGAAGGTTTTGGGTCCAGTCGGCCATCAGGCCCTCTCTTTCTGCTTGGTCTTGAAGAATGTCGCGATTTGGTCAGCGATGTCCTGATTGTGCAGGGGCGCCCCAAGTTCTTTTGCGGCGGCGGCAAGTTGGTCGTCCGGCACAACCCCTTTGCCCCGTGTCTTGATCAGCCCGTCTATGAAGGCATGGCCAAATTCGGGGTGCGGTTGAATGGTCCAGATCCGGTCATCGTAGACCAGCGCCGCGTTTTTGCAAAAGTCGGTGGAGCCGATCACTTCTGCACCTTCAGGCAGGGCTGTGACCTGATCCTGATGCCATGCGTTCAGTGCCAGCCTGCGCCCGTCGATGTCATATTCGGTGCGGCCAACAGACCAGCCGCCATCGAATTTCTCAACCTTGCCACCCAATGCCTGTGCGATCACCTGATGGCCAAAGCAGATGCCAACCATCGGGCGGTGGGCGGCATAGCTTTCGCGGATGAATTCTTCGAGCGGCGCAATCCAATCGTGATCTTCATAGGCGCCGTGCTTGGATCCGGTGATCAGCCAGCCATCGGCTTGATCCAGACTGTCGGGGAAAACACCGTCCACGACAGACCAGACCTCGAAATCAAAGCCGTGCCCAGCCAGCAACTTGGGAAACATTTCGCCATAGTTGCCCAGTTCGTCTTTCAGCTCATCCGGTGAATGACCGGCCTGTAGAATACCAATCTTCATGTTCCTGCCTTACACGGTATCGAGGTAAATTTCGACCTGCTCTTGCGGGGTCAGCTCGGCCATATAGTGGACCTCCTGCCGCTTGGTCAGGACAAAGTTGCGGATCAACTCAGGCGCAAAAATCCGCGCTACGGCGGGGTCTTTTTCAAACAGATCAATGGCCGAAGACCAGTCGCCGGGGATTTGCGGCAGATCGGCGGCATAGGCGTTCCCGGTGATCGGTGCGGGCGGCTCAAGGCCGTCATCGATGCCATTGATCGCCGCACCAAGGACGGCCGCCAGCATCAGATAGGGATTCACGTCGCCGCCCGACACGCGGTGCTCGATCCGGCGCGCCTTGTGATTGCCCGACGGGATGCGGATGGAGGAGGTGCGGTTCTCATAGGCCCAGCTGACGCCCGTGGGCGCGTGGCTGCCCGGCACCATCCGGTCAAAACTGTTGGCATGGGGTGCAAAGACAAGTGCGGAGCCGGGCATCGCCTGCATACAGCCCGCAACGGCGTGGCGCATCATATCCGTGCCTTCATCGCCGCCGTTGTCAAAGACATTGTTGCCGTCCTGATCAAGCACCGAAAAATGTGTGTGCAGGCCAGAGCCGGGATAATCTTCGTAAGGTTTGGCCATGAAAGACGCGGCAAAGCCATGGCGCCGGGCCAGACCTTTGACCAGCATCTTGAACAGCCAGGCGTCATCCGCCGCCCGCAACGCATCATCGCAATGCATCAGGTTGATCTCGAACTGGCCCAGACCCGCCTCACTGATCGCGGTGTCGGCAGGAATGTCCATTTCCTCACAGGCGTCGTAGAGATCGGTAAAGAAGGCATCAAACTGATCCAGTGCACGAATCGACAGGGTCTCTGCCGCCTTGCGCCGCTTGCCAGAGCGCGGAGAGATCGGGATTTGCAGGTTGCGACCCGAATCGTCGATCAGGAAAAACTCAAGCTCGACCGCGCACACCGGGGTGAGACCGCGTGCCTTGAACCGGTCCAGAACCGCCCGCAAAGCATGGCGCGGATCACCGCCATAGGGGCGGCCATCCTCATGAAACATCCAGATCGGCAGCAGGGCGGAGGGCGCATCGAGCCATGGCATCGGCATAAAGCCACGCTCAGTCGGTTTGAGAACGCCATCACGGTCGCCGGTTTCAAACACCAGTGGGCTGTCGTCGATGTCTTCGCCCCAGATATCAAGGCTGAGGACCGAGAAAGGAAAACGGGTGCCTTCGGTTGTGACCTTATCGGCAAAGCGGGTGGGAATACGTTTGCCGCGCGGCTGGCCATTGAGATCAGCGGCAGCCACACGGATTGTGCGGACTTGAGGATGTTTGCGGAGCCAATTGTTCATAACACACCTGAAAAGGCGGTGGGCATACGCCGCTCTGTTCGGGCGTGATGGGCTACATCACGGTCCAAAAGGCACCCGCCGCCCACGCGCCGGATAATTTGATCAAATTCTGGATACTACCGGATCAGATTGGGACGCAAGCGAATTTTGCGTTTTGCTGCTTGCGGCAAATGCCGGTTCAGCCGCGCATTGATCACACCAAAGATCGAAATCACGATGATCGTCAGCAAGATGAAATAGCCCGCAAGGATCGGATAGGGGACAAATGGGTTAAAGGTTTTGTCGGCAAAATAGCTGGCGTAATAAAGCGCGTCACCGCGCTGCTGCCATGCCGGGAAGCCACTGAAAAACACCAGCGTTGTGGCATGGAACAGAAAGATAGCCTCATTGGTGTAGGCCGGCCAAGCAAGGCGCAGCATCGTGGGCCAGATCACCCTGCGGAAGCGGTTCCAACCAGACAGACCATAGGCATCGGCGGCCTCGACATCGCCCTTGGGGATGGATTGCAACGCGCCATAAAAAATCTCGCCGGAATAAGCGGCGGTGTTGAGGAACAATACAATCAACGCGCCCAGCCACGCGGCAGTGAAGGGGTTGAAGAAGGCAAAGTGGCTTTTCAGCGTGAGAAAGAAAAAATACCCGAAAAAGAACTGGATAAACAGCGGCGAGCCGCGAAACAGGAAGATAAACCACTCGGACGGTTTGCGCAGCCAGGGGTTCGGGCTGGCCTTTCCGAGGGCCACCAGGGTGGCAAAGAAAAAGCCGCTGACAAGGGCAAAAATACCAAAATAGATGTTCCAGATCATGCCCGATCCGATCAGCGTGAACTGATCGCACAGAGTGAAATTGTCACGCGGCAAAAGCCGTTCACCAATCCCAAGGGAGCGCAGGCCGTAATCCTGAATTGTCTGCCAACAGCTCATGCCGCTTTCCTTTGTGCTTCGCCGCCGGTGGTTGCCTGTCCATGGGTGAGGCGTGCCATGATCCGGTCAAGCACGATTTCGGAGAACCGAGTGAACAGCAAGTAAAAGACCAATAGCGCAAGGAAGTACCACATGCGCCAGTCGCCATGGGGATAGTCGGTAAAGCGGGGGGTCTTGGAACCGCCCAATTCCCGCGCCCAATAGACGATGTCCTCAACACCCAAAAGGAACAGCAGCGGTGTGGCTTTGATCAAAACCATCCAGAGGTTGCTGAGGCCGGGCAGGGCAAAAACCCACATTTGCGGCACCAACACGCGCCAGAACGTCTGGCGCTGTGACATCCCGTAAGCCTCGGCGGTTTCAAGCTGGGCGCGAGGCACGGCCCGCATGGCGCCGAACAGAACGTTGGCAGCAAAAGCGCCAAACACGATGGCAAAGGTCACAACCGCAATGCCGAAACCATAGCTTTCGTGCACCCATTGCGGCGCACTGCTCAGCGGCATTTTTGCGGCCTGACAGACCACAAAATCATTGCCCTGCCGAATGGGTTCCTCCCAATCGGGGCAGAGCACCTTGTGGCGCAGATATTCAATGGCCTGATCAAGTGCGATTACAAAGAACAGGAAAAATGCGATGTCGGGCACTCCGCGCACCAGCGCGATATAGGTCTTGCCAAACCAGCGCAGCGGAAAGAACGATGACCGCGCCGCAGAGGCCCCGGCAAATCCAAAGGCAAGCGCAACAGGTGCGGTGATCGCCAAAAGTGTCAGCACGGTCACGACGGACCAATACAATGACATATGCTTGCCCGTGGTCAGGTAGCAACTGAGCCAGCGAAAGCCTTCTAGCTGGCTGGGGTCTGCGCAATATTCGAAAATGGTGGCACCTGTGGATGCTGTAGAAGTTGTGTTATATCAAAAGGTAAGGGGAGGGCGCGATGCCCTCCCCCTGATTGGTTTAGTAAGTCGCGGTTTCGTCGCCGAACCATTTTTTCAACATGGCGTTCAGCGAACCATCCGCTTTCATTGCGGTGATCGCTGCGTCGAACTTTGTTTTCAGCTCGGTGTCGCTTTCGCGCAGGCCCATGCCGATGCCGCCGCCCAATGGAACGTCTGGCCCAACAAACATCAGCTCACCGCCGGAGGCTTCGACCAGCGGCGCGAGGTAGTCTTTGTCCGCGAACACGGCGTCTGCTTCGCCCTTGCGCACGGCGGCCACGGTTTCTTCCGGCGTTGCAAATTCAACCAGCTGAGCGCCGCTTGCCGCAATGTGACCGGCCTGAATTGTGGATGTCTGTGCGGCAACCACACCGGATTCCAGATCCGCACCCTCGGAAGCTGCAACATAGGCAGAGGCGGTGGGCGGGAAATAGTCCTGAGTGAAATCAATGACTTCGTCGCGCTCATCGGTGATGCTCATGCCGGCCATGATGGTGTCATAGTTGCTTGAGACGAGGTTGGGGATGATGCTGTCCCACTCGTTTGTGACCCATTCGCACGTCAGCTCAGCGCGTTTGCACAGCTCATTGCCCAGCTCGATTTCAAAGCCGTCAATTTTGCCGTCATCATTGAGATAGTTGTACGGAGGGTAGGCGCCTTCGGTGCCCATGCGGATGGTTTTGCCTTCTGCGAAAGCCATCGTGCCGGTGAGCGCCAGCGCTGCCGTAGCGAGGATAATCTTTTTCATGAGTAGTCTCCCGTTTGGTTTTTTTAGTTTACGAAGGTTGGGTCGCCGAAAGGAACCCGCGCAGTCGTTCGGATTTGGGTGCGCCAAAAACAGCCTCCGGCGCCCCTTGTTCTTCGATCAGGCCCTGATGCAGGAACACCACCGTGTCCGACACATCCGCGGCCAGTTTCATATCATGGGTCACAATCATCATGGTACGGCCTTCGGCGGCCAGATCCTTGATCACTTTGACAACTTCCTGTTCCAGCTCGGGGTCAAGGGCCGAGGTCGGTTCATCAAAAAGCAGCGCCTCAGGCTCCATGCAGAGCGCCCGTGCAATCGCCGCGCGTTGTTGCTGGCCGCCCGACAATTGCGCCGGATAGACATCACATTTGTCGCCAATGCCAACCTTGTCGAGATAGGCGCGGGCGGATTTTTCCACCTCGGCGCGGTCACGGCCCAGCACCGTCAACGGCGCTTCCATCACGTTCTGCAAGATCGACATATGCGCCCAGAGGTTAAACTGCTGAAACACCATCGACAGGTTGGTGCGGATGCGCAGCACCTGTTTGGCATCGGCGGGGCGGCGGCCATGGCCGGTGCCTTTCCACGCGACGGGCTCGCCCTTGAAGATCACTTCGCCCTGTTGGCTGTCCTCAAGCAAGTTACAGCACCGCAGCAGGGTCGATTTGCCCGAACCGGACGAGCCGATCAGCGAAATCACATGGCCGCGCTCGGCGGTGATACTCACCCCTTTGAGAACCTCCAATGCGCCATAAGCCTTGTGGAGGTTGTTGATTTGGATGACCGGCGTTTGTGTGTTCACGTGGGGCGTGTCTCTTTTTTAGGCGTTTCGGTAGGTCATAAAGAGCCAAAACCAAAACAAATGCAACGCAGAGCTTTGCCTGCGGGCCGTTTCGATCACATTCCGCCCTGAAACCGGTTAGTTTGGCGTGTTTTCGATGCGTTTTCGGGCCATTGCGCTGTCCTTGTCGGTGATTCCCAGCAGGCTGGCCACCAGACGCAGCAGCGCGTTTTCCTCGTCAGAGCGGTTGCCATCGGCCAAAACCACCTGCCAAAGTGCCTCAATCACGGCCAGCCTGTTCTCATAGGCGACCGCGTCTTTGATGGCGCGGGTAAAGCGGACGGTGTCCGGCGCTTCGGTCTCAAGGGTTTCGGCGTCGTTGCGCAGGGCACGGGCCGCATCAGCATCCAGCCCATAGCGCTGCATCACGATCTGGTCGATCCGGCGGGATTCGCTGGCGGCATAATCGTTGTCGGACCGTGCGATTCGCACCAAGAGCGCAGTCAGCGCGAGGCGTGCGTCATCATCTGGCAGCGGGGCGGGATCAGGCTGGGTCAGCCGTTTTATAAAATCTGCAAACATGGGTGCGATATAGGACGCCTGACCGCGCAGGCCAAGTCAGATCGAACGCAGGGCGTTTTCCCGGGCGGCTTGAATGTCGATATCGGTCAATCCCAGGGCAGCTTCGATCTGCGAGAGCTGCTCTTCCTCGGCATCGTCACGGTCGCCATCGGCCAGAGCCACAGACCACATCGCATCACCCAGCGCCTTGCGGTCGGCGTAATCCACCTCTTCGCGCAGGATCGCCGCAAATTCGGGCGTGCCGGGGGCGTCGCGTTCCAGCGCTTCGCAGGTGGCACGCAGCTTGGCCGCTTCAATCGGGTTCAGCCCGAAGGATTGCGCAAGGATACGGTCGATCTGGCCGATTTCGGCGGCTTTGTATTCCTTGTCGGCAAAGGCCACGCGCACCAGCAACGCGCCGAGGGCAAGCTGGGCGTTGGGTTGAGGCAGGGGTTTCGGTTCGGGCGCACGGCGCGGGAAGAGACGTTCAAACATAAGCCGTTATTAGCTGAGGTTGGGTGGTTTTCCAAAGCGTAAAGTGTCAATGGCAAGCCCCTGCGGGTCAGTATTTGTCACAATAAAGCCTGCAATGTCATCGGGGCCGCGATTGCGGATGAACCCGACGGAAAATTCGCCGGTCGGGTCAATGGGAACTGTGCCGATCAACGTGCCATCTCGGCGGTGGAACGAGACCATTGCAACGCCAGCCTCGCCGCCACGCAGATCGAAGGCAAAGGCGGATTGGTCCTCGTCGAACAAAACCGCAATTGCGCCTTCGCCCTGCGCCTCGCGCTTGGGGTAGCCCGCCGCGCCATAACCGTTGAGCACGGTCGTGCCGCCAAACCGCACCACTGAAAGGTTTTGCCCCGCATCGCCGGGCATCATCGTGAGGGGGGCAAAAGCGGTGCCGGCGATCTGGTCATGGGTGCCGACATTCTCGACAATCTGGCCGGCAAAGCGTTCGCCAAAGGTTGCGCCGGGCAGGGGCAGGATATCATCGACCCGAAAACCCGGCCCACCACCGGCCTGAATATCGTCAAAAGTGATGATTTGCGGCAGGACCAAACCGTCTGGATCCACCAGACATACCGGCGCGCCGCAGGCCAATGCGGCATGGGGCATCAAGGCCAGAAGAATTGCGCCGAGACGTGTCATCCCGAAAGCCTAGCATATTTTTCGAGATGCGTATCGTTTTAGTTGTGCGCCGTCATCACAGTTTGGCGAAGAGGGCCGCAAGGCGCTTGGCCTCATCGGCCAGACCATAGGGCGGGTTGATCACAAACAGGCCCGAACCCACCATCCCGTGGCCGGGGCGTGCGGGGGGAAACCGGACCTCTGATCGCAGGGCGTCAGGGTGCGCTTGGCCCAGCATTTGCAGCATCGGCAGATGCGCCTTATTGGTCAGGATCGGATACCACAGCGCGATAATCCCGACGTTCCACGCGCGGGCAAGTTTGCCGATCTGTTTGGGAATATCCTGATAGTCGGTTTTGATCTCATAGCTGGGATCAATCAACAGCAGCCCACGGCGCGGGGTCGGTGGGGTCAGGGCAAAGGCCATCTGGAACCCGTCCTGCAAATAGCATTTCGCCGGATAGGGTGACATGGCCAGATCAAGCCCGCTGTGTTCTTGGGGGTGCAATTCGGCCAGATGGATCCTGTCCTGTGTCCGCAACAGCTGCGCGGCGATCATTGGCGATCCGGGGTAGGCAGCGGGTCCATGGGTGGCGCGGGTTTGCGCCAGAACTTCTGCATAGGGATGATCTGTCGCAAACCATCCTTGAACCTTTTCAACCCCTTGCGCCGCCTCACCGGTCTTGAGCGCGGCGTCATCCGTCAAATCATAGAGCGCCCGGCCAGAATGGGTTTCCATATAGGTGAGGGGTTTGTCCTTGCGGGTCAGATAGACCAGCATCCAGGCCAGCAGTGCGTGTTTTTGCACGTCCGCCAGATTGCCTGCGTGATAGATGTGTTGATAGCTCAGCATCTGATCCGTGTAGCGGTTTGAAGCAGCGGCGCAATAGGGTGCGGATCAGAAAACATCGCCAATAACCCTGTCCTGAAACCACAAGAGCGACGGGTAGGCGGCGATCCAGATCCAGACAAAGCGGTTCAACCCAAAGAAAATCGCATTCGACAAATGGAAGCTTGCC
Source organism: Sulfitobacter mediterraneus (assembly GCF_016801775.1). NCBI lineage: Bacteria > Pseudomonadati > Pseudomonadota > Alphaproteobacteria > Rhodobacterales > Roseobacteraceae > Sulfitobacter > Sulfitobacter mediterraneus. Next base: position 1,515,962 of record NZ_CP069004.1, on the reverse strand, counting down.
CCGATGCACAGCGCGGCAATCAACAGGGTCTGATCCAGCAGGGCCAGTGGAAAGACCACTTCAAACAGGATAACCGCCCAAGACGCAGTCCAAAGCAGGCGCGGACGCGCCGCGAGTTTGCGCAGGTTTTCACTGACCGGATAGGCGGAAAAGGCAAACACATCCCGCAGCGCCCGGCCGGAGCGCCATTCAGGGTTCACGATCTTGACCCGCCCGGAGATGAAATAGGACAACGTCAGCTGAAAGGCGAGATAGCCAAAGATCACCTCTTGCCAGAACAGGCTCGGCATCCATTGCGCAAGGGTCAGGCACCACAGGATCAGCAGGCTCATCCGGTCGCTGCCACCGTTATAGGGGCCCTGAAACCGATGCAGCATCCACAGGCTGATCACCACAAGAACCAGCAATGCCAGTTCGGCTTGGGCGCCAAAGAGCAGGGCAAGGCAGGCCACGATACGGATGGCAAAGATCGCCCGTTCCACCCCGCTGCGCAGCATGAATTCGGCGCTTTGTTGAAGGAAAGCCAGCGCGATCAGCACTTCGGTGGCGCGAAAGGCGGTGTCGAGCGTCATGTGCGGCCCCGATAGATGCGCGGCTCTGACATATAGGTGATGTTTTCGGTGATCTGTTCCCCCTCGCGGCGCACAAAGATCAGGCGGAATTGCAGCATCAAAGGGCTATCGCCCGCTGTATCCGGCGCAGAAATATAGAAGTTCAACCTGTCAAAGATCTCATCCACACTATGCTGGTTCGGGTTCAACATCAGCCGTTCCGACAAGCTTACTAGGTAAAGAGAATCGTTCCAGCGCGGGTTCCAGATCAAGCGCCGCAGAATGGTCAGCAGGGACAGATTTTGTGGCCGAGGCCGAAATTCGTTCCAGCCTTCGCCATCTTCTAGAGGGGCAGCAAACAAGCGCCACTGCACCCGTGGCGAGGGTTCAATTGCTTTGAAAAATTCCCAAGACGGGATCAAACCCGGCAAAAGCAGGAAGAAAAGACGCACCATCCTGGTAACTTAACACCTGCAATTTTCAGCAGCGTTAAACCAGCCGTGACATTTCTTTGGCCGCGCGGACAAAGTCCTTGAACAGGGGATGCGGGTCAAAGGGTTTGGATTTCAGTTCGGGATGGAACTGTACTCCGATGAACCAAGGGTGATCCTGCCATTCGACAATCTCGGGCAGTTTGCCATCGGGGGACATGCCGGAGAATTTGAGGCCGGCCTCTTCGAGCTTGTCTTTGTAAGCGATATCAACCTCATAGCGGTGGCGGTGACGCTCATCAATGGCGGTGGTGCCATAGGCCTGCGCCACTTTAGATCCCTCTGTGAGGGTCGCATCATAGGCGCCCAGACGCATGGTGCCACCTTTGTCATCGCCGACCTTGCGCTCGACTTTGTGGTTGCCCTGAACCCATTCCTTGAGGTGGTAGACCACAGGTTCAAACCGTTTCTTGCCTGCCTCATGGTCAAACTCTTCGGAGCCCGCCGCGCTGACACCTGCCACGTTCCGTGCCGCTTCGATCACGGCCATTTGCATGCCCAGACAGATGCCCAGATAGGGCACTTTGTGTTCGCGGGCATATTGCGCCGCTTTGATTTTGCCTTCGGTGCCGCGCTCGCCAAATCCACCGGGCACAAGGATCGCATGGAACCCTTCGAGGTGGGAGCTCACATCTTCGGCCTTGTCGAACACTTCGGCATCGACCCATTCCACCTTGACCTTGACGCGGTTGGCCATGCCGCCGTGGGTCAAAGCCTCGGCGATAGACTTATAGGCGTCTTCAAGCTGGGTGTATTTGCCGACAATCGCCACGCGCACGTCGCCTTCGGGATTTTGAATGCGGTCATAAACATCATGCCAAACGGCCAGATCGGGACGCGGGGCGGGGGAGATGTCAAAGGCATCCAGAACCGCCTGATCGAGACCCTGCGCATGGTAGGCCAGCGGCGCTTCGTAGATGGATTTAAGGTCATAGGCCGCCACGACGGCTTCGCGGCGCACGTTACAGAACAGCGCGATTTTCTCGCGTTCCTTCTGCGGGATCGGCTGTTCGGAGCGGCAGACCAGAATGTCGGGCGCAATGCCGATGGATTGCAATTCCTTCACGCTGTGCTGGGTCGGCTTGGTCTTCAGCTCGCCACTGGCGGCCAGGTAGGGCAGCAGGGTCAGATGCATAAAGATGCACTGCCCGCGCGGCTTGTCGTGGGAAAACTGGCGGATCGCTTCAAAGAAGGGCAGGCCTTCGATATCGCCGACGGTGCCGCCGATCTCACAGAGCATAAAATCAACTTCGTCTTCGCCAATGGCGAGGAACTCTTTGATTTCATTGGTGACATGCGGAACCACCTGGATGGTTTTGCCCAAATAATCGCCGCGGCGTTCCTTTTCCAACACGTTGGAATAGATGCGGCCCGAGGAAACGGAATCGGTTTTGCGGGCGGGCACGCCGGTGAAGCGTTCGTAATGGCCCAGATCGAGGTCTGTTTCGGCCCCGTCATCGGTCACGAACACTTCGCCATGTTCAAAGGGCGACATCGTGCCGGGATCGACGTTCAGGTAGGGATCAAGTTTGCGCAGCCGGACCGAAAATCCCCGCGCTTGCAACAGCGCCCCCAAAGCCGCCGATGCCAAACCTTTGCCAAGGCTGGAAACCACACCGCCGGTGATGAAGATATATCGCGCCATATGTCCTGAGACCCCCGTGAATTCGTATTTGTGTTTGACCAAAAACACCAAACTGCGCTGCGAAATAACGCAGCACCACGGGATTTAAGCCTAACAGGATTCGGATGCTCAAGGCAAGGCCAAGCCGCAACATGATGTTGCGAAAAACGGCATTGCCTCAATGTTTAGTGTTTTTCGTTCAGTCCGCCGCTGGCACCAAAGGTGCATTGTCATCGGCGGTTGGTGGCAGCAGGCTTTCACCGGCAGGCAGGCCCGTTTCGGTGTCGGTCACGGCTGGCGGCGTTGCGCTCAGACGATCCAGAACCGATGCACCGGAGGATTTTTGCGCCACGATCACGGTCAAAGAGATCGACGTGACGATAAAACCGGCGCCCAAAAGCCAGGTCAATTTGCCAAGCGCAGTGGCCGCTGCCCGGCCTGAAACGGCACCGCCGCCGCCACCCATGCCAAGACCGCCCCCTTCAGAGCGTTGCAGCAACACAACGGCAATCAGGCCAAAGGCCAAAAGCAGGTGAACGATCAGAACGACATTTTCCATGGAGACGGGCGCTTTCGAATTTCGTTTGCGGGTATCTAGGCGTCTTTGCGGCGCGGGGCAAGTCGGGATCGGCTTTGTGCGCCATTCTTTGCGGTCTAAAGGGCGGGGTGTCGCGGCTGCGCCGCATAACAAAGACCGCCGCATGGGGGCGGCGGTCTGTTGAAGCGGTGCTCTACCACGCCTTGTTAGAAGGGTTATCCTGGAATTGAGGTGGATCAGACTCGCTTCGTAGGACAACCATACCACAAAAAACGGCCGATTTCGCGGGTTGAATTGTAAACGGATTAAATTGTTCCGCCGGTCATGGACAAGGTCAGTGCGCTGTTGCAGTCTCGCGCCATGCCTCATGATCATTCTCACGACGACCCGCATGCGCTTTTGCCTTCTGATCCTGCCCTTCGGGTCAAGGCGTTGGAGACCCTTTTGACCCGCAAGGGATTGATTGATCTCGCCGCGCTGGATGAAATCATCGACACTTATGAAAACCGCATTGGCCCGCGCAATGGTGCCCGCGTGGTGGCCCGTGCCTGGCTTGATCCGGCGTTCCGTGCGGCCCTGCTGGAAGATGCGACAAAGGTGGTTTCGGATCTCGGGTTTTACGGGCGGCAGGGCGAACACATGGTCGCGGTGGAAAACACCGAGACCCAGCATAACATTGTCGTTTGCACCCTGTGCAGTTGCTATCCCTGGCCGCTTTTGGGTATTCCGCCGGGGTGGTACAAATCAGATGCCTACCGCGCCCGCGTTGTGCGCGAGCCGCGCAAGGTTTTGGCTGATTTTGGCGTGACCTTGCCCAGCGAGACCGCGGTGCGCGTCTGGGATTCCACCGCCGAGGTCCGTTATCTGGTGATCCCGCAAAGGCCCGCAGGCACAGAGGGCATGGACGAAGAGGCGCTGATGACCCTGATCAGCCGAGACAGCATGATCGGCACAGCATTGGCGAGTGCCCCATGAGCCGGGTGCATGACATGGGCGGGCGGTATGGCGATGGCACGATTACGCCCGAGCCGGAAGACGAAGTGTTCCACACCGATTGGCATGCGCGGGCGTTGGCCGTGACGCTGGCTGCTGGATCGCTTGGCAAATGGAACATCGACGTTTCCCGCCACGCGCGGGAATGTCTGGCCCCGACGGACTATGCGCGGTTCTCTTACTATGAGAAATGGATTTCTGGCCTGGCCAACCTTCTGGTCGAAACCGGCGTTGTGACCCGCGAAGAGTTGTCCGGACAAGCCGATCCCGCGCCCAGCCCACTGGCCGACAAGAAACTGACCGCCGATCAGGTGGCGGGGGTTCTGGCCAAGGGCGGCCCTGCCGATCGGCCCAGCAACACCGCGCCGCAGTTCGAAGTGGGCGACGTGGTTGTCACACGCAAGATCGCCGCCAATACGCTGGTTGATGGCGGGCATACGCGCCTGCCGACCTATGCCGCTGGTGCGCGGGGCCGGATCCTTCGCCTGCATGGAACTCATGTGTTGCCGGACAGTTCGGCGCACCGGTTGGGAGATGCGGCAGAGCCGCTTTATGCTGTGGTGTTCCCCGCGTCCGAGCTGTGGTCGCACCCCGAGCATCCACACGATGAGGTGGTTCTGGACCTGTGGCAAAGCTATCTGGAGCCGGAGGCATGAGCGCGCCTGAACCGGCCTTTGAAGCGCCTTGGCATGCGCAGGTCTTTGCTCTGACCGTACATTTGAATGAGGCGGGGCATTTCGCCTGGGCCGATTGGGCGGAACGCTTTGGCGCAACGCTGGCGCGGCATGGCTTGGACAAAGAGCTGAACGGCGGTGAGGATTACTTTACCGCTTGGCTGGAAACACTTGAGGGCTATCTGGCCGAGATCGGTATGGCCGCCCCCGCGGATGTGGCCGACCTGCGCAATGCATGGGAGGCGGCCTATCTGTCAACGCCGCACGGGGCGCCGGTGCATCTGGCCGATTGACCGCCGGATCCAATGCTTCAATCTCGGCTGTATAGGCCCGCTTTACGCAGAAACCGCCGCCATGCGCCTTTTTGGGGGAGCAAGCTGCCGATCCGCTTGGACGAACCGGCCAGACGGTTGAATTCATGCACGTCGATGATCCGCTCGGCGCAGCCGCAGCCCTCACCGGTAGCAACCTGTTTGTAATAGAACTTTTCAAAGCTCTCACTTGTCCGGGCCGTCTTGCGCATTGCCGTTCCTTTCAGTTGTCCACATCGTCCATATCGGCCTGTCCGGACAGGTTGCGCCGCACATGGCTCCAACTCAGGCCGATGCCCAAAACAAGGCTGAGTGCGGCCAGTGCCAGCCAGACATTTGCGCTGGCATTGTCGAGGCGTAGCACCTTGAAATCATAAAGCACCCAAAGCGAGGCCGAGACAACGGCCAGCACAAGCATCATACCAAAACCGCCGATAGATCGCAAAGTGGCCCGCAGATAGATGATATAGCCAATCATCAAAAGCAGCCCCAAAAGCACCGCAACAGACAGATTTTCCCGCCCGAAATCACGCACCCAAGTGGCGTAGTTATACTCGGTCGGGTTGAAGGTCGCGGCGAGCAGACCAAATGCACAGATCCAGCGCAGGACAAAGCCCATTTTACGGCCCTCTTTCTTTTCGCCAAAACTACCGCCGAGGCGGTGGCAAAGTCCAGTGCGGGAAAGCCGGGCACTGGGCATTCATTTGAGGCAAAACGCAGCATGGCGGATTTTCCAGTTTCGCCGCCCGCCTGCTGCCGCTATACGGGCGCGGGTTGTCTAGAAGGAAGATCATCATGGCCAACGTAGTTGTTGTCGGTGCCCAATGGGGTGACGAAGGAAAAGGCAAGATTGTCGATTGGCTGTCTGAACGCGCCGACGTGATCGCGCGGTTCCAGGGTGGTCACAACGCCGGCCATACCCTGGTGATTGATGGTGAGGTTTTTAAGCTGCACGCGTTGCCCTCGGGCGTGGTGCGCGGTGGCAAATTGTCGGTGATCGGCAATGGTGTGGTGTTGGATCCCTGGCACCTGCTGAACGAAATCAAGACCATCGAAGCGCAGGGCGTGACGATCAATCCCGAAAGCCTTATGATTGCCGAAAACACGCCGCTGATCCTGCCGTTTCACGGTGAACTGGATCGCGCGCGCGAAGAGGCGGCCAGCAAAGGGACCAAGATCGGGACCACCGGCCGCGGGATCGGACCGTGCTACGAGGACAAGGTTGGCCGCCGTGCCATTCGTGTTGCCGATCTGGCGGATGCCGCGACACTAGAGGCCCGCGTCGACCGTGCCTTGCAGCATCATGACCCGCTGCGCAAAGGGTTGGGGATCGCGGCCATCGACCGCGACGCCCTGATTGCGCAACTGCAAGACATTGCACCAAAAATTCTGCCTTTCGCAGCGCCGGTCTGGAAGGTATTGGCCGAGAAACGCAAGGCGGGTAAACGGATCCTGTTCGAAGGGGCGCAGGGCGCCTTGCTGGATATCGATTTTGGCACCTATCCTTTTGTGACCTCCTCCAACGTGATTGCGGGGCAGGCTGCGACCGGCGTGGGCCTTGGCCCGACCGCTATTGATTATGTGCTGGGCATCGTGAAGGCCTATACAACCCGCGTGGGCGAAGGCCCGTTCCCGACAGAGCTGAAGGACGCGGATGGCCAGCGCTTGGGCGAGCGCGGCCATGAGTTCGGCACCACCACCGGGCGGCAACGCCGCTGTGGCTGGTTCGATGCAGCGTTGCTGCGCCAAACCTGTGCGACCTCTGGCATCACCGGCATCTGCCTGACCAAACTGGACGTGCTGGACGGGTTCGAAACCCTGAAGATCTGTGTTGGCTATGATCTGGACGGTCGGCGGCTGGACTATCTGCCCACCGCTGCCGAAGAACAGGCCCGCTGCGTGCCGGTTTACGAAGAGATGCCCGGCTGGTCTCAATCCACCGAAGGCGCGCGATCCTGGGCGGATCTGCCTGCCGAGGCTATCAAATATGTGCGCCGCGTGGAAGAGTTGATTGATTGCCCGGTCGCGCTAGTTTCCACCTCACCGGAGCGGGAAGATACGATCCTGGTCACTGATCCATTTGCAGACTGATCACAGCGGTACGAAAGGGCATCACATGGCACTCAGCTACAAGGCACGCAGACGTTGGTCATTGGTGATCCTGCTGGTGGGATTGCCGGTCTATATCGCTTGCGCGGTCTGGGCGGTGAACCAGTTTGAGCGTCCGTCGATCCTTTTGGAACTGGGCATCTATGTCGGGCTTGGCATTGTCTGGATCTTGCCCTTCAAGTTTGTATTTATTGGGATCGGTCAGGCCGATCCGGATCAGGACAAATAGACCGGACATATTCCGAAAATGAAAAAGGCGGCCACTGGGGCCGCCTTTTCTTGTTTTTAGTGTCAACAGGTTAGCCTGCTGCGCGTTCGCCGGGGCGGTAACCGATATCATCAGATACCGTGAACCGGCCCCCTTTGATCTTTTCGATTTTGCCAGAGCGCAGCAACTGTCCAAAGGAGCGCAGACCATCTTCGCGGCTGAACCCGTCTTCGGCGCTGACCTGACGCACCTTGGTCATCAGCTGTGGACGCGAGAATTGTTTGCGACCCTCAACAAAGGACATATAGGCTGCCGCCGCTTCGAGCAGTTCGGGCAGCTTCGTTGCGCCCATTTCGGCGGCGTAATCGGCAAAGCTGTCGCCATCGGGGGTTTCAACCGGATCTGCCACCGCCGCAACACGGCGCGGGCGCACGGGGCCCTCGGATGTGGGGCGGGCGACGTCGATACGCTGTTCCGCGACCAGTTTAAGTGGCGCAGGGCGGCTGCCGCCTGGGCGCTTGGTGCGGCCTTCAGGGCTGGGTCGGCGCGGACGCACCACTTCGGCCAGATCACTGCGGTAAGCGTTGTCGTTCTCGTCCTCGGTCTCTGGCTGGCCCATCGCGACATCGGCCTTTTTCGCGGCCACTGCGGCACGCAAATGGGCAAAGGCATCGCGGCGCGTTGCGCTTTCCGGTTCGTCCATCTGCTGATCGGTTTCGGCCAGCAAACGGTTGACGTCAGAGCTTTGATCATCCTCATCAATGGATGGCAGAATACGCCGGGCCGCTGTCGGGGCGGCAGGTGCCTTTTCTGCGATCTCTGGCGCGGCGGTGTCTTCTTCCAACTCCGCCTCAAGCGAGGAGAGCTCTGCAACCAGATCTTCTTCGTCTTCCGGCGTCAACGCCGTTGCATCGGTCTTTGACGGTGCGATCTGGTCCAGCGCGGATACATCCTCGGCGGCCTCTTCTGCCGTTTCACCGGCGTCCAGTTCGCTGTCTTTCAGGGCGGCTTCCAGCTCGGCCCGGTTGACCTTGATCACCCGTGCGGCTGGCGCTTTTTCAGCTTTTGCATCGTCTTCATCGGCCAGTGCGGCCAGATCTGCCAAAGCATCCTCATCAGCGGGCTTTACGTCTTCTTCGTCAAAGAGATTGCTCAGGCTTGCGGCCAAATCATCCTCTTCGGCGTCATCTTCCGCAGTATCCTGCGCAGTTTCAACCTCGGCTGCCTCGTCTTCGAAACTGGCGTCGTCGATGTCTTTGCTGCTCAGGGCGCTGAGGATGGAATCCACCTCATCATCATCTTGGGCGGCCGGCGCGGCCGTATCGGCTTGCGCGGCATCGGCGTGTTCGTCCTCAAGGAAATCGGTGTCCTCGTCGGCAACTTCGTTCTGCGCAACAACGGCGCGGATGCGCTGAAGCTTTGCGGCAATGCTGTCTTCCTTTGGTGTCACAGAGGCAGAGGAAATCTCTTCTGTGGGCAGTACGTCAGACGCTTCTGCGCCCTCCGATACCGCCGCCGCGACCGTGGCAACCCGAGCAGAAGCCGCCACAGGGGCAGATGGGGAAAGTGTCTCTTGATCTTCGAATGTGTCGTTGGCACCCGCGTGGTCCGCATCGGCAAAGAAGGCCTCAACCTCGGCATCCGGCTGACCGGGCACAATGTCCGGCGTGTCCTCGGGCGTGTCTTCGGCTGCGGGGGCTGGCTGTTCTAGGGCGGGCTGCGCCTCAGCGATGACTGCGGGTGCGGAGGTCGAGATGACCACCGGAGCTTGCGCAGCGGCCTGGTCATCCTGCGGCAATTGCACGTCAGGGGCGGCGGCAACAACGGCGGCGGCCGGTGCGGCAATCGCAGCAGCGTGGGCCGGTGCGGTTTCGCTTTGCTCATGGGCGCTCAGTACGATCTTGCCGTCCTGTTCGCGGGCCTCAACGCGGCGCGTCATTTCCCTTTGGGCGATCCGCGCCAACATCTCTGCATCGGGCTGCGGCGGTTCGGCGCCAAAGTATCGGTCATCAGAAGCAAGATCGCGGAAATACTCCGCAATCGCCTTCATGGTGCCAAATGAATCTTCGAAACCTTCCAACGTGCACGAGAAAGTGCCGTAGGAAACCGTTAGAATTTTGTTATTACTCATCATCGGATGCTCGTCCTCTGCGGTTTTGCAGGTTACCGTTTACCACGATATCCAAGACCAAAGCGGCCCGAATCTGTGCCAACCACCGTATCATTTCAAGGCGAGATTGTGTCCAGTTTCCCAAAACCAAGGTAATCTGCCATGATTGACCCTATTATACACAGTTCTGCCGCAATCACCCTCATAGGTGGTGGAGAGGCAAACACAGTTGATCTTAAAGAAGCATTAAGTATTGCGCCGATTTGTGTGGCGGCTGATGGCGGTGTGGTCCTGGCATTAGAGGCGGGGATCATGCCGGAAGCGGTGTTGGGGGATTTTGACAGTGCGCCGAGCGCGGTTCTGGGCCAGATCCCACCCGCGCGATTGCACCGGATCGATGAGCAAGACACCACCGATTTTGAAAAGGCGCTGGCGCGGATTGATGCGCCGGTGATTTTGGGCGCTGGGTTTCTGGGCGGACGGGTCGATCATCAACTTGCTGCGCTTCACGGGCTGCTGGCTTTTGCGGACCGCCCCTGTGTGTTGCTGGGCCGTGATGAGGTGATCTTGCTCGCACCGCCCAAGATCGCATTGCCAACACGGGCAGGAGATGTTGTCTCGCTTTTCCCTTTGGCCGATGCGGCAGGGCAAAGCGCGGGTTTGAAATGGCCGATAGATGGGTTGAACTTTGCCTTGGGGGAAAAAATCGGCACCTCCAACGCGGCGACCGGACCTATGTCGTTGCAGATGGAACAGCCCGGTCTGGCGCTGATCCTGTCGCGTCGGCTTATGCCTGATGTGGTTGCGGCGCTTTGCCAGCCAGACGCCGCGCGGTGGCCTGCTCGCGGTAGATGATGTAGAGGCCCGAGATAATGGTAATGACGATGCCAAGGCTGGCCAGGAGATTTGGCAGGTCTTTGAAAAACACAAAGCCCAGCAAGGTCGCGACCGGAATTTCAAGGTACTGCATCGGGGCCAGCGTGGTCGAGGGCGCATAGCGCAAGGACCAACACATCAACAGATGCGCGCCCGTTCCCAAAACGCCGATGGCAATCAGCAGGCCCCATTCCTGAGCGTTGGGTTGAATCAGATTGAGCGGGTTGAGCCCATGCCCGGATCCGGCCCAGATCACCGGCACCATGATGGCGACCGCGATCAACCCGCTGACAGCCTGCGATCCGATCGGGTCAGTCTCTTTGGCGATTTGCCTTGTGACCAGCATAAAAACAGAAAAATTGGCAGCGACAAAAACCGGCAAAAGCGCAGGCCAGCCAACATTAACAAAGCTGGGCTGCACCACAAAAAGCGTGCCGGTAAAGCCGAGGATACAGGCCATCAATCGGCGGCTGCCGACCTCTTCGTTCAGGACAAATTTTCCGAGCAGCAGCATGAAGAATGGCATGACAAAGACAATCGCCACAGCATCGGCCAAGGGCAGGTATTGCAAGGCTGTAAACATCGCGGCGATGCCGACGATATGTAGAACGGTGCGCAAAACCGTCAGCCCAAGGATACGGCCCCGCATGCGCCATACGCGGCCCGTGGACCAGACCAGCGGGAACAGGATCAGCGTCTGCACTGCAAACCGGACGAGAACGACCTCGGCCAGAGGTACAGAGGTGCCCAGAATCTTGGCCACGGCGTCGCCAAATGGGGCGACCGCGCAAAACCCGAGCATAAGCGCGATTCCGATGAGGGGTTTGTCCTGTGTCATCTTGGTAGGTTAGGATGCCGTTTCTCAGATTGCAATCGCTTAGGTTGTATTTCTTGCGATCACTCTCCTCAATGTGTTGCGATCATCCTATGCCGCAGGACGTCCGAGTTTCACCTGATTGCGTCCGCGTCCCTTGGCAGCATAAAGCGCCTTATCTGCCTGCGCGAGCAGGGCCTCGCCGATATCGTCGCAGTCCTTGGCCGGATGCCGTTCCGGATCGCACAGCGCCATCCCGATGCTGGCCGTAACGCTGACCGGTGCATGTGGCGGGGGCAGGTTGACCGGGCTGGAAGATATCGCATCGCAAACCCGCAGCGCGGCGGTTTGTGCCTGGGCCAGCGACGGGGCTGGCGTGACGATCAAAAATTCCTCACCGCCGATCCGCGCGACCATATCCGTTTTGCGCAGGCAGCCCCTGAGCCGATCCGAAACTTCCACCAGAACCGCATCCCCCGAGGCATGGCCAAATTTATCGTTGATCCGTTTGAAGTGGTCCAGATCCGCGATCATCACCGCAAAAGACGCGCCATTGTCCCGCGCCCGCGTGGCCATCTGGGCCAGATAAGGCATGGCATATCGCCGGTTATAAAGGCCCGTCAGTGGATCATTCACCGCTGCCTTGAGCCCCGTGCGCACGGTGGCGCGCATCTGCTCTCCAATGCGCTTGCGGCGCAGCATCGCCTTGAGCCGCAAGGACAGTTCTGCTGGGTCAAATCCGGCGGTCATCAGATCATCGGCCCCCAGATCCAGCGCAGAGGCACCGATCTCGGCGTCGGGCTTGGTTTGCAAGACCAAAACGCCGGCATGACGGGTCTGGGCATTGGCCCGCAGCGCAGCGATACATCGCAACATCGATTGTGCCGGCTCCCGGTCAGCGGGCAGGATCAGTACAAAGGTATCGGGCGGGGCGCCTTTTTGCAGGGTCTGCATCAAGGTGTCTGGCGCGGCTTGGGTGATCTGCTGGTTCAAGTGGGGCCGCATCTGTATGGCCCAACTGTGCGCGGTGCCAGGGCTTGCACAGACAAACATCGTGCGCCCCTGTTCGGCATAAGGATTGTCCGGCTCCGCCAGGCCCAAAGCGCGGCTGGTGTCTTCGCGCAATTGCCATTCTGCATCGGCGTTCTGCGCCCGCAGCAGACTGCGCACCCGCCCCAGGAGCAATGTGTCGTCCAATGGTTTGGGCAGAACATCCTGCGCACCGGCCTTGAGCAGGGCCACCCGCGATGCGGCATCACCCGAGCCTTGCAGGGCCAGAACACAGATCTGCCGGGTAACAGGGTTGCGGCCCATCGCCCGGCAGAGGTCAGCGGCCTCTCCGTCAGAGAGGGTCATTGCACAAATCACCAGATCCGGCATGTGAATTTCGGCCATCGTCAGCGCGTTTTTCACACAGGACGCCTGCACAACCGTATAGCAGGCCGCCGTCAGCTTGACCTTCAGCACGATCCGGTTGGTGGCAATTGAATCCACGATGAGGATCTTACCCTGCACGCGGCATCCTTTCTGACATGATTTGCATTTCCATGTCCCTGTATTTGGCCCTAATGGTTAACAAACCGTTGCGATGCCCTGAAAACCGGATCACGTTATGACACTCTCTGTTGATGCTGCTGAAATTCTGGCGCTGCGGGCGCTGGCGTGGTTGGCGGCCAATGATGACCTGTTGACGACCTTTCTTGGAAGCACGGGTGCGTCAGAGGCGGATCTGCGCGAACGGGCCGGCGATCCGGTCTTTTTGGGCGCGGTTTTGGATTTTCTGATGATGGATGACGCTTGGGTTATTGGCTTTTGTGACAGCGCCGCGATCCCATACGATCAATTGATGCAGGCCCGTATGGCCCTGCCGGGCGGAGCACAGGTGAATTGGACATGACTGAAATCAAAGGGCTTTTGTTCGACAAGGACGGAACCTTGTTCGATTTTGCCGCCACCTGGGAAACCTGGGCGCATGCGTTCTTGCTGCGAGCCTGCGAGGGCGATCACGCCAAGGCCGGGCGCGTGGGCGCGGCGATCGGATTTGACATGCAGCAGCGCAACTTTGCCCCTGACAGCGTGGTGATTGCCAGCACCGCAGGAGAAGTGACCGAGGCTTTGCACCCGCATTTTCCGCAGATGTCCTTTGCTGCGCTTGAGGACATGTTGAACGAAGAGGCGGCGAACACACAGCAGCAACAGGCGGTGCCGCTGGTCCCGCTTCTGACCGAGTTCCGGCGTAGGGGGCTGGCGCTTGGGGTGGCAACCAATGATGCGGAAATGCCGGCCCGTGCGCATCTGTTGCAGGCCGGCATTCTAGAGATGTTCGATTTTGTCGCGGGCTTCGACAGTGGTCATGGCGGCAAACCCGCGCCGGGCCAGATGCATGCCTTCGCCGCGCAATGCGGTTTGCCCGCGGGGCAGATTGCGATGATCGGCGACAGCACCCATGATCTGGATGCCGGACGGGCGGCGGGCATGATTTGTGTCGGGGTTCTGACCGGCCCGGCAAGCCGCGCCGATCTTGCGCCGCACGCCGATGTTGTCCTCCCTGATATCGGGTATTTGCCGGAATGGCTGGACGCCCAATGATCTGGCATTTTGGGGTTGGAGATTAAAAACGACATATGTCGTCGTGAATGGAAAGGATGGCGTCATGCCGATGGTGCCTTCTGAGATCAACTCAGGAGTAACGACATGACACAGCCACCCAAACGCAGAACCCGCGGCGGCGGCCGCGCAGGTGCACAAGACCGGCGCGGCAGCGCGGTGATCGAACAAATGCCATGGAACCCGCCGGTCAATATCGACCGGCCCACGGAGCCGTTGAGCCCCGAGGGGGTTGAAGCAATCCATGACGGTGCGATGCGCATTCTCGAAGAGATCGGCATTGAATTCCTGAACCCCGAAGCGCTTGAAATCCTGCGCAAGGCGGGCTGCACGATCAATGGCGAAAACGTCCGCATGGGCCGTGATTTTGTTATGGAGTGGGTCGGCAAAGCCCCCTCCGAGTTCACGCTGACACCGCGAAACGAAAAACGGAAAATCACCGTCGGCGGCAACAACCTGTTGTTTGGTAACGTGTCTTCGCCGCCCAACTATTGGGACATGTCGATTGGCAAAAAGGTGCCCGGCACCCGTGAAATGTGCAAGAATCTGCTCAAGCTGACGCAGTATTTCAACTGTATCCACTTTGCCGGCGGCTATCCGGTAGAGCCTTGCGATATCCATGCCTCTGTGCGCCACCTGGACGTACTTTATGACAAGCTGACGCTGACGGACAAAGTGATGCACGCCTATTCGCTGGGCGCTGAGCGTGTCGAAGACGTGATGGAGATGGTGCGCATCGCGGGCGGGCTGACCCACGATGAGTTTGACGCGGCCCCGCGTATGTACACCAACATCAACTCAACCTCGCCGCTCAAGCATGACTTTCCGATGATGGACGGTTGGATGCGCCTGGCGCGGCGCGGGCAGGGTCTTGTCGTGACACCCTTCACCCTTGCAGGTGCGATGGCACCCGTGACAATGTCCGGCGCTGTGGCGCAATCGCTGGCCGAGGGGCTTTGTGCGATTGTCTTGGCCCAGATCATCAACCCCGGCTGCCCGGTGGCGATTGGTACCTTTACCTCCAACGTGGATATGAAATCCGGCGCACCTGCCTTTGGCACGCCTGAGTACATGCGTGCGACCCAGATGACAGGGCAGCTCGCGCGGTACTATGGGCTGCCGATGCGGTCCTCCGGGGTTTGCGCGGCGAATGTGCCGGACGGGCAGGCGATGTGGGAAACCTCCAACAGCCTTTGGGCGTCGGTGCAATCGGGCACCAACATGGTCTACCACGCGGCGGGCTGGCTCGAAGGGGGGCTGATCGCCTCGCCGGAGAAGTTCATCATGGATTGCGAAGTTTTGCAGCAGATCCAGCGGTACATGCAGCCTGAGATTTGTGCGACCGGACCAGACGAGATCGCGCTGGACGCGGTCAAATCCGTGGGCAATGCAGGCCATTTCTTTGGTATCCAGCACACGCAGGATCGTTATACCACGGCATTCTATCAGCCCTTCCTCAGTGACTGGAAAAACTACGAAGGCTGGGAAGCGGCGGGTGGCATCTGGACGGCGGAACGCGCACACCACATGTTCAAGGAAATTATCACCAGCTTTGAAGCGCCGGAGATGGACATTGCGATCCGCGACGAACTGGCCGACTTTGTTGCCCGCCGGAAGTCCGAAGGCGGGGCGCCGACGGATTTCTGATCCTGCCGGATTGGTGTAATTCAGCCGCCCCACGGGTTTTGGTCTGTGGGGCGGTTAGCTACATTTGAAGTATTGCGTCAGGCTGTTTTGCCACGCACGGTTAGCGTCAAATGGATCGACCAACGCCGGACCGGGCTTGTCCTTGAACGCAGCCAAACCGTGTTGGATCATGTAATGTGGGATATAGCTTGGCGGGCCGTTGCTGCGCGCATGGTCACAGATCGCTGTATGAGTTTCGGCGCCGCGCGCCAATGACCGTTCAAAGGTCAGGGAAAGAAATTTCTTCTTACGTTCGCTGAGTTGGCTGAGCGCGTTGAGGGTCAGAACCTGCCCGGCACCATGCGCTGTTTTGTCGGTGACACGTTTGGTGTCAAAATGGGCGCGCAGCCGCATGACAGCCAAGAGTGTGACCGCCGGAACGTAGTCTTGTTTCTGCATACAGGTTTCGAACCCCAACGCGAGGTCCGCAGGGGTGATTTCATTGCCTATTTCGGCCAGAGTTGCACAGCCGATTCTATGTGTCGGTTTCAGGTTGCCTTCTGTTTCATAATTGGTGATGTCGGCCATTGCGCTTGCGGCAAACGCAGTACCGCAGATCGTTGCGATCTGAAGCAGTGAAAGGGCGCGCAGCCACAGAAGCCGCTTTTGAAGAATGGTCATATCCTTGATCGTCATCATTTCCGCAAAGCCAGCTTCAGGTCTTCGATCGCGCCGATTTGACCGTAAGACAGGGTGCCGCCCACCAGATCCATCAAAATCTCTTGCAAGACCCCCCATGAGGCATTGCCGTCGATCTTGTGCAATCTGCGGCCAAGACGCGAAATCGCGGGTTTCGCGCCGTCGCATTGGGTGATCAGCCATCGGCCAAGCACTTCCATTTCTTGCGCTTCTTCTTCGGAGGTCTGCATCCGGCTGCGCAGCAGGAGGTGCAATTGGTCACGCTGTTCGCGGGTGGGCAGGTCGTCAAGTTCGATAAAGGCCTGTGCGATGGCGCAGATTGCGATGCGGTGATCGTCAATACCTTCGACGGGATGCGCTTCGGTTTGCCGCCGGAAAGCCAGTTTGCGCGGGGCGTTCTTAACCGTCGTTGCAACATCGCTGGCCACGTGCAACGCGTCACGCGGGTTGTTGCGCACCCACCACCAAAGCGCGCCGCCAAGGGCGCTGAGGATCAACAGGAACAATGGCATATCGAGGTCTTTCGTTGAGGTCAGTTTTGATGCGCGCAGATTAACTTTTCCACAATGGGTTGCAATGATATAATGATATGCCCGCATGTGGTGCTGCGAAATGTGTAAAACTGTGTCTGTTGGGTAGATATTAAGGGGTTTGGGTAAGGCTGGCGTTGGGACGTATGGGAATGAGGCCGCCAATGCATGGGTTATTCAACCGCAGCATCCAGAATTTTGTCTGTGACACTTACGGCCCCGCCGTATGGGAGGCCAGTGCCCGCCATGCCAATCTCGACTTTATCGAGTTTGAAGCCATGCTTGAGTATGACGACGCCATCACGCCCGCCATTCTTGATGCGGTGTCCAAAACGGTGGAACGGCCCCGCGTCGACGTGATGGAGGATATCGGCACCTATCTGGTGTCGCATCCGCGGTTCGAAGGCACTCGGCGGCTGCTGCGTTTTGGCGGCGTGAATTTTGAGGATTTTCTGCATTCTCTGGATGATCTTGCAGATCGGGCGCGTTTGGCGCTGTCCGATCTGCACCTGCCCCGGATAGAATTGCGCGATCACGTCGATGGGCATTTCTCGCTGATTTGTGCGGCTCCTGTGGCGGGCTATGGCCATGTGATGATGGGGGTTCTTCGGGTTATGGCGGATGACTACGGGGCGCTGGCACTGCTGGAACATACCGGCGGCGGGCAAGGCGTTGAAACGGTGTCGATCACATTGGTCAAAACCGACTTTTCCGAAGGGCGGCGTTTCGACCTCGGCGCACGGGCGACGTGATGATCGTCTCTGCCCCGGTTTTGGATGTTTTATGCCCGATGCATCTGGTTCTCAGTGCGACAGGCCATATCATTCACGCAGGGCCCACCGCGCACAAGCTGTGCAAGACTGACGATCTATTGGGACAACGGTTTCTGGAAGTGTTTGATATCAAACGCCCCCGCGCGATTGTCTCGATGGCCGATCTGCACAAGGCCCGTGATCTCAAGCTGCATCTGGAACTGCGTGATCCGCCGCGTACCGCGTTCAAGGGGATCATGGTGCCGGTGGGGGATGCGGGCAATCATACGGTTGTGAACCTCAGCTTTGGCATCTCCATTGTGGATGGGGTGCGAGACTATTCCCTGTCCAACGCTGATTTTGCGGCGACCGACCTTGCCATCGAGATGCTTTATCTGGTGGAAGCAAAAACCGCCGCGATGGAGGCATCTCGCAAGTTGAACCTGCGCCTGCAAGGGGCCAAGATCGCGGCGGAGGAACAGGCCTTTACCGACACATTGACGGGCCTCAAGAACCGGCGGGCGCTGGATACGGTGCTCAAACGGATGGTCAAAGGCACTGCCTGTTTCGGGGTGATGAACATTGATCTGGACTATTTCAAAGAGGTCAATGACACGCTGGGCCATGCCGCAGGCGATCATGTGCTGCAGATCGTCGCGCAGATCATGGTCAGCGAAACCCGCAAAACCGATACCGTTGCCCGTGTTGGCGGGGATGAATTTACAATTGTCCTGCCTGAAGTGCGCAATGGCAACCTGATGCGCCGGGTGGGCCGGCGGATCATAGACCGCTTGGAAGAGCCGATATCGTTCAACGGGCAAGATTGCCGGATCTCCGCCAGTATCGGCACCGTCTGGATCGGGGAGGAGGATCAATCGAGCATGGAAGACGTGCTCTCCAACGCGGATGTGGCACTTTATGCCTCCAAACATGCGGGGCGGTCGCGGCAAACGGTCTACACACCGGCCTTGCGAAAAAGGGCTCCCAATATGGCCCCGTCAGAGCGGCGGCAGAACCCTGATCCGCGTTAGAAAGAAATTATTGTACACAAATTGTATGCAATGCTAGAAATACCCCGACTCACCTCATTCAGAGGAAACAGGGGGCGCTGTGGCACAGGACAGGAAATATTCTAAAGAAGATGTGTTGCATCATCTGCGGCACGCGATCCTGACCCAGGACTTGCAGCCAGGCGCGGATCTGGATGAGGCGCGATTGTCGGAGGAATGGCACTTGTCGCGCACGCCGCTGCGCGAAGTGCTGCGCCAGTTGGCAGGCGAAGGATTTGTTGAAATCCGCACCAACCGCGGCGCACGTGTTGCCGAGATGAGCCACAAGACCCTGCGCGACTTTTTTCTCGCAGCTCCAATGATTTATGGCGCGATCCTCAGGTTGGCAGCGCAGAATGCGAAACCGTCCCAGATTGCGGCTCTCAAAGATGCGCAAAGCGCCTTCAAAGCGGCATTGCGCGGCGGTGATATCGCGGCACGGGCCTTGGCCAACAACCATTTTCATGACGTGACCGGACAGATGGCGGGAAATGTGTATCTTCTGCCCAGCTTCCAGCGTCTGCTGATTGATCACGCGCGGATCTCGATGACGTTCTTCCGTCCGCAAGACGCCGAGATGGAAGAGAACCTGACCTCCGCCAGCGACCAGCACGACGCGATCATCGCGGCGATTGAGGCCGCGGATGATGATGCCGCGGCCGATCTGGCCATCGCACATTGGAACCTGTCGCGCGGGCGTATCGAACAATTTGTCATGCCCGCCGGGCTTGACCTGCAACTGGGAACCGGCACCGCGCCGGAGTGAGGGACAATGACACCAATCTTTCAATTCGAGGGCATCTACACGCCCATCGTCACACCGCTGGCCCCCGATGGCAGCTTCAACTGTGATGGCCTTGCCGATCAGGTGGAGCATCTGATTGGGGCAGGGGTGCATGGGATCATATCGGGCGGTTCCACCGGCGAAAACTATGCTCAAACGGTCGAGCAACGGTTGGATCTGGCCCAGTTCACCAAGGATAGGATCAAGGGGCGTTTGCCGCTGATCGTGGGCACCGGCACGATGCGCACAGAGGATTCCATCGCCTTGGCCAGTGGGGCAAAAGAGATTGGCGCGGATGCGATCCTGCTTGCGACGCCACCCTATGCCGTTCCGACAGAGCGGGAAAATGCCTTGAACGCGCTGGCGATCGACCGCGCTGCGAACCTGCCGGTGATGCTGTATAACTATCCGGGACGGATGGGTGTGAATATGGGCGAGGAATTTCTGGATCGCGTTGGCCGGTCTCGAAATATCTGTGCGATCAAGGAAAGTTCCGGCGATATCAACCGTGTACATCTTTTGGCGCGGGATTATCCGCATATCCAGATGTCTTGCGGCATGGATGATCAGGCGCTTGAGTTTTTTGCATGGGGCGCACGATCCTGGGTTTGTGCCGGGTCGAATTTCCTGCCCGAAGAACATGTGGCGCTCTATCAGGCTTGCGCCGTTGAGGGCGATTTCACCAAGGGACGGCGGATCATGTCAGCGATGATGCCCCTGATGCGGGTTCTCGAACAGGGCGGCAAGTTTGTGCAATGTGTCAAACATGGCACCACGATGGCCGGGGTGAACACGGGCGGGGTGATGCCGCCGCTTAAGCCATTGAACAAAGACGACAAACGCGAATTGGATCAGGTGATCCGTGTGCTCAAATCCACCATTGCTGACATTCAGAAAGGTTAAGATCATGGGATTGCTTACAAAAGAAGAATACCGTGCGATCGCTGCCGATCTCGACCTTCCGGCGGCGGCATTTGTGGATGGCAGCTATCGTCCGGCCACGTCTGGTGAAACCTTCACGACCGTGAACCCCGCAACCGGAGAGCCCTTGGCCGAGATTGCCGCCTGTGGTGCAGAAGATGTTGATTTTGCCGTGTCCAAAGCCCGCGAGGCTTTTGAGGATGGCCGTTGGTCCCGCCGGCATCCGTCAGAGCGTAAGGATGTCCTGATCCGCTTTGCCAAATTGCTGACCCGCAATGCCCGCGAACTGGCGGTGATGGAAAGCATCGACAGCGGCAAAACCATCTTTGATTGCGAAACCGTGGACTTGCCAGAGACCAGTACCTGCATCAAGTGGCACGCGGAAGCCATTGATAAGATGTATGATCAGGTCGCCCCGGCAAGCGATGATCACGTCGCCATGGTGGTGCGCGAACCCATTGGCGTGGTGGGGCTGATCCTGCCGTGGAACTTCCCTTTGTTGATGCTGGCGTGGAAAATTGGCCCAGCGCTTGCGGCGGGATGTTCGGTGGTGGTGAAACCGGCGGAAGAAACCTCGCTCACCGCTTTGCGGGTGGCTGAACTGGCCCATGAGGCCGGTGTGCCACGCGGTGTGCTGAACGTGCTGCCCGGCGGCGGGGCAGAGGTGGGCGAACCTCTGGGCCGCCATATGGATGTGGACATGGTCAGCTTCACCGGCTCGACCGTCACGGGCAAAAAGTTTCTCAGCTATGCCGCTGAAAGCAACGCCAAGGAAGTGGTGCTTGAGATGGGCGGCAAGAACCCCTGCGTGGTGATGGAAGATGCCGAAAACCTCGATGCGGTGGCCGCGCATGTCGTCAACGGCGCATTCTGGAACATGGGCGAAAACTGTTCGGCCATCAGCCGTTTGATCGTGCACCGCGATGTCAAAGACGCGTTGTTGGACCGGATCGAAGCCCATGCGCGGGAATGGCCTTTGGGCGATCCGCTTGATCCTGAAACGCGGCTTGGGGCGATGGTATCAAAGGCCCATTTTGATAAGGTTTCCGGCTATTTGGAGGGCGCTCCTAAGGCGGTGATCGGCGGCGGAACGCAAGGCGGTGCTTTTGTCGAAGCGACGGTTTTGGAGTTGCCAAGCAACACTCATACCCTTGCACGGGACGAGATCTTCGGCCCGGTTCTGAGCGTGATCGCGGTCAGCAGCTTTGAGGAGGCCATCGCGGTGGCCAATGACACCGACTATGGCCTCTGCGCGTCGATCTTCACGGCCAATGGCAAACGCGCCCTGCGCGGTGCACGGATGCTGCGGGCGGGTACGGTGACGGTGAACAGCTATGGGGAGGGGGACATTTCCACCCCGTTTGGCGGGTTCAAACAATCAGGCTTTGGTGGACGCGACAATTCCGTGCATGCCCATGATCAATATACCCAGCTCAAGACGATCTGGATTGATCTGTCCGATGACAGCGACGGCGAGGTGTCCTGATGCGCATCGGGTTTATTGGCACCGGCGAAATCGCCGCCGCCATGGTGCGCGGACTGGCGGGGCGCGGGCATCAGATCATGGTGTCAGAGCGCAACGCGCAGGTTGCGGCGCAATTGGCTGCTGAGGTCGATGGGGCAACCGTGGCCGCGAATGCGGATGTGGTGGCCGGATCAGACGTAGTGTTTCTGTGCCTGATGGCAGATGTTGCGCGGCAGGCTTTGCCAAGCCTTCCGTTTCGAGCCGACCAAGCGGTGATTTCGGTGATGGTGGATGTGAGCCATGAGACCTTGCAACAGCTGTGCGCGCCAGCGACGGATATTGCGATGACCATTCCTTTGTCGGCGATCAGCACGGGCGGTTCGATGCTGCCGGTCTATCCGGCCTCCACTGCATTGACAGCGCTCTTTGGTGACAGCGATCATGTGTTTGCGGTTGCCAGCGAAGCCGCGCTGAACGCGCATTTCGCGGGCAGTGCGCTGTCTGCGCCGCTGATCGCGCTGATGCAGACCGGGGCACAGTGGCTGGGCGATCAGACCGGCGATCCCAAGGCGGCAGAAGGTTATGTGGCTGGGGTCTTTGCAGGGTTTCTTCGGCAGATGGCCACCAGCGATGCGGATTTTGATACGCTCTTGCAGGGGCTTGCAACCGAAGGCGGGCTGAACGCCAGCCTCAAGGCGCATATGCAGGAGACCGGTGCACATGATGCATTGGTCGCCGGGTTGGAGGCTCTCAAGCCGCGGTTGGGTCTGTGACCAACTATCGCGCAAGACGTGCACCGCAGTTCGATACCCCCGCCGCATGGGCGGAAATTCTTGGCCCATATCCGGTGACTGCCCCTTTTTCAGGCTCTCAAATCGCCGATGTCGTGGTGATTGGCGCGGGCTTTGCTGGCCTGTCAGCGGCACGGCGTCTGCGGCAGCTCGATAAAGGGTTGCGCATAGTTGTGCTGGACGGTTTGCGGATTGCCGAAGGCAGTGCAGGGCGCAACTCGGGCTTTATGATTGACCTGCCGCATGATCTGGCCTCGGAGGATTACGCGGGGGCGGGCGATGATGCGGCGCTGATCGCGCTCAATCGGCGGGCGATCGCCTTTGCCGCTGATGCGGTGGCGCAATACGGGATCAATCCAGCCTATGCCGATCCGGCGGGCAAGGTGAACGGTGCCGCCACGGCCAAGGGGGAGGCGCATAACGCCAGCTATGCGCGGCATCTGGCGTCCTTGGGCGAGACCAGCGAAACCTTGGACGCCCAACACATGCAAGATTTGACCGGCAGCAACCACTATCGCTCTGGCCTGTTCACACCCGGAACCATGATCTTGCAGCCTGCGGGATATATTCGCGGTTTGGCGGAGGGGCTACGCCGCGGGGATGTGCAGATTTACGAAAGCTCTGCCGTGACCGGGTTTGCCCGGCAGGGCAGTGACTGGTCTGTGACCACCGCGCAGGGCCAGATCACTGCACCCCGGATCATTCTGGCGAACAACGGTCATCTGGAAAGCTTTGGCATCGCCAAGGGGCAGTTGATGCAGTTGTTCCTCTATGCCTCCATGACGCCAGAGTTGGACAAGGATGCGCTGGCCCGTTTGGGCGGCGCGCCGCGCTGGGGCATTACGCCGTCCGATCCGATGGGCACAACCATGCGGCGCATCGACTCCGCACAGGGGGGCAACCGGATCATCACGCGGACCTGCGCGACCCTGCGCCCAGGCATGATGGCAACGCCCCGCGATGTGGCCCGTGCCGGGCAAGTCCACCGCGAAAAATTCGACAACCGGTTTGCGCAGCTGGCGGGAATGCCGATGCAATACGCTTGGGCTGGACATCTGTGCCTGACGCTCAACGGGGTCAGCGTTACGGATCAGATTGACGATGGCGTCTACGCCGCCTGCGCCCAAAACGGGCTTGGCACGGCGCGGGGCACCCTGACGGGCATCGCTGCCGCCGAGGCAGCAATGGGGCACCGCTCGGAGATCACTGCCCATTTCGACGCCGAAGCGGCACCCAAGCCCTTGCCCCCGCAACCTTTTGCCACCTGGGGCGCAAATGCATACCTGCGCTGGAAAGAACATCGCGCGGGCGCAGAATAGTAGACCCGCCGCCGCCGCTGGCGTATCACGCGCCTATGAAAAGCCCGATCCATCTGATGCGCCGCGCCCTGCACAAAATGCGCGAACGGCGCCGCCGCCAGCAATTTGCACGCTCCTTGCGACATCTGCACGGGCCCGCGCAACTGGACGCCGGTGCCGATGAAGTGGTGCTGATCGCCCTGGTGCGCAACGGCAGCTATTATCTGGATGCATTTTTTGCCCATTACCGCGCCATGGGCATCCGGCATTTTGTCTTTATCGACAATGGGTCCACCGACGACACACTGCCCCGCATCGCGGCAGAGCCCGGCACGATCATTGACCAAAGCGCATTGCCATTGGCGGGATTCGAAGACCTGATCCGGCAATATCCGGCCAACACATATGGGCAGAACCGGTGGTGCCTCTATGTGGACATGGATGAGATTTTTGATTTCGAAGGCCGGGAGCGTTTGGGCATTGATGGGCTGATTGACTATCTCAAAGGGCAGGGGGCCACCGCGATGGTGGCGCAGATGTTAGAGATGTTTCCCAAAGCGCCGCTGCGCGAAGTGGCACATTTGCCTTACGCCCAAGTGCTTGAGGAATTTAGCTATTTCGATATTAGCACAGTGGACAAATATGATTACCACAGCGCCGAGATCCCGTTTTCAGAGCTGCTCAAAGGCAACACGAACACGCACCGCGATATACAGTTCTGCTTTGGCGGGGTGCGCGGCAAGGTCTTTGGCGAGGCCTGTTGTCTGACCAAACATCCGCTGATCTTCAACGGGCCGGAGGTAACGCCCGCGCCGCATCCGCATTTGTCGATGGGGGTGCGTTGCGCCGACATCACCGGGGTGATCAAACACTACAAATTCGCCAATGATCCGGGGGCGCGGGATGCGGCATCGCTGGGCGCAGGGGATGTGGCGCATGGTGAAGATGCCCGCCGCGCGGCGGTGATGCGCAATGTGCCGGATGTGACGCTGTTTTCACTGGATGCGCGGCCTTGGAATCGGGTGGAATTGTTGATCCGCGCGGGGTTTCTTGTCGGGTCCAAGCGGTTTTCTGAGTATCTTTCAAAGGTGGGCCAATGACGGTTGCAGCGGTCGTCATCGGGCGCAACGAAGGGGCGCGGTTGATTGCCTGTCTTGCGGCGCTTGAGGGGCAGGTCGATCAGGTGATCTATGTGGATTCGGGGTCCACCGATGGGTCTGTTGAGGCGGCGCAAAGCCAGGGTGCGCAGGTGGTTACATTGGATCTGATCCAGCCGTTCACAGCGGCCCGTGCGCGCAATGCCGGATTGGTGGAGGTTGCAGAAGGGGTTGAATTGGTTCAATTCCTTGACGGAGATTGCGCCCTGCGGTCGGGGTGGATTGACACCGCTCGCACGTTCCTCGAAGCCCATCCCGATGTGGCGGTTGTCTGCGGTCGGCGGCGCGAACGGTTTCCGGAGGCTTCAGTTTACAACCGTTTGATTGACCGCGAATGGGACACGCCGGTGGGGCAAACTTTGGCTTGCGGTGGTGATGCCCTGATGCGGGTTGCACCACTGAGGGAGTTGGGCGGTTATCGTGACAGCCTGATTGCAGGAGAGGAGCCGGAACTCTGCCTGCGTTTGCGCCAGAACGGATGGAAGATCTGGCGTCTGGATGCAGAGATGACATGGCATGACGCCGAGATCACCCGCCTCAGCCAGTGGTGGAAGCGCAGCCAGCGGGCAGGCCATGCCTTTGCAGAAGGAGCGGCGCTGCATGGTGCGCCGCCGGAGCGGCATTGGGTGGCAGAGAGCCGCCGTGCGTTGATCTGGGGGGCGGTGTTGCCCCTGTTCATCCTGCTGTTGGCTTTGTTGATCAGCCCTTGGGCGCTGTTGCTGCTGGGGATCTATCCGTTGCAAGTTCTGCGCCTGTCCCGGCAAGGCGGGTTGGCATGGGCGGCGTTGACGACCTTTTCAAAGTTTCCCGAAGGCTTGGGGGCGGTGCAATATCACTTGCGCCGGATTTCGGGGCGCAAATCTGAGATTATCGAATACAAATAGCCTTATCGTTGGCGCAGCGCGTCGATCGTGAGCCCCGGGAGGATCGCGAAACACTTGGCATAGCGCGGGACCATGCGGCGCGGGCTTTGCAGTGCCCGCCATAACCATTCCATCGCCACCATGCGCATGATCTTGGGCGCACGCACCTGATGGCCGGAAAAGAAATCCAGCCCCGCGCCGATAGAAGCAAATCCGACATCGGGGGCCATTTGCCGGCCCCGTGCTGCGAAAATCTCTTGCTTGGGCGCGCCAAGGGCAATGAAACAAAGCCCTGCGCCGCTGCTCGCCAGATCACGAAGGATCTCGTCTGCGGCAGCGCCTTGCGGATCAAATCCATAGGGCGGCGCGTGGATGAAAGACACCTCCAGCCCCGGAACGCGGGCTTTCAACGCTTTTGCTGCGCCCGACAAGGCCTCATCACTGCTGCCAACGAGGGCGATGGACCGTCCATTTTCAACACACAGATCGCAAAGCGGCAGGATCATGTCAGACCCCGGCATCAGTTCAACCGGTTGCCGCGCGATCTTGGACAGCCAGACAACGGGCCGGCCATCGGCCACCACCAGATCTTGTGCACGGTAGGCGGCGAGAAATGGAGGTTCTTCCGGCAGTTTGGTGAGGTGATCGAGGTTCAGCGTGGCCAGCGCGAATCCGGTGTTTTCTTTCAAATGTTTAGCCACAGCCTGAAACAATGCGTGGCGGGTTGGCACATTGACCTCGATCTGGTGGGGGACTTTGCCAAATTTCATGGGTTGGAGCCCTTGGGTTGGACATCAAATGGATGGCGATGTGTCGCCGCGATTTCAAAATTTTCGATTTTCATCATGTGGTTACCTGCAATTTGACCACGCGATGCGCCGTCGTGAACAGAATCTATCGGGATGACAGGCGTCAGGCCAGATGATATTTTCCCCCAAAGCCACCACGCCATAGGACCAACATGCCAAACGGTTTTGCATATCTGATGCTGTTGATCTGGCCGTTGGTCTGCTTGTGGCTGTTTCGCAAAATGCCGCTTCAGCGGGCTCTGATCTGGTCCATCCTGGGCGGCTATCTGTTTTTGCCGCCGCTGGCCGAATTCAATCTGCCACTGGTGCCATCGATGGACAAAGTGTCCATTCCGAACCTCAGCGTTGTCCTGATCCTGATCTTCTCGCTGCGCGAAAAGTTGCAGATCTGGCCGCAAAACTGGATTGGGCGTCTGTTGGTGGCGGGGCTGGTTCTGTCCGCCATTCCGACGGTGATGACCAACCGTGATCCGATTTTGTTCGAAGTGCTGCGCGATGCGCATCCGATCATCTTTTTGGTGGACCAGTTGCCGGGCCAATCGGTGCGTGACGTGGGGGCGGTTGTGCTGGCACAGGTGCTGACCTTGGTGCCGTTCTTGCTGGCGCGGCAGTATCTGTCAGACGAAAAAGGCCTGCATGAAATCTTGCTGGCCTTCATGGTGGGCGGGTTGATCTATTCGATCCCATCGTTCTTTGAAATTCAGTTCAGCCCGGTGACAAACATCTGGATTTACGGCTTTTTCCAGCATTCCTTTGAACAGATGATCCGCGATGGCGGCTATCGCCCGATCGTGTTCTTGCCACATGGTTTGTGGCTCGCGGTCTTTGTAGTGACCAGCCTGATTTCAGCTGCAGCCCTAGTGCGCTATGGGCCAGCGGAAAAGCGGATGAAAGGGTATTTGATCGTTGGGTATCTGGCGGTTCTGTTGGTGATGTGCAAAAGCCTTGCATCCTTTGCCTATGGGGTGGCGCTGACGCCTGTTGCGCTGTTTATCCCAAGCCGTTGGCAAATTCGGCTGGCGGTGGTTTTTGCTGTCGTGGCGGTGGGATATCCGATGCTGCGCAATCTGGATGTTATCCCGACGGAGGCCATTCTGGCGCAAGCTGCAGAGATCAGCGACGAGCGGGCGCAATCCTTGGAATACCGGTTTAACAACGAGGATCAACTGCTTGTTCGGGCTGCGGAAAAACCGGCGTTTGGTTGGGGCGGTTGGGGCCGTTCCTTGGTCCGCCATAGCGAAACAGGAGAGATTTTGACCATCCCCGATGGCCGCTGGATTATCGTTTTTGGCACTTTTGGTTGGGTAGGTTATATCTGCGAATTCGGGCTTTTGGCGCTGCCGCTGCTGATGATGGGGCTTTACGTGTCAAGGCAACGCCCGCAAACCGTCTCCCCCTATGTGGCGCCGCTGTGCCTGATTTTGGGCGTTACCTTGATGGATATGCTGCTCAATGCGACGTTGACGCCGCTCACCTGGCTGACGGCGGGGGCGATCGTGGGATATGCCGAAAAACTGTTTGCCGGGTCCACCCATCAACCGCGTTACCAGATGCAAACCGCAGTCCTTGACAAAACAAGGCAAAATCAAGGCAAACGCACCGTTTTATGAGCCAATTGGCCTTATTTGGCGTTTTGATCCGCCTCGATTGGTCAAAATTGTTTCGCCTGCGTCAATAATGACCGCCCTTTTTTGCCTTTATTATGGTAGCTTTAGGCGGGCAACGCCTTGTTATTAAGGGAAACCTGTTGAAAACGGCAGATCTTCGGGGAAAAGCCCTGAAATCTTCCCAATTTCTCCAAGTTCCACAGGCATATATTCCTTAATTACTCAGACGGGTGAAGTCCGTCCTGGGGCAGGCAACGGGAATATTGAACGAATGGATACCACCAAGGGCCGCTCGATTTCAGGCGAAGATATCGCAATTGTTGGCATGGCTGTGAACGTGCCGGGCGCAGAAGGTGTAGATGCCTACTGGGCCAATCTGCGCGACGGTGTTGAGTCCATTCGCCGCCTGACCGAACAGGAACTTCTGGACGCTGGCGAAAGCCCCGAGAACATTGCCCGCAAGAATTACGTGCCTGCCGCTGCTGTGCTTGACGGGTTCGACACCTTCGATGCAGAGTTTTTTGGCTTTTCCCCCAAAGATGCTGCGATCCTTGATCCGCAGCACCGCAAATTCCTTGAGGTGGCCTGGCAGTCGATGGAACAGGCCGGCCATCCCCCTGAAACCATGGCGGGGCCCATCGGTGTCTACGCAGGCTGCGGGATGGGCAGCTATTTCTATTTCAACATCTGCTCGAACCCCGATCTGGTGGATGACGTGGGCATGTTCCTGCTGCGCCACACGGGCAATGACAAGGATTTCCTTTCGACGCGGGTGAGCCATGTGTTTGACCTCAAAGGCCCGTCGATCAACATGCAAACCGCCTGTTCGACCTCTCTTGTGGCGATCCACTATGCCTGTCAGGCGCTGCGGGCAGGTGAAATTGACATGGCGCTGGCGGGCGGTGTGACCATCGAATTGCCGCATGGGCGCGGGTATGAGTTCAAGGAAAATGAAATCCTGTCACCGGACGGGCATTGCCACGCCTTCGACCACCGGGCGCAGGGCACGGTCTTTGGCTCCGGCGCGGGGGCTGTGGCCTTGCGGCGCCTCTCGGATGCAATTGCAGATGGGGATCACATCTGGGGTGTCATCAAAGGATCGGCGGTCAACAACGATGGCGCAGCCAAAGCAGGCTATCTGGCCCCATCTGTGGATGGACAAACCGATGCCATTGTAAAGGCGCTCGATGATGCGGGCGTCGCCGCCCAAAGCATTGGCATGGTCGAATGTCATGGCACCGGCACCTATCTGGGTGATCCCATCGAAGTGGCCGCCCTGACTGAAGCCTATCGCAAGACCACCACCGATACGGATTTTTGCCGCATCGGTTCCGTGAAAACCAACATTGGCCATCTGGACACGGCGGCGGGGGTTGCAGGATTTGTGAAATCCACACTTGCCCTGCATCACAAACAGATGCCGCCATCGCTGGGCTATGAAGCGCCCAATCCGGCCATTCCATTTGAGGGCAGCCCGTTTTCGGTCAACGATAGATTGCGCGACTGGCCGCAAGGCATCGCGCCGCGCCGTGCCGCGGTCAATGCTTTGGGCGTTGGCGGCACCAATGCCCATGCGATCATCGAAGAGGCACCCGCGCGCGCCCCGTCCGAAGAAAGTGACTGGCCGTTCCATGTGCTTTGTGTTTCCGGGCGCAGCAAATCCGCGCTGGAGGCAAACACCGCCGCGCTGGCGGCGCATCTGCGGGCACATCCCGAACAGCCCTTGGCCGACGTGGCCTTTACCCTGAAAAACGGCCGGCGCGGCTTTGAAAAACGGCGCGTTGTGGTTGCTGAAACACATGAGGAGGCCGCCGCATTGCTTGAGGGTGGCGACACCCGCCGGGTCTTTACCCATGATCTGCTGGGTGATGCCCCCGAGGTTGTGTTTATGTTCCCTGGCGGCGGGGCGCAGTACCCCGGCATGGCGCGGGATCTTTACGAGACAGAGCCGGTCTTTGCCGATTGGATGGATCGCGGCCTGTCGCACCTACAGCCGCAGCTGGATTATGACATCCGGTCACTTTGGTTGCCCGAAGCGGGCCAAATGGAGGCCGCTGCAGAACGGCTCAAACAACCCTCCGTACAATTGCCGCTGATTGCGATCACCGAATATGCGCTGGCACAGCTTTGGATCAGCTGGGGTGTGACGCCTGCCGCGATGGTGGGGCATTCGATGGGTGAAAACGTGGCGGCCTGCCTTGCCGGTGTAATGAGTTTTGAAAACCTGATTGATCTGGTGCTGCTGCGGGGGCAGCTGTTTGATGAGGTGCCTGCCGGCGGGATGATCAGCATTTCCGCACCGCTCAGCGCGATCGAACCGCTACTGGGGGACGATCTGGACATCGCCTCGGTCAATGCGCCCGAGTTGATTGCCGTGTCCGGCCCGCAATCTGCGCTGGATGCAATGCAGGTCCGTCTGGCCGACGCAGGGCTGGAATATCAGCGGATCGCCATCGACATCGCCGCGCACAGCCGCATGCTGGAGCCGATTTTGGATCGCTATCGTGCGTTCCTTGCCGGGCTTGACCTGCAAGCGCCGCAGATGCCGTTTATGTCCAACCGCTCTGGACAGGAGATCACGGCGGAAGAGGCGACCAGCCCCGATTATTGGGTTGGGCAGTTGCGCAATACCGTGAACTTTGCTGATTGCATTGCCACGCTGAGCGCCCCGCGTGACCGCGTTTACCTTGAGGTCGGGCCGGGCAAGGCCTTGTCCGCGCTCGCGCAGATGAGCGACGGGGTCAAACCCGCACAGGCGTTTTCGACCCTGCGCCATCCCGATCAGGATATCGCGGATGACATGTATTTCATGTCCGTTATCGGGCGGCTTTGGGCCTGCGGCGTTGAGGCCGATTGGACCCAAATCTGGGGTGAGGCGCGGCGCAACCGTGTGGTGTTGCCGACCTATGCCTTCCAACGCGCCCGTTACTTCATAGAGCCGGGCACAGCAGCCGTTGCCGCGCCCGCCAGCGCCTTGGTGCGGCAGGACGATATCACCACCTGGGGCGCAGTGCCCACATGGCGGCCCCGCTTTGCCAATGCCGATATTGACTCAATCACCGATCTGGCCGCGACACCGCTTTCTTGGCTGTTCTTTGCGGATGGTGATGGCATAGCCGCGCCGGTGATGGCGCGCCTGCGCGACGCGGGTCACAAAGTGATCGCCGTGCGGGCAGGGGATGCTTTTGCCCGGCAGGGGGATGACAGCTACACACTGGCCGCCGAACAAGGACGCAGGGACTATGACCTGTTGATTTCCGATCTGGCGGAACGCGGGCTGATGCCCGACCGCATCGCGCATTTCTGGCTGACCGACGATCACGTCGCCCCGCGCCCCGGCAGCAGCATTTTTGATCGCAATCTTGAACAGGGGTTCTGGAGCCTGACCTGGCTTGCCCAATCCCTGACCGAAGCGGGCAGCGATGCGCCGCTGCATCTGAGTGTCTTTACCACTGGGGCGGCGCAATTGAAGGATGAGGCGCTGCGCCATCCCGAAAAGGCGTTGATTGCTGGCCCTGTCGGCGTGTTCCCACGTGAGATGCCGGGCGTGACCTGTGCCCAGATCGATATCGAAGAACGCACGGCCAATGTGCCCACAAAACGTGGCTGGTTTGCGCCTGCTGCCGCGCCTGAACCCGATGTCGCGGATGATCTGACAGATCGGTTGCTGGAAGACCTGATGGCCGTGCCTGCAAATGTAGTGGCTGCCTATCGCGGCGCGAAACGGTTTGAACAAAGCTATAAGCCCGCGCCATTGAACGCCACCGATGATACCCTCTTTGAGGAGGGCGGTGTCTATCTGATCACGGGCGGGTTTGGCGGTATTGGCCAGACACTGGCAGCCGATATCTTGTCGCGGCAGTCTGCCACGGTGGTTCTGCTGGGCCGCGATCCTTTGCCGGATCGTCAGGCGTGGAATGGCTACCTCAGCCGCCATGGCACCGCGGACCGCACCGCGCGGCGGATGCGCAGTGTGATCGAACTTGAGACACGCGCCGCCGCCAAAGGCGGGCAGGTAGAGGTCGCCGGGGCCGACGTGGCCAATTTGGCGCAGATGCGCCGGGTGATTGAAGATCTGCAAAAACGCCATGGCCGGATCAACGGCGTTATCCATGCCGCCGGTGCGCTGGATGATGGGCCGATGCTGGGCAAAACGGATGCGCAGATGGATGCGGTTCTGTCGCCCAAGGTGCAGGGTTTGCGGGTCATTGATCAATTGCTGCCTGATGGCGATCTGGATTGTCTGATCCTGTTTTCCTCCACCAGTACGGCGACCCGATCTGCCGGGCAGGTGGATTATGTTGCAGCGAACGCCTGGCTCAATGCCTATGCCGCCGCCCGCAGTGGCGATGCGACCCGCGTGATGGCAATCAACTGGGGCATTTGGGCCGATGTCGGCATGGCCACCAACAGCCTGAGCGGGGGCGCAAGTGATGTGCTGCCCGCACGCCCGATCAATGCAGCACTCGTGCAGACCATGGGGTCGGACGCGGCGGGAGATCCTGTCTTGTCCGCGCAGATCAGCAGCGCACATTGGCTGCTGGATCAGCACCGCACCAAGGATGGTCAGGCGATCATGCCGGGCACAGGCTATATCGAACTATTGGCCGAAGCCGCCAAGGCGCAGGGGTTGACCCAAGGTTTCGAAATCCGTGACCTCTATTTCCTGCGGGCGATGCCGGTCGAGGATGAAACGCCGCGCGACTTGCAGATCAACCTAAGCGCAGATGGGGCAGGCTTTGCCGCCGAACTGCGCAGCGATTGCACTTTGAACGGCAAATCCGGTTGGCAGCTTCATGCGCAGGCGCAGATTGCGGCGGTCAGCCATTCGCAGTCTGAACCCTTTGACCTTGAGGCCGCGTTTGGCCGCTGTGCCCAGATCAGTGTCGCGCCAGAGGGCGGGCGGTTGACCTCACCGCAAGAGGCGCATCTGGACTTTGGGCCGCGCTGGCATGTGCTGCGCGAAACCGCGATTGGCACGGATGAGGGTATCGCCAAACTGGCCTTGCCTGATGCCTGCCGCGATGATCTGGTTGAGGGCCATCTGTTGCACGCCGGTTTGATGGACCTTGCCACCGGTTGGGCGATTGATCTGGTGCCAAGCTATGATGCCAGCCACCTCTGGGTACCGGTGTCCTATGGCGCAATCACTGTCTATGGGTCGCTGCCTGCAGAGATCTATTCCCACGTCGCGCTGTCGAAAACGGCGGCAGGTGATGGCTTTGCCAGCTTTGATGTGACGATCTGTGACGCGACGGGCCGGGTTCTGGTGGCGGTGCAGGATTTTGCGATGAAACGGCTGGAGGGCGGTTTTGCCGCTGCGCCGCTGGATCCGCGTGAAGTCCGTTTTGATGATGTTGATGCGGGTCAAGACAGCCTGACACCGGCAGAGGAACGTCTGGCCTATATGGTGTCACAGGGCATTCGTGCCGCTGAAGGGCCAGAGGCGCTGCGCCGGGCCATCGCGCTGGGCCGCTCGCAGGTGATTGTCTCTTCACTGCCGCTTGATGGTCTGATCGCGCAAGCCGATCAGCCGCCGCAGGGCGCCAGCTCCAGCGGCCAAAGCTTTGAACGTCCTGAACTGGACGGCACATTTGTCGCGCCGCGCAATGGCATCGAAGAACGCCTTGCGGCGATCTGGGAAAACCTTCTGGGCGTCAGTCCGGTTGGCGTTGAGGACAGCTTTTTTGACCTTGGCGGCCATTCCTTGATCGCTGTGCGCCTCTTTGCCAGTGTCAAGCGCGAATTTTCGGTGGAATTTCCGATCTCTGTTCTGTTCGAAGCACCCACAATTGCCAAATGCGCAGCCTTGATCGCGGCGCAGACCGGCGATGCGGGCGATGCCTCGGGCCCTGCCACTGCGGGTGACGGGCCGGTGATCGAAAGTTACGATTATCTGGTGCCGCTGAACCAATGCGACAACAAGGACGCCGCGCCGCTGTTTGTGGTGGCGGGGATGTTTGGCAATGTGTTGAACCTGCGCCATCTGGCCCTGCCGTTCAGCAAGGAACGCCGGGTGATGGGCATTCAGGCGCGTGGTTTGATTGGCGACACGCCGCCCCACACCGATGTGGGCGAGGCGGCGCGTGATTATCTGGCTGAGGTGCGCCGGGTTCAGCCAAACGGGCCGTACCTGCTGGCGGGGTATTCCGGCGGCGGGATCACCGCCTACGAAATGGCGCAACAGTTGCGCTCTGCCGGCGAAGAGGTGGCAGTGCTGGCGATGCTCGACACACCGCTGCCGGTGCGGCCATCGTTGTCGCGTCCAGATAAGGCGCTGATCAAACTGGCAGAGTTGCGCCGCAAAGGTCCGAAATACCTTGTGGAATGGGCGCAAAACCGTCTGGCATGGGAAAAGACCCGCCGCGCGGATGCGCAGGCAGAGGCGGGGGATGGCAACGGGTCAGAGTTTAACAACCTCAAGATCCAGCAGGCCTTCCTGACCGCTGTCGGGGCATATGACACGCCGAAATGGGACGGACCAATGACCCTGTTCCGGCCACCGCTCGACCGGCATTGGCGTGTGACCAAGGGGCGCTTTGTCAGCGCCGAACGCGAGTATGTATTCGAGGACAACGACTGGCGCAAATATGTGGCGAACCTGGAGGTGATCGAGGTGCCGGGAGATCACGACTCCATGGTGCTTGCGCCCTATGTGACCGTGCTGGCGCAGGAATTGCGCGAAGTGATCGGCGGTGCCCTTGAACCTGATCCAGAAGACAGCAGCTGGCCCCGAGCCACAGCGGCGGAGTGAGAGACATGGCAACAGCAAAGGTTCTGGTTCTGATCCTCAACTACCGCACGGCAGAGATGACCCTGCGGGCGGCGGAAGCGGCGCTGGCCGATATGCCGGTCGGGGCCGAGATGATCCTGATCGACAATGCTTCCGGCGACGGGTCGGCGGGGGTGTTGCAACGGGCCATCACCGAACGGGGCTGGGATGAAAACGGTCTGGTGCGATTGATCATGTCGGATGTAAACGGCGGTTTTGGCGCGGGCAATAATCTTGGTCTCACATCTCGCATGTCCGACGGAAGTGCGCCGGATTACTTTTATGTGTTGAACTCCGATGCCTTTCCCGATGCGGGATGCCTGCCGCGTCTGATCACCCATATGGAAAGCCATCCGAAAGCGGGGTTTGCAGGCAGCCATGTGCGCGGCGAGGATGAGGTGACCCATTGCACCGCGTTCCGTTTCCCTTCGATCGCTGGCGAATTTGAAGGGGCGGCCCGCACCGGTATCTTTTCGCGTTTGCTGAAGAACGCCATCGTTGCGCCGCCATTGCCTGATCACACCGCCCGTGTCGATTGGGTGGCGGGGGCCAGCGTTCTGGTCCGGGCCAAGATGCTGGATGAAATCGGGCTGTTTGACGAAACCTTCTTTCTCTATTTTGAAGAAACCGATCTGTGCAAACGCGCCGCCCGCGCCGGGTGGAGCTGTTGGTATCTGCCACAAAGCCGGGTTGTGCATATCGGGTCGGTGTCGACGGGTATGAAGGAATGGCAACGTATGCCGTCTTATTGGTTCGACAGCCGCCGCCATTACTTTGTCAAAAATCACGGCTCTGCCTATGCCGCCGCTGCTCTTGTGGCGCGGTTGGCGGGTGGGGCCATTCATCACCTGCGCTGTGCCATCTCGGGGAAAAACAGCCAGGACCCTGCCTATTTCCTGCGTGATCTGGCGCGGCATGGCTTTGGCCTGTCGCTTGACCGGCAACCCGCAACATCACGACGCCCCGCAACGGAGGACAGACCATGACCGCAGCTTTTATTCCCGCCGGTTTTGACGCCATTCTGATGGGGGACGAATCTCTCACGATTGCTTGTGGCGACATGTTGTTGACGGGCGGGCATCGCTTGCCTGCCGTTGTGACGCGTGATCCGGCCGTGCGCGGCTGGGCAGAGGGCAAGGGTCTCAAGGTGCTTGAGAACCCGCGTGATCTGATTGCGGCTGGCGTCACCGCCGATTGGCTGCTCAGCATTGCAAACCTGCGGATGATCCCGGCGGATGTGCTGGCCCTGCCCGACAAGGGGGCGATCAACTTTCACGACGGACCGCTGCCGCGTTACGCCGGTTTGAACACGCCTGCCTGGGCGATCATCAACGGCGAAGACAGCCATGGCATCACATGGCACGTCATCGAAGGCGGTGTGGACGAGGGCGATATTCTGGCACAGCGGATGGTGCAGATTGCCGAGGATGAAACCGCCTTCAGCCTCAATTCCAAATGCTATGCAGCGGGGATGGAAAGCTTTGCCGATGTTGTGGCGCAACTGGAAAGCGGGTTGTTGCAACGCACGGCCCAAGACCTGACGCAGCGCAGCTATTTTGCCCGTGATGATCGTCCTGCCAATATGGGCGTTCTCGATTTCACCCAAGACGCGATGACCCTGTCACGCCTGATGCGCGGGCTTGATTTTGGCGGTTATTGGAACCCGCTGACCACGGCCAAACTGATGGCGGGGGATCAGGCTCTGGTGATTGGTGGTCTGTCCGCATCGGATCAAACCGCCGAATGTGGAGAGGTGCTGTCCGTGACGGCGGACCGGATCACCATCGGTACCGCATCCGCGGCTGTTACTTTGCACAATATTACAACGCTCGACGGCTCTGCCGTTGATCTGACCACTTTGTTCTCGGCAGGGGACAGCATCGTCCCTCCTGCGCTTGCGCCCCTGCCGGTCAAGGATGAAGCCTATTGGCGCGATACGCTGGGGCAAGCGGATTGGATGTCTTGTCCGCTGGCCGGGGCTGGTGGTGCTCGAGATGACGCGGATCTGCAATCTCATTCTCTAGCCACACCAAAGGGACAAGACCGTACCCAGCAGGCGGCGGCATTGGCATTGGCGGCGCTGAATTCGTCTGGGCAAAGCATGGGCACCCTTGCCCTGCGCCAAGACACTGCACATCCGCTGTTGGTGGATCATGTGCCGTTGACGCTGACAGCGACGGCTGAAACCACTTTTGCAGAGGCCGTAGAAGAGTTTCAGAAAGATCTGGAGCGGGCCTCAAACAGCGCGGGTCACGCGACGGATCTGGCTCTGCGTGATCCGGCCATCGACCATGGTGAGCACGCCGAGATCGGTCTGAGCTTCACCACCGATCCTCTACCGGGTGCCGCATTGACCCTCGCAGTGACTGATGAAGGTTGCAGTGTGATCTATGACCCGGCCCGCTTGGGTGAGGCCGCGCTGACCCTGCTGGCAGCCCGGTTCGAAGCGGCGCTTGCGCAGATCGAAGCGGCGCAAACCTGCGCCGATCTGTGGGCCTTGCCTGCCTCCGAACGCGATCAATTGCTTCTGGGTTGGAACGCCACCGACCGCAGCTATGACCGCACCACCATTCACGCGGCATTCGAGACGCAGGTCGCCCTTACGCCGGATGCAGAGGCGCTGGTGTTTGAGGGGGAAACCCTGAGTTATGGCGATCTGAACGGCCGCGCCAACAAACTGGCGCATGTCCTGCGCGATATGGGCGCAGCACCCGGCACGCCCATCGGCCTTTATGCCGCGCGCGGTGTCGATTTGATCATCGGAGCACTGGCGATCCTGAAATCGGGCGGCGCTTATGTCCCGCTTGATCCGGCCTATCCGGCGGATCGCATTGCCCACTACATAACCGATAGCGCTGCGCCCATCATCGTCACGCAGTCGGCGCTGGCGGGGCAATTGCCCGCGCATAACGGGCAGGTGTTGCAGATAGATACCGACGCCCGCGTGACTGCGGCACCAAAGGACAATCCAAAGGCCACTGCCACGCCAGAGGATCTGGCCTATCTGATCTACACTTCCGGCTCCACCGGCACACCCAAGGGTGTGATGGTCAACCACGGCAATGTCGCCAACTTCTTTGCCGGGATGGACGACCGGATCGACCACGAGGCGGGGGCGGTTTGGCTGGCTGTCACCAGCCTGTCGTTCGACATTTCAGTGCTTGAGCTGTTCTGGACCCTGTCGCGCGGTTTCAAACTGGTGCTGGCGGGTGATGAAAGCCGCACGCAGGTGTCGGATGGTCCCATCGGCCTGTCGGATCGCAAGATCGACTTCAACCTGTTTTACTGGGGCAACGATGGCGGTGTCGGACCCAAGAAATACGAGCTGCTGCTTGAGGGGGCAAAGTTTGCCGATGCCCACGGCTTCAATGCGCTTTGGACGCCGGAGCGGCACTTCCATGCCTTTGGTGGCCCATACCCGAACCCGTCTGTGACCGGCGCGGCGGCGGCGGCTGTCACCCAGAACCTCGAAATCCGCGCGGGGTCTTGCGTGGCCCCCTTGCACCATCCGGCCCGCATTGCCGAGGAATGGGCGGTGATCGACAATCTGACCAATGGCCGGGTGGGGATCGGCGTGGCCAGCGGCTGGCAGCCCGATGATTTTGTACTGCGCCCGGAAAATACGCCGCCCCACAACAAACCGGCGATGTTTGAAACCATTGACCAGCTGCGGCGCCTTTGGCGCGGCGAAGCTGTGGAATTCCCCAAGCAGGACGGCACGCCCCATGCGGTTGTCACCCAGCCGCGTCCGGTGTCCAAGGAATTGCCCGTTTGGGTGACCACGGCGGGCAATCCGGCGACATGGCGCGAGGCGGGCGAGATTGGCGCGAACGTGCTGACTCACCTTTTGGGCCAGTCGGTGGATGAGGTCGCGGACAAGATCAAGATCTACCACGACGCGTTGCGCGGGGCGGGGCATGATCCGGCGGACTTCAAAGTCACCGTAATGCTGCACACCTATCTTGCCGCCACCCGCGCAGAGGCCGAAGAGGTCGCGCGTGAGCCGATGAAAGATTACCTGCGTTCAGCCGCGGGTCTGATCAAACAATACGCCTGGGCCTTCCCGGCGTTCAAGAAGCCCAAGGGCGTGACCAACCCTTTTGAGGTCAATCTGGAGGATCTGTCGCACGACGAAATGGAAGGCATTCTGGAATTTGCGTTCCAGCGTTACTTCAATGACAGTGGCATGTTCGGCACCGTGGCCGATGGTCTTGCCCGTACAGAACAGCTCAAACGGATCGGCGTGGATGAGATTGCATGCCTGATTGACTATGGGATCTCCACGCCGAAGGTCATGGAAGGGCTCAAACCACTGGCGGATGTGCTGGCGCAATCCAACAAGGAAACCGTGCTGCGCGAGGATGATTATTCGCTTGCCACGCAGATCGTGCGCCACGGTGTGACCCATCTGCAATGCACGCCTTCCATGGCGCAGATGCTGGTCACCAACCACGAGGCACAGGCAGCACTGTCGCGGGTAAGACATCTGATGGTTGGCGGTGAGGCTTTGCCGGGTTCACTGGTTGCGGCGCTGAAATCCTGCACCTCGGCCAGTGTGCAAAATATGTATGGACCGACCGAGACCACAATTTGGTCGACCACAACGATGGTCCGGGACGGGGCAGAGGCCACAGCGCCCATCGGCACGCCGATTGCCAACACCCAAGTCTACGTTCTGGACGCGGACATGCAGTCGCAACCGGCGGGCGCAGCGGGCGAGCTGTGGATTGGCGGGGATGGGGTGACGGATGGCTATTGGAACCAGCCGGAACTGACCGCAGAGCGGTTTGTCGAAAATCCCTTTGGCGCAGGACGAATGTACCGCACTGGCGATCTGGCGGCTTGGGATGCGACAGGCATGTTGCACTTTATGGGCCGCGCCGATGCGCAGGTCAAAATTCGCGGTCACCGGATCGAGCTGGGGGAGATTGAAGCTTGTCTTGCGGGTTTGGATGGGCTCATACAATCGGTTGTTGTGCCGCGCGACGATGTGCCGGGCGGGCCGCAACTGGTGGGCTATTTCACCGCAAGCCGGGTTATCGCCGATGCTGAGCTGACGGCGCATCTGTCGCGCGATCTGCCGGCGATCATGGTGCCGGGGTATTTTGCGCAGCTAGAGGCTATGCCGCTGACGCCCAACAAAAAGATCGACCGCAAGGCGCTGCCTCGCCCGGATCGGCGCAAGGCCGCGCGGGCCGATGGTTCCGCCGTCAAAGCCGCGCCTGCCAGCGCGACGCAGGCCGCCATTGCCGAGGTCTGGTCCAAGGTTCTGGGCGTTGGAAACATCCGCGCCGAGGACAATTTCTTTGGTCTCGGCGGACATTCCTTGCTGGCCGTACAAGCGCACCGCGACATCAAGGCGGCGCTGGGCGCGGAACAATTGTCGATCACGGACATCTTCCGCTTTCCCACGCTCGAAGGCTTGGCGGCGCATTTGGACAAGGCACCGGGCGCGGCGGCAGAACCCGCGGCAGAACCTGCCGTTGCGGCACCCGATCCGGCCAAATCGGAGACCATGTCCAAACGCCGGATGATGCGCGCCGGGCGGAGCAAGGCCGGCGCATGATCGAGGCCTGCGCCGATGAAGATGCTGCGGTGATTGAGGCGGCAGCGGCGGACCTGTTTGACAGGGCTGTTGCTGTGGCAGTTGCTGACCCGCATCAGGCGCAGCAGCCGATCTGGGCTGAAGAGGCGCGATTTGTGGCGCAGGCGGTTGCCAAACGGCAGGCCGAGTTTGCCGCCGGTCGCAACGCGGCGCGGGCGGCGATGCGCAAGTTGGGCGGCAGGAATGCTGCGATTCCGGCAGGCCCGGACCGCGCCCCGCAATGGCCAATGGGATGGCATGGCAGCATCACTCACAATGACCGCTGGTGCCTCGCGGCGGTCACGCGCGGCGCGGCGCATCTGGGTGTCGATATAGAGGCGGCAACGCCGCTGAACCCCGATTTGTTGTCCACGATTTGCAGCCCCGAGGAACGAGCGCGGATTGCTGGTTCTGATCAGGCGATGCAGGCCAAGGTGATCTTTTCCGCGAAGGAGGCGGCCTACAAGGCACAGTTCCCTTTGACAGGAGTGCTGTTTGGATTTGATCATCTGGACATAGTTATTGCACCGGATTCAGGCCAGTTTCAGGCCCGATTTGTAAGACCAGCCGGACAGTTTGCAGCTGGTGATCGGCTGCAGGGCCGCTTTGCCCTGGTCCAAGGGCACATTGTTACGGCGGTCACCATCGACCCGGCCAAAGAGTAAAGAGGCGTTTTGTGATGGCCAGTATGAGCCGACGATTGACCCTGACCGGGCTTGCGCTTGTTGCGGCAGGCGGGGCGTTCTGGATGCTGCGGCGCCAGTCGGGCAAAGCCAAGGCCGAGGTGCTTTATGCGGCGCCTTTGCCAGCACCCGAGGGCGCACTGCGGGTTTATCACTTGGGCCATTCACTGGTGGGGCGCGACATGCCAGCGATGCTGGCCCAACTGGCGGGCGCGGGCCATCACTACGACAGCCAGCTTGGATGGGGCACGTCGCTCAAGGAACATTGGGAGCCGGATCTGCCGATCAATGGCTTTGATGCCGAAAACGCCCATCCGCGGTTCCGCCCAGCGACCGAGGCGATCACGTCAGGCACCTATGATGCGGTGGTGTTGACTGAAATGGTCGAGTTGCGCGATGCGATCAAATACCACGACAGCGCCCGTTATCTGGGCCAATGGGCCAAGCTGGCCCATGCGGCCAATCCGAAGGCGCGGCTTTACCTTTATGAGACCTGGCATCACATCAACGATCCTGCAGGCTGGAAGACACGCATAGATGATGATCTCGATGCACTGTGGCGTGAGCGGGTGCTTTATCCCGCGCTGGCCCAAGGCGGTGCTCCGATCCATCTGATCCCGGCAGGGCAGGTGATGGCGGCCTTTGCCCGTGCGGTTGAGAAGCGCGGGGGTGTTGAGGGTATCACGGCGGTGGATGATCTGTTCGGCATGACGGATGATGGCAGTCGCGACACGATCCATGTGAATGATCTGGGTGCCTATCTGGTGGCGCTGACCCATTATGCCGTTCTGTATCACCGTGATCCGTCAGGATTGCCGCATCAACTGACCCGTGCCGATGGCAGCAATGCCGATGCGCCCAGCGCAGAGGCGGCGGCGTTGATGCAGCAGGTCGTTTGGAAGGTGGTGCAATCCATGCCGGAAACCGGAGTCGCGGGATGAGCCTTCTGGATACTGTCTTTTCCGTCTTGATGGTGGGGCACAGCCTGTTTGGCCAAGACGGGCCGGATATGCTGGAGAACGCGCTCAGCGCAGGTTCAGGCGAAGCGCAGGTGCAGGCGCAGATCATCAACGGTGCGCCTTTGCGCTACAATTGGGACCATGGTGCGGACGCCGAGGGTGTGGATGCGCGGAAGGTGCTGGCGGAAGGCGCGATCACCCATCTGGTCCTGACAGAAGCCCTGCCGCTGGCCAACCATGTGACATGGTCCGACAGTGGGTTCTATGCCCGGTCCTATACAGAGCTGGCGCTGGCAGCCAATCCGGCGGTTCAAGTTTATATTATGGAAACTTGGCACAGTCTCAAAAGCGGGACAGGCGTTGCGGTGGATCACGATGACGGGGCAGATGTGCCTTGGCGCAGCCGGATTGATGCGGACCTGCCGGTCTGGGAAGGAATTGTTGACGAGGTCAACGCAGGCCTGCCAAGTGATGCGCCTGCCGCCCGTTTACTGCCCGCAGGTCAAGCCATGGGGCGGCTCTATGATGCCATCAATGCTGGCGAGGTTGCGGGTGTTTCCTCCATTTCAGCGCTGTTCTCGGATGACATCCACCTCAATGATCTGGGCCATTACTTTGTTTCCCAGGTTCAATATGCGGCACTGACCGGTCAATCCCCGCTGGGTTTGCCGGGGCCGGGTAAGGGGCGCTGGGGCGGTGATTTCCAAACGCTTGATCCCGCGTTGATGGCGGCGTTGCAGCAGATTGCATGGGATACGGTCGTGGCCTATCAGGGCGATATTGTGGTTGACGCGCCGCAACCAAAAGCAACCGCAGGGAAATCACCGAAATTACCCACTGGCCCGCCGCTGCCGGAACCCGCCACGCTGGTCGCAGGTGATGTGACCTTGGGCGGCGCCGGGGCCATTGGTCTTGCGGCCGTGACAGATTGGTCCAGCCAGCAGCCTTTCCTTGATGTGATGAAAACCGCCCGTCCGTGGTTTGGCCATCTGCCCAAACGCTGGGGCGGGATGGATCATGCGGTGTTGCGCGATGAAGGCTATCTGGATGCGCAAGGCTGGCCAATCCGGATGCCTGCGGAGGTCAGCAGCATTGGCACCATGGCTCTGACCGATATGCCTGAGGGCGCGACATCACTGGCGGGGCGGTATGTGCTGCGCTTTGAAGGGGACGCGGTGATCGAAGTTGCGGGCCGTGCCAGCAACATCCGCTATGGCACGGGCGAGGTGCGTTTTGACTATACCCCCGGTCCGGGCAGCGTGGATATCCGGGTGCAGCGTATAGGGACGGCCGCGCCACTGGGTGAGATCACATTGGTACGTGAAGACCGCGCGGCGCTGTTGGATCAGGGGGCGATGTTCAACCCCGATTGGACGGCGCGGCTGACCTCGTTCGAGGTGCTGCGGTTTATGGATTGGATGGAGACCAACAATTCAGACCTGTCCGCATGGCAGGACCGCCCGGTGCCGGGCAATGCCACCTATATGGGCGGGGTGCCGATTGAGGTGATGATCCGGCTGGGCAATGAGTTGGGCAAGGACATTTGGGTCAATGTTCCGCATCAGGCCACGGAGGATTTTGTGCAACGCTTCGCCGCA
This sequence comes from Sulfitobacter mediterraneus, assembly GCF_016801775.1. NCBI lineage: Bacteria > Pseudomonadati > Pseudomonadota > Alphaproteobacteria > Rhodobacterales > Roseobacteraceae > Sulfitobacter > Sulfitobacter mediterraneus. The sequence continues at coordinate 1,472,109 of NZ_CP069004.1, read as the reverse complement.
ATGACCCGCGATCAGTTGAAGGATGAACGCAAGGTTTTCGTCGAATTCTCAAACGAGGTCTGGAACTGGCAGTTTGATCAGGCCCGATGGGCGGATGAACAGGCGCGAGACCGCTGGGGCGAGGATAACGCGTGGATGCAATATTACGGGTTGCGGGCAGCAGAGGTGGCGCGGATCTGGTCGGCTGCATTTGCGGCGGAGGCCAAAAACCAACTGGTCAATGTGATCAGCAGCCAAACCGGTTGGCTGGGGCTGGAGGATGCGGCATTGAATGCCCCTTTGGCACAGGCCGAAGGTGTTGCCGCACCAAAAACCGCCTTTGATGCCTATGCCGTAACGGGGTATTTTGGAGGTGTTCTGGGGCTGGAGGACCGCGAGGATATGGTCAAAGGCTGGCTTGCAGATAGCCTTGCCAAAGCGCGGGCCGATGCCGCCTCTGACGGACTGACTGGGCAGGCTGCAATCGAGTATATAGCCGCGTATCGCTATGATCTGGCCAGCACCTTGGCGGCACGTGAATTGCATGACGGCGCGGTGAGTGGCAATCCAGAAGACACCTTGGCCGATCTCATCGGACGGGTTTGGCCGTATCATGCAAAGGTTGCTAAAGACCACGGGCTGGACCTGATCATGTATGAGGGTGGCAGCCATATTGTGGGTCTTGGCCCGCAGGTTGAGGATGCCGAGCTGACCGCGTTCTTTCACCACTTCAACTACACGCAGGAGATGGGTGATCTTTACCGGACACTGCTGGCCGGCTGGCAGTCTGTGGGAGGCAAACTGTTCAATGCATACTCAGACGTGTATAGCCCAACCAAATGGGGATCATGGGGTGGCTTGCGCCATCTGGATGATCAAAACCCACGTTGGACCGCATTGACAGGCAATTTATGACCGGCACTTCCATCCTGATCCCTGCCCATAACGAGGCCGGCTATTTGCCGGCCTGTATGCGGGCGGTGCTGGCTTCTGACCTGGTCGAAGGACCGGTTGAGGTGATCGTGATCGCCAATGGGTGCACTGACGACACTGCCGCGATTGCGCAGGGGTTTGAGGAACAGACCCTGCTCAAGGGATGGCGGCTCAAGGTGTTGGACCTGGCCCAGGGCGGCAAACTGAATGCGTGGAATGCCGGAGAGGCCGCGGCACAGGGGGATGTGCTGATCTATCTGGATGCGGATGTGAATGTGTCGCCTCCGCTGGTGGGGCAGATCGCCAAAGCGCTGGCCGTGGATGCCCCGCGATATGCCAGCGGGCGGCCCAATGTGACGGTGCAGGATGATGCATTGACGCGGCACTACACACGGTTCTGGCTGACCACACCGTTTATGACCCACGGCGTGCCCGGTTTTGGCGTGTTTGCGATGAACCGTGCCGGGCGCAGGCGCTGGGACCATTGGCCGGATATCATTTCGGATGACACCTTTGCCCGCCTCAATTTTCGCCCCCACGAACGACACGCTGTGGATGCGGTTTATGATTGGCCGATGATCGAAGGGTTCGCGCGGCTGGTGCGGGTGCGGCGGCGGCAGGATATCGGGGTGGCCGAGATCGAAGACCGCTATCCAGCGCTGTTGGCCAATGACGACCCCAAGGACAACGTCGTGCCGGTGTGGAAGCGCGCCCTGCGTGATCCGCTGGCCTTTGTTGCATTTGCGGCTGTGCGGATTGCGATCAAGCTGCCGATCCTGCGATCGTCAGACCGCTGGGTGCGGGGCCGCTAGATTTACCGGACGTGAGAGGCCAGTTTGGCCGCTTCGACCGCGACATCATGGCGGGACAGGGCGCGAATACGGCCCGCTTCGCCCATTTTTGTTAGCTTTTGCGAAGTGGCCCTGGCCAATTCATCTAGAGCGCGGGCCAATGCATCTGCATCCCCTGCAGGCACCATCCAGCCGGTCTTGCCATCCACCACCAGTTCCGGCGTGCCAGCGATATAGGTCGCGATCACCGGGCGGGCGGCGGCCATCGCCTCCATAATTACCATCGGCAGACCTTCGGCAAAGCTGGGCATGACAAATCCATGCGCACCGGCCAGTTCGGAGCGTACCCGCGCCTCATCTACCCAGCCGGGCAAGGACACGCGCGATTGCAGGCCAAGTTGCGCGATCCGTGCCTCGATCATGCCGCGCATCTCGCCATCCCCCAAAAGGGTCAGGTGCAGATCGGGATCTTCGGTTCTGGCCAAGGCGTCGATCAACAACAACTGGCCCTTCTGTTCGACAAAGCGTCCGATGGAGACCACCCGCCGTGGCCCTTTGGGCAGGGGGGCGGGATCACCGAACCGGGCCGGCTCAATCCCGCAATGTACAACCTTGATGCGGTCCCAATCTTCGGCGGCGGCCCAGCGGCACAGCTGGCTGCGGCCAAAGTTGCTGATCGCGACGGTAAATGCAGCGTGATGCATCTTGGTGCCCAAGGACAACGCGCGGGGGGCGTCAAATTCTTCGGGGCCATGTACGGTGAATGAATACTCCGGCCCGCCCAACAAATGGGCCAGCATCGCCACGGCGGCGGCATTGGTGCCGAAATGGGCATGCATATGGGTGATGCCCTCGGCCTTACACCGCTCCAGCACGTAGCAGGCCTCGGCCAGATAGATCAGATGGCGTATGCGGCTGCTTTCGGATGCGGCACCCAGATCCGACGCAACCTTTGCCGCGGCAAAAAAAGTGGTGGCATCCGATTTCAAAACCCGAAACAGCGCACGGCCCAGCTGCCCGGCCCCTTGGGCCAGCACATGTTCGGTCTTGGCGTTTTCGGCCTGATCAAGCGGATCAACCAATGCAGCCGAAGAGGGGCGCATGGCAATGCGGAAGATATCATGGCCCTGCGTCTCAAGCGCGTGGATCTCGCGGCGGATAAAGCTGTGCGAGGGCTGCGGATAGGTGTTGAGGATATAGGCGATTTTCAAGTGGGTTGTCCTTTGGGTTTGTGCCATCCTAACGTCAAATCTTGGCGCTGGTACACGGGTCTTGCAGGGCTTAGTCTGCGCAAACGGCAGAAGTGAGGCAATTTTTCGAGTGTTTGCGCGTATTTGGGAAAAACTGGGGGACAACCGGCTGATGGCGCGGGTGTTCCGCTCGGCCTCTTTGATCATCCTTGGCTATGGTGCGTCGCAGGGGTTGCGGCTGTTGTCGAACCTGATCCTGACGCGGCTTCTGTTCCCCGAGGCATTTGGACTGATGGCGCTCATCTCTGTTGTGACGGTGGGGTTAACCCTATTTTCGGACGTGGGCATCGCCCCCTCTATCGCACAAAGCAAACGTGGCGATGATCCGGCGTTCCTGAACACTGCATGGAGCATTCAGGTGGTGCGGGGCGGGTTGCTTTGGGTTGCGGCCTGTCTTCTGGCTTATCCGCTGTCGGTGTTTTACGACCAGCCAGCTTTGGCCAGCTATCTGCCGCTGGCGGCGCTTTCGTTGCTGGTCAGCGGGTTCAACCCGACACGGATAGAAACGGCGCACCGGCATTTGTTGATGGGGCGGCTGACGGTTCTGGATCTGCTGTCACAGGTGATCGGGCTGATCAGCATGATCGCACTGGCATTGATCTTGCAATCGGTGCTGGCTTTGGTGATTGGCGGGGTGATCGGGGCGGCGGCAAAACTGGCGTTGACCCATTTTTACCTGCCCGGCGATCGCAACCGGTTCCAATGGGAAGGGGCCGCGGCCAAAGAGCTGATCACCTTTGGCAAATGGATTTTCCTGTCCACGGTGTTTTGGTTCTTTGCCAGTCAGGGGGACAAGGCCGTGCTTGGCAAGTTTCTGACGCTTGAGACCTTGGGCATTTACAACATCGGCTATTTCCTTGCCAGTTTTCCTCTGCTGTTGGGGCATAATGTAACGGCGCGGGTGATGATCCCGGTTTATCGGGAACAGACGGAACCCGCGCGGATCGCGCGGCTACGCTATGGGCTGTCGGTGGGGGTGATCGGGCTTTTGGTGGTGATGGCGCTGTCAGGGCCATGGCTTGTGGATCTGCTGTATGATGCACGCTATGCGCTGTCGGGGGCGATCATTGTGCTTTTGGCGGTGGCTCTGATCCCGCAGGTGATTGGCATGACCTATGATCAGGCGGCCTTGGCGGCGGGGGATTCGCGGCGGTTCTTTGTCTATTCCGCGATCCGGTCGAGCTTGCAGGTGGGGATGCTGTTTGTCGGAGCGGTTTATGCGGGTCTGATCGGCGCAATCATTGGGATGGGATTGGCGATGGTGCTGTCACATGGGGTACTGATCTGGCTGGCGCGGGCGCATGGAGTCTGGGATCCGCGTCATGATGGGCTGTTTGCCGGGGTGGGTCTGGCCACGGCTGTGACGGCCGGATGGATGCATTGGGGACCGATTGCCGCGCTTTGGGCGGCCTCTGGTCAACCCTGACGCAATTTGCGGGCCTGCCGTGCGGCGCGGCCGCGCTGACCAGCCTCACGGCGGCTTTGCCACATGCCCTTCAATCCGCCAGGGCCGCTGGTCTCGACCACCGGGATAGAGACAACAGGCCGCAGGCCGGTTTCTCGTTCCATCTGCCGGGCCGAACGCACAACAGGGTTCAGCAGCTCCAGCAAGAACGCCACGCCAACCGCCACAATGACAGAGGCCACGGCACCCAGCATCGCAATGGTTTTGCGACTGCGGGTGATTGCCGCCTCGGGCACTTGCGCCTCTTCAAGGGTGATCATTCGTTCGCTGCGCGCGCCTGCCTCAAGGGAAAAGCCGACCTCGGCCTCGCTGCGGCGGGTCGCGATGACGTCCAATTGCCCTTGTACCTGTTCAATCCGGCGGGTGTATTGGGCCAGTTGCAGTTCGACCTCTGGAGAGGTTTCCAGGCTTTTACTCAGAGCGGTGCGCCGTTGGTCCAAAAGCCGCCGCTGGGTGGTCAGGCTGCTGAGTTGCGCCTCGATCTCGCGCTCCTGGCGGGCGACGGTTTCGGCGCGGGCGGTGCGGTCAATGCGGGTGCGGGCCAGCTGGGTCGAGATAATCTCGCGGTCCAGTTCCAGCAGGGATGAATTGAGATTTGCAATCTCGTCACGGCGAAATTCAAGGCTGCCTTCAATGGACAGATCATTTGCCTTGCGGAACGCGGTCAGCTCGGCCTCGAGCGCGGCCAGTTCTACGATCAGCTTGTCTTCTTGCTGTTCAAAGAAATCCAGTGTTTCGCGGGTGCTGACCTCGCGCTGCTCTGCGGCCAAAAGGCGGGTGCGATCCGCGATCTCATGGGCAATGGCCTGCGCTTTTTCGGGAGTGTCCATATTGGCGGTGATGGTGATCACCGAAATGGCGCCATCATCGGCAAAGCCTTCGCGCACAGCCGCCATTCCGGTGATCGAAATGGCTTGCCGCAGGCGGCTGACTTTTTCGATCTGCATCAGACCGGGCATATCTTTGTAGAGGTCAAATTTGTCGATGATCTCAAGCAGGCTGCTCCGGGCCATGACCTGTTGTTCGATCAATTGCAAGCGCCGCGCAGAGGAGCCGTCAACGGTCGAAGGTGCCAGGTCGTCTTTGACGATGGGCTGTTCAACCTGAATAACCTCCGAAGAGCTATAGACGTGCTGTTGAAGCAGGGCAAAGACCACCGAGGCCACGCAACCCAGCAGGAACACAAACAGGATCAGCCCCGCACGGCGGCGGAGCATGTCCGTAAAGTCAGCCAGAGTATAGATCGGACCCATGCGTGCTCTATTCTATTTCAATAACCTCACCTGGATCGCCGTTCCGATCCGGGCCTGTCGTTCTAACCAGAGAATTCAGGCTAGAATAGGGCAAATTAATGTAGAAGGTTAGGGTTCTCTACTTCTGGTTAGCGGAACCGGCGGATGCTTGATTTGCGTGCGCGGTTCAGCACCACACCCAGCAACGGCACCTGACCGTCCAGCATCCGTTCGCATTCCAGCAAATCACGGCTGATTGTCTGGGTGCCGTCAGATACCACCAAGATCGCGTCAAGCTGCGGCAGGAAGGCCGAAACATCATCATAGGCCAACATGGGCGGCAGGTCGTAGATCACCAGATCGGGGTTCAGATCCTGTTGCATCCGCGCCAGCGTGGCGTGGGTCTTGGGATCCTGCATAACCTCGGCGGCATTGCGCGAGGGCGATTGGTTGAGGCCAAGCGCAAGTGTGTCTGACACACGCAGCAGGTGATCCTGATCGGCAACCGCGCCGGACAGGTAGTTTTCCATCATGCCGCCAGATGGCAGGTTAAAGGCCTGCGCCACGCCGGGATCGCGCAGGTTAAAGTCCATCAGGACGCTGCGCGAGCCTGCAATCCGTGACAGGCTTTGTGCCAGATTGGTGGCGGTGAAGGTACTGCCACAACCGGCGGTCGGGCCGGTGATGCCGATGTTGACCCATCCGTTTTCCAGCGTGGTCTGGCGCAAACGGGTGCGTAGCAAATCAAATGCACGGCCAGAGGCGTCTTCACGCTCTGCGGGCAGTGTGCTGGGGGCGGGGGACATGGCATTGCCCAGTCCTTCGGTGATCATCGGAATGTCGTTCCACCCATAGGCACGCGGTTGTACGGCCTCTTCGAGGATCATCGGCGCGGGCGCTTCTTCCTCTTCCGGGGGCAGGTCAAACTCAAGATTTGGGGCGGCAAGGGATTGATCCAGCAAGCGGCGTTTGGCCTGTTCGGCCAAGCCGCGGCGCGGGCGCAGGCTGTGTCCCATATCAACCGGGGCATCGATCAAAGCATCGTCCATGTCAAAATCGGACATGTCTTCTGAAAAATAATTATCTTTCATTGTCTTGCCTTTGGGTTTCTTGGCCATGTGCCACTTCGTTTGATAAAGGGTTGCCGGGATCGGGTTGTTTCTAGCAGCCCGTCCGGCGCAATACTACGCCAACCGTTTTGAACAGAATTTTCAGGTCCAGCATCAGCGTCAGATCACGCTCGTAGGTTGCATCAATGGACTTACGGTGGCTAAAGCCGTTGTCGTTGCGCGACGAGATCTGCCACAGACCGGTGATTCCAGGGCGCAGCGCCTCATAGGCGGAGGCATCCCCGTACATCGCCAGCTGTTCGGGCAGCATCGGGCGGGGGCCAACAATGCTCATATCGCCGGTCAGAACGTTGAACAGCTGTGGCAGCTCGTCCAATGAAGTCGCCCGCAAGAACTGTCCCACAGGTGTCACACGCGGATCATTGCGCAGCTTTTGCAGCTCATCCCATTCGCGGCGCATCTCGGGGTCGGCGGCCAGATAGGTTTCAAGAACCTCGTCGGCGTTGCGCACCATGGTGCGCAGTTTGAGGATCGAGAACCGTGCGCCTTTGCGGCCCAGACGGTCCTGCGTATAGAAAGGCGAGCCGCCTTCAATCCAAAGCGCCAAGGCACACAGCAGGATAACCGGCAGCGAGAATGGCAGGGTGATCGCAATAAAGGCGATATCCATCATGCGCTTGGCATAATCGCGATAGATGTAGAAAGGCGCGGTTTTGCGCGCAACGGCGGCATCCCAAACTTGACTGCGCGCCGCAGCACGCACCGCAACGGGTGCGGTGGCGCGGTGCGGCGCTGAAATGTCAAACAAGGCAAACTCAGGCCCATCCGCGTTAAACTTCTTCATGCCAAACCCCCCAGGGTCATTTGCAAATCATTCAGGTCCAAGTGACGGAGCATCCGCCAAACGGGGCTGGCCTTTCTCTGGCGCTTTGGCGGTTTGGGATGCAGGGGCAGCAGGCATCACCGGTTCGCTTGGGCGGCCAATCTGTCCTTCCGGGCCTCGGCGGCTTTTTTTCGCCGCATTTGCGTCAGCAAAAAGGTAGGTCGGACAACAGGCGCAGTATTCTTGGCCCATCTATAGCATCTTTTAGACACATTTGATGCGAAATCTGCGAAACAAACTGTTTCCCAAATGGAGGAAACGGTATTTCCACTACGTCATATTGTTGATTGATTTGAAGGGGGTAAGTGGCAGCCCGTAGGGGAGTCGAACCCCTCTTTTCAGGTTGAAAACCTGACGTCCTAACCGATAGACGAACGGGCCACTGTCTGTGAGCGGTTCTTTAAGCAAAGGTGTCTGGACCCGCAAGCAGAAATTTCAAACAAAATGAAAAAACTTTAGGGAGGCCGGTCTTTAAGCCTGCGCGGCATCTTCCAGACGCAATTGTACGGTCTGGCGACCGCGCCATGTGTTGATGTCCAGACGTCCCGCCAGGTGGAACCTTGCGCCATTGTGATTCTCCAGCGCCGGTCCAAGCGGGCCGTCAAACGCGCCGAAGGCGATGGCGTCCATCTTGGCGCCCAATCCATCGCCAAAGCTGATCTTGAGGTGGCTTTCGCCAACCCGCTTGGCAAAAAAGATCTTCATCTCGGCGAAAACATATCGTGGGGCAGGCGCGGCGGACCCAAATGGGCCGGCTTGCTCGATCATTTCGGCCAGCTCGACAGTTGCAGCCTCCGGCATCATCAATCCGGTCACTGACAGATCGGCAGGGCCGGCCAGATGTGCCCCCTGTTTTGCCAGCAACTCGCCCAGGCGTTCCATGGCTGCTTCCAGCTTGTCTTCGGCCACGGTCAGGCCAGCGGCCATCTTGTGACCGCCGCCTTTTATCAACAACCCTTCGGCGGCCAGCCGTTGAATGGGGGCGCCCAGATCAATGCCGGAGACGGAGCGCCCGGAACCTTTGCCGATGCCATCCTCGACACCAATGACGATCGAGGGGCGGTTGGAGGCTTCTTTCAGGCGTGATGCCACAATGCCCACAACGCCGGGGTGCCAGCCGGGGCCGGAGGCCCAGACCAGCGGTGCATCAAATCCACGGGATTCGGCCTGCTCCAGCGCAGCGGCGCGAACCGAAGCTTCGACTTCGCGGCGTTCGGTATTCAAGGTGTCGAGCCGTTCGGCCAAGGCAGCCGTTTCATGCGGATCATCCGAGGCCAGAAGCCGCGCACCCAGATCGGCTTGCCCAATGCGTCCGCCTGCGTTGATCCGCGGTCCCAGCAGGAACCCAAGGTGATAGGCGGTCGGCGCGGTGTCCATCCGCGCCACATCGGCCAGCGCGGCCAGGCCGGGCCGCTCGCGCCGTGCCATCACCCGCAGACCTTGACGCACAAAAGCACGGTTCACACCGGTCAGCGGCGCCACATCGGCCACTGTCGCCAGCCCCACCAGATCCAGCATTGCCATCAGGTCCGGGCCTTTGACCTGCGCTTCGCGCAATTGCCGTCCGGCCTCAACCAACATCAAGAACACCACCGCCGCCGCACAAAGATGGGCGCAGGCACCGTCCTCATCCTGACGGTTCGGGTTTACGACAGCCAGTGCATCAGGCAGGGTTTCACCGCCCAAGTGATGATCCAGCACAATCACGTCCGCGCCCTTGGCGGCGGCAATCGGGCCATGAGACAGCGTGCCACAATCGACGCAGATGATCAGATCATGATCCGCAGCAAGTGCCGCCATGGCCTCTTCATTGGGGCCGTAGCCTTCATCAATCCGGTCGGGGACATAGAGGGTCGCGTTATGGCCCATCTGCCGCAACCAGATCAGCAAAAGTGCGGCAGAGCTGCCGCCGTCGACATCATAATCGGCAAAGACCGCGATCTTTTCGCGGTTTTTCAGGGCAGACAGAAACCGCACAGCGGCTTGTTCCATATCTTTCAAAGATCGCGGATCAGGCAGCAGATCGCGCAGGGCCGGGGCCAAGAACGCCTCCGCCTCTTCTGCGGGCACACCGCGCCGGGCCAGAACCTGACAGACCGCCATGGGCAGGGCACTGCGTTGCATGATCAGCTCTGCTGCGCGTTCCACCTCGACGCCGGGCCCAACCCAGCGTCTGCCCGTCAAAGAAGCCTCTACGCCTAGAAAATGCACGCGCCGGCCTCCTCCTTCTTCATTTGGCCCTTTAACCTCCCCGCGGAGCGTCCCAAGGCTGCGCCCATCGCTGGGGCTTAGTGGGTCTCGACGGGGGTGCGGTAGTTGATGCGCCGCACCGATCCGGTTTTGGACCGCATGATCAGGGTTTCGGTGGTCATCCAGCCCGGCTCGCGTTTCACACCGGGCAGCAAGGTACCGCCAGTGACGCCGGTGGCGGCAAAGATCACGTCTTCGGTCACCATTTCATCGCGGCTGTAGATCCGGTCCAGATCGGTGATGCCAGCCTTGGCGGCGCGGCCCCGTTCATCATCATTGCGGAACAGCAGACGGCCGTACATCTGCCCGCCCATGCATTTCAGGGCTGCCGCGGCCAGAACACCCTCAGGCGCGCCGCCGTCGCCCATATACATGTCGATGCCGGTGTCGGGATCGGCGCAATGCATCACGCCGGCCACATCGCCATCGGTGATCAGACGGATCGCGGCGCCTTTGGCGCGGACCTCGGCGATCATCGCCTCGTGGCGCGGGCGTTCCAGAATACAGACGGTGATGTCTGCCACGTCACAGCCCTTGGCCTTGGCCAGTGCCTCCACCCGTTCGCCGGGAGACATGGACAGGGTCACAACATCGGTTTCATAGCCGGGGCCAATTGCCAGCTTTTCCATGTAGACGTCCGGTGCGTGCAGCATTGAACCACGCGGGCCCATGGCGATCACGGTCAGGGCGTTGGGCATGTCCTTGGCAGTCAGCGTGGTGCCTTCGAGCGGGTCCAGCGCAATGTCGACGCCCGGCCCGTTGCCTGTGCCAACCTCTTCGCCGATGTACAGCATCGGGGCTTCGTCCCGCTCACCTTCGCCGATCACCACAACACCGGCGATGTCCAGCATATTCAGCTGTTCTCGCATGGCGTTCACTGCCGCCTGATCCGCTGCTTTCTCATCGCCCTTGCCGACCAGCTTGGCCGAGGCCAAGGCAGCGGCTTCGGAAACGCGGGCAAGGCCCAGCGACAACATGCGGTCTTGGAATTGGGCGGAAGCGGTCATGGGCAATGTCCTTGCTGGTCAAAAAGTCAGCTCATGCTCTAACCGCCCATACCGATTGGCACAAGCATGCAGTGGCCGCGCGGCCCTATTTGAGGCCGTAAAAACCTGCTGCGGTGCCGCCAAAGACCGCCTGTTTGGCGTCTGCTGGCACGATGGCCTCATAGGCGCCGATCAGCGTTTCATAATCCGAGTAAAGCGAATCCACCGGAAAGTTCGATCCAAACATGCAGCGGTCCGGACCAAATTGATCAAGGCATGTCTCGATGATCGGGCGGATACTGTCTGCGGTCCAGTTGTGATCAAACATGCCCAAACCCGAAAGTTTGCACGTGACCTGCGGGCGCTCGGACATTCGGCGCAGGGATTTCGCCCAGGCGGTGATGCCTGCCGTGCTGCGATCATGGGGCGATCCGGCATGGCACAATGCGACAGGTACATCCGGGGCATGGTCCAACACCCGTGCCATTCCATCGTAAAGCTCGGGAATGAGTTGCAGATCAAAGGACAATCCGCGTTTGCCAGCCAGCGCAAGCCCCTTGGCAAACGCGGGGTTGTCCAGCAGATCGTTGGTGCCGGTCACGGCGTCCTCGCCGGGGGCGCGGCCGACGATCTGCCGCACACCGCGCAGGGTGCTGAGCGTCTGGAAATGATCAAGCTGCGCATCAAGATCGGGCGCGGTCAGATCGCAAAACACCACCTGCGCCAAGGGCCAGTCCGGTGCGTTGTCCGCTACCATCTGCACCCAGGTTGCCTCGGCGATACTGTCGGCGGCGCCCACCTGAATATGGACAGAGGCGTCAAATCCGGCAGCATCCTTGCGAAACTGATCCAGCAGATAGTCCTGCTGGATCGGGGCGGGGTTGCCAAAGAACCGTTCCACCCCCTTGGCCATCAGCCAAGGGTAATGCACAGCGCCGAGATCCCAAAGATGATGGTGCGCGTCTATTCTCATGTGCTCTGCCCTGTGGCTTCGGCCAGAAAGTCGCGACCTTGGGTCTTCCAGAAATGCAGCAGGTCAATGAAGATCCAGTTTTCGGCCAGCTTGTCCCCGTCGCGGCGGTAGATGTCGATCACCCTGAATTCGCCGCTGGTGTCACTGCCGGGCAGTCCCATAAAGCCGCCGGTGGGGCGGGCGGTAAAATTGGGCCAGCCAAAAAAGCCGCCATAATGCCCCTCGGCCAGCCTTGCGATATGTCTGGTCTTGGCGCGGTCGGTGAAACCGGCGCGGAAAGGGCCAGCGTGTTGTTTGGCATAGCGTTCAATGGTGTAGGTCGCGCCAATCCCCTCTGGCCCCCACCAGATCATGTCGTCATGCCATGTGCGGACCAGCTCGTCCTCAAGGGTCAGGCCGGATTTCCACTGCCCCAGATCGCCAATCATCGCATTGATGGCAGCGAGCGTGGCTGCGCCTTCCTCTTCGGGTTGGTCATCGATCAACAAGCCGTCGTGGGTCATCGGGCCGGGTTGCACCAGATGGAAGGCGGTCTGTGACGGGAAGGGACATTGCCCGGCCTGGGTCATCAGGTGTGGAATGTCGAAGTACATGGCTGTTTCGGTGATTTTGCCATTCTCGACCCGGTCAAAGCTACAATACCGCAGGAACGCCATTTTGTTGGTGGGTTTGATGCCCAGCCAAGGCTGATCAAACAGCCCCATCAGATGGCCCATGGACACCACCCAGACCCCTTTGAAGCCGTCCATTTCGTTGGTGCCGGCAAAGAAGATATCCTCGCGCCGTTGCATCCGGGTGAGGGCGGTGCGCAGGGGCGTCCAAAAGCGGGAGGCGACGGTCTCAGCGCCATTGATAAGCCCAAAGGGATGGAAGCCGCGCCAGAGGTAATCTTCGGCAACATCACGCTGCATCGATTCGCCGATTTTCGCCGGATCTGCCGAAATGAGGGCGGCATGGTGGGCGCGGACGAGGCGCTTTTCTTCTTTAAATGTTAACACGTTATAAGCCTGTGGTTCAGTTTTTTGCATACGTTTGCGAAAAAGAACTTGCCGTAAGGTAGGTCACATGTCTACCCTTGTTGCAAACGTATGCAAAAACATCATTGCGGGGGGAGATCGCTTTGGCCGAAATCAAATTGTCCGGCGTTTCAAAACGATGGGGTGCCTTCATAGGTGTCAACAAATTCGATCTGACGATTGCGGATCGGGAATTTCTGGTTCTGCTGGGGCCTTCGGGCTGCGGCAAGACAACAACCATGCGGATGATCGCAGGTCTGGAGGATCCCACCGATGGTGAGATCCTGATCGGTGGTCAGGTCGTGAATGATCTGGAACCCAAAGATCGCGACGTGGCGATGGTGTTCCAGAGTTACGCGCTTTATCCCAATCTCAACGTTTATGAGAACATCCGCTTTCCATTGCGGGTGCGGGGGGTCGATCCTACGACCCACAATGAAAAAGTGATGCGGGCCAGCGCGATGGTGGAACTCGACGAATTCCTGCACCGCAAACCGGCAGAGCTTTCGGGTGGTCAGCGCCAGCGTGTGGCCTTGGCCCGCGCTATTGTGCGTGAGCCGAATGTGTTCTTGATGGATGAACCTCTGTCAAACCTCGACGCCAAGCTGCGGGTTTCAACCCGTGCCCAGATCAAGAACCTCAGCCACGAGCTGGCGGCGACCACCATTTACGTGACCCATGACCAGATTGAGGCGATGACGCTCGCGGATCGGGTTGTGGTGATGGAAAAAGGCATCGTGCAACAGGTTGGCAGCCCCACAGACATCTATGACCGTCCGGCCAACACCTTTGTCGCCAGCTTTATCGGCAACCCGGCGATGAACCTGATCGATGGCGAGATCGCGGGCGGCGCCTTCACGGCCAAGCACACCAACATTCCGGGTCTGAAGGTCAAGGACGGCCCGATCACTTTGGGCTTCCGCGCCGAGGATGCGACGGTTTCTGCGGAAGGCGGCAATATCAATGCGCCGATCTACACGCTGGAGCTTTTGGGCGATGCGACCATGGTCAGCGTTCGGATCGGAAGTGCGCTGGTCAGTGCCCGTGCGGACAAAACCTTCCGCGCCGAGATCGGCGATATGGTGTCGATCACGATACCTCAAGATCACTGCCACTTGTTTGATGCAGAAACAGGGGCACGGCTGGAGGATTGATCCTCCGGCAAACCGAACCGCGCCCCAAGGCGCGGCTTTATCTACAGGGAGAAAACCAAATGAAACTCAAGACAATCCTCATGGCAGGTGTGATGAGCGTTGCAGGCAGCATTGTTGCTGCGGACTGCGCGTTTGAAAACACTGTCGAATTGCGTTCGCTGTCTGCGGGCTTTGAAGCATGGAAAGCTGTCACAGACGCGATGGCAGAATGCGGGAACTTCGAGGCCAACCTCGACCAGGACTTCCGCGAAAAGCAGCCAGAAGCTTTCGCTGCGAACCCATCGCTGTATCACATTGGCGGCGTTGCCAACTCCACCATGATCCCGCTGCTGACAAGCGGCTCGATCCGTCCGTTGGATGATCTGGTTGCCAAATACGGCCAGAACCTGACGCCAAACCAGAAGATCACTGTGGATGGCAAGATCATGGCGATTGCCATGATGGTGAACAACCAGCACCTGATGTACCGCGAGGACATCCTGAACGATCTGGGTATCGCTGTTCCGACAACCTATGACGAAGTGTTGGCCGCAGCTGAGAAGATCAAGGCGGCAGGCGTTGTTGAATACCCCTTGGGTGGCACCTTCAAAACAGGTTGGAACCTCGGCGAAGAGTTCATCAACATGTATCTCGGCGAGGGCGGTTCGTTCATCGACGGCAACAACATGCCAACGATCAACAACGAAAAGGGCATCAAGTCTCTTGAAACACTCAAGGCTCTGACCGCGTATATGGATCCAGAATACCTGGTGTCCGATTCCACATATGTGCAGCAGCAGTTCCAGCAGGGCAAAATCGCCATGGCGAACCTCTGGGCCAGCCGCGGCGGCGCAATGGATGACGAAGCGGAAAGCCAAGTTGTCGGCAAAGTCAAAATGGCCGCTGCGCCAATGGGTTCTGCTGCACCTGCCTCCTCGATCTGGTGGGACGGTATCGTGATCGCCTCCAACATCACCGACGAAGAAGCCGAAGCGGCGTTCCGCGTTGCGATGGAAGGCATGGACGAGGAAGTCGTCAAAGCCAACAACGACGCGGCTGTGTGGCTGATCGCAGGCTATGAGCCTGGTCCACTGGCAGCCGGCGCTGCGGCGACCGCACAAAAAGGTGCCAAGCCTTACCCTGCGTCCGGTCCGATGGGCATCATGCACACCTCTTTGGGTAACGGGATCTCCGACTACCTGACCGGTGCAAAAGACGCGGCAACTGCGCTGGCAGACATCGAAGCGGCCTATATAACAGCTGCCAAAGAATCCGGCCTGATCGACTGATCCGGTTGCGGGGCCGCCTTTTGCGGGCGGCCCCGATTTCCCAAACCAACTCAATTAACAAACAGCCGAATACCGGAAAGGGAGGTCGCATGAAGTTCAAGACATTCGCCGCATTTGTCGGCCCGTCCGTATTGATAATGCTGATTTTTATTGCTTTCCCGCTGATCACGGTGTTCTGGCAAAGCTTTAATCTGACACAGCCTATCTACAAAACCATCGAAGTTGAGACCTGCACGCCGGGTTTTCTGACCCAGACCTGTACGATGGAAACACAAACCATCCCGGAGCTGGACGAACATGGCGAGGTCATTACAGAGACCACATTCGTCGGGTTGCAAAGCTACCGCAATGTGCTTGAACTGGACCGTTTCTGGGAGGCTGTGTCCGAAGGGGCATGGGGCAAGCTGCAAACCATCGATTTCTGGAAAGCTCTGCGCTTTACCCTGATGTTTACGCTGGTCACCCTGCCACTTGTTGTGGGCACCGGGTTGCTGATCGCGCTCACCATCAACAACGCCAGCCGCGCCATTCGCGGGCCGGTGATCTTTATCTCGCTGCTGCCATTTGTCGTGACACCTGTGATCGGCGCTCTTTCGATCAACTGGCTGTTCCGCGGCGACGGTATTCTGACGGCCTTTCTGGAATGGTGGACCGCCAAGGATCTGGCGCTCTTTGCCCAGGCCTGGACCATCGAATTGATGATGATGTTCTACCGCGTCTGGCACGTCGCGCCCTTTGCCGCGATCATCTTCTATGCCGGCCTCCAGACAGTGAACCAGGACAGCCTTGAAAGCGCGGTGATCGACGGGGCAAGCCGTTGGCAGCGTCTGCGCCTGATCATTATTCCGCATCTGATGCCGCTGATCATCTTTGTGACCATCATTCACCTGATGGATTGCTACCGTGCCTTCGAAGAGATCGTTGGCTTCAGCAGCCAGGGTTACGTGATTTCCCTGCAATGGCTGACCTATGACTTCCTTGTGCCGGATCAGGCAGGCAACCGCTCTGTTTCACGGGCATCGGCCTCGGCCATGCTGACAATGATCGGGATTGCGATCCTGCTCGTGCCACTTCTCAAGCGCACCTGGCGCGACCATCGGGGGACCCACTAATGACTGCTCGCGCCCTTCAACAACCGACATCGCTCAAGATCGCATCGGGCAGCTTCCTCGCGATCTGGAGTGTGATCGCCGCTTTCCCGATCTTCTGGATCACGGTGATGAGCTTCAAATCCCCCGTGGATGCTTTCGACAGCAACCCGCTGAACGTGATCTTTGGCCCCGAAACCGTGGCCAATGGCAATGGGCTCTCGCTGTTCGATATCCTGCTTGGCGTTGTGCTGATCTATTTCGTGATCCGCCTCTGCATGCAGCGGTTGCCCGCACTGGTCGAACGCCACTCTCCCGGCGGTTGGCTGGTGCTGGGCTGGATCATCGCTGCTGCGCTGGCGGGTGTCGCTGTGATCTTTTTGTTCCTCGGGGTGTTCCCCGTGGTCAGCAACGTGGTGAACCCACTGCTTGGCCCGCTTGGCAAAGATGTGCTGGGCGCAACCACGGAACATTATTACACGGTCTGGTTTGAACGCGGATTTGCCAACAACTTTGCCAACTCCCTGATCGTGACCGCCGGCGTTGTGACTGTCTCTCTGACGGTGGGGACATTGGCAGGCTACGGGCTGGCACGGTCCGGTTCGGTTCTGGCCTTCTGGCTGCTGATCATTGCACTTGTTTTCCGCGCCCTGCCGCATTCGGTTCTGGTCGCAGGCTACCTGCCTGTGTTCATCAGCTCGTCTGAATGGCTGGCCCCGATCTTGGGTGAAAACGCGCCCACGCTTTACGGCAAGCCCATCGCGGTGATCGCGGTTCTGGTGGCGATCAACCAACCCTTTACGATCTGGATGCTGCGCAGCTTCTTCTCCAACATCCCTGCGGATCTGGACGAGGCCGCACGTGTGGACGGCTGTTCACACTTCAAAGCCTTCCGTCTGGTGATCATGCCAGTCATGTGGCCGGGGGTGATCACGACGGGTCTCTTCAGCTTCTTGCTGGCCTATAACGACTTCCTCGTGACCTCTTTGCTGCTTGATGCCAGCAATCAAACGATGGTTCCGGCGATCGCAGGCATGTTCAACCGCGAAACCACCACCACTGACCAAGTGGTTGCTGTGGCTGCGGCGGTGTCGATCACGGCGCCATTGTTCCTGCTGGTGATGGTGTTCCAACGCCAGATCGTCAGCGGCCTGACCGCAGGTGCGGTGAAAGGCTGATGAGCAGCAAGGCACGACATGGGGCAACTGCCCGGCATCCGGCGCTCAACCGGATGCCGCGGGACTTCATAGGCAGGATCGGCGCGTGCTGATCTGAAACCTATGCAAGAAAGGATGATCCGATGAAAGGATCCCGACCCGAACAAGCCGTGCTGAGCCGTGATACGGACCTGAGCAAAACAGATGAGACCCGCGCCGTGATCGAAGGCATGGTAGATGGGCTGAATGACCATACGATTGATGGCATTGGCGCATTCTTCCACGATAGCTTTCGCTGGATGGGCAACACCGGCTGCGGCACCAAAACCGGCCTGACGCAGTTTCAGGACAACTGGCAACGCCCCTTTCAGGCGGCGTTCTCGGACAAGGTCTGTGTGGACGAGGCCCGCCTTTACATGGGCGAATGGGCCGCGGCCTTTGGCCGGCAGGAAGCCACGCATTCGGGCGATTTCATGGGTCTCGCGCCCACAGGTAAAAGAATTGAAATCCGCTACATGGATTTCTGGAAAGTTGAAGACGGCAAGATCTCGGACAACTGGGTGATGGTCGATTTTCCGCATGTATTAGCCCAGCTGGGTGTCGATGTGTTCAACGGCGAAGGCTGGGAAAGCTATGACCGGGGCGAAAAAACGCCGCCCCGGCCCGACAATCAAGGATAAGAGCAATGGCGATCGAATTTCTCAAGCGCAGCAAGCCCGAGACAGAAAAAGCAGAAGATGACGCGAAGGTGCGGGATGTTGTGGCCTCCACTTTGGCGGATATCGAGGCGCGCGGCGATGCTGCGGTGCATGAGCTGGCGGTGAAGTTTGACGGCTATGACCGTCCGTCCTACCGCCTGTCGGATGACGAGATCGCGGCGATCATCGCCAAGGTGTCCGAGCGTGACATGGCCGACATCCGCTTTGCCCAGGAACAGGTGGTCAATTTCGCCAAGGCGCAACGGGCCTCGATGACCGATATCGAAGTGGAAACGCTGCCCGGTGTGATTTTGGGCCACAAGAACATCCCGGTGCAATCGGTGGGCTGCTATGTGCCTGGCGGCAAATTCCCGATGGTTGCTTCGGCGCATATGTCGGTGGCCACGGCCAAGGTGGCGGGGGTGCCGCGCATCATCGCCTGCACACCGCCCTTCAACGGAGAGCCGAACCCGGCAGTGATTGCTGCAATGCACATCGGCGGCGCGGACGAGATCTATGTTCTGGGCGGCATTCAGGCGGTGGGCGCGATGGCCATCGGCACCGAAAGCATCGCGCCGGTGCATCTGCTGGTTGGGCCGGGCAACGCCTTTGTCGCCGAGGCCAAGCGCCAGCTCTTTGGCCGGGTGGGCATTGATCTGTTTGCCGGGCCCACCGAGACCATGGTGATTGCCGATGACACGGTGGATGCCGAGATGTGCGCCACCGATCTGCTGGGACAGGCCGAACACGGCTACAACAGCCCCGCCTGCCTGATCACCACCTCGCGCAAACTGGCCGAGGCGACGATGGGCGAGATCGAGCGTATCCTGAAGATCCTGCCGACCGCCAACACCGCTTCGGTCAGCTGGGAAGACTTTGGTGATGTGGTGCTATGCGACAGCCATGACGAGATGCTGCAGGTTGCCAATGACATGGCCTATGAGCATGTGCAGGTGATGACGGACCGTGATGACTGGTATCTGGAGAACATGCACAGCTATGGCGCGCTGTTCCTTGGTCCGCGCACCAATGTGGCCAATGGTGACAAGGTGATCGGCACCAACCACACGCTGCCCACCAAGAAGGCCGGTCGCTACACGGGCGGTCTGTGGGTCGGCAAATACCTCAAGACCCACAGCTATCAGAAAGTCACCACGGACGAAGCCGCCGCGATGATCGGCGCCTATGGCTCACGCCTGTGCCTGCTCGAAGGCTTTGTCGGCCACGCCGAACAATGCAACCTGCGTGTCCGCCGCTACGGCGGCCAGAACGTGCCATATGGCGAGGCGGCTGAATGACGCAAGACAGACACGAGGCCAACAAAAGCGCCCTCGCGGCCCTGCGGGCGGCCCAGTACAACTGGGACGCGGCGGCCATTCGCAAGGCGCTTGACGATATCACTGCGCCGGACGCAGTGTTTCACCACTGCCACCCTTTCGGGGATCTGATCGGCGCTGAGGCGTTTTATGACGGGGCTTTGGCCCCGCTTCGGGCCGCTTGGCCCGACGTAGAGCGGCGCGACTGGATCGTGATGGCAGGGCAGGATGGCGACGGGGCAGAATGGGTCGGCTGCGGCGGGCATTTCTACGGCACCTTTGCCGCGCCGTTTCTGGATATCCCGCCAACGGGCCATTTGTGCCACATGCGGTTTCACGAATTCTACAGGTTCGAGAACGGCAAAGTGGTGGAGTTTCAGGCGATCTGGGACATCCCCGAAGTGATGATGCAGGCCAATGCATGGCCCATGTCGCCTTCGCTGGGGCGCGAGTATTGCGTGCCGGGGCCGGCCACCTGTGATGGGCTGCACCGCCCCGCGCGTGATCCTGAGCAAAGCCAGCAAAGCTGCGACCTGATCGTGGATATGCTGGAACATCTCAAGCTGCATCCGTCCAAAGGCGGTCCTGAAGTCATGCAAATGCCCAAGTATTGGGACGAACGTATGAACTGGTACGGGCCTGCGGGCATCGGAACCGGGCGCGGCTATGCAGGTTTTCGCAACTGGCACCAGATCCCGTTTCTGGGCGGCATGCCGGACCGCGGCCAATATGTGGATGAGATCACCTATCACTTCTTTGGCGACAACAATTATGCTGCCGTCACGGGCTGGCCCAATATGATCCAGACCGTGACCCATGACGGTTGGCTCGGGATTGCCCCTTCGGGCAAGAAAATCACCATGCGGTCGCTGGATTTCTGGCGTATTGAAGATGGCAAGATCCGCGAGAACTGGGTGACGGTTGATATTCTGGATGCCTACCGGCAATTGGGTGTAGACGTCTTTGCCCGTCTGCGGGAGTTCAACAAGGCCCGCGTGCCCGGCGCGGTGCCATTCCCAGTAGGAGACCCTTGATGGAATTGCCTTCAACACCGTCCTTTCGTCTGGATGGAAAACGCGCCCTTGTTGCGGGGGCGTCTTCCGGGATCGGGCTGGCCTGCGCGACCGCTTTGGCAGAGGCGGGCGCCTCTGTCACGCTGGCGGCCCGGCGGCGCGGCGCCTTGGAAGACTGCGCGGCGGCCTTTGCTGAAAAGGGCTGGAGCGCGGAAATCATGCAGTTGGACATCGGCGATCTGGAAGGCACCCGCGCAGCGGTCGGTGCGGCCGATCCGTTTGATATCCTGCTCAATGCCGCTGGCACGGCGCGCCATGCTCCGGCGCTGAACACAACGTCAGAGGATTTTGACGCGGTGATGGGCGTGAACGTGCGCGGCACCTATTTCTTGGCCCAAGCCGTGGCACAGGGGTTGATGGATGCGGGCAAGCCGGGTTCACTGATCACGATCTCCAGCCAGATGGGTCATGTCGGAGGACAGGAACGGGCGCTTTATTGTGCGTCCAAACATGCCGTGGAAGGCATGACCAAGGCGATGGCGATTGAATGGGGACCGGCGAAGATCCGCATCAACACCATTTGCCCGACCTTCATCCTGACCGACCTGACACGCCCGACATTTGATGATCCGGCCAAACGCGCCTGGATCGAAGAGAAGATCAAGCTGGGCCGCGCAGGCGAGGTCGAGGATATCATGGGCGCTGCGGTATATCTGGCCTCAGATGCCTCTGCGCTTGTCACCGGCACGGCGATGCTGATCGACGGAGGATGGACAGCAGACTGATGGCGCAGAACAAGGTCACCTCAGCAGAAGTTGCCGCCCGCGCAGGCGTAAGCCAATCGGCGGTCAGCCGGGTGTTCACGCCCGGTGCTTCGGCCTCGGCCAAGACTGTGGAGAAGGTGCGCACTGCCGCGGCAGAACTGGGCTACCGGCCCAATGTTCTGGCCCGTGCGATGGTATCAGGGCGCAGCCGCATCATCGGGTTGGTGGTGGCCTATCTGGAAAACCAATTCTATCCCGTCGCGCTTGAACTGCTTTCAAATGCCTTGCAGGCCAAGGGCTATCACATCCTGATCTTCACCGCGCCAAACTCCACCGACGGGATCGACAGCGTTTTGCAGGATCTGATGGATTATCAGGTCGATGGCATTGTCGCGGCGTCGGTTTCGATGAGTTCGGATCTGGCGGCGCGGGCGCGCTCGGCTGGGATTCCTGTCGTTCTGTTCAACCGGGGCCAAAACGGCGAAGGGTTTTCCAACGTCACCTCAAACAACGTGTTGGGCGGCGCCAAGGTGGCGGAATTCCTGATGGCTGGCGGACATGAGCGGATCGCCCATATCGCCGGTTGGCAGGGCAGTTCGACGGGCCGTGATCGCCAAGAGGGGTTTGTTACCGCGCTTGAAGCGGCAGGGGTGGAGCCGTTTGACGTGCTGGAAGGCATGTATAAACGCGATATCGCAATGGCGGCGGCGCGGTCCCTGGTGGACCGTACAGACCCGGCAGATGCGATTTTTGTTGGCAACGATCACATGGCCTTTGCCGTGATGGACGCGGTCCGCGACGCCGGGATGACACCCGGCAGAGACATTTCGATTGTGGGATATGACGATGTGCCAATGGCAAGTTGGGGCTCTTACGACCTGACAACGCTGCGGCAACCGGTCAATCGCATGGTCGATGCAACGGTCGAAACTCTGATCGACCAAATTGAAAAACCAGCCGGAAAACCCGGCCTGTTTGAAATAGAAGGCCAGCTGGTTGTACGCAGCTCGGCACGCATTCCTGAAGGATGGACACAATGAAAGGGTTTGACCCTAAATTCACCGATTTTCCCGACTATATCATCGGTATCACCAAAGAGATCTGGGAAGATCGCGGCATTTCCACGCTGCATCAATATTATGCACCCGACATCGTTGTGCGCTCACCTGCCTCGGTTGTGGTTGGCAATGAAGGGGTGATTGCGGCCACCATGGCCACGCTGGCGGAGTTTCCTGACCGGACCCTGTTTGGCGAAGACGTCATTTGGTCCGGCACGCCCGAGGAGGGCATGCTCAGCTCGCACCGGCTGTATTCGACGGCAACGCACAGCAATCCTGGCGTTTACGGCGCGGCGACGGGCAAGAAACTGGGTTACCGGATTCTTGCGGATTGCCATGCGATCAATAACCAGATCAACGACGAATGGCTGATCCGCGATCAGGGTGCGATTGTGCGCCAGCTGGGCGTTGACCCCAAGGATTATGCCCGTGATCTCATCGCCCGCGAGGGTGGTCCGGAAAATTGTGTACGGCCCTATACCCCTGCAAATGACGTCGAAGGTCCCTACAAGGGCACCGGCAACGACAATGAATGGGGACAGCGGTTCGCCGATATCCTGACCCGTATCATGAATGCCGATTTTACCGTGATCCCGCAGGAATATGACCGCGCGGCGAACCTTAATTATCCGGGCGGCATTGAAGCGATGTCATTCGACGGGGCGGACCAGTTCTGGATGGGGCTTCGGGCGTCCTTCCCGAATGCGGAGTTCAAGATCCACCACACGATTGGCCGCGATGATCCAATGATGCCGCCCCGAGCAGCCTTGCGCTGGACCTTGCACGGCAAGCACAGCGGTTGGGGCAGCTTTGGTGTGCCCACGGGCAAGGATGTGTTCATCCTCGGTGCAAGTCACGCCGAATTTGGGGCGCTTGTGGGCGGCGAGCCCAAGCTGCGCCGCGAATGGTCCTTGTTTGACGAAACATCTGTCTGGAAGCAAATCCTGCTTCAGACCGGAGACCTTTAAAATGGACGCAGGGCAACAGCCCTTTTGCCAGACATCGGGCCTGTGCGAGACCGCGCAGACCCGGCGTTTGCATGCCTATTTCCAAAGCCGCCGTGCGCGGCGGCTGAACCTGCGCCCACCGGGAGTTGCAGTGATCTGAACGGGCCATCGGCCCACATCCAAAACCAGACAACTGAACAAACGGAATATTCATATGACACGCGCAGACATCGAAAAACGCATCGTTCGCTATGGCGAGCTGAAGCCCTGCAAAACGGCCTTTATCGACGCTCACACACCGGGCAGCGATCAAAAGGAAAACTTTACTATTATCGGCGGCGGGGTTTCCGAAAGCCCGGACCAACACGTCCATATCCGCGACACCCCCGGCTTTAACATCGGGGCGGCGGGACAACCGCCCAAATGCCGCAACTCCCTGCACAGCCACACCACGGCAGAGGTGTTTTTTGTTCTGAAAGGGCGCTGGCGCTTTTTCTGGGGTCTGCACGGCACAGCGGGCGAATTTATCGCCGAAGAGGGGGATATCTTTAACATCCCCACCGGCATTTTCCGCGGCTTTGAAAACGTTGGCACCGATTACGGGATGATCATGGCCATCCTTGGCGGTGACGATGCAGGTGGCGGCGTGACCTGGGCGCCGCATGTGATCGAAGAGGCCAGTGCGCATGGATTGGTTCTGGGCGAGAACGGTGTGCTTTATGACACCAAGAAGGGTCAGGAGCTGCCGCACAATGTATCGCCCATGCCATTGCTGAGCGCCGAACAGCTCAAGGAATTCCCCGAAGTGCCCGTGGAAAATGTCGTGCCGCGATATGTCGCGCGGTACTGGGATCTGATGGCACTGGCCGGCAAGAAGCCGGCCAAGGTGATCGGCACCGATGCATTGCTGAAAGACAAACCGGGTTTCGAGGTGGATTTCCTGACCCGTGGGTCCATCGCGGACGAGATGCACAGCCATGAAAAACATGTTGTGCTGATGCCGATGCGCGGCCATTGGACATTGCGTTTTGAAGGTTATGAAACTGTGCTAAACCCCGGTGACACCGCGCTGATCAACCCACAGGAGGCCCATGCGCTGGCCCCCTCCATGACCGGCGAGGCCAGCCTTTATCGTGTAACCGCGACCGATGATCCGGCCGGCGCAACCTGGACCGAAAACTAAACAAGGGAAGAGCCCACATGACAACGATCAAAACCACCCATGTGGGCTCTTTGCCCCGGACCCAAGAGGTCGTGGATTTCATTTTCGCCCGCGAAAACAACGAAAACTACGATCCGGCGGCCTTTGACGCGGCAATGACTGCGGCGGTGTCGGACACCGTGCGCAAACAGGTTGAGGCGGGCGTCAGCATTGTCTCGGACGGGGAAACCTCCAAGATCAGCTATGCCACATATGTCAAAGACCGCTACACCGGATTTGACGGCGACAGCCCCCGCCACGCGCCAGCGGATCTCAAGAAATTTCCCGGCTTTCTCAAACGTTTGGCCGATGACGGCGGCACCCCGCAATATGCCCGCCCGATGTGCGTAGGGCCGGTCAAATCCAAAGGTCAGGGCGAGCTTGAGAAAGACATTGCCAACCTCAAGGCCGCGATGGCCACGCATGGCGCAGAGCGCGGTTTTATGAATGCAGCATCGCCCGGTGTGATCTCGCTGTTTTTGCAGAACGATCACTATGCCACCCGCGAGGCCTATCTGGCGGCGCTGGCGGATGCGATGAAAGACGAATACGAGGCGATTGTGGCCTCGGGTCTGGATCTGCAACTTGATTGCCCGGATCTGGCGCTGTCGCGGCACATGCTTTTCAACGATCTGAGCGATGCAGAGTTTGTGAAGATCGCCAACTCCCATGTCGAGGCGTTGAACCATGCGCTGCAAAACGTGCCGGAAGACAAAGTGCGCATTCATATCTGCTGGGGCAACTACGAGGGGCCGCATATCTGCGACGTGCCGATGGCGACCATGTTTGATACGCTGATGTCTGCCAAGGCGCAGTATGTGTTGTTCGAAACCTCCAATCCGCGCCATGGCCATGAATGGACCACGTTCCGGGACCGCAAGGCGGATATCCCGGATCACAAGGTGCTGGTGCCCGGTGTCGTCGATACCACCACCAATTTTGTCGAGCATCCCGAACTGGTGGCGCAGCGGACCCAGCGGTTTGTCGATATCGTAGGCAAGGACAGGGTCATCGCAGGAAGCGATTGCGGCTTTGGCACCTTTGCCGGATTTGGCACTGTGGATCCCGATATCGCCTATGCCAAGCTGTCGGCATTGGCCGAAGGGGTGGCACTGGTCAAGTGACAACCCCGCTTGTTCTGTTGCCGGGCATGATGTGTGATGCCCGGCTGTTTTCCCCCCAGATTGATGTTTTCGGCGCGGGCCGTGCGGTAGAGGTCCATGACCTTGCCAGCGCGGATAGTGTCGAGGCCTTGGCCGAAACGATCCTTGCCGCCGCGCCGCCGCGATTTGCCCTTGGCGGATTGTCTATGGGCGGGATCGTGGCGATGGAGGTCTTGCGCCAGGCGCCGGACCGCGTTGCGGGGCTGGCCCTGATGGACACCAATCCATTGGCGGAAAAAGATGAGGTCAAAGCCCGACGCGCCCCGCAGATGGACAAGGCCCGCAATGGCCAGCTTGATAGCGTGATGCGCGACGAGATGAAGCCCAACTACCTCAGCGATGGGCCGCGCCGGGGCGAGATCCTAGATCTGTGTATGGATATGGCATTGGCGCTGGGGCCGGAGGTGTTTTGCCGCCAATCCGTTGCCCTGATGAACCGGCCCGACCAGACCGAAACCTTGCGCTGCTTTGACGGTCCGGCGCTGGTGCTCTGCGGGCGGCAGGATCAGCTTTGCCCGGTGGAGCGGCATGAATTGATGGCCGGTCTGATGCCCCAATCACGGCTTTGCATCATCGAAGGCGCGGGCCATTTGCCGGTGCTGGAACAACCTGACGAAACAACCGCCGCGCTGCGCCGCTGGCTTGAGGAGATAGACAATGGATGAACAACTGCTGGCGCTGCTGCGCTCTGTCGATACGCCAACCGTGTGCAACGCCATCGAGGTGGTGGAGGGCAAGCGCGGTTTTGACCGTTTCACGCGCGGCACGGTGCTGTGCAGTGATCCTGGCGCGGGGGCCATCGTGGGCCGCGCCCGCACGGCCAAAATCTCGGCGATTGCGCCCCCAACAGAAGAGGCGGATGTGATCCGCGCCCGGCGTATGGATTATTACCGCCACATGGCCAGCGGCCCGCGTCCGGCGCTGGCGGTGGTCGAAGACGTGGATGGTGATGCGGCCATCGGTGCCTATTGGGGCGAGATCAACACCAGTGTCCACAAGGGCTTTGGCCTAGCCGGAGCCTTGACCAACGGGGTGATGCGCGATCTGGGCGATTTGCCTGACAACTTTCCGGTGATTGCCGGATCGGTGGGGCCAAGCCACGGTTTTGTGCATGTGCTGGAAATCGCAACACCGGTGACCGTCTTTGGGATGCAGGTCGCGGACAATGAGATGGTGCATGCGGACCGTCACGGTGCCTTGGTGATCCCGGATGATTACCTGGGAGCGATCGGCGGCGCGATTGCCAAACTCCTGGAGACAGAAAAGATTGTTCTGAATGCCGCGCGGGAGCCGGGCTTTGACTTTGCCAGTTTTGAGGCGGCCTGGGCCGAATTCGAACGCCAGCGTACCTGAAGGGCACGGATCAGACCAAAAAGAAAGGCGCGGGATCAGATGATCTCGCGCCTGTTTTATTTCGGCCCCGGTGCCAGCGGCGGGTCAGACCTCTTCGATCCGCAGTGCCACGGGTTCACCGGCCAGAACACCGGTGCCGTGCATATTCTCAAGCGCCGCCTCAAGCGCGGCGTGGGTTGTCTTGTGCGTGACGATCAACACCGGCGCGGAGGGGGCATCATGCTCATACTGGCGCATCCGGTAGATGCTCACGCCCGCTTCGCCCAGAACGGTGGCGATCTTGGCCAAGGCACCCGGTTTGTCGACCAAGGCCATGCGCAGATAATAAGGGGCGGCGGCCTGTGACTGCGCCGATTGCGAGGTTTCCAGCGTCGCGGCTGGCTGGCCAAAGACCGGACCGGACCAGCCCCGTGCAATGTCGCAGACATCGGCCATCACCGCGCTTGCGGTTGGACCTTCGCCCGCACCTGCGCCGCGCAGAACGATCTGGCCGACGGCATCGCCTTCGATGACCACCATATTGGTGCCGCCGTCAAGTTGGCCAAGCGGTGATGTTTCAGGGACAAGGCAAGGCTGCATGCGCTGTTCCAGACCGCGGCCCGTTTTCTGGGCGACGCCGAGGAGCTTGATCTTATAGCCCATATCGGCGGCAGCATTGATATCCTCGATGCTGACCCGCTCTATGCCTTCCAGCTGGATACCGTCAAAATCGACCTTGGTGCCAAAGGCGATGGCGCTGAGGATTGCCAGCTTGTGGGCGGCGTCGATCCCGCCCACATCCAGCTGCGGGTCTGCCTCAAGGTAGCCAAGGCCATCGGCCTCGGCAAAGATTTCCTGATAGGTTTTGCCGGAATTTTCCATGCGCGTCAGGATGTAGTTGCAAGAGCCATTCATAACGCCCATCACGCGCTTGATCTCATTGCCTGCCAGCCCTTCGAACAGGGCCTTGATCACCGGAATGCCGCCAGCAACAGCGGCCTCGTAGCGCAGGGTCAGCCCCTTGGCTTCGGCCAGTTCGGCCAGCGCCTGGCCGTGGATGGCCAGCATTGCCTTGTTGGCCGTGACCACATGTTTGCCTGCCTTCAGCGCCGCCTCGGTTGCGTCTTTGGCAAGGCCATCTTCGCCGCCCATCAGTTCAACAAAGACATCAACATCGTCGCGGGTTGCGAGGGCCACCGGATCATCTTCCCAAGCGTAACCAGACAGCGAAATGCCGCGATCCCGGCCTTTGCTGCGGGCAGAAACCGCGGAAATTGTGATCTCTCGTCCGGTGCGGGCGGACAGCAGTGCCGCCTGCTGGCGAATGATGCGCACCACACCAATACCCACCGTGCCCAAACCGGCGATACCAAGGCGAAGCGGGTCAGACATGTGAGGTTCCTTTGTAGCAATTCAAAATAAATAGGGGCTGCCCAATAGGGCAGGCTTCAAAGGCGATGTAGCGGGTTCAAGCGGCGCTTGCAACGCGCCAGATGCCTATTGCAAGCCTTCTTGCAGCCGCTGCTTTTCCCGTCCGGTCAGCACGGTGCCGCGCAAACGATCGGCACGGGCGCGCAACCCGGCAAGACGGCCATTCAGTTCCGCTTGGGTCTGGGCAGGATCAATACGGATGGGGTCCGTGCTGGTCTGCAATGTGGACAGCGGCACAAGCGTTGCGTAATCGGCATCGCGCACCTCTGGGCGAATGCTGTCATCAAGCTGCGGAAACGTCGTACAGCCCGCTGCAAAAAGCAGCGCAAAGGCGCAGATGTATGGAGAACGCGATGGCATCATGGACCTGTTTTTGCATCAGTGGGGCAGGGCGTGCAAGCGGGCTTTGCTTTTGAACGATTGTTCATTAAATTGCCCCCATGGCAAGAACCACCGGATCTCATTCTGATATCACCGGCCCCCGCGTGCGGGCGGCTGCGCTGCGGCTATTTGCGCAGGGCGGCTATGCCGCGGTGTCGATGCGGGCCATTGCGGCCGAGGTCGGCGTGCAGGCCGGGGCGCTTTATAATTATACGCCGGACAAACAGTCGCTGCTGTTTGATCTGATGCAGGGGCATATGACCGACCTGCTGGCCGAGGTGCCGGTGGCCGAGGGTAAATCCGCGCTTCAGGCCCTGCGCGATTTTGTTGAATTCCACATCCGGTTTCACGCGGATCGCCCGGACGCGGTGTTTATCGCCTATATGGAACTGCGCAATCTGACGCCTGAAAACTTCAGCCAGATCGAGGCGTTGCGCCGGCGGTATGAAGATCATCTCGAAGCCATCTTGCAGGCCGGCGCGGCGGAGGGGGTTTTTGTCGTCAGCGATACCAAAATTGTCACGTTGGCGATCATTGCGATGCTGACGGGGGTCAACACCTGGTTCCGGTCCGGCGGGCGGTTGTCGCTGAACGAGGTTGTGGCGCAGTATTGGGATATGGTCCGCAAGGCGGTTGGAGCGGGGTGACGCGCATAACTGCTGTTGGTGATGGGCGCTCGTGGTGCTCTTGAGTTTTTTTGGCCAAATGAAGAGAGGGGCGTTTGCCCTATTAGCGTGGGATGCCTTGTGGTGAGGGCGGCGGGGTTGCGCCGCCCATCCAAGGTCAGTGTACCGGCTTGATGAAGGTGCCGTTCTTGAGGTCCTGAAAGGCCTGCATCAGCTCCTCGCGGGTGTTCATCACGATGGGGCCATGCCATGCGACGGGTTCTTCGATCGGCGCACCTGAAATCAGCAGAAAGCGGATGCCATCGGGGCCAGCCTGAACCGTGACTTCGTCACCTGTGCCAAAGCGGATAAGCGTGCGATCCCCCGACAGATCGCGGATGTTCAGCTCTTGACCCGCAACTTCTTTCTCCAGCAGTACGCCGGACGGGGCAGAGGCATCGGCAAATGCGCCAGCCCCATCGAAAACATAGGCAAAGGCGCGGCGGTAGGTATCGATCCTGAAGGTCTTTTTCACGCCTGCAGGGACAAAGACATCAAGGTATTGCGGATCGGCGGCGATGCCGTCCACCGGGCCGCGTTTGCCCCAGAACTCACCCGTGATCACCTTGACGCGGGTGCCATCGTCATCTGTCACAACCGGAATATCCGCCGAAGTCACATCCTGATAACGCGGCGCACACATTTTCTGCGTGCCGGGCAGATTGCCCCAAAGCTGAAATCCGTGCATCTGGCCGCGTGCGTTTCCGCCGGGCATTTCCTGATGCATGATGCCGGAACCGGCGGTCATCCATTGCACATCACCCGCGCCCAATGTGCCGGTGTTGCCCAGCGAATCTCCATGCTCCACGGTGCCTTCCAGCACATAGGTGATGGTCTCGATGCCCCGATGCGGGTGCCAAGGAAAGCCTTTTTCAAAGTCTTCAGGCCGCTCGTTGCGGAAATCATCGAACAGCAGGAAGGGATCCAGTTCGGAGGGATCCTGAAAGCCGAAAGCGCGGTGCAGTTTCACGCCGGCGCCCTCAAGCGTTGGGGTGGCGCGGCGAGTTTCCAATGTGGGTCTGAGAGACATAGCATTCTCCTTTCTCAGCGTTGAGATGGATATAGGGCTGTGCAACTCATGCGCCAATAGGGCCGAAACTCAGGGCGGCTGTGCAGGGTTGCACAGAACTAGGTGCGTCCTTTGGCATATCGCGCCAGCCGGGTGTCCAAGGTGCCGCTGTGCAATTCGAACATGTGGTTGTCATCGTCATAAAAATAGAGCGAATGGCCTTCCCCCTCGACGCGCGCCCGGCCCTCGCGCAGGGTCAGGCCCAGTTTTTTGATCCGGGCGAGGCGGTCGTCATAGTCATCCGCGCCCATTTTGAAGGCGACGTGGTTGTAGGTTTGATCGACCAGCGGATCACCTTCCATCGTGGCAACCCAGACCCCGCCGATGTCAAAGAACCGTTCGCGTGAGAGAGAGAATGTCTTATCTCCACTGTCGTAGATTTTTCGCGCATCGAAGACGGTTGTCAGGATCTCTTCCATTCGGTCAAGATTGCGGGTGATAAAGGTGATATGGCTGAGCCCTTCGATCATTCTGCCGCCGCCCACCAATCAGAGGGTTTGCGGCGTTTGCCGCGGTTTCGATCCAGCCAAAGCGCCAGTTTGCGCAGGGGCGACAGGGCCAGTTTCAGCCACAGACGATGGCTGGTCTTGCTAAAATCGCGGTTGAACGGGCAGACCCGCATGCAGATCGCACAATCGGATGACATCTTGGCCCAGAAGCCAAAGCATTTCTCGGCATCGGATGTCCATTTGCGCACGCCCTTGATCGCGGATGGGTTGCTGCCGCCAACCTCGGGCGGGCCAAAGGGCAGCGCCTTGACCGGGCAGGCATCGGCGCATTTGGTACAGATATCGCAAAAGGCGCGCACGCCCTTGGGCTCGGGGCGGTCATGGGTCAGGGGCAGATTGGTAAAGATCTTGGAAAACCGCAGCCGTGGGCCAAATTCCGGTGTGATCACCATCTGGTTGCGGGCGTATTCGCCCAAACCTGCCTTGATCGCATAGGGGATGACCAGCCCGGTGTCATTCATGCTGGCCGTGGCCTCATAGCCCAGATTGCGGATATAAGCGGCCAGTTGCATGACCACGGCGGCCTCGTGGCTGTATTCACGCCCCGTGGCCGCCCCGGCGAGGGCGGAGGGGTAGGTCGCAACCAGCTCTTCTTCCATCTGGTGGCCCATGACGATCACCGATGTCATGCCTTCGGGCAGGTCGTTCGGAGCCTCCGTCATATCGCGGGTGTCGACGCGGCTGGCATAAAGCCACCGGTCGTCCATATCGGTGATCCCGCAGAGGTCCGCACCAAAGAAACGCGCGATGCGTTTGATCTCATGGGACATTTTCGCCGGATCGTCGATCTCTTGCTGCATCGGGGCGACCGGGGTGTCATTGGCAATCGAGGATTGAAATCCTTCGCGGCGGCCGGTGTCACCGCCCCGATCCGAGATCAGATCACTGATCAGCCAGGAGGCGTTGCGCAGGGCAAAGTCACGCTGGGTAAAGCCATCACCGCGGCGCGGGGTGGCCTCCATCCGGTAGGAGGCAAAGAAGGCGTCGGACCTCTTGGTGCGCACCGCATCGTCCCAAAAGGCGCGGGTAAAGATATCGTTGCGCTGGGTGAAGCGTTCGAAATCTTCGGTGACGTCAATGCCTGCGGCGGCATCGTCGGGGTGGGGCGCGGGGCGGTTGGAAGGATAGCTCATGGCCGGAGTTGAGCCTGCGCCGCCGGATTTGTCAAAGGCTGGATTGCACAGCGAATTGGCCGCTGGTTTTTGCGTCCGCCTCCGTGCGGTCCGGGCAGGAAAAGACCGCGCCATGGCAAACTTCGGTGGCAGGGCCAGCGGTCATGGACGGGCCTGCCCCTGCGAAGGCCTCAACGGCCGCGCAGATGCGCTGCAGGGCCTCCGTTGATGACTGTCTGGTGCTGTCCAGCGCCTGAAAGTTATGGGCCATGTCGGGCCACAGATCGAGCAATACATCAGCGCCCTTCGCGGCCTGTGCGCGGGCAAAGTCTCGGATCATGTCGCGCAATATCTCGCGGCCGCCTGCCTGTAGATAGATTGGTGCCAAGCCACTGTAATCATAGGCAATGGGCGACAGCGCAAGCCGCCCGAAGGTGCCTTTTGGGTCAAGCCACTCGCCGAACCTTAACGCCATCCAGCCTTGCACCAGATCATAGGAATCGTTGCCATGAAGGCTTGCCCCGCGATCCCCGATATCCGTCCAGGGGCAGAGGCCAATGCAAAGGGCGGGCTGCGGCTCCCCTTCGATCTTGAGCCGTTGCAGCAGGCTGAGGGCCATATGCCCGCCTGCACTGTCACCGATCACCACGATCTGCTTGGCGGGAACGGTTTCGCGCAGATATTGCCACGCGGCAAAGGCGTCATCTGACTGCGCTGGATGAGGATGTTCCGGCGTGAGGCGGTAATCGGGGGCAAAGAGCGGCGCCCCACTATGATGCGCCAGCATATCGGCATAGCGGTGGCTGACTGCGCCGTGAAATGTATAGCCGCCGCCGTGTAGATAGAGCAGGGTTGCGGCGCTTGATCGGGTTTCAGGGTGGTGCCACACTCCCTTTGGACTGTCGCTTGTGCTCCGTCTGACGGCATAGTGATCGTCAGTTTCGGTTTGCAGGCTGTCAAACAATGCACGGCCTTTGTCTATATCATCCATGGCCAATGCCTTGGTGAACTGGTGCCGCCAAAAGCGGATGCCGATTTCAAAATGCGCGTCCCATGTCCGCTCCAACCGGCGGCCAAGAGCGTGGCGGGCATAGGTGGCGAGAGCGATCTTGTTGATCGCGAGAAAGCTGGACAGGCGCAGGGAAAACGGCCCGCTGAATTTGATCTTGGACATCGGATGCTCCGGCTTTGAGAAGGTCGGTTTGGATTTGCCAGAGACTGCCCGCCCGCAATAGAATGATCCCGACAGTCGAGGACAAAAGCGTGGCACCCATTTCCAAATTGTTCTTGCCGCCTGCGGGTTTGGCGGATGCGGTGTTTGCGGGCATTCTGCGCGATACGCGCGGCTGCACCCTGAGCGATGCGGACAGGTTGAACCATTTTCCGGCCTCGCCATTGGTCTCGGTGTCCTTTGTGATCGAAGGTGGGCTGCGCATTTTGCCTGAAGGCTGCGATGTGGCTGTGGCCCACCAATTGCCTGAAATGGATCGGTTGTCCCTGACCCCGCCGCAGGCCAGCCCGACAACCAGCTGGAGTGACGGCCCGGTCTATGCCATTTCGGTTGGGCTGTTCCCCGATGCCTGGGAGGGGCTGTCGGAAGAGGCGCAGGGTGGTCCGGTCCCGGCGTTTCTTGAGGCCGCAATTGGTGGGTATGCGCAGGGCTTGCCTGCGGATGCAGCTTGGGCGCAATTTTGTGCAGTGTTGATGGCAGAGCGGTCGAAATCTCGCCCTTCCGCTGTTGGCTGGTCGGGCGGTCCGTGGTTGTCGGGCTGGTCGCGGTCCCTGATGCACCGCGCCGCATTGGCCGGGCCGGGGCGCAGCTTGCGGGCGATGGAACGGCGGATCAAACGCTGGAGCGGGCAGTCGCGGCAAACCCTTGCGTTTCATGCAGCGATTGACCGGCTGCATCAGATTTCAGTGGCAGAGAAAGACGCGCCATTGGCGGCGATTGCCGTGGATGCAGGATTTGCCGATCAGTCGCACATGGGGCGCGCGGTGCGCCGCGCCACAGGCTTTTCCCCCGCCAAGCTGAACCGGATGATTGAAACGCAGGAGGCCTTCTGGTGCTATCGCCTGCTGGGAGAGCGGTTCTAGGAGGCTGGGCCGCGTGATGTCGCCCAAAGGCCAGAACGTCGCGATCAGGCGCGACAGGTCGCGGGCGGGCCTCGCTGATGGGTAAAGATATCAGGGAGATGCAGATGAAAGTTGGGTTTATTGGGCTGGGGAATGTCGGCGGCAAACTGGCGGGATCGCTGCTGCGCAACGGGGTGGATCTTGCGGTCTTCGATCTGAACGCCGATCTGGTGGCCGATTTCGCCGAACGCGGCGCGGCCACTGGGGGATCCGCAGCGCAGCTCATGCAAGAATGCGACGCTGTGATCACTTGCCTGCCCAGCCCGGCGGCCTGTGCGGCGGTGGTGGCGGATATGCTGCCCCATGTGGGGAAGGGCAAGATCTGGATGGAAATGTCGACCACGGATGCCGATCAGATCAAGGCCCATGCCGAAGCGGTGATTGCTGCCGGCGGTGAGGCGGTGGACTGCCCCGTGTCAGGGGGCTGTCACCGGGCCGGGACCGGCAACATTTCGATCTATGCCGGCTGTACGCGGCAGACCTTTGACAAGGTGTTGCCGATCCTGACACATATGGGACGCCGGATTTTGCATGTGGGTGACGTGGGCACTTCCAGCACATTAAAGGTGATGACCAACTATCTGGCAACAATGAACCTTTTGTCTTTGTGCGAGGCGTTGACGGTGATGAAAGCTGCCGGGATGGACCTTGCCATGACCTATGAGGCAATCGCGATGTCCTCTGGCACGAGCTTTGTGCATGAGACCGAAAGCCAGCTGATCCTGTCGGGGTCGCGGGATGTGAATTTCACCATGGATCTTGTGCAAAAGGACATCGGCTTGTTCCAGAAACTGGCCGATGATCACAGCGTGCCACTGGAACTGTCGCCCTTGATGATCGAGATGATGACAGACGGGCAGAAGCGCTTTGGCGAACGGGCACAGTCGGACCGGATGATCGAGCGGCTGGAAGAGGCGACGGGCCTGAGTGTGACCGCCCCTGGTTTCCCGCAGGAACTGGTGGATGATGAACCCGAGGAACGCGGTTATGAGGTGAAAGTCCGGCGCGGAGCGTAATCCGGCGGGCGCGGCCCGCAGGGGCCGCGACGTGATATTTGGCGCGGGGGGCGGCGCGAGCCCATGCCTTGACAGGGTTGCGGAGGTGAGGGCAGTGGCCCGTTTTGCGCAGAGGTGCCTGAGCCGCAGGTCTGCGCTCAAGGCACCGATTCGAGGGTGGGGACGATTCCATTCGGCCTCAAGGACAAGCCGGGCAGGCCCGGTGCTGCGCATCCTTGACCCCAAACAGAATCGCCGTGTTTGATCAGCAGTTGGGAACGTTGACGGCCAGACCGCCCAGCGAGGTTTCCTTGTATTTCTCGGACATATCCGCACCGGTCTGACGCATGGTTTCGATACAGGCGTCCAGGGGCACAAGGTGGGTGCCATCGCCGCGCAGCGCCAGGGAGGCAGCCGAGACCGCCTTGATCGCGCCCAACCCGTTGCGTTCGATGCAGGGCACCTGCACCAGCCCCTTGACCGGATCGCAGGTCATGCCGAGGTGGTGCTCCAGTGCGATTTCCGCCGCGTTTTCAATTTGTTCGGGTGTTCCGCCCATCACGGCACAAAGGCCGGCGGCAGACATGGCCGCGGCAGAGCCCACTTCGGCCTGACAGCCCGCTTCGGCGCCCGAGATCGAGGCGTTGAACTTGACCAGCCCGCCGATAGCTGCGGCCGTCAGGAGGAAGTCCTCGACGTGGCTTTCGGAGGCGCCCGGCACGTGGTCGAGGTAGTAGCGCAGGGTCGCAGGCATCACGCCGGCCGCGCCATTGGTGGGGGCGGTTACAACCTGTCCGCCAGCGGCGTTTTCTTCGTTCACCGCCATGGCATAAACGCTCATCCAGTCATTGATGGTGTGCGGCGCGGATTGGTTCAGCCCGCGTTCGGCGATCAGGGCGTCATGGATGCCCTTGGCGCGGCGTTTGACGGACAGGCCGCCGGGCAGGATGCCGTCGGTCGCCAGACCGCGGTTGATGCAATCGTTCATCACCTGCCAAAGCCGTTTGGTGCCGGAACGCAGATGCACCTCGCCGTTGCGGGACACTTCGTTGTCACGTTTCATCTGGGCGATGGATTTGCCGGACGCTTTGGCCATCTCCAGCATTTCGGCGGCCGATTTGAACGGAAATGGCACAGGCGCGCCTTCGTCGGTGTCTTTTCCTGCCGCCAGTTCGGCTTCGGTCATGACAAAGCCGCCGCCGATGGAATAGAAGGTTTCGCTCAAGGTGACGTCGCCTTGGGCGTCCGTGGCCATCAGCATCATGCCGTTGGCGTGGCCTTCCAGTTTGTGATCGTAGTCAAAGATCATATCGGTCTTTGGGTTGAACCGCAGGGGCGGCAATCCGTCGACCGTGATTTCATGGGTTTCGTTGATCTGGGCCAGCACCGCCTCGGCGCGGTCGGCGTCATAATCGCCCGGGGTGAACCCTGCGAGGCCGAGAATGGTGGCGCGGTCCGTGGCGTGGCCGACGCCGGTGAACGCCAGCGATCCGTGCAGGGAGGCGCGCAGCCCGGCAAAATGGAAGGGCGAGGCGCGCATCTGGTCCAGGAACCGTGCGGCGGCCACCATGGGCCCCATCGTGTGCGAGGAAGACGGGCCAATGCCCACTTTGAACATGTCAAAAACCGAAAGAAACATCAGGTGGCCGAGCCTTCTGGAGGGGTGGGGCGCCGGGGCGCGGTGAAGGGTGTATCGCCCAGACCTTCAGCCTTTTGCAAGCCGGCGGTGCAGGGCAGGGTTTCGATGCGGGTGCAAAGATCCTGCAAAGCAGGGTAGTCGGCCAGCGTGAACCAGCTGCGATCAGCGTCTGACGGGTAGAGCGCGGGCCAGCGCAGCAGGGCAACGGTGTAGAAATCAAGCACGCCGGGCTTTCGGCCGCTGAGCCATGTCTCTGATTGGGAGGCATAGGTGTCGAGGGTTGCAAAGCCCTGTTTCAATTGGGCCTGCAATCCCCTGCGCAGCGCATCTTGATGGCCAGTGCCGATGTATTTCTCCGGATAGAACAGCATCCGCAGGCAGGGGTGCAGGGTGTTGGCCGCAAAGAAAAGCCATTTGAGAAAGTCACCGCGCGCCGGATCTGCGGGTTCAGGGCCAAGCCCGCCATGGGTGTCGGCCAGCCACAGCAGGATTGCGCCGGTTTCAAACAGCGGACCTTGCGGGGTTTCCAGGGTCGGGATCAGGCCGTTGGGATTGAGCGCACGGTAAGCCGCCGAGCTTTGTTCTTGGCTGGCGCGGTCTACCAGTTGGGTCCGGTATGGCAGCCCGCGATGATCCAGCGCCATGCGGACGATCAGGGAAGCGTTGTCAGGGGCATAGTGAAGCACATAGGTCATGGGCCCGTGTAACCCTGCCGCCGTCCGCCGTCAGGTTTGAAAACGACCACTTGCCTCTTGAATGGGTCTTGCAGGGCCGCAGGAGGATCGGCGCTGCAAAAAAGACCTTCCTGCCTCTCGCACCCGCGCGGCAATGTGCCTATAACCGCGCCAGACGTCATTTATCGGAGCTGCCTCATGTCCGGAGAACTCTCACCCATCGACAAGGCCAAATTTGTTTCGGCAAAACGGGCCGCGCAATATGTCGAAGACGGGATGCGTGTTGGGCTTGGCACCGGATCAACCGCCGCATGGCTGGTGCGTTGTCTGGGGGAGCTGGTGCGCGATGACGGGCTCAAGATCAAGGGCGTGCCGACCTCCAGCCGCACCGCGCAGCTGGCGCGGGATGTGGGGATTGAGGTGATCACGCTGGACGAGGCCAAATGGCTGGATCTGACCATTGACGGGGCTGATGAATTTGACGGTGATCTGAACCTGATCAAGGGGGGCGGCGGCGCGTTGCTTTTGGAGAAGATCGTGGCAACGGCCAGTGACCAGATGGTGGTGATTGCCGATGTCGGCAAAGAGGTCGAGACCCTTGGCGCGTTTCCCCTGCCGGTGGAAGTGATCCCGTTTGGCTGGCAATCCACACAGGCGCTGATCGAAGAAACGCTGATCAGCATGGATGTTCTAGGGCGCAGCTCAACCCTGCGGATGAACGGTCAGACGCCCTTTGTCACGGATGAGGGAAATCACATCCTTGATCTGCATCTCAACCGGATCGGCAATGCCCGGCAACTGGCGCTGGTACTGAACCAGATGCCAGGGGTTGTGGAAAACGGCTTGTTTATCGACATCTGTGACACAGTTGTGATCGGTTACGGGGATGGCAAGGTCGAGGTGCGCGACATAAATGAAGGCACGGTTGCAACAGAACGGCTTGATTTTGTTGAATCTGACAATTTGTTTTCGGACCTTACGGAATAGGAAATGCGCCCCATGGCCAACACAGACTTTGACTATGACCTTTTTGTAATCGGCGGCGGCTCTGGCGGGGTGCGTGCGGCCCGTGTGGCGGCTGGCGAATATGGGGCCAAGGTGGCGCTGGCCGAAGATGACCGCTATGGCGGCACCTGCGTGATCCGGGGCTGTGTGCCGAAAAAGCTGATGGTTTTTGCTTCTGGCTATGCCAATGTGGTGGAAGAGGCCAAATGCTATGGCTGGGATCTGACCGAAGGGCCATTTGACTGGCATGGCTTTAAAACCCGCCTGAATACGGAATTGGACCGCCTTGAGGGGGTGTATCGCAATCTTTTGGCCGGATCCGGTGTGGACACCTATGATCAGCGGGCCAAGCTGAAGGATGCCCATACGGTTGAGCTGGCCGATGGCACCACCAAGACGGCGAAACACATCCTTGTGGCGACGGGCGGGCGGCCCATCCGGCCTGACATTCCCAATGCCGAATTGGGGATCGTGTCGGATGACATCTTCCATTTGGAAAAACTGCCAAAGTCCATTCTGATCATTGGCGGTGGCTATATCGCGAGCGAGTTTGCTTGTATTCTCAATGGCTTGGGGGTTGAGGTTACGCAATATTATCGCGGTGCGCAGATTCTGCGCGGCTTTGATGAAGAGGCCCGCGGCTTGGTTGCGGAATCCATGCGCGAAAACGGCGTTGATCTGCACGTAGGCACCAACATTCTGGAAATGTCCCTGCTGGCCGATCACAAGGATGGCGCGATGCCGACCCAGTCAGATGCGGCGATGGGCGCCTCTGTGCAGCAAGCCCAAGAGATGCACGCCCAAAGCAGCGGCGCATCCGCCGGGCAAAAGGGGCCGATCTGGGTCAAGTCGACCACGGGCGGCGAAAAAGTATTCGACATGGTGCTGTTTGCCACGGGCCGTGACCCGGCAAGTGCCGATATGGGCCTGGAAGAGCTGGGCGTGAAGCTGGGCCGCAAGGGGCAGATCGAGGTGGATGAATACAGCCAAACGGCAGTGCCATCCGTCTATGCCATCGGCGATGTCACGGACCGGGTGAACCTGACCCCGGTCGCGATCCGGGAGGGGATGGCTTTTGTCCAAACCGTGTTTGGCGCCAATCCAACGCCGGTGGATCACGATCTGATTGCCAGTGCCATTTTCACGCAGCCGGAGATGGGCACCGTTGGTCTGAGCGAGGAAGACGCGCGTGAACAAGAGGAGATCGAGGTTTACAGCACATCCTTCCGGCCGATGCAGTCGGCCTTTGCCGAAAAATCTGATAGGGTGCTGATGAAACTGGTCGTATCCAAGAAAAACCGCACGGTCCTTGGCTGTCATATTGTCGCCCCCAATGCGGGCGAGATGATCCAATTGGCAGGGATCGCGGTAAAGGCGCGGTTGACCAAAGAACAATTCGATGCAACCTGCGCGGTGCACCCAACCATGTCCGAAGAGTTGGTCACCATGCGCAATCCGACGCGGACGGCTTGATTTTCGGCCATCTGCACACAAGTTTGAGACATCGGCCGCACTGAGCGGCACATAAGGGGAAAAGAATACATGGCTGGCAATTCAGG
Source organism: Sulfitobacter mediterraneus (assembly GCF_016801775.1). Taxonomy (NCBI): domain Bacteria; kingdom Pseudomonadati; phylum Pseudomonadota; class Alphaproteobacteria; order Rhodobacterales; family Roseobacteraceae; genus Sulfitobacter; species Sulfitobacter mediterraneus. The sequence continues at coordinate 1,431,950 of NZ_CP069004.1, read as the reverse complement.
CGGTCCCTGGGGCGGGGGCGGAAACAGCGGCGGAGGCAACAACGGCGGCGGTGATCGCGGCACGCCTCCTAACCGTGGCAACCAAGGGGGCGGACGCCGCCCTGAAGGTGAAAAACCGCAAATCCCGGAGATCGACGATCTGGTGAGAAAAGGCCAGGAGCAGCTGCGTGTTCTGATGGGCGGCGGCGGTGGCCGTGAGCGCGGCGGCAATGGCAGCGGCGGCGGAGGCGGCAATGGTCCGGCCCTGACGCGCGGCACAGTCGGCATCGGCATTCTGGCCGCTGTGGCACTTTGGGGGTTTGCAAGCTTCTACACCGTGCGCCCTGAACAGCAGTCAATCGAGCTGTTCCTTGGCGAATTCTCCGAGATCGGCACCGAGGGTTTGAACTTTGCCCCATGGCCGGTTGTCACGGCTGAGGTCTTTGACGTCACCACCAACCGCACCGAAGAGATCGGCGTGGGGCGCGGGGCCAGTGACAACGACGGTTTGATGCTGACCACGGATGAAAACATCGTGGACATTGATTTCCAGGTGGTCTGGAACATCAAGAACGCCAAGGATTTCAAATTCTCGCTGCGCGATCCGGATGCCTCTGTGCGGGCGATCTCTGAATCTGCGATGCGCGAAGTGATTGCGCAATCTGAACTGGCACCAATTCTGAACCGGGATCGTGGCGCTGTTGCCGACCGCGTGAAGGAGCTGATCCAGATCACGCTTGATAACCGCCAGACTGGTATCAACGTGCTGCGTGTCAACGTGAACAAGGTTGACCCGCCAAGCCAGACAGTTCGGGTGACCAATCCGGATGGCACAATCAGCGCCGAATCTGTTGTGGATGCCTTCCGCGACGTTCAGGCCGCTGAACAGGAACGCGACCGGGTTGAGCGTCAGGCGGATGCCTATGCCAACCGCCGCACGGCTGAGGCGCGCGGTGAAAGCGCCCAACTGCTCGAAGCGGCCGAAGGCTATCGCGCCCGTGTGGTCAACGATGCTGTGGGTGAGGCAAGCCGCTTTGAGGCGGTTCTGACCGAATATCAGGCGGCACCCGAGGTGACGCGCAAACGTCTTTATATTGAAACCATGCAAAAGGTACTGGGCGACGTGGACAAGATCATTCTTGAAAACAACACCGGCGGTGCTGGCGGGCAGGGCGTTGTGCCTTATCTGCCGCTGAATGAATTGCGTCGCAACGGGGGATCAAACTGATGCGGAAAACAGGTTTTCTGATCCCGATTGTGGTGATTGCCGCCGTGGCGGTGTTGTCGTCGATTTTTGTTGTGGACGAACGCGAAAAGGTACTGGTGCTGCGTTTCGGCCAGATCAAACAGGTGCGGATCGAGCCGGGCATCGGCTTTAAAGTACCGATGTTGGATGAGGTCGTCCGCTTTGAAGACCGTATCCTGTCGCTTGAGACCGAGGTGATCGAAGTGACGCCGGCCGATGACCGCCGCCTCGAAATCGACGCCTTTGTGCTCTACCGGATCGACGACATCGTACAGTACCGTCAGGCGATTGGTGCTGGCGGTGAACGTCAGGCCAGCAGCGATCTGAGCGGTATTCTGGAATCACAGATCCGCGCGGTGCTGGGTTCGCAAGGTGTGACCTCAAACACCATCCTGTCGCCGGAGCGTTCGGCGCTGATGGACCAGATCCGGGAACGGGCGGACGCACGGGCCAATGCGCTGGGCCTCAAGGTTGTGGATGTGCGCCTGCGCCAAACCAACCTGCCGGAGCAGAACTTCGACGCCACCCTGCAGCGGATGATCGCGGAGCGTGACCGTGAAGCGACCGACGAACGTGCCCGCGGCCAAGAGGCGGCACAACGTGTGATCGCCCTTGCAGACCGGACCTACGAAGAGATCCTGTCAGAGGCCCGCCGTGATGCGCGTATCATCGAAGGTGAGGCAGACGCCGAGCGGAACCGCATCTTTGCCGAGGCTTATGGAAAAGATCAGGAGTTCTTTGAATTTTACCGGTCTCTGACGGCCTACGAAGAGTCCTTGAAAGGGGAGAATTCGACCATGGTTCTCTCCCCGGACAGCGAGTTCTTCAACTACCTGCGCTCCGATCAGGGCAGCCGCTCCGAAGAAGGCGAACGCAACTAAGGGTTTGTTCCGCTGACCTGCGGGTTGGCAAAGAATTTGGAAGGGGCCGGTGCATGCACTGGCCTCTTTTTTGTTGGGGGTTGGGGGCTGATCACGCTCAACGGTCTGGCAGTTCTGGTTGACCGAAAAGGGGGATCAGGTGTCAAATGTCGGCCATGCGGACAGAGGGTGAATTCGCTGCGCTTGCGCGAATGTCTGGATTGAACGATCAAATTTACTTCTATTCTGTTCTTTGAAACATCAATTTGTATCTTTCCGAACGGCGCCGGATAGAAAATTTTTAACTAACTGCCTGAATCTAAACCCTTCATTAATTTGAAGACTTGGCTCCGCATCCAGGATGCCATCGGCGCGTTTTCGGAACGCTTGTGCCAAACGCCGATGATCAACGCAGGTTCAATCTTCATTGGAGGTTTGAACACATGCAGCCCAAATGCCTTGGCCACCTTCTTAGCAAGTTGTGCAGGCACAAGCGCGATGAGATCGCTTTCGCTCACCGCGCGGCATACACCGCTAAACACAGGAACAGTCACAGCGACCTGTCTACGTTTACCAACGCGTGCCAGCGCTGCATCACCCATCGCAGCGAGATTTCCTTCAGGAGAAAACAGAACGTGGTGAAGCGCGCAAAAGGTTTCCATTGGCATCTGCGTCCCGTCCGTAAGTCCCTCAATACCTGGATTGCTTTTGCGGGCGATTACGTGGAACGGGGAATGGAAGAGCGGTTCTCGATTGACCCAGTCCGGCAATTCCAAGTCGGGGATCAGTGCAATGTCGGCCTTACGTTGTTCTAGGCTAGCCACATAATCATTCGGAACCAGGTCAACGAGTTGTGCGCGAAGACTAGGCGCTGATTTTTGCAGGAGATCGGCCAAGGGCGGCATGAGGAGTTCCGCGAAAAAATCGCTCGCGGCGATACGGAACGTGCCTTCTGCGGTTTGTGGATCAAAGGTCGCCGGCGGCGCAAGTAATGTTTCCAGACGTTCGAGTTCTTCGCGTAAACCGGTTTCGATCCCCGCTGCGTAATCCGTCGCAACCAATCGATTTCCCTGCCGGACAAAAAGGGGATCGCCCAAGGCATGGCGTAGACGCGACAGGGCTCCAGACACAGCCGATTGTGACATGGCCAAGCTGTTCGCCGCCTTGACGGTTGAGCCTTCGTGGAAAACTGCGTCTAAGACACGTAAGAGGTTAAGATCCAAAGTGGCGAAATTCACTTGGTCGATATCCTGTATCAGATAATACGATTTGCCTGATAGGTTGGCAAAATTGTAATATTCTGTCAACGAAAGCGCTTTCGTTTCATCCAATATCAAAGGGAGGAAACGATGAAAGACCTGGCCCAAATCGACGGAGCCATTGAATGGCTAGGTGTCCAGTATAAGACCATTCTGGGTCCTGAACAGACAGGCGGTGCAATGTCCATTGTGGATAGTTGGTCCCCTGCGGGCAGCGGTCCACCGCGCCATGTACATCAAAACGAGGACGAAACCTTTGTCATACTCACTGGGACTTGCAAGTTCTGGCTGGAAGGCCGGGAGTTTACAGCAGGTGCTGGCGAAAGCGTGTTCATCCCGCGCGGCAAGGAACATACGTTCAAAGTAACTGATGACGGACCATGCCGACACCTGATTATCCTGACACCCGGCGGTTTCGAAGGTTTCTTTGCAGACATGGCCGCTGGTCAGTGTCGCATCCTCGAGGACATGCCTGTCATCGAAGAGAGTGCCAAGCGGCACAATATGGCCTTTACCGGCCCCCCGCTGGATTGATCACATGACTGACAAACATATCGTTTATCACATCCCCGTCTGCCCTTTTTCGCAACGACTGGAGATTTTGCTGGCTCTTCGGGGTCTGTCAGGCGCGGTCGAATTCAGGGTCGTGGATATCACCAAACCGCGCGACCCGGATTTGCTGGCCAAAACCCGAGGCACCACTGCTTTGCCAGTGCTGGAAACCAGTGATGGGCGCATACTCAAAGAAAGCCTCGTCATCCTGCGCTACCTTGACGAAGTCTTGCCGGGGGCACCGTTGCGCCGTAGCGACCCGGTCGAACATGCCATTGAGTCAATGCTTATTGCCTGCGAAGGGCCCTTTACGATGGCTGGCTATCTTTTTGTCATGAACCAGGATCTGGCACAGCGGGACGCGCATCTAGACAAGCTCTTGGCGCTGTACCGGGAAATTGACGATTTTCTGGGTCATTACAATCCGACCGGCCCTTATCTATTTGAGGAATTCGGTCTGGCTGAGGCCGTCTTCACACCAATGTTCAAGCGATTTTGGTTCCTCGATTACTACGAAGGCTTCAAACTTCCCGAAGGCAAAGACTATGACCGTGTTCGCGCATGGCATGACGCGTGCATGGCTCATCCGGCGACAAAGCAAGTGACCGAAGAAGAGATCGTCAAGCTGTACTACGACTACGCGCTTGGGGCAGGAAATGGTGCCTTGCCAGAAGGGCGCAGCGTTTCAAGTTTCGCCTTCGAGCCGCCTTGGCCATTAAGACCCATGCCCCCCAAAGAGAAATATTTGGCTACAGCCACCGACAAAGACCTTGGCCTTGTCGCCTGACCATGGCGTAGGAAATAAAAACCGGAAATTTATGCTCCGCGCAGCATCGGACAGTTTGGGTTCAAAACAGACACCCCAAACCGGCAGACCGGCCCGTACCGTTGGAACAGTGGCTCAATACGCTTCTGGCCACCACAGACGCGCCAGACCGCGCCTCATCCCTCCCAACCGCCCTTTTCGGCAAAATTTTGCGCATATCTCACCTCACGACTGCCCTTGCGGCAGTTGAAAAGCACGTGATCAGCCACATCTTTCATATTGCGGAGCGGCCTTGCAGGATGCAGTCTGCTCTTCACGGAATGACCGGGGCGTGCCCGCGCCCAGCAGGACACAGCAGGAGAATACCATGCAGTCACAGGCAAAAGTGCAAGCCAGCCCGATACAGGAAACGCTGGCGTTCAAGGCCTTTTTCCTCAGCTTTTTGACGTTGATCTTTCTCACGGTGCAGGCGGCGATGGCCTTGGCCAAACCCGAAAGCCTCGCGCCGCTGGCCGAAAAGATCAGCCCCTCGGTGGTCAATATCACCACTTCAACCGTGATCGAGGGCCGCACCGGCCCGCAGGGCATTGTGCCCGAAGGATCGCCGTTTGAGGATTTCTTCCGCGATTTCCAGGACCGCAACAACCGCGGTGATGGCAACCGCCCACGCCGGTCCTCGGCACTTGGGTCGGGCTTTGTGATTTCGGAGGACGGCTATGTCGTCACCAACAATCACGTCATCGACGGGGCGGATGAGATCACCATCGAATTTTTCTCTGGCGAAGAACTGCAGGCCAAGGTGATCGGTACGGATCCGAACACCGATATTGCCTTGCTCAAGGTAGAGGCCGAAACCCCGCTGCCGTTTGTATCGTTCGGTGACAGTGACGCCGCCCGTGTGGGCGACTGGGTGATCGCCATGGGCAATCCGCTGGGGCAGGGGTTCTCTGTTTCTGCGGGTATCGTGTCTGCCCGTAACCGGGCCCTGTCCGGCACCTATGACGATTACATCCAGACCGATGCGGCGATCAACCGGGGCAATTCGGGCGGCCCGCTGTTCAATATGGACGGTGACGTGATCGGCGTGAACACGGCGATCCTGTCGCCCAATGGCGGCTCTATCGGGATCGGCTTTTCCATGGCCTCCAACGTGGTGACCCGTGTGGTGGACCAGCTCAAGGAATTTGGCGAAACCCGCCGGGGCTGGCTGGGTGTGCGCATTCAGGATGTGACCGATGATGTGGCCGATGCCATGGGGCTCGAGAACGCTGCAGGTGCGCTGATCACCGATGTGCCGGATGGCCCCGCCAAAGAGGCAGGCCTTGAAACAGGTGATGTGATCCTGTCCTTCGATGGCGTCGATGTGGCCGATACCCGCGGCCTCGTTCGTCAGGTGGGCAACAGCCCTGTGGGCGCAACGGTTCGGGTGACCGTCCTGCGCGAGGGCAAAAGCCAGACAATCAAGGTTGTTTTGGGCCGCCGCGAAGATGCGGACGGGGCGTCATCCTCTCCTGCGCAGGAACAAGAAACGCCGGCACCGCAAAGCAAAACCGTGCTGGGTCTGACCCTTGCACCGCTCACCGACGATCTGCGCTCGGAACTGGGTGTTGAGGCGAACATGGCCGGTCTGGCCGTGACCGAAGTGGATGAAACCTCCGAGGCCTTTGAGAAAGGTCTGCGTGCAGGTGACATCATCACCGAGGCGGGCCAACAGAAGGTCACCAACATCGCTGAGTTGGAGGCGCGTGTGGACGCGGCCAAGGAAGCAGGGCGCAAGTCACTGTTGATGTTGGTGCGCCGCGCGGGTGATCCACGGTTCGTGGCGCTGACCCTGTCTGACTGATTGGGCGCAGGACAAATCGCATTCATGAAAAAGGGCGTCCTGCGGGGCGCCCTTTTTTGGGACCTGACCCTTGGTCTTGCCTTTATTCCAACGTTGTCCTGTCCACAGCGATCAACCCCAGTTGCCGCGCAGAGGCCAGCGACAGCACACCGCTGTCCGGACCGGTGGTCCGCTGAAAGGCGCGAATGGCGGCTTGGGTGTTTTTGTCCAATATCCCTGTGATCGGCCCTTCGTAATAACGGCGCACGGCAAGTGCACGCTGCAACGATGCAATGAAATCCGGCGTCAGAGCCTCGGCGCAGGGGGTCTCGAACCAACTGTCAACACGGGGCGTGACGATCATTTGCCGGGCTTCGCTGCGGTATGACGGCGGGCGCAGCAGGCTGCCATCAGGATTGTATTGCGCCGGCGACACCTGCACCTGCTCTGTGACCGTTTCAATCACCGCCGGGCTGACTGTGCGGCCCCAACAACTGCCTTGGGGTGCGCCATCCGGGCCATTGCGGGTGGCCTGGTAGACACCGGGCTCTGCCCTATAGGCATGGCCCTTGTCGGCATATTGGGTTTCGCATCCCGCCAGAACAACAGCACCGCCCAGCCCAAAGGCCGCCAGCCGGAGCCATCGGAGCGGTGTTGCCTGTATCATAGCCCAATGCCTCTTGGGTCTGCGGTTCGGCCCAGATTAGCGGTTTTCCCGCCGCCTGCCTAGGGTCCGGACCTATTAACCCTGCCTGAAATTCAGGCCCCAAACCCCGGCCAATCTGTCATGGAAAAACGCCAATGAAAAAGGGGGTGGCAGTGCCGCGCTTGCCCCGCTAAACAGAAAAAATCGAAATTTGATTGAGGGCGCTCGAATGGCGAAAATCACCTATGTGGAGCACGGCGGAACCGAACATGTGGTCGAGGTCGCAAATGGCATGACCGTCATGGAAGGCGCACGCGACAACAACATCCCCGGTATCGAGGCCGATTGTGGCGGTGCCTGTGCTTGCTCCACCTGTCATGTCTATGTGGATCCGGCTTGGGTAGAGAAACTGCCGGCCAAAGACGACATGGAAGAAGACATGCTGGATTTCGCCTATGAGCCAAATCCAGAACGATCCCGACTGACCTGCCAGCTCAAGGTGACAGATGCCTTGGACGGCCTGCGCGTGCAGATGCCAGAAAAGCAGATCTGATGCGCCTGTGGCAGCGGAGTATTCTGGCGCTGCTGCTCACTCTGGGGCAGGGGGCCATTGCTGGCCCCGCCCCGACGATCCTTGCGGCGGAATATGCCGAGCCCACCACGCGCTACACCCATGGCATCCTTGGCGATGCGATCGAATGGGGTGCGCTGCGGCTCAAGGTAAAGGACTGTACTGACTGCTCGGCCCGACAGATCCTGCTGCGTCTCCCCCAACATCGCGTTTTTGAGGATGTCGCGCCCCGGCTTGCCGATCTTGGCGCAGGTGCGCCGTTGGTTGTGGTTGTCGAAAGCGATCTGTCCAAAGGGGCGCGACTGGCGATCTACGACGCAAACGGCGTCGTGACAGCGACACCCTTCATCGGCACTCGCAACCGCTGGCTGGCCCCGATTGGCGCGGCGGATCTGGACGGCGACGGCAGGGTCGAACTGGCCTATATCGACCGCCCCCATCTGGCCAAAACCCTGCGTCTCTGGCGGTTCGAAGACAACCGGCTCGCAGAGGTGGCCACGCTGCCGGGCCTGACCAACCACCGTATTGGCGAGACGGATATCGCAGGGGGCATTCGCAGTTGCGATGACAGACCTGAAATGATCGTCGCCACCGCAGATTGGTCGCGCCTGATGGCGGTCACTTTCGACGGAACCCAACTGCAAAAACGCGACATCGGCCCGCACAAGGGACGCAAAAGCTTTCGCGCCGCGCTTGCCTGTAACTGACCCTTTTTGGCCCTAAATATTCCGGGGGGTGCGGGGGGCTGGCCCCCCGTCCGGTCGGATCGGCAAAGCCCGATCCGAAGATGTTTACCCCAAAGCCCGCCAGCCGATATCTCGGCGGCAGAACCCTTCGGGCCAGTCAATCCCATCCACCATCTTATAGGCCCGCGCCTGTGCCTCGACCAAAGAGGCTCCGCGCGCCGTGACGTTCAAGACCCGTCCGCCCGTGGCAATGACCGCCCCGTCTTTCAGGGCTGTGCCCGCGTGAAACACCATATTGGCGCTGTCTTCCGGCATGTTGTCCAAACCGTTGATTACCGATCCCTTGTCATAGCTACCGGGATAACCCTCCGCCGCCATCACAACCGTAATGGCATGATCCTCGGCCCAGTTGACGCGCATTTCGTCCAGCCGCCCTTCTGCGGCGGCCTGGATCAGGTCAAAGGCCTGCGCCCCCAGCCGCATCATCAACACCTGACATTCCGGATCACCAAAGCGCACATTGTATTCCACCAAACGCGGCTGGCCATCCTTGATCATCAGCCCGGCATAAAGCACCCCCTGATAGGGCGTGCCGCGTTTGGCCATTTCGGCCATGGTCGGGCGAATGATCTCGTCCAGCGCCTTTTGCGCAATCGCGTCGGTCAAAACCGGCGCGGGGGAATAGGCGCCCATGCCGCCGGTGTTCGGGCCGGTGTCGCCTTCGCCCACGCGTTTGTGGTCTTGGGCGGTGCCGATGGGCAGCACCTCTTCGCCGTCACACAGGACAAAGAACGAAGCCTCTTCACCTTCCATGAACTCCTCGATCACCACCTCTGCGCCCGCCGCGCCAAAGGAGCCGTCAAACATTTCGTCCACCGCCGCCAGTGCTTCGGCATCGGTCATGGCGATGATCACACCTTTGCCTGCGGCCAGACCGTCAGCCTTGATCACAATTGGTGCGCCCTGCGCGGCGACATAGGCCCGCGCGGCGGCAGCATCGGTGAAATGACCATAGGCCGCCGTTGGGGCGTTGCAGGCGTCACAAATCTCTTTGGTAAAAGCTTTGGACGCTTCCAGCTCCGCCGCACCTGCCGAAGGGCCAAACACCTTGAAACCGGCGCTGCGCAGATCGTCGGCCACACCGGCGGCCAGGGGCGCCTCGGGGCCGACGATCACAAAATCAATACTGTTCTCTTCGCAAAACCCGACCACCACGGCACCGTCCATGATGTCAAAGCTGGCGCAATCGGCAATTGCTTCGATGCCTGCGTTTCCGGGCGCGACAATGAGTTTGTCACATTTAGGGTTCTGCATCACCGCCCAGGCCAATGCATGTTCGCGTCCACCGCTGCCCAGAATTAGGATGTTCATCGCGCTCTTGCTCCCTTGGCCTCTGCGTGCTGGCGTTCTAAGCTGGGCAAAGCCCCGAGACAAGGCGGCGCAGGCGGACATAAGGACACAATCTGCATGGACCTGATCGACGATCCCCAGGACGGGCTGAACAGCCCCGAATTTTCGGTCACCGAACTGTCAGGCGCGATCAAGCGTGTGATCGAGGGCGAATTTGGCCATGTGCGCATCCGCGGCGAAGTGGGACGGGTCAGCCGCCCCCGGTCCGGGCATATCTATCTGGACCTTAAAGACGACAAATCGGTCATATCCGGCGTGATCTGGAAAGGGGTCAGCGCCAAGCTGGAAACCCAGCCCGAAGAGGGGATGGAGGTCGTGGCGACCGGGCGCGTCACCACCTTTGGCGGGCAGTCCAAGTACCAGATCGTCATCGAAGATATCAAACCGGCAGGCATGGGCGCCTTGATGGCGCTTTTGGAGAAACGCAAGAAAATGCTGGCGGCAGAAGGGTTGTTTGACCCCGCCCGCAAGCGGCCCTTGCCTTACCTGCCTGAAATTATAGGCGTTGTGACCTCGCCCTCCGGCGCGGTCATCCGCGACATCCTGCACAGGCTGCGGGATCGGTTTCCGCGCAAGGTGCTGATCTGGCCGGTGGCGGTGCAGGGGGCCAAATGTGCGCCCGAGGTGGTCCGCGCAATCGAAGGCTTCAATGCGCTGACACCGGGCGGGGCGCTGCCACGGCCCGATTTGCTGATCGTTGCGCGGGGCGGCGGGTCGGTCGAGGATCTTTGGGGTTTTAACGAGGAAAGTGTGGCGCGGGCTGCAGCCGCCTCGCAGATTCCCCTGATCTCGGCGGTGGGGCATGAAACCGACACCACCCTGATCGACTTTGTGTCGGACAAACGCGCCCCAACTCCAACGGCGGCGGCAGAACTGGCGGTGCCGGTCCGGCACGAATTGGCCGCTTGGCTGGAGACCCAAGAGGCCCGCATGGGCCAGATGCTGAGCCAGGGATTGACCCGGCGGGGCCAACGGCTGCGCGACATGGCCCGTGCCTTGCCACGCCCCGAGACCTTGCTGGATGGCCCGCGACAGCGGCTTGACCGCGCGGCAGAGAAACTGGAACCGGCGCTGATCGCCGGGGTGCAACGGCGGCGGGTGCGGCTCGCGGATGTGTCAGGATCGTTGCGGCCAGCGACCTTGAATCGGCTAATGGACAATGACCGGCGCAGGTTGGCGGGATTGGCGACGCGCCTTGATCCGGCGCTCTTGCGCACCATCGCGGCCAAGCGCGACCGTTATGAGGCCCGCGCAAAGGCGTTTCGGCCCGAAGCCTTGGCGCAGGATCACCAGCGCAAGTCGGGGACTCTTGCCCAGATCAGCCTGCGCCTGTCCGAAGCGGGGCAACGGCAGACCCGCAATTGGCGGCAAAAGATCGACGCCTTGGACCGGCTGCGCGAAACGCTGAGCTACAAATCCACCCTGGCGCGGGGCTATGCCGTGGTGCGGGGCGATGGGGCGGTGATCACGGGCAAAGCCGCGGCGAAAAAAGCAACAACGCTTGAGATCGAATTTGCCGATGGGCGGGTTGAGGTTGGCGGCAAAGCCCCGGCCAAGAAGAAAACCCCGCCGCCACCCGCACCGGAGCAGGGGACGCTGCTTTAATCCGCCTGCGGCCCTTAGACGCCGACCTTTGGGCCTAGGCAAACCATCTCTTCACCCACGTCCTGCGCCTCGTAAAGCTCTGTTGTCAGGGGATTGTTTTCAAACCGCGCGACCAGTCCGCCGCTGCCCTCGGTGAAGGACCAGCATTGCGGGTCAGGGTTGTCCTCATAGACAAAACAGATCAGCCCGGCCTCTTCATACCATTCCCCGTCCTTGCATTGCCCGTCCAGAAAGGACCAGCGCACCCGGCGGTTTTCCAGATAGACCTCGGCCCCATAAGCCGCGCCATCGCGGCCATAGAACAGTGTCTTGCCCTTGGTGTAGCGGTCAAATTCAGCGGCTGTCATCAGATCCTGCGCTGCGGCGGGCAGAGCGGTGAAGGCGGCAAAGATCAAAGCGATGTATCTCATGGGCCAATGATTGTCAGAAACCGGCCTCATCGACCAGCCCTCTGATCGGCAGAAGCCGCATTTTGCCAACGGGCAGCGCGATGATCCATGATCCGGCGCCAGATGGGCGGGATCAGCGCGATGCTGGCCATAACAGGCAGGGACCGTGGCAGCACTGGCATGGTGTCCGGCGTCACCTGGAGCGCCGGAAACGGGCGGGCAGGGCGCAGGTGGTGATCCGAATGGCGCGGTGCGTTCAGCATCATCGCAGAAGAATACCATTGCGGCGCATTCCAGCTGTGCTGCGGGCCCATGGGTTCGGGTTTGCCCCCTGGCAGGATTGCACGGCGTAGCCCGTAGTGTTGGACATAATCGGACAAAAGCAATTGCCATTGCGCATAGGCGGCCAAGGCCACATGGATCAACAGCCCGCTCGTTCCCGCAATTGCATAGGACAAGAGCAGGCTGACCGCTGCTCCGCCGATCCACAGCCAATAAGGGTGGCGCAGCGGCTTGCCTTGATGTCTGCGGCTCTCAGCCCTCAGGCCAGCGACAAATTCTGCCGGTGCGGCCCGCAACCAGAACTGCCAGAACCCTTCGCCCAATCTGGCCGAATTCGGATCGCCGTTTGTGGCGGCGTGGATGTGATGGACATGCAGATGCGCCGAGACATGGTGCCCGTGGCCCAAGGTGCAAAAGATCAAGGCACCCAAGCGGCGGGGCAAGCGCGCCCTGGTGTGGATCAACTCATGCGCATTGGAATTGGACACCTGACCCAAGAACAGCCCCAATGCGGCAAAGGTCATGATTTTGCCGGTGAGATTTAGTGGATTGTCTGAGGAAAGCGCGATAACCCCCAACCACAGCAGCAAAAAATGCGCGGCAGCCAAGAGGTAAGACAGCCAGAGACCGGAGCTTTGCGTGTCTGGCAACAGCCGGTTCAGGCGATCCATAAAATACACAGCGCCGGTCACCGACAGCAATGCCAGCAACGGCCATATCCCTCCCCACAGGCAGGCGGCCCCCAGAAACGCCGCAGGGGTCAGGCTGGCGATGGCATACCACAACACGAAACGGCTCTCCTCAACTGCGGCTATTCTGGCGCGGCGGCGCGGGCGGCACAATCACACTTATCGCCCGCCGCCCGCGCAAACTGCGATGGAATTGTCGCTTTTTTATCGTGCCCGCCCCTAAGGATTTGTTAGAGATGCGCCAACCAATGCACAAAAAGGGTAGATCATGGCGCTGGATGAGAACACCAAGACCGCAGGCGACGGGCCGAAAAAAGGCGTCTGGAAGTCCGGCAAAGGCAAGGGCCGCCGTCACACCAAGGGCCGCCAGCTTGAGGATCAGGCCTGGGATGAGGTGCGTGCGCTGCTTGACGGGAAAAGCCGCGACCGGGATCTGCTGATTGAGCATTTGCACCTGATTCAAGACAAATACGGGCATTTGTCTGCCGCGCATATCCGGGCGCTGGCCGAAGAGATGCGCCTGTCGATGGCGGAGATTTACGAGGTCGCAACCTTTTATGCGCATTTCGATGTGGTCAAAGAGGGCGAAACTCCGCCCCCCGCACTGACCATTCGCGTATGCGATTCTCTGTCTTGTGAACTGGCTGGCGCACAACAACTGAAAGCGGCGCTTGAAGACGGGCTTGATCCGGCAGAGGTCCGCGTTCTGCGGGCGCCCTGCATGGGCCGCTGCGACACCGCGCCAGTGCTGGAACTGGGCCACAATCATATCGACAATGCGACCCCCGAGAAGGTGCAGGCCGCAATTGCTGCAAGTGACACCCACGCCCATCTGCCCGATTATGAAACCTTTGATGCCTATGCCGCCACCGGCGGCTATGAAACCTTCAAAGACCTGCGCGACAATGGCAATTGGGAAGAGGTGCAGGAAAAAGTGCTGGCCTCTGGCTTGCGCGGTCTGGGCGGGGCTGGTTTCCCGTCAGGCAAGAAATGGGGCTTTGTTCGCGCCAACGCAGGTACACGTTACCTTGCTGTGAATGGCGACGAAGGCGAGCCGGGCACGTTCAAGGACCGTTGGTATCTGGAACGCACGCCGCATTTGTTCCTTGAGGGCATGCTGATCGCCGCATGGGCCGTTGAGGCGGAAAAAGCGTTTATCTACATGCGCGATGAATATCCCGCGGTTCTGGAAATTCTGCGCCGTGAGATCGCCGCGCTGGAAGAGGCCGGGATCGTCAAGCCGGGCTATATCGATCTGCGCCGCGGCGCTGGCGCCTATATCTGCGGCGAAGAAAGCGCGATGATCGAAAGCATCGAAGGCAAACGCGGCATGCCACGCCACCGCCCGCCATTTGTGGCGCAGGTCGGAATTTTTGGCAAACCGACATTGGTGCACAACGTCGAAACACTCCATTGGGTTGCGCGGATTTGCCGGGAAGGGCCGGAGGTTCTGTCGTCCACCGAAAAAAACGGCCGCAAAGGGCTGCGCAGCTATTCCGTGTCGGGCCGTGTGGCCAATCCGGGGATGTATCTGCTGCCCGCCGGATCAACCATCACCGATATTATCGAGGCCTGCGGCGGCATGGCGAGCGGTCACAGCTTCAAGGCCTATCAGCCGGGTGGGCCGTCTTCGGGACTGCTGCCTGCGTCGATGAATGACATCCCCTTGGATTTCGACACGTTGCAGCCCCATGGATCCTTCATCGGCTCCGCTGCGGTGGTGGTTCTGTCCGATCAAGATTCGGCCAAGGCGGCGGCACTGAATATGCTGCGGTTCTTTGAGGACGAAAGCTGCGGCCAATGTACACCGTGCCGGGTAGGCTGCGAAAAGGCAGTGAAGCTGATGCAGAAAGACAGCTGGGATCAGGGGCTGCTGGAAGAATTGAGCACAGCGATGGTTGATGCCTCCATTTGCGGTCTGGGACAGGCGGCGCCAAACCCGATCCGGCTGGTGATGAAGCATTTCCCGGACGAGATTTAAGGATTGATCTGGGCACTGACAGGGGCGGCCGCCGCGATCTATTGGGCGCTGTCCCTGTTCGAAGGCCGCAGCGTTTTTCGGAGCGCTGTCAAAGGCTTGTCTGTGTTTCCTCTGGCGATTGTGGCGCTGCTTGCGGGTTTGCCCGCGCTTGCCCTGGCTTTGGCGCTTTGCAGTCTTGGTGATGTGATTTTGTCCCGTCCGGGGGACAAGGCGTTTCTGGGGGGATTGATCGCCTTCGCGCTGGGACATCTGGCGTGGATTGCCGTGTTTTTTGTCTATCTGGTTCCTGATCCGGCCCAGCTGGCTGCGCCGCTGGCCATTGCACTTCTCATTGGTCTGGCGGTTCTGGCGGGCGTCATGGTGCGCGTGCTGTTGCCCAATGCCGGTGATCTGCGCCTGCCGGTGGCTGTTTATATAGGTATTATCATCACCATGGGCATCTGCGGTCTTATGACGGCAGAACCTTTGGTGGTTTTGGGGGCATTGACGTTTGCGGCCTCCGATACCCTGCTGGGATTGCAAACCTTTGTTTTGGCGCGGGGGGACCGGGCCGAACGCTGGGCCAACGTTCTGATCTGGCCGCTGTATTGGGGGGCGATCGTGCTTTTGACACTCGGGACGGCTGGGCAAGGGGTGTTTTAACCGGCCACTCTTCCATCCGGCGGAACTAGACTATAGATCAGGGAAAACCTGCGCGGAGATTTCCCTTGGCATTTTTCAAGAAGCTCAAAGACAAGCTGTTTAAATCCTCGTCCAAGATCGACGAAGGTCTGGAGGCGATTGTCAGTGATGGCGGCGCCGAAGAGGCGGCTGTGGATGAGGTGATGCAAGAGGCTCCGGCGGCAGCTGCGGAAATTTTGCCGGAGGCCGTTGATCCGGAGCCTGCGCCGGTTGCAGAAGTTAAGGAGCCGCTGCCGGAACCAGTGCCTGCGCCCGTTGCAACGGACCCCGAGCCGATAGAAGAGCTGGCCAAAGAGGAGGAGATCGCCGAGCCCCTTCCAGAGCCAGAGCCAGAGCCAGAGCCAGAGCCAGAGCCAGAGCCAGAGCCAGAGCCAGAGCCAGAGCCAGAGCCAGAGCCAGAGCCAGAGCCAGAGCCAGAGCCAGAGCCAGAGCCAGAGCCAGAGCCAGAGCCAGAGATTGCGCCCGAACCGGAGCGGATCAAAGCCGAACCGCTGCGCACCACCATGACGTCGGTGGCACCCGATCTCGAAGAGGCCATGCCGACAGAGGTTGTCAAACCGGGGCTATTGGGCCGCCTGATGGGGCGCGCCGCACCAAAAACCGTGGTGCGCCGGACATTGGACGACGACATGCTGGAGCAGCTCGAAGAGCTGCTCATCACCGCCGATATGGGTGTGGAAACGGCGATGCGGGTGACCGCCAACATGGCTGAAGGGCGGTTTGGCAAGAAGCTGTCCGTGGGCGAAATCAAGCAATTGATGGCAGATGAAATCGCCCGGATCATGGAGCCGGTTGCACGTCCCTTG
The DNA here is from genome assembly GCF_016801775.1 of Sulfitobacter mediterraneus. Taxonomy (NCBI): domain Bacteria; kingdom Pseudomonadati; phylum Pseudomonadota; class Alphaproteobacteria; order Rhodobacterales; family Roseobacteraceae; genus Sulfitobacter; species Sulfitobacter mediterraneus. The sequence continues at coordinate 1,415,720 of NZ_CP069004.1, read as the reverse complement.
CCGCTTTATTCCAAAACGCCGCAAGTGGTCTTGGTCGTGGGAGTCAACGGATCGGGCAAGACCACGACCATCGGCAAATTGGCCAGCCAGTTCAAAGCGGCGGGCAAGAACGTGGTGATCGCGGCGGGCGATACATTCCGCGCCGCCGCTGTGGAACAATTGCAGGTCTGGGGCGACCGTGCGGGGGTGCCTGTGCTGACCGCCGCGCAGGGCACGGACCCGGCCAGCCTGGCCTTTGACGCAATGACCAAAGCACAGGAAGACGGCGCTGATTTGCTGATGATCGACACCGCCGGACGATTGCAAAACCGCGGTGATCTGATGGAAGAGCTGGCCAAGATCGTGCGCGTGATCCGCAAAAAGGACGACACCGCGCCGCATAACACGCTGTTGGTGCTGGATGCGACAACGGGCCAGAACGCGGTCAATCAGGTGAAGGTTTTTCAGGACATTTCCGATGTGTCCGGTCTGGTGATGACGAAGCTGGACGGCACGGCGAAGGGCGGTGTTCTGGTGGCGCTGGCCGATCAGTTTGGCCTGCCGATCCATGCTATCGGTGTGGGCGAACAGATCGACGATCTGTCGCCCTTTGACCCGCAAGAATTTGCAGATGCCCTTGTCGGTTATGAACGGTGAGGTTTAGACCCGCCTTTGCCCGTCCATGACCGATTGGTTGATCTCTATCGAAGGGACGGCAACGGGCCATACGGTGGCCCTTTGGCTGGCGATCATGGCGGCGTTTTTGCATGCGGTTTTCGGGGCGCTGCAAAAGGGGCGGCATGATCCCTGGCTGACACGGGGCGCGATTGACTTTGCCTATTGTGTGATGGCCGCGCCATTTGCGCTTCTTGTGGTGCCTTGGCCGGAGCCGCATATGTGGATCATCTTCCTTGGTGCGTTCCTTATTCATATTGTTTACAAGATGTTGCAGGCTTGGGCCTATACCAAGGGCGCCTATACCGTCGTCTATCCGGTGGTGCGTGGCACGGGGCCGCTCTTTGCGGTCATTGGCGCCTATCTGATCTTCGAGGAAAGCTTCACCTTGCTGCAATGGATGGGCGTTGCGGTCTTGCTTGCGGGGATCTTTGGGCTGGCGATCTACAACATGATCTTTCTCACGGCGGAGCGGGAGACGTTGAACGCCGCCCTTGCGATTGCGGTGCTGACCGGCCTCTTCGTGGCGCTTTATACCACTTATGACGCTTACGGCATCCGTGCGACGGCGGATCCTTTCACCTTTCTGGCATGGTTTTTCATGATTGACGGATTGGTGATGCCCTTCATCGCCGCGCGGCGGTGGTGGGCCATGGAAAACCCGCCCGCGCTTGGGCCCCTGATGGGGCGCGGTTTCATTGGCGGGCTTGTCGCCTTCATGAGCTTTGGCGCAATCATGATGGCAACCCGGCTGGACAAGGTGGGTGAGGCGGCGGTGCTGCGCGAAACCTCTACGGTGTTTGCCGCGATCATCGGCTGGGTGTTTTTGAAAGAAACTGTCGGCCCGCGCCGCGTGGCTTTGATGGCCTTGATTGCGGCGGGCGCCGTGATAGTTGAGATGGGCGGATAAGCAGGAGCAGATGATGGCGCAGGAACGGCAGATCAACCCCATGGTCAAGATGGCGCTCGAATACGGGCCGATCATCTTGTTTTTTGTCGCCTATTTGCGGCTGAAGGACCGGGTGTTCACCATCGGCGGCACTGAATACGACGGATTTATCGTTGTGACAGCGGCGTTTATCCCGATCCTCGTTGCGGCGATCGGGGCGATCTGGGCGCTGACCGGCAAGATCAACCGGATGCAGATTGCCACGGTGGTGTTGGTTGTGGTCTTTGGCGGGTTGTCGGTCTGGCTCAACGACGACCGGTTCTTCAAGATGAAGCCAACGATGATTTACGCCTTGTTTGGCGGTGTTCTGGCAGTTGGTTTGCTGCGCGGGCAGTCTTACCTTAAATATGTGATGGAAGAGATGATGCCGTTGCAGGATGCCGGTTGGATGTTGCTGACAAAACGGTTGATGTTGTTCTTCTTCGGGATGGCCGTCGCCAATGAACTAATCTGGCGGATGTTCAGCACAGAAATCTGGGTCTATTTCAAAACCTTCGGTCTGACAGCGGCGATCTTTGCGTTTTTCATGACGCAAGGCGCATTGTTCCAGACTTATGGGATTGAGAAAGACGACAGCGGGGCGTAGCAGAGATTTCAATAAGTCCGCGCCCGCCACGGTAGCTCAACGCTTAAACAATTGATCCTGCGCGCCTTTGTCCTTGGCGATGTCACCGCGTTTTTCGGCATGAAGCGCCCGTCCGGCCTGAACGCCGGGCCGCGCGGCCATCTGGTCGAGCCATCGGGCCATATGCGGCTTGTCCTCCAGCGTCTGTTGCTGCCCTTCCCACAAGGACGCCCATCCCCAGATCGAGAAATCCGCGATCGAGATAAAATCACCCGCCACGAATTCATGCTGCGCCAATTGCCGGTCCAGCACACCATAGAGCCGCGCCACCTCGTTGCGGTAGCGGTCCTTGGCATAGGGCAGATCGTTGGGCGGCTCCATATTGGGGGCGTATTTGAGGAAATGATGCGCCTGTCCCGCCATCGGACCCAGTCCGCCCATCTGCCACATCAGCCATTGATCCACTGCAATGCGTTCGCGTTCGGTGCTGCCGCAAAACTGGCCGGTCTTGCGGGCGAGGTATTGCAGGATTGCCCCGCTTTCAAAGATGGCAATCGGTGCGCCATCCGGGCCATCCGGGTCTACAATCGCAGGCATGCGATTGTTGGGGGAAATCTTTAAAAACTCCGGTGCAAATTGGTCGCCAGCGCCGATGTTGATCAAATGGGTGTCATAGGGAAGGCCCATTTCCTCAAGCGCGATAGAGACTTTCCAACCGTTGGGCGTGGGCCAGAAATAAAGGTCGATGGGGGCTGTCATGGGGCGCTCCTGCTGCAGTTTGTGCCAGCTTGGCCTGTTGCCGCCGGATTGCCAAGAGGCCAGCCCGTCAATCGCGCAGCGCACCATTGACGCATGACGTCATCAGGCGTAAAGCGGTCCCGTGGTGATTTGTAACCGGATTGCGGGCCACGTTAAACAATCTGCTAAAAGGTCAGGATGAAAGCCCTCTTTCGCTTGACCGCGTTGGGGGCATTTTTGTCTCTTTCGCCGCCGGGTCAACTTATGCCTGCCGTGCAGGCGCGAAAGGAAAAGACGATGAGCAACGATTGGCATCCGCGCACCAAAGCCATTCACGCCGGCACCCGCCGCAGCCAATATGGCGAGGTGAGCGAGGCGATTTTTCTCACCCAGGGGTTTGTCTACGAGACCGCCGAACACGCCGAGGCGCGTTTCTTGGAAAGCGGCCCGGACGAATTTATCTATGCCCGCTATGGCAACCCGACCGTGGCCATGTTCGAGGACCGCATTGCAGCGCTCGAAGGGGCAGAGGATGCTTTTGCAACCGCATCCGGAATGGCCGCGGTCAGCGGCGCGTTGACCGCGATGCTCAAGGCCGGGGATCACGTTGTCTCGGCGCGGGCGTTGTTCGGATCTTGTCTTTACGTTCTCGAAGACGTGCTGGCCCGGTTCGGGGTCGAGATTACCCTGGTGGACGGCACCGATCTGGCCGCATGGGAGGCGGCGATCCGTCCTGACACCAAAGCGGTGTTTTTTGAATCGGTTTCCAACCCGACGCTGCAACTGGTCGATATCAAAGCGGTGTCCGAACTGGCCCATGCCCAAGGGGCATTGGTTGTGGTCGACAATGTTTTTGCCACGCCGGAATTTTCCAGTGCCATCGCGCAGGGGGCAGATGTGGTGATCTATTCGGCCACCAAACACATCGACGGCCAAGGCCGCACCCTTGGCGGGGTGATCCTTGGCACCCGCGATTTTATCCGCGGCACGGTTGAACCCTATATGAAACATACCGGCGGTTCCATGAGCCCGTTTACCGCCTGGGTGATGCTCAAAGGGCTGGAAACCATGAGCCTGCGCGTGCGGGCGCAAGCGGCGTCGGCCCAGACCATCGCGGAGGCATTGCAGGGCCATGAGGCGCTGGAGACAGTGATCTATCCCGGTTTGGCGGATCATCCGCAGAACGCACTCGCGTTGTCGCAGATGGGGGCGGGCGGCACGGTGTTGTCGCTGGTTCTGAAGGGCGGCAAGGACGCCGCGTTCAAGTTCCTCAACGCGATCGAGGTCGGGGTGATTTCCAACAATCTGGGTGATGCCAAGACCATCCTGACCCATCCTGCCACCACCACCCATCAGAGGTTGCCGCAGGATCAAAAAGACCTTCTGGGAATCGCACCGGGCCTCGTGCGGATGTCCATCGGGCTGGAAGATGCGCAGGATCTGATCGCCGATATCCGGCAGGCGCTCACTGATTTGTGAAGGATGGGGCGCGGTTTGCGGTCCAAACCGTGCCATTCCTTACTTTTTTTGACGTGTGATGTTGGTTTTGGCCTCTCAAAGGACGCAAACGGTGTGATCCATGCCCCGACTTGCACCGTATGTGTTAAGATAATTGGTAATTGGCGCCGCGCAGCATAAGTATGAGGCAGGCACCAAAAGGGGGACACCGCCATGAATGCCATCACATCCGTCGAAAAAGGGCCGGACCGGTCCGATGCAGAGCAGGCGCTTGCCACGCTCAAGGCCTGGGCCGCAGGGGCCAGCGCGACCGAGATTGATGCACTCGACCCCCAGGTGGCGCGGCTTTTGCAAGACAAAGGTGAATACCCAAACTTCAGCCGCGAATACCCGCAGGATTTCAAAGTGGATGCCGCCTATAAGGCGGGTTTGCCCGACCTACAGAACGGACCTTCAAGCCTGATCCGCGGGGCCAAACAGCAGATCCAGCATGTTGGCATTTCGAACTTTCGCCTGCCTATCCGGTTTCATACCCGCAACAACGGTGATCTGACGCTGGAGACATCGATCACCGGTTCGGTCAGCCTTGAGGCGGACAAAAAGGGCATCAACATGTCCCGGATCATGCGCAGCTTTTACAAACATGCCGAGCGCACGTTCAGTTTTCATGTGATTGAGGCGGCGCTGGACGATTACAAATCCGATCTGGAAAGCTTTGATGCACGGATTCAGATGCGGTTCTCCTTTCCGATGAAAATCGAAAGCCTGCGCTCGGGCCTGTCGGGGTACCAGTATTATGACATCGCGCTGGAGCTGGTGGAGAAAGACGGTGTTCGTCAGAAGATCATCCATCTCGATTACGTCTACTCCAGCACATGCCCTTGTTCCCTGGAATTGAGCGAACATGCCCGCGCCACGCGCAATCAATTGGCCACTCCGCATTCGCAGCGATCCGTGGCACGCATTTCGGCAGTGCTTGAGGGCGACAACAGTTGTTTGTGGTTTGAAGACCTGATCGAGGCCTGCCGCCGCGCGGTGCCGACCGAAACACAAGTGATGGTCAAGCGCGAGGATGAACAGGCCTTTGCCGAGTTGAACGCAGCCAACCCGATCTTTGTGGAGGATGCAGCGCGTCTTTTCTGTCAACAATTGCAGCAAGATGCGCGCGTTGGCGATTTCCGCGTGATTGCCAGCCATCAGGAAAGCCTGCACAGCCATGATGCGATCAGCATTCTGACCGAGGGGCCGACCTTTGAGATGCAAAGCATCGATCCCAAGCTGTTCAACACGTTGTTCCACGTCGGATGACGGGCAGGGCGCGGCATGCTGCGCCCCTATGCCGCACTGCAGCGCGGGTCAAGCGCGGCTAGGCTGACCTCAATCAGCCAGGGAGCGCCGATATGACACGGGTCCGCAAGATTGATCTTCCCATTCACAGCCAGCTTTGGTCGCGGGTCGGGCCGCATGATTTTGTCGATTGTTATACCGTCGCTGCGGATATGCCCCCGCGCCGTGCCGCCGAGATCATCACCAGATTTCCCGGTTGGGCGCAGTTCTTGCTGCTGATCCGTCGCTGGGTGACGACGCCCTTCGGTCTGTCCAACGATGGGCCGGAAGGCAAAGACAAGGTCGGCATTTTTCCGGTTGAGATCGACACCGAGGGCGAGCTGATCGCAGGGTTCAACGACCGCCACCTCGATTTTCGCGTTTCCGTTCTGCGTCAGGGCGGGCAGGTGTCATTGGCCACCTGGGTGCATCCCCACAACATCGGCGGTCAGCTTTATCTGCGGATGATCCTGCCGTTTCACATCATGATCGCCCGTGACGCCTTGGCCCGCGTCAACGCTGCGGAGTGATCTTTCTTGCGCGCCGCTGCCCTGTGCGGGGCGGGCGGCGGCTATGCAGTATTGTCGGTACTGCCCGGTGATGTCTGTCCCTATGTAGAGGGCAAGACATTCCAATCATTTGCTGAGATAAAACAATGGCATATAACGACATCGCATCCCCTGCCGAAGTAATGGGCCGGGAAATCACCATGACCCGCAATCTGCTCGACGCAATTGCCAATAGCATTTCGAAGTTCGGCCGCGCGATCATGGCCAATTCCGCCGGCCAACGGCGGATCGACCGTGTGGAACGGCTGCGGGCAAAATCGGACGCCGAATTGGCGGAATTGAACATCAAACGCGATGACATCGTGCATTACGTGTTCAAAGACATCTACTACGTTTGAGCGGCACCACCACCCAACACGCAATTGGCCCTGCCTGACGTCGCGTTTTCGCGGCCGGGCGGGGTCTTTTTGTTTGGCTGGCGTGGCTTGACACTGGCCCGCCCCCGCGCCAACGCTGCGGCATGATGGATCTGCGCCCTGTTGGATATGTTGTTGGACTGCTGGTGGCGGTGCTGGGGCTTTTCATGCTCTTGCCGATGCTGGTTGATCTGGCCGAAGGGCGCGGCCATGCCTTCGTTTTTGTTGAGACCTTTCTGATCACCACACTGGGCGGCGGCATGATTGCGCTGGCCTGTTCCAATGGTGTGCGCGAAGGGCTGACGATCCAGCAAACCTTTTTGCTGACCACTGGCGTTTGGCTGATGCTGCCGTTGTTTGGCGCATTGCCGTTTATTCTGGGCGAGACCAATTCCAGTGTGACGGACGCGGTGTTCGAGGCGATGTCAGGGCTGACCACGACGGGGTCCACGGTTTTGTCGGGGCTGGACAGCTTGCCCAAGGGGCTGCTCTTGTGGCGCGGTATTCTGCAATGGTTGGGCGGCATTGGTATCATCGTTGTGGCAATGGTGTTTCTGCCAGAGCTGAAGGTGGGCGGCATGCAAATCTTCCGCTCCGAAGGGTTTGATACCTTTGGCAAAATCCTGCCCCGTGCCGGTGAAATCGCGACCCAGATCGCGGTGATCTACCTGTGGCTGACCATGGGCTGTATCCTGAGCTATTTGGCGCTGGGGATGAATGCGTTTGACGCCACGGTACATGCTCTGACCACGATCTCGACCGGTGGGTTTTCCAATTACGATGCCTCCTTTGGGGCGTTTTCGGGGCCGATGGAATATGTGGCCACGGTATTTATGATCCTCGCGGCACTGCCCTTCGTGCGCTATGTGCAATTGATCAATGGCAACCCGCTGGCCCTGCACCGCGATCCGCAGGTGCGTGGGTTCCTCGTGACCATCGTGATCCTCGTCGCCGTGATTGTCATCTCGTTGCAACAGACCTTTTCCTTTGGTTGGGAACGCAGTTTTCGAGAGGCGCTGTTCAACATCACCTCGATTATCTCGGGCACGGGTTATGCCTCTGTTGATTATATGCAGTGGGGCCCCTTTGCGGTGGCGCTGTTCTTTTTCATCGGGCTGATTGGCGGCTGCGCGGGGTCGACCGCCTGTTCGATCAAGATCTTCCGCTATCAGCTGCTCTTTGCATCGATCCGCGCCCAGTTGCGACGCATTCGGTCGCCGCATGGCATTTTCACCCCCCGCTATGACGGCAGACCTGTGGGACAGGACGTTCTGAGCTCGGTGATGTCGTTCTTTATGTTCTTTGTGGTGACGATGGGATTGGTGGCTGTGGCGCTGAGCATGACGGGGCTGGATTTTGTGACTTCGGTCTCCGGCGCGGCGGCGGCGCTGGCCAACATCGGTCCGGGGCTGGGCGATATCATCGGCCCCGCGGGCAATTTCAGCAGCCTCAACGACACCGCAAAATGGATCCTGACAGCCGCGATGCTGATCGGACGTCTCGAACTGATGGCGGTTTACGTCATTCTTACCGTTAAATTCTGGAGGGCCTGATGGCTGATCAAAACGGCGCTGGCCGCACCCGTCCCTTGGGGGCGCAAATCTCTCACATGCTCAAGGATCGCGGGGTGGATGTGATCTTTGGCATTCCCGGCGTGCACAATCAGGAAATGTATCGCGGGATCGAAGAGGCAGGCATCACCCATGTGCTGGCCCGTCACGAACAGGGTGCGGGGTTTATGGCCGACGGCTATGCCCGCGCAACGGGGCGGCCAGGGGTGGCCTATGTGATCACCGGACCGGGTGTCTGCAACATCATGACCCCGATGGGGCAGGCCTATTCGGATTCGGTGTCGATGTTGGTGATGTCTTCCTGTCTCGATGAAACAGCGGCGCGGCGCGGGCAATTGCACCAGATGAAGGATCAGGAAATTGCCGCTGGCACGGTGTGCGATTGGTCGGAAACGGCCCTGTCGGCGAATGCTACCTATGCGCTGATCGACCGTGCCTTGGTGGAGTTTGAGACCAAACGCCCACGCTCCAAACATATTCAGGTGCCGATTGCCCAGCTGGAGGCGCAGGCGCCCGCGGCGGATTTGGCGCATACGCCCAAACGCAAGCGGCCAGCCGCGCATGCGAATGACGTGGCGGAGGTGGCATCGTTGCTGGCGGCAGCCAAAAAGCCGATGATCGTGTTCGGTGGCGGGGCGGCGCAGGCCTCCGATGCCGCGCGTGATGTGCTGCGCAAAAGCGGCGCGGCCTCCGCGACCAGCTATGCCGGGCGCGGGATCGTCGGGCCGGATGCGCCCCTGCATTTCGGAGCCTGTCTGGCGCGGGCGGACAGCGCCGCAGTGATGGCCGAAGCTGATCTGGTGCTGGCGGTCGGCACCGAACTGGTGGAGGTCGATCTGTGGCGGGCGCATTTGGGTCATACCGCACCGATGATCCGGGTTGATTTGGACCCTGAAGTGCTCTGCGATCCGCAGGGGGCCAGCTTTGCCATCCACGCGGACGCGCAAGCGTTCCTGTCTGCCTTGTCCCGGGCCATGCCAGACGGAGCAGGCAGCAGTGAATGGTCCGAAGAACAGGTGGCTGCAACCCGCGCCCGCTGGCGGGCCGAAACCGATGCGGAACGTCCGGGCATTGTGCCGATCTGTGATGCGCTACGTGCGGCAGTGCCCGCCGATACGATGATATATTCGGACATGACCCAGTTTGCCTATGTGGCCAAGGAAGTGTGGGACATGGACCGGCCCGGCCACTGGCATCATCCATATGGCTTTGGCACCTTGGGCTATGCCACGCCTGCTGCGATTGGCGGCGCAGTAGCGCGGCGGGGGCAACCGACCATGGCGATCATTGGCGATTACGGTTTTCACTACACGATGCAGGAGCTGGGTGTTGCGGTGGAACTGGGTCTCAGCCTGCCGATCATCCTGTGGGACAATGGCAAGCTGAAAGAGATCGAGGACAGCATGGTCGGCGCGCAGATCGCGCCAAATGCGGTGATTGCGCAGAACCCCGATTTTGTGAAGCTGGCCGAGGCGTTTGGCGCGCGTGCGGTTGCTCCGGGATCACTGGAAGAGATGCAGAGCGCGGTTTCGGAGGCCTTTGAGGCGGAAGGACCGACCTTGATCTATCTCACACCGGCGCTGACGGCGTGATGCGATCTTTTTAGAAAAACCGCCCCGGAGTCTTTGATAACTCCGGGGCGTTGAGTTCTTGTTTGACATCGTCAGCCGATCATCTGGAGAAGATCGTTCCGGAGTTTTCAAGATCTCCGCAGGCTGTCCGCCTTTACTCCCAACAGCTGACCAGTACGGTCATGCCTTGCGCTGCGATCCGCAAATCTCGGGGGGCGACGGATCCGACATTGTCTGTCTTGGTCAGGCTCAAACCGGCCTGCTGCACCAGATCGGCAATCGTGGCTCCTTCAATGGCAAAGCTGACGTTTTCCGGCAATTGCTGACCATTTTGCGCATTGGGCAACAGCATACCAAGAACATTGCCGCTGACGTCAAAGACCGGCCCGCCCGCATCGCCGGGCTGTGCGTCGAGCGCCAGGCGGCTCAGGTTTTCCTCGCCGCGCAGGCCCTTCAAATCGGCCAAAGTGCCAAAGGTCAACGTGGCCGCGCTGAGCACGCCTTCGTAGGAATAGCCGGCGACCGAGATCTCTGATTGCAGGCGGGGCGGGGTGCTGCCGAATTGCGCCACGGCCATCGGTGACAGGCGATCGCGTGGTTTCAGCAGGGCGACTCCGCTGGCGCTGTCATCAGCCAGAATATCCGCCTCTGTGTCGCCATCAAGGGTCACGCGCGTACAGGCCTGAACCGCCTCAGTGGTGGTCGCAACTGTGCCTTGCCCGTCGATAAAGAAACCGGAGCGCGAGATTTTGGGTTGGCGGATCTTCAGGCCGGCCACCAGATCAATCGCCTGTGTGTCGCTTCCCCCCGCTGCGGGGTCGAGGGCGCCGTCCAGACGCGTCAGGCTTTTGGACATCTCCGCCACAACGCGGCGGCGGCGGTCCTCGTCACCTGCGGGCCAGATCAGGGTGAAGCCTTTGATTTGGCCGTTCTGCAACGATACCTGTGTCTGGCTGATGATGCTGCCGTTCTCACCGATCAATTCGAACGAATTGTTCTTGCGTGCGCGTGGACCATCCAGCGGCACGATCTCAAGGGTTTGCATGATGTCATAAAGACCAAAAAGCGTGTTCTGATCCCCGGCTTGCGAAATCAGCAAGACCTTTGCGCCGATATTGCCGGTGCTGTCGTAATGGGCGAAGGGTGGCTCGTAACGGGCAAAGGCAACTTCGGCAGTGGGCATCATGATCTCGATACCTGCGGTCTCGTCGCGGACCATTTGCAGGCCCAGACCGTCCAGCACCGCGTTGTACTGTCTGATTAGTGCCGCCCGCTGGCGGGTGGTCAGAACCCCGGTGACCTCATAGCCGTTGGCCTCTTGCCAGGCGCCCATGGAGTTGCGGGTGCCGCGCCCGAATGCGCCATCAATGGCGGCGTTGTAAAAACCGGCCCATTGCAGAGCAATCTGCAAATCCTTGCGTTCGTCGCGGTTCAGCAATTGCTCACTCCGGCGGGCTTCACGCGGGGTTTCATCGGGCTCTTCGGCAATCACCACGGGTGCTTCTTCCTGCGCCGCGGTTTCCTGCGTGGGTGTCTCGTCGGGGGTCTGCGGAGGAGGGGCGGCACCCACGCTGGCGGGCGCTTCGATCACGCCGCGGTTCAGCACATTTGCACCAACGGGCCAGAACTGTTGGCGGAACCGGCTGGAAAGCTGGATAAAGCTGTCACGCGCGACCAGCCCTTGACGCACGTAGGTGCGCCGGACCAGTTCTGCATCGGCGCGGCGATAAGGGCCAAGGGCAATACCGTACCAGCCGCCACCAAGGGCAAAACCGTTCACATCCTCAAGCTGCCCACTGAAATCGCGGGCGCGTTCGGTCGCGGCTGCCAAACTGGGATGTGCCTCGATCTGGACCCAGACAACATCGTCGTCTGATTGTGATTGTGCCATGGCTGGCACGGCCAGAAATACGGCCAGAAGGGTTGTCATAAGGACGTTCAGAATGCGCAACATCGTCAACTCAGCTCTCGTTCACCAAAATTCGCCGCAGATAAGCAGGAAATCCGGTAAAATGCCATGGGAAAGCACGGTGAAAATGTGTCATTGCTGCAATTGACCCTGCGCGGCTGCGCTCGTAGGTAAGTCGCGCAAGTTCAAAGGGGATCTCCATGTCCGAAAAGCCGCAAACACCCCGGTCGTTTCAAGCGATCATTCTGGCGCTCCAAAACTATTGGGCGCAGCAGGGATGCGCGATTCTGCAGCCCTATGACATGGAAGTTGGGGCAGGGACGTTCCATCCGGCCACCACATTGCGCAGCTTGGGCAGCCAGCCCTGGACAGCTGCCTACGTGCAGCCCTCGCGCCGCCCGACGGATGGTCGTTATGGGGAAAACCCGAACCGTCTGCAGCATTATTACCAATATCAGGTGCTGATCAAACCCAGCCCGCCGAACCTGCAGGAATTGTATCTCGGCTCGCTTGAGGCGATTGGCATCAATATGGATCTGCACGACATCCGATTTGTCGAGGATGACTGGGAAAGCCCGACGCTGGGGGCCTGGGGGCTGGGTTGGGAGGTCTGGTGCGACGGTATGGAAGTCAGCCAGTTTACCTATTTCCAGCAGGTCGGCGGCCATGACTGCGCACCGGTCTCGGGCGAATTGACCTATGGCTTGGAACGTTTGGCGATGTATGTGCTGGGCGTGGACCATGTGATGGACATGCCGTTCAATGATCCTGATGCACTGATCCCGTTGACCTATGCGGATGTGTTCAAACAGACCGAAGAGGAATACGCCCGCTGGAACTTTGACACCGCCAACACCGAAGTTCTGTTGCGCCAGTTCGAAGAGGCCGAGGCCCATTGCAAGGTGATCCTTGAGCAACCCGCGACCGATCCAAAGACCGGCAAGCGCATCATCATGGCGCATCCGGCCTATGACCAATGCATCAAGGCCAGCCACATGTTCAATCTGCTGGACGCGCGGGGCGTGATCTCTGTAACCGAACGGCAGGCCTATATCGGGCGTGTCAGGGCATTGGCCAAGATGTGCGCCGATGCCTTTGTGCAGACCCGCGCTGGTGGCTGGTCCGAGGATGCCGCGTAACAGCGTGGCCAGGTTGAGGGCAGGGATATGAACGGCAAGATCGTGGGAATCGTCATTATGGTGTCGGCGCTGATTGCGGGCCTTGGCCTGTACTACCTGCAAATCTACGGGTTCTACCGCGAGGTGCCTGCGGCTGACGTGACCTTGGTCTCTCTTACCACGCAAGAGCCGGAAACCATTGAGGCTGGCGGGATACAGGCGATTGATGCTGACAGCTCCCCCATTCGGTTCCGGGCCTGTTTTACCACGGATCTCAGCCTGCCCTTGCTGACCGAGACCTATGTACTGGTCGACAGCGCCACGCCACGCAACGCGCCGGGGTGGTTTGACTGCTTTGACGCCGAGGCGCTTGGCAACGAGATCGAAACCGGCACCGCGTTGACCTTTCTGGGCCAAAAGAACATCGCTTATGGCGTTGACCGGATTGTCGCGATCACCGATGACGGGCGCGGCTATGTCTGGCACGAACTGAACGATTGCGGCGAAAAGGCCTATGACGGCACGGTTGTCGGCGAAGAATGTCCGCCGCTTCCGTCCAGCCTCTCGGACTAATCCCCGCTCAAGGCGGAACCAAACCGCCCCTTACCGGCTTGTTCTTTCATAGCGAAAGGATTTGCCCGTGTCTGACACCCCACATTCCACCCTCAAATGGGTCATGCGATGCGGCTATGCCGCCCGCGGGATCATCTATTTCCTGATCGGGGGGCTGGCGTTCTGGGCATCGTTTTCCTCCATGTCCAGCTCCGGCACCGAAGACACGCTGTCGGCCCTGCGCGCACAGCCCATGGGGGTTCCGGCGCTTTGGGCTATCGGGCTTGGTCTGATGGCCTATCTGGTGTGGCGTGTTACGGCGGGGATCGCGGATGTTGAGGACCATGGAACCGGTCCGAAGGGTTTGATTGCGCGTGGCGGTCAGATCGTGACGGGGCTGATACACGGCGGGATCGGGCTGTCGGTGATTGGTCTGGCCTATGCCGGATCGGATCAGGGGGGCAGCGCGGCGCAAGACTGGACCGCGCGATTGATGGCGATGCCGGGCGGGCGCTATTTGGTGGCGCTGGCGGCGTTGATCCTCGTCGGGGCCGGGATCTACTACATGCAGAAGGGCTGGCGCGGCAGCTACAAGTCACATCTTGCCCGCTCACAATTCACGCAGAAGGTTGATCCTGTGCTGACCGCCGGCTTGATCATCTACGGGCTGATGCTGGCGCTGGTGGCCCTGTCGCTTGGCTTTGCCGCGCTGAATGCCGATCCGTCGCAGGCTGGCGGGCTGGGGCAGGCGCTGGACCAGCTGCGGAGCGCTTATCTGGGGCGGTTCCTGCTGGCGGGTGCGGGGCTGGGACTGGTGGCATTTGCCGTGTACAATATGGTTGAGGCGGGCTGGCGGGTCGTGCCGAAGCTGTCAGCGCCGGATATTCGCACATTGGCCAGCTAAAGACCGGGTTCTATAGCCATGGCGGAGGCGCTTCGGGGCTGGACCCACGCCGCCCCTGCGGTTATCCAAGCGCGAAAGACGCGCCGCATCGCGGCAAGACGAAGGACACCGCCCGTGCCAGACCTGCTGATTGAACTGTTTTCCGAAGAAATCCCCGCGCGGATGCAAACCCGCGCCGCCGAGGATCTGAAAAAGCTGGTGACCAATGGTCTGGTAGAGGCGGGTTTGACCTATGGTTCTGCTGCGGCCTTTTCCACACCGCGCCGGTTGACGCTGGCGCTGGGTGATATGCTGGCCGCCAGCCCGCGCACGGTGGAAGAGCGCAAAGGCCCAAAAGCTGACGCGCCCGAAAAAGCCATCGAAGGGTTTCTGCGCGGCGCGGGCCTGACCCGTGACCAGCTTGAGGAACGCGATACCCCCAAAGGCAAGATCCTCTTTGCCATGATCGAAAAGCCGGGCCGCCCGGCAGCCGAGATCGTGGCAGAGGTGCTTGAACAGACCATTCGCAACTTCCCATGGCCCAAATCCATGCGCTGGGGCAGTGGTAGCCTGAAATGGGTGCGCCCGCTGCATTCGATCTTGTGCATCATGTCGGCCGAAGACGGCGCCGAGGTTGTCGCGCTGGACGTGGACGGGATCACCTCCGGCGATGAGACTCGCGGCCACCGCTTCCTTGCGCCAGAGGCGATCAAGGTCAGCAGCTTTGAGGACTACGCGGCCAAACTGAAACGTGCCTTTGTGGTGCTTTCCGCCGAAGAGCGTGCTGAAACCATCTGGAATGACGCCACCAATATGGCCTTTGCCAATGGGCTGGAAGTGGTGGAGGACGCGGGTCTTTTGGCCGAGGTCGCAGGTCTGGTCGAATATCCGGTGGTTCTGATGGGCCAGATTGCCGATGATTTTCTGGGCCTGCCGCCAGAGGTGCTTCAGACCTCTATGCGCGAACATCAGAAGTTCTTTTCCGTGCGCAATCCCAAGACCGGACAGATCGAACGGTTTATCACCGTGGCCAACCGCACCACGGCGGACAATGGCGCGACCATTCTGGCCGGCAATGAAAAGGTGCTGTCGGCGCGGCTGGCGGATGCGAAGTTCTTCTGGGAGAACGACCTGCGCACCGCGACTTCGGATAAGGGCATGAGCGCTTGGGTCAAATCGCTTGAGAATGTGACCTTCCACAACAAACTAGGCACGCAGGCCGAATTGATCGAACGCATGGCCGTGCTGGCCCGCGAACTGGCCCCGATGGTCGGCGCGGATGCCGATGAGGCAGAGCAGGCGGCGCGGCTGGCCAAGGCGGATCTGAGTTCTGAAATGGTCTATGAATTCCCCGAACTTCAAGGACTTATGGGCAGTTATTACGCCAAAGCGGCGGGCAAAAGCGATGCGGTTGCGGCGGCAGCCAAGGAACATTACGCGCCACTTGGGCCATCCGATGACGTGCCCACCGCGCCCGTGTCGGTTGCCGTGTCGCTGGCTGAAAAGATCGACAAGCTGACCGGGTTTTGGGCGATTGATGAAAAGCCGACGGGTTCTAAGGACCCCTTTGCCCTGCGCCGTGCGGCGCTGGGGGTAATTCGGATGTTGGTTGAGAACGACATCTCATTGCACATGGACCGTTTTATCGACGCGCAACTGGTGCGCAACAAGGGGCAGTCAAATGGCGACCTCAAGGCAAACCTGATCCACGATCTGGTCGAAGAAATTGCCGAACACGGCGTGTTCGGGGCGGCATTCAAAACCGTGAAGGCGCGCCTTGCCGAAGGGGAAGGCAACGCTGCCTTTGAAGCTTTGGGTGAACAGGTGCCGGACAAATCGGTGGATCTACTGGGTTTCTTGCACGACCGCCTCAAGGTCTACCTCAAGGACCAAGGCATCCGCCACGACATCATCGACGCTTGCATTGCGATGGAAGGCAACGATGATCTGACGCTCTTGGTCAAACGCGCCCGTGCCTTGTCCGAGACCCTGTCAACCGATGATGGCGAAAACCTGATCCAGGGTTTCAAGCGCGCCAACAACATCCTGACCCAGGCCGAAGCGGCGGATGGGGTGGAATACTCTTACGGTGCAGACATCAAATTCGCCGAAACCGATGAGGAAAAGGCGCTGTTCGCCGCGCTGGACAAGGCCGAAGCCGCGATTGCCCCGGCAATGGCCGCGCAGGATTTCACCACAGCGATGTCCGCCATGGCCGCGCTGCGCGGTCCGATTGATGCGTTCTTTGATGCGGTTCAGGTCAACAGCGACAATGGCACCGTGCGGCGCAACCGTCTGAACCTGCTCAGCCGCATCCGCACCACCTGTTCTTCGGTCGCGGATCTGACGCGGATTGATGGGTAAACGCCTGCCCCTCCGGCGGGGCTGATACGGCAAGTTTGACGAAGGCAAAGGCGTGATGCAGTCAGCTGCTCACGCCTTTCTCTTGCCTGTTGGCGTCAACTGCCTATGCTGCACCTGAACACGAAAGGTGCTGCGGTGCAGAATAATCCACATACAACGCTGGTAACGGCCGACGGGCCGATTGCGAATGACACCCACGGCGGGCGGGCGAAATGCCTGCAACGGCTGGTGCGGCTTGACCTGCCTGTGCCGCGCACGGTGGCGCTGTCCTTTGATGCGGTGCAAAAGATCGCAGAGGGGCATTTGCCCGATGTGGATGCCGTGGTGGCGCAGTTTCCCAAAGAGGCGTTGCTCTGTGTGCGCCCCTCCAGCCAAGACCCTGATTGGGGCGGGCCGGGGGCCGTGTTGAACATTGGCATCAACGGCGCGCGGTTCGATGAATTCTGCGAAACCATGGGCGAGGAGCCGGCAGCGGCGCTATATACCCGGTTTGTCCAGACCTATGCGATCAACGTGGCGCGGCTTGACCCGGATATGTTTGACGATGTGACCGGCGATGGCCGCGCGGCGTTGGAGCAATCGCTCTGGGCCTATGAACAAGAGACCGAGGAAAGCTTCCCCCAGGATCCGGCCAAACAGCTGGCGGGCGTGTTGCGGTCGATGGCGCGGGCCTGGGGTGGCACCTCGGCGCGGCTGTTGCGGCAGGCCAAGGGGGCGCCAGCGGATGCGGGGCTTGGTCTTGTGGTGCAAGAGATGGCCTTTGGCGTCGGAACCGGCCAATGCGGGTCGGGCGTTTTGCAACTGGTGGACAGTGATACAGGGCTGCCGCAGATCAAGGGCCGCTACCTTAGCCAATCGCAGGGGCGCGACGCGCTGCAGGGCGATTCAGAGGCGCTGTACCTGACCAAAGACCCGCGCGGCCTGTCGCTTGAGGAACTGGTGCCGGACGCCTTCGCCGAACTGACCCAACATGCCGCTTTGATGCGGGCCAAACTGCGCGAGGAAATGCAGGTCGAATTTGTCATTCAGGATGGTGCTTTGCACATAT
The DNA here is from genome assembly GCF_016801775.1 of Sulfitobacter mediterraneus. Taxonomy (NCBI): domain Bacteria; kingdom Pseudomonadati; phylum Pseudomonadota; class Alphaproteobacteria; order Rhodobacterales; family Roseobacteraceae; genus Sulfitobacter; species Sulfitobacter mediterraneus. Next base: position 1,398,089 of record NZ_CP069004.1, on the reverse strand, counting down.
TGGACGGCGTGCGCGTGGTGCGGTCGTCACGGGCGGCGGTGCGCATTGCCGTGCGACTGGCGGATGACAAGATTATCCCCCGCGAAGAGGCATTGATGCGGGTGGAACCGCGCACATTGACCGAATTGTTGCACCGGCAGGTGGATCCCAAGACCAAGCGAGACGTGATCGGGCGCGGCATTGCCGCCAGCCCCGGTGCGGCCACGGGCCGGATCGTGTTTTCCGCGACCGAGGCGCAGGCCAGCGCCTCACGCGGCGAACCTTGCATTCTGATCCGCCGCGAAACCAGCCCTGAGGACATTCGCGGCATGCATGCCGCCAGCGCGGTTTTGACGGAACGGGGCGGGATCACCAGCCACGCTGCGGTGATCGGGCGCGGGCTTGGCCTGCCTTGCGTTGTTGGCGCCTCTTCGATGAAACTGAACCTGAAGAAAAAGCAGATCACCGCGCCGGATGGCCGGGTGTTCAACGCAGGGGACGAAATCACGCTGGATGGATCAAATGGTCAGGTTCTGGCGGGCGCGGTTAAGATGCAAGAGGCCGCGCTGGACGAGACATTCAACAAATTACTCGACTGGGCAGAGCAGGTCGCCGACATTGGCATCCGCGCCAATGCGGACACGCCAGCAGACGCGCAGACCGCCCGCAACTTTAACGCCCATGGCATCGGGCTGTGCCGCACGGAACACATGTTCTTTGATCCCGGCCGCCTGACCGTGATGCGCGAAATGATCTTTGCCGAAACCGGAGAAGACCGCCGCGCCGTGCTGGAACGGCTGTTGCCGATGCAACGCGATGACTTCACCCAGTTGTTCCGCATCATGCAGGGGCAGCCGGTGTGCATCCGTTTGTTTGATCCGCCCTTGCACGAATTCCTGCCCGCGGACCGGATTGGCCAGCGCGAGTTGGCCGAGGCATTGAGCCTGCCCTTGTCGGATGTGACCCGCCGGATCGAGGCGATGAGCGAATACAACCCGATGCTGGGGCTGCGCGGGGTTCGGTTGGGCGTGACGGTGCCGGAGATTTACGAGATGCAGGCGCGGGCGATCTTTGAGGCGACCATTGCCGCCAGCAAAGATGGCGAACCGGTGGTGCCGGAGATCATGATCCCGCTGGTCAGCGCCAAACGCGAAGTCGAGCTGATCAAGACCTCCGTGGATGCGGTGGCGGCGGCGGTGCGCACTGAAAGCGATGCCAGCTTTACTTACCGGTTGGGTGTGATGGTGGAAACGCCGCGTGCAGCCTTGCGGGCGGCCGAGATTGCGCCGCATTGCGCGTTCCTCAGCTTTGGCACCAACGATTTGACCCAGATGACCTATGGTCTGTCCCGCGATGACGCGGGGCGTTTCATGTCTGATTACGTGCAGCAGGGGGTCTTTCCAGAAGATCCGTTTCACGTTCTCGATGTTGAGGGCGTGGGCGAGCTTTTGCAGCTTGGGGCAGAGCGGGGCCGCAAGGCGCAGCCGGGATTGACCCTGTCGATCTGCGGGGAGCACGGCGGCAACCCCGAATCGATTGCATTTTGCCGGGAATCGGGGTTCGACTACGTTTCTTGCTCACCGTTTCGCGTTCCAGTAGCAAGACTTGCCGCAGCACAACTCGCAATCCAACACAAGATCGGGTAGAAATCCCCTGCGGATCAACAATACCGGCCAATTTTTTCCACAATTGACGCACCCGCAAACGGGTGGGTTTACCAGAACGCGGATTCTGGGTAGGCGCTCAGCTGAGTTAACAGCACACGAGGCGCAGCATGCGTTGGTTTCAGACTTCGATTTTCGCGGCACTTTTGTCGGCCATCGTGATCACCCCCGTGGTCGCAACAGCCAATGCAGACAAGGCCGAAGAACTGGCTAAGGTCGAGGCAAAGGGCCTCAAATCTGCCGGGGACAAACGATTGAAGTCGTTGGTCACAGAGCCAAAAGCAGCCAAATCCGATGTTGAGTTCTCACGCAAGTGGCTCGACGCGCAGCCCAAAGCCTCAGGGTCCGCCCAATGGCGCTGTCTGGCCGAGGCGCTTTATTTCGAGGCGCGCGGCGAGACCGTGAAGGGCCAGTTTGCCGTGGCCGAGGTGATCCTGAACCGGGTGGAAAGCAAACGCTTTCCCAGCACTCCTTGCGGTGTGATCAATCAGGGGACCGGCAAGAAATATCAGTGCCAGTTCACCTATACCTGTGATGGCCATAAAGAAGTGATCGCTGAGCCACGTGCCTTTGCCCGCGTGTCGAAAGTGGCCCGCGCAAGCCTTGACGGCAAGGCGCCTGAGCTGACGGATGGCGCCACGCATTACCACACAACGGCGGTCAAACCGCGTTGGTCGCGCGTCTACACCCGCACGGCCCGGATCGGTGTGCATCTGTTCTACCGTCACACCTGGCGCACGGCCTCCAACTGAATTTGCCCAAAAGGGCGTGTTCCGGTGCTGGTCTGCCGGAAAAATGGCTGCTAATGCGGGCCGGATCGGCTATGCCCGCATCTGAAAACACCCATTGAAGGCCAGAACCATGTCGAACGAAGTCCGCCTTGCCTTTGCGCATCCCTCAGAGCGTGCGGAGGCCATGGCCGGTGATGCTCCGCTGGACCGCATTTCCCTGCGCGATCACATCGTCGAGGTCGAGATCGGCGCGTTTCAGGCTGAACGCGGGGTGACACAGCGCATCTGCTTTAATGTCGTGGTTGAGGTGCAGCCGCTGACCGGGCCTATTGAAGACGATGTGGACCGTATCCTGAGCTATGACCGAGTGACCGAAGCGATTGCCGCAGAACTGGCGGTGGAGCGTTTGGCGTTGCTTGAAACACTGGCAGAGCGCGTTGCAGATCGAATATTGCTGGAACCGCAGGCCATGCGGGCCTTTGTGCGTATCGAAAAGCTGGATCGTGGCCCCGGTGCATTGGGCGTCGAGATTGTGCGGGCCCGCGTGGCCGCTGCCCCCGCGCCCGAGGTGGTGCAAGAGGCCGCACCGCAGCCGCAGTTTCTGTTTCTGGGCAATGCCGCAATTGCCTCTCCGCATCTGGCGGGATGGCTGGATCAATTGACCGGGCAGGGCAAGCCGGTGATTATTTGTGTGGGCGCACCGGATGCCGCCGCGCCGCAGTTGTCGCACAAGATGGCACAGCGCCGGATTGATCTGTTGGCGATTGAACAGAATGCATGGGTTCTGGCCTCCAGGGATGACCGCTGCGTTGTGGTGGACACGCGCACCGAACTGGATTGGGCGATGAAGAATGGCCAGACCTGTGTTTGGGCACCCTCCAAAATCGTTCTGGATTCTGTGGATACCCCGTCTGCCCAGCCGCGTGATGCGGTGGCGCTGGCCGCATGGTTTGCCGCCTCGATGGAGGCCGAGGATATGCTGGTGATAGGGGCGGCGCTGCCGCAAGAGGCATCCGTGCCGCTCAAATCCATCTCGGCGGAGCAGGACAGGTTGTGACTGGGCGCGACTATTTTCGCCCGCTTGTGCAATGCGGGCCAGCGCGGCCTGATGAGGCGCTTTCCCTTGCGGGGGGATGGGGCTGGTTCTCGCAAGTTGAGGTATTGCGCCGTGGCGCGTCGGGGCAGATCATCGCGGCGCAAGACCTGCCGGCCGATGCGGCCGCCCTTTTGAGTGCACCGCGCCCGCAAGTGGCCATGCTGACCATGGATCGTCCACGGGTGATGGGCATTCTGAACACCACACCGGACAGTTTTTCAGATGGCGGTGTTCATGCGGCGGAACAGGACGCGGTTCGCGCCGGATTGCAGATGCAGGCTGCGGGCGTGGATATTCTGGACATCGGCGGCGAATCCACCCGCCCCGGCGCGGAAACCGTCGCCGTGGACGAAGAGATCCGCCGTACGTCTCCTGTCATCGAAGGGTTGCGGGCCTCCGGTGTGGATTGTGCGATCTCCATCGACACCCGCAAAGCGGCGGTGGCTGAAAACGCAATCCGGGCGGGTGCGGATCTGGTCAATGACGTTTCCGGGCTGACCTATGATGAGGCGCTGGCGCCTTTCTGCGCGGCACGGTCCTTGCCGGTTTGTGTGATGCATGCGCAGGGCGATCCCGAAACCATGCAGCAAGACCCGCGCTATGATGATGTGCTGCTGGATGTCTTCGACTATCTGGCAGGCCGCATTGAAACGCTTGCGGCCCAGGGCATTCCGCGCAGCCGGATCATCGCCGATCCGGGCATCGGTTTTGGCAAGACGCTGGATCACAACCTGACCCTCTTGGCGCGGCTCAGCCTGTTTCATGATCTGGGGGTGCCGATCCTATTGGGTGCATCGCGCAAGCGGTTTATCGGCACCATCGGCAATGCCCCGCAGGCAGATCACCGCGCACCGGGGTCGATTGCGGTTGCGCTTGCAGGCCTTGCCCATGGTATTCAGATCCTGCGTGTGCATGATGTGCCGCAAACAACTCAGGCAATAGCGCTGTGGCGGGCTGCCATGGCAGGAAGACAGGCATGACAAAGCTTTTTGGCACTGACGGCGTGCGTGGCACGGCCAATATCTATCCCATGACCGCCGAGATGGCCCTGCGCATCGGTGCGGCTGTGGGGCGTTATTTCCGGCGTGACAACAAGGGTGTGCACCGGGTGGTGATTGGCAAGGACACGCGGTTGTCTGGCTATATGTTTGAAAACGCGCTGACGGCGGGTCTGACCAGCACGGGCATGAATGTGCTGCTTTTGGGGCCGGTGCCGACCCCGGCGGTTGGGCTGCTGACCCGGTCGATGCGCGCCGATCTGGGTGTGATGATTTCCGCCAGCCACAACCCGGCCCATGACAATGGCATCAAATTCTTTGGCCCTGACGGGTTCAAACTGTCCGATCAGGCTGAGGCCGAGATTGAGGCGCTGGTCGCCGAAGGGGTTGAACCGACTGCGGCGGCCGAGATTGGCCGCGCCAAACGTATCGACGACAGCCGCTTTCGTTACATCGAAAGGGTGAAATCCTCCTTTCCGCGCCAGATGCGTCTGGACGGGTTGAAGGTGGTGATAGATTGCGCCAACGGTGCGGCGCATCACGTCGCGCCGATGACCCTGTGGGAGCTGGGCGCGACCGTGATTCCCGTGGGCGTGGCCCCCAATGGCCACAACATCAACGAGGGCTGTGGATCGACCCATCCGCAATCCGCGGCAGAAACGGTCGTGGCCCATGGGGCAGATGTGGGCATTTGTCTGGATGGTGATGCCGACCGGGTGATTCTGATCGACGAGAAAGGCAATGTTGGCGACGGCGATCAGTTCATGGCGCTGATGGCGGCCCGCTGGGCCGAAGAAGATCGGCTGAAGGGCAACGCCCTTGTGGCCACTGTGATGAGCAATCTGGGGCTGGAGCGTTTCCTGGACGCGCGTGGTTTGCGGCTGGAACGCACCAGCGTTGGCGATCGCTATGTGGTGGAACGCATGCGGCAGGGCGGCTTTAACCTTGGCGGCGAACAATCGGGGCACATCGTGATGACCGATTATGCCACCACGGGCGACGGGCTGATGGCGGGCATGCAGTTTCTGGCGGAACTGGTGCGGGGCGGGCGCAAGGCGTCAGAGTTGTTGCATCAATTTGATGCGGTGCCGCAATTGCTTAAGAACGTACGTTTTGCGGCGGGCCAGGCGCCGCTGGAAATGGCCCCGGTCAAGGCAGCGATCGCGCAGGCAGAGGCGGATTTGTCTGGGGGTGGGCGTCTGCTCATCCGCAAGTCCGGCACTGAACCCTTGGTCCGGGTGATGGCCGAACACGAAGACGCAGCGCTGATGGAGCGTTGTGTGGATGGTGTTGTGGCGGCTGTGACAGAGGCCGTTGGCGGTTCGAGTTAGGCGCGGCCAAACAACCGGCGCAATGCTCCATATTGGCTGATCCCGACCCCGACCAAGATCAAGACCATCGCATAAAGCAGCGATGGCGGCATCGGTTCGGCCAGGATCCATGCGCCCAGCACCACAGACCAGACCGGCACCTGGTAATTGACCAGTGACATGAAGACCGGCCCGGCGCTGCGCACCACCAGCACCCGCAGGATATTGGCGGCAGCAGTGGGGATCAGTCCCAGAAAGGCAAGCACAACAAGGGTTTGCTTGTCTGGCAGCGGCGGCAGCCCTTCGGTGATGAGGGCCAGCGGCACGGTGATGGACGAGGCGATCAACAGCAATACGGTCGCCAGACCAATGGGATCGACCGCAGGCAATCGGCGCATCAGGATCGAGCTGACCGAATAACAGAACGCGGCGCCGATGCAGGCCGCACGTCCAATGGGTTCCAGCAGGCCGCCCGAGGTCTCGAAGGCTTGACCACCGATCAGCACCACAACCCCGCAAAATCCGATGGCAAACCCGATAGACCGGCGCAGGGTCAACCGTTCACCCGGCACAAAGAAATGCGCCAGCACCAGCATGATCAGCGCGGTTGAGGCCATGGACACGCCGGCAAAGCCAGAGGTCACATGCTGCTGGCCCCAAGCGAGCAGGGAAAAAGGCACCGCCGAACTGGCCGCGCCGATGGTGAACAGGGCCGCACGTTGAGGCCCGCTGAGTGGAGCCTGGAACAGGACAAAGCCGCGCAATCCCCAAACCGCGATCATGATCAGGGCAGCGAATACAATGCGCGAGGCCGCCAGCCAGAACGGGGTGATGCCACGCAGCGCCACTTCGGTGACCATAAACGTGCCGCCCCAGACAAAGGCAAGGATGGCCACCATCAGCCAGCTGTAGAGGGTGATGCGTGGGGTGGTGTCAGGTGGCACTGGCGTCGATCACATAGGGGCTGGTTGCAGGCGCGCCTTGTAAGGTTTCAAAATGTCTTTCGGCAGTCTCTCCTGCGTCATCTCTGGTGAAATGCAGAACGCGGTCGTGGTCCGGAAAGGTCACGGTGTCGGCCTCCTTGCGAGTGCCGATGACGAGATATGTAATCGGTCGGTCTGACTTGTTCTGCACGCAATGTCCCAAGGGATCGCCGGCCCTGAAAGTTGCAGCATCTCCGGGGGTGAGCTGGTGTTCCTTATCTCCTTCGAGGACAGTTGCAACGCCGTCCAGAACATAGATCATTTCGTCTTCCTTGGCATGCCAATGTTTGATGGACGATGCCGAACCCGGTGGCAGGGTCTCAACAAAAGCGCCAAATTGGGTCAACCCTCCGCTGTCGGAAAAAAGCAGCGCCTCGTAAGGGCCACATGGGTTGCCCTTGCCGTCATCGCTCTCGCGTCTTGCGGCGGCTTTGGTGATGATGGGCATCTCGGCTCTCCTAGACCTTGGGGGTGATGCGTTCACGCAAAAGACCCCGACAGGGGACCGGGGTCAATCAGATTTACTTCGCCATGGGCCGAAGGATGGCAGGGCCGCCTTTGGAGCCGGCCCAGTAGGACGCCAAGAGATTTGAAAAGCTGCGCTCACCAGCCGTTGAACCTTGGCCAGAACCCACCCTGCCGCAGATGATAGCCTTCATAGCCGCCCGCCGCCGTGAGGCAGGCATGACCGGGCAGAATGCGCACCTGTGTTCCGATGGGCAAACGGTCAAATGCGGACGGGTCTTTGACCACCACCGTGCCGTGCTCCTGATGCACTGTGTCGATGCTCAGACCCAACGGGGTCAGGTCATTTGCATCGCAAAGCCAGCCAAAACGCGCATCAGGCAGATAGGTGTTGGCGCCTATGTCCTTGGACATGGCCAGAGCGCCCGCATCGACGGTCAGAACGCCCGCGCTTCGGTTGTGCCCGATCACCGTGGCCAGCACCGTCAAGGCGAGATCGTCTAGGGCGCAGATGCCCCGCCCGAATTGGCTCAGATCCCAGACCATGTAGATCCCGCAGCGCACCTCATTGACCCCGTCGAGGGTGTCCGCATGCAGCACCGTGGGCGTTGATCCGACAGAGACAATCGGCACCTCTATCCCGGCAGCCCGGAGCCGCGTTGCCGCTGTGGTGGCTGCATTGACCTCATCATCGGCGATCTCTTTGATCCGTCCGATCTCGTCAGAGCTATAAGAATGACCTGCGTGGGTCATAATGCCCGCAAATTGACGTCCAAGCACCCGGGCGATGTCTTCTAAATCTTTGTTATCGCTTCCGATCCCGCCTCGATGTTCGCCGCAGTCAATCTCGATCATCGCACTGTTGGGCAGGTCGTTTTGCACCAAAGCCTGCGCCATTTCGATAGAATCAAGGGTCAGGATCAGCCTCTTGCCAGTCTCTGCGTTGATCCTGCGCACGTGATCAAACTTGTTCGGCGTAATCCCCGCAGCATGCAGGATGTCGTCAAAACCGGCGCGGGCGAGAACCTCCGCCTCGCGGAGCGTAGAAACCGTGATCCTCTGCAGCATTCCACCCGTCGCAACCTTGGCCGCGTCAACCGATTTGAGCGTCTTGAGATGCGGCCGGAGGGCGACACCGCGTGCATCACAATGGGCACGCATCCTGGCTGCATTGGCCTCAAATCGCTCGTGGTCGAGGATAAGGCAGGGTGTTTCCATGTCCGCATAATTCATTGGGCTTCTCCTGTGTGCCGGCCAGCTGAAAAGGCCCGCACAATAAAAAGCGCCCAGCAGAACAGGCTGCCGGGCGCTGAATTGTCGAGATCGTAAGCCTTAGTTCTTGGCTTTGTCGACCATCTTGCCCGCAGAGATCCAGGGCATCATGTCGCGCAGCTTGCCACCGACAACTTCGATCTGGTGCTCGTCGTTTGCACGGCGCGAGGATTTGATCGTTGGCTGGCCAACTGCATTCTCCAGCATGAAGTCACGCACGAACTTGCCGGACTGGATGTCGCTCAGAACCGCTTTCATACGGGCCTTGGTTTCGTCGTAAGGCAGGATGCGCGGGCCGGAAACATACTGGCCATACTCGGCTGTATTGGAGATCGAGTAATCCATGTTTGCGATGCCGCCTTCATAGATCAGGTCCACGATCAGCTTGGTTTCGTGCAGGCACTCGAAATAGGCCATCTCAGGCTCGTAACCGGCTTCAACCAGTGTTTCGAAACCCATACGGATCAATTCAACGATACCGCCACAGAGAACGGCCTGTTCGCCAAAGAGGTCGGTTTCGCACTCTTCGCGGAAATCTGTTTCGATGATGCCAGAACGGCCGCCACCGATGGCGGAGCAGTAAGACAGCCCGATTTCCAGCGCTTTGCCGGAGGCGTCTTGGTTTACCGCAACGAGGCAAGGCACGCCGCCGCCTTTGGTATATTCGCCGCGCACGGTGTGGCCTGGGCCTTTTGGCGCCATCATGATCACGTCAACGCCTGCCTTTGGCTCGATGAGGCCAAAGTGTACGTTCAGACCGTGGGCAAATGCGATCGCTGCGCCTTCACGGATGTTGTCGTGAACATATTTCTTGTAGGTATCGGCCTGCAGTTCGTCGGGCATGGTGAACATGATCACATCGGCCCATGCTGCGGCTTCGGAGATTTCCATAACCTTGAGACCTTCGCCTTCGGCCTTGGCCTTGGAGGCAGAGCCGTCGCGCAGGGCTACTACAAGGTTTTTCGCGCCGCTGTCGCGCAGGTTCAGCGCATGGGCGTGGCCCTGAGAGCCATAGCCGAGGATGGCGACTTTTTTGTCTTTGATGAGATTAACGTCACAGTCACGGTCGTAATAAACGCGCATTTTGGTGGTCCTTTCGAGGTCATAAATCTGAGGTTCAACATACGCATTGTGCCGTGAGGGGCTATTGCTGATTTGTGAGTTTATTCGATCAGATGAAGATGGTAATGCGTGATTTGGTCAAATAATGGAAAAATCATGCTTGATGACATGGATCGGCGTTTGTTGCGCTATTGGCAGGCGGAGCCAAGCCTGAGCCCCGGTGAATTGGCCGAACGCTGCGGCATGACACCGGGCAAGGCGGCGCGGCGGATTGCCAAGATGGAAGATGACGGCATCGTGCAGGGCGTGAGCGCGGTGGTGAACTGGGCCGCGCTTGGCTATGCGGTGGAGGTGTCCTTGCGGGTGACGCTGGACAAAACCCAAAGCAATGCGTTTGACGCCTTTCTCGCCGAGGCACGGCAGGTGCCCGAGGTGATCGAGGTCCAGACCTTTTTGGGCCGCGTCGATGTGCGCCTCTCGATCATCGCCCGTGACATGGGCCACTATCAACAGATTTACCGCAGCCGTATCCTGACCCTGCCGCATATTGCGGACATTGAGGCCTTGATGCAGGTGGCGCGGATCAAATCAGAACAGACTTTGCCGATATGATTGATCTTGATGAAATCGACCATCAATTGATCCGGTCACTGGCGCGCGACGCCACACAAAGTGCTTCTGCCTTGGGGCGGCGCTATGGGCTGAGCCAGCCGGCCACATGGCGGCGCATCCGGCGGCTTGAGGAGGCCGGGATCTTGCGCGGGCGCAGATTGCGGCTCAATGCAGAAAGTCTTGGCTTTGGGGTGACGGTGTTTTTGGGCATCAAACTGGCCACCAAGGGGCGCGTCAGCCTCGAGGATTTTGAGCGTGCAGTGGCGGCGATCCCCGAAGTGCAGACGGTGGAGCATGTTCTGGGCCTTTATGACTACCGTTTGCGGGTCGTGGCGCGGGATTTGCCGGATTTTGAACGGGTGCTGCGGCGGCGGATCATGACCTTGCCCGGCGCGGGCGAGGTGGAGGCGAATGTGCTGCTCAGCGAGGAACGTCTGCCGGGGCCACTTGGCGTTTGAACGGGGTGCATAAGGGGCCAGACATCCGGGATTTTCGTGTTAGCATGACCCCAAGGAGGAGCCACAATGCCCCAGATCAAAGCCAATGCTGCCTTGCAGACCGTCATCACCACCTTCGAATGTTCGCCCGGAACCTGTCAGGATTTGCTGGACCTGCTGACCCAGGCCTATGCTGAGTTTATCTCGAAACAACCGGGATTTACGGGGGCCGGACTGCATGTGAATGACGCGGAAACGCGGATTGCGAATTACTCCCAATGGGCCACCCGTGATGATTTCAAGGCGATGCTGCGCACAGATGAGATGCGCCGCCGCAACCGCGAGATTGCCAAGCTTTGTACCCGGTTCGAGCCGGTGATGTATGAGGTCGCTGCCACCTTTCCGCAATAGGGGTGCAGGGCGGGCACGCTTGCGCTATGCCTTGGGCGTGAATTCAGCGTAAAGGATCGCGGCATGTTCATTCAGTTGCTTTTGGGAAGTGGTTTGATCGCAATCACTGCCATCGCCGCTGCGATGTCGTGGTGGGGGTTGGAGCTGGCACTGGCGCGCAGTCACCGCTGGGTGATCCGCCCGCCTCATGGGCCAAAACTGACCATTGTTTTGTCCTTTGCGATGTTTTGGACATTGGTGATGATGACAGCGGCGGTCTGGATCTGGGCGGTCGCCCTGTGGCTGTTGCAGATCTTTGTGACCTTTGAGGCATCGGTTTATTTCTCGCTGGTTGCCTTCACCACGTTGGGGTTTGGCGACATTCTGTTGCCGGTGGAATGGCGCCTGCTTGGCGGATTGGCAGCGGCAAATGGTCTTTTGATCTTTGGTTTGCTCACTGCGATGCTGGTGGAAACCCTGCGCCAGATCCGCACCCGCCAGCGCGGTGGGTCGGTTTGACCGGATCGGATATGGACATCAGATTGACTTACCTGCGCGGCGAAAGTGCAGGGCGAATTGCAAAAGGAACCTCAAATGGCTTTGCTAAATACAATTGACCCAAGCGGGTTGGATGAGTTTTCCGTGGTATTTACGGATCGGTCGCTCAACCATATGTCCGCCGCCTTTCAACAGGTGATGCGCGACATCTCCGAGCTGATGAAAGAGGTTTACAACGCGGATGCTGTGGCCCTGATCCCCGGCGGCGGCACCTATGCGATGGAAGCCGTGGCGCGGCAGTTCGCCCGCGGCGCCGAGGTGCTGGTGGTGCGCAATGGCTGGTTTTCCTACCGCTGGAGCCAGATCATCGAAAGCGGCGATTTGACTGGCAACACCACCGTGATGAAGGCACGGCCTCAAGGCAATGCGCCGCAAAGCCCCTTTGCCCCTGCGCCGATTGAGGACGTGATCGCGGCCATCCACGAGAACAGGCCGCAGGTGGTGTTTGCCCCCCATGTGGAAACCAGTGCCGGGGTGATCCTGCCCGATGATTACATCACCGCCATGGCGCAGGCCGCCCATGAGATTGGGGCGCTGATGGTGCTGGATTGCATCGCTTCGGGCTGCGCTTGGGTCGATATGAAAGCCCTTGGCGTCGATGTGGCAATTTCGGCCCCGCAAAAGGGGTGGAGCGCCTCGCCAAGTGCAGGCATCGTGATGATGTCATCGCGTGCCGAGGCGCGGTTGGCAGAGACACAATCGGACAGTTTCGCCATTGATCTGGCCAAGTGGCGCAGCATCATGAAAGCCTATGAGGACGGCGGTCATGCCTATCATGCGACCATGCCGACCGATGCCTTGCGGGCGTTCCGCGATACGGTGATCGAGACCAAGGAATACGGATTTGACCGCTTGAAAGAGGCGCAATGGCGGCTTGGTGATGGGGTGCGGGCGATGTTGGCGGCCAAGGGCGTGACCTCGGTTGCGGCGGATGGCTTTGGTGCGCCGGGGGTTGTGGTCAGCTATACCTCCGACCCGCAGGTGCAGAACGGCAAGGCGTTTGCCGAAAAGGGTATGCAGATTGCAGCCGGTGTGCCGTTGCAGGTTGGTGAGCCTGAGGGCTTCAGCACCTTCCGTTTGGGTCTGTTTGGTTTGGACAAGCTTTACGATGTGGACGCCACATTGGCGCGGCTGGCTGCCGTGCTGGATGAGGTGATTTGAGGGGGTGGTTTTGGGGGAGGAAAATGTCGGGTGTGCGGACTCAGCCGCCTTTAAAGTGCCATCGCGGCCGAACCGAGGGGTGGAAGCAAAGCGCCCGCCCCGTGGGGGCGGTTCGGGCGCTGCCAAATCGGTGATTTGGCAATTTGCACGCTATCTTCAAGGGCACCTTCGGGCTCGAAACGGACGTCTGGCGGCTTCAGTCTGCGAAAGGCGCAACACAGCACAAGCAAGCGTCCCCCAGAGCCGACCAACGTGGCGGTTTGAACCCCGCGTTACCGCACGCCAAGGCCCATTTGCATCAGCATCTTGCGCACCTGCGGCATGGCATAAAGCGCGTTCAGACCGGCCGCGCGGGCGTCGCGGGCGAGCGGGCTGCTGGCTTGGCTGGCGCGGTTGAGCAGGTCAATGCCGCGCACCCGCAGTTGGATGTCGGCAAAACGGGACTTGTGATATTTCTCCAGCATCGCCGCATCGCCCAGCGTTTCGGGATGTGCCACCGCCAGATCCAGCAAGCAGGCCAGATCATTGAGCGACATGTTCAACCCCTGCGCCCCGATGGGCGGCACGACATGGGCGGCCTCTGCGATCAACGCCAACCGTTCGCCCGCCAACCTTTCGGCGTGCTGATTGATGATCGGCCAGACGTTGCGCGGGCTGGCCAAGGTGAGTGGGCCAAACAGATGGCAGGACCGCTCTGACATTTCGGCCTCAAAATCGGCGGTGTCCGTTGCGGCGCGGGCCACGGTCAGGGGGCCATCGTCCATCCAGACCACCGCCGACGAGGGCATGCCATCCAGATCGGGCAGGGGCACCAGTGTGAACGGCCCGCCAGTGCGGTGAATCTCGGTCGATACATTTTCGTGCGGGATCGGGTGGGTCACGGCAAAGGCCAGTGCCTTTTGCCCATAACGCCGGGTGCTGACGGAAATGCCCGCCGCCTCGCGCATCGGGCTTGCGCGGCCATCGGCGGCGACCACCAGTTTGCAGCGGATGCGGCTGCCATCGGTCAGGCCCACGCGGGCCTCTGCGGTGCGGGTGAACAGGGATGTTGTGCCGGTGCCGGGCCGGAAATCCACATTAGGGAGATCGTTCAGCCGCGCCACCAGTTCCCGGCGGAGCAGCCAGTTGGGAAAGTTCCAGCCAAAGGGCTGATCCGAGATATCGCTGGCATCAAATTCGCGGGTAACACGCGGTTCGGCTACTTCTCCGCCGGCATCGACGATCCGCATGATCTGTAAAGGGGCGGCATGAGGGGCGAGCGCGGGCCAGATCTCGGCCGCTTCCAGCACCCGGCGGGCCGGCTGCAGGAATGCTGTGCTGCGCATGTCGGCGCCTTGTGCATCCTTTTCGACAACGGGCGGTGCCGGATCAACGCAGATCACATCAAACCCTGCGGTGCCAAAGGCCGCCGCCGCGGTCAGCCCGGCAATCCCGCCGCCCGAGATCAGAATATCGCAGTCAAAAGCCATGGTTTACACTTATGCTTTCACCCGGCCGAGGAAACCCCGAAGATCATCGGTATGGTAATCAATATGCGCGGCATGCTGTCGCGCAGGGGCCACATGCACCGTGCGCATGCCCATCTCGAAGGGTGCGGACAGGTTGCGGGCATCATCCTCGAACATCGCGGCAGAGGCAGGGTTCAGGCCGTCGGTGGCAAAAACCTTGTCAAAGGCGGCCCGGTCCGGCTTGGGCAGGAAATCGGCGTGTTCCACCCCGTAGACCGCATCAAACAGCCCCGACAGGCCACGCGCGGCCAGCACCCGCTCGGCATAGGGGGCGCAGCCATTGGTGTAGACAATGCGCCGCCCCGGCAGGCTGCGGATTTCGGCGGCAAGGTCGGGATCGGGGGTCAGGCTGTCCATGGAAATATCATGCACGTCCACAAGGTAGGGGGCGGGGTCGATGTCATGTTCGCGCATCAAGCCGGCCAATGTGGTGCCGTGTTCGTGCCAGTATTTGCGGCGCAGACGGTCCGCTTCGGGCTGATCCACCTTGAGTTCCTGCATCACCCAATTGGTCATGCGGACTTCAATCAGGTCAAACAGCCGCGCCTCGGGCGGGTACAGCGTGTTGTCCAGATCAAAGACCCAGGTATCGACGTGAGAGAAGGCATCGCGTGGCATATGTTTGGCTTAGGCGCTTGGCGGATGCTTCGCAAGGGGGCTGCGGGCTTGCGCCGAAGGGATCAGACAGTAAGGTGGCCGCAACCAAAGGAAGATTGCCATGGCCGCGCCCAAACCCGGATCAACAGACGCCTATTCGATGATACTTGAGGCCATCGATGTGGGCACCTATCGACCCGGTGACCGGCTGGTGGAAAGCGAATTGGCGGATCGTTTTGGCGTGTCCCGCACCCCGGTGCGCGAGGCGTTGCAACGGTTGGAGACACAGTCCTTGCTGACACGTGACGGGCGCAGCCTTATCGTGGCGTCACTGGATCACAACCAAACCGCCGAACTTTATGTGGTGCGGGGGGAGTTGGAGGGGCTGGCCGCACGTCTGGCCGCCCGCCACGCCACCGAGGAAGAGGTGCGGGTTCTGCGCGAAATGGTGGAGTCGGACAATAAGCTGGTCAATGATCCCTCGGCGCTCTCGCGCAGCAACCGGCGCTTTCACAAACAGATCCATCTGTCCTCGCACAACCGCTATTTGGTGCAACAGCTCGATCTTTTGTACCGTTCCATGGCGCTTATGGCGACCACGTCATTGGCGGCGGAGGGGCGCGGAGCGCTTGCGCAGGCGGAACATGACAAGATCGTTTCAATGATCGAAGCGCGGGATGAAGATGGCGCGGATGAGGCGCTGCGCAGTCATATTTCGGTGGCCTTTGTGACCCGTCTCAAGCAAGAGGCAGCGCGCCGCGAGGACGAAGGCTAGACCCTTTGCCTTGGGTGTCTGTGTCACCATCTAGCTGAGATGTGAGGCGTTTGCGGGCAAATGCGGCTGCGGGTCCGGCGTGACGCCATGCTGGGTTTTGTCCCAGAAAAACGGGCTGACCACAAATTCATGCAGAGCCTTGTACGCGGCCAGCGCCCCAAGTGGAAAATAGAACGGTGTCGTGAACACCCAAGGCATCAGGCGGCGGTGCCGCTCGCCGGAGGTGGCAATCATCCCGATCAACAGGTTCAGGGTCTCTGACAGAATAAACAGCGTCACCATCGCCCATAACACCCCATTGCCCATGGTCATCGGCACCGGATGGGGCAGCCCCGCCAGCGCCAGCCAGAATGACCACAGCAGCGGCGCGGCGGCAAACTGGGCAAAGGTCGCCAGCAGCATGGTTTGCACCCCCAAAAACCGCAGCCACCCCAGATCATGCAACAAGGCGGCCGGATCGCGCATATGCACCGACCATGTGATCAAGAACCCCTTGAGCCAGCGCGAGCGTTGCCGCACCCAAGGCCACGTCCGGCAATTGGCCTCTTCAAATGTGACGGTATCAATCAGCTCCGTGCTGTATCCATGGCGGGCCAGTCGCACGCCAAGATCGGCATCCTCGGTGACGTTATGGGCATCCCAACCACAAAGCTTCTCCAGCAGATCACGGCGAAAAAACAGGGTTGTCCCGCCCAGGGGCATCACCAGTCCCAACCGCGCCACACCGGGCAAAAGCACCCGCCACCACGCCGCATATTCGATTGTAAAACAACGTGATAACCAGTTTGCACTGCTGTTGTAATAGTCCAGCTTGCCTTGCAGGCAAGCGACCTCTGGCGGGGCGGATTGGAAACGGGAGACGACCTTTTCGATCTGATCGGCCTCCGGGGCATCTTCGGCGTCCCAAACGCCAATGATCGATCCTTGGCAAAAGTCCATCGCATAGTTCAATGCCCGCGGTTTTGTGGTCAATTGATTGGCTTCGGGCACCTCGATCACACTGATCCATTCGGGTAGCGATGTGCGGGCCAATGTCTCGCGGGTGAGTTCGTCCGTGGCCTCCAGCACCAACACAATTTCCAGCAGGGATTTTGGGTAGGTCAACCGTTCAAGCCTTTTGATCAGGGCGCCCGCAATTTCCTTCTCGTGCAGCAATGGCACCAGGACAGAGACCTTTGGCACCCGAAACGGCAGGACAGAGGAGGGCGCGGTCTGGCGCGACGCTGTATATCTATGGGACAACTCGGCCCAAAGCGCGGCGGCCTTGAGAGTGGTGGACATCACCAATGTCCCGACCGCGAAAAGCATCAGCACGGTGAGGGTCCAAAGAGGCGCGTAAATAAGCGCCACCATCAAAGCGGAGATGACGGCCACAGCCCAATTGCGCCGCCGGTTTCCCGAAATGTCCCAGATTCGGCAACTTTCGGCTGCGGGCACCTTTCTGGCGGCATGCTGGACCAGTTCCGCGCCGTAAAGGCGGCTGATATGTTTCTTGATTTGCCCCGGCGAGGCGATGGCTGGAAACATCCGTTTGCCGTTCTCTCCCACGGAGAGGCGCAATTGTTCAAACTCATTGGGATTGCTGGTGGCAACGAGAAGCATACCATTCAGGGATAGCCACGGAACCACTTGAAATTTCAGGCAAACCGAAGCGGACAGATGCTGTGCCATCATCGGGGTTGGCGGTTGACCATCCAGATCGGCCAATTGTGCGGCGCTTTGGCGTGACAGCGCCAATAGAACATCGTTGCGCGTCGCCAACCCTTCGGCAACCAGGATTTCGCCAATAGGCGCGTCAACATGGCGCTGCAAATCCAACGCATGCGCCAAATCCTGATCACCAATAACCCCCGCCGCCATCAGGTGTTGGCCCAATGGCATACGTTTTTGAACCGGGTTGGCGATCTGCGGCGCTGCCAGAGCCAGCCGAAGATTGCTCATTTTCAAAACCCCAACCTGAAATTCAGGTCAGCATTGGCTTTGGTTGGTTAATTTTCCCTTAACCAGAGAGAAGAACGGTTGACCGTCAAGCCGGATCGCGGATCAGACGCGGTTTTCCATCGCTTCTGCAAAACGCTCAAACAGGTAGAAGCTGTCTTGCGGTCCGGGGGAGGCTTCAGGGTGGTGCTGGACCGACCACACCGGACGATCCGCCAGACGGATACCGCAATTGGACCCGTCAAACAGCGACACATGGGTCTCCACAACGCCCTCCGGAAGGGTCTGGGCATCGACAGCAAACCCATGGTTCATCGAAGTGATCTCAACCTTGCCGGTGTCATTGTCTTTGACCGGATGGTTGGCGCCGTGGTGGCCGTGGCTCATCTTGATGGTCTTGGCACCAAGGGCCAGTGCAAGCATCTGATGACCAAGGCAAATTCCAAAAACCGGCAGCTCCGTCTTGTCCAGCACTTCGCGGATCATCGGCACGGCATAAGCGCCTGTGGCCGCCGGATCGCCGGGGCCGTTAGACAGGAACACGCCGTCAGGATTATGCGCCATCACATCCTCATAGGTGGCCGTGGCAGGCAGCACCGTCACATCACAACCGGCAGAGGCTAGGCAGCGCAGGATGTTGCGCTTGGCGCCATAATCAACGGCGACAACCTTGTGCTTGGGGTTCTCATTGGGTTTGTAGCCATCGGGCCAGGCCCAACGGGTCTCGTTCCAGCGGTAAGACTGCGCACAGGTCACTTCCTTGGCCAGATCCATGCCTTCCAAACCGGCAAAGGCGCGGGCCTTGGCGATCAGATCTTCGATATCGAAGTTGCCATCGGGGTCATGGGCCATCGCCACGTGGGGCGCGCCGCTGTGACGGATGGCGCGGGTCAGACGGCGGGTGTCCACACCGCCGATCGCGATCCGGCCCCGCGCCGCCAGCCAATTCGACAAATGCTGCACATTGCGCCAGTTGCTCGGGTCCGTCGGCATCCATTTGACGACCATGCCCGAGGCGACCGGATCGCCGGTTTCATCATCTTCGGGGTTGGTGCCAGTGTTACCGATGTGCGGAAAGGTGAATGTCACGATCTGGCCCGCATAGGAGGGGTCTGTCATGATCTCCTGATAACCGGTCATTGCTGTGTTAAAACAAAGCTCTGCGACGGTTTGGCCAGTGGCACCAAAACCCATGCCGTAGAAAATTGAACCGTCCGCCAGTACAAGACAGGCAGTCGGGCGAGGGGGAACGGGCGCGGACATGGGGGGCCTCCGGGCGGGATGTGTCTGGATAAATCTGCGCGAACCTAATGCCGGGGCGGGCTGTGGTCAAGTCTTGTTGAAAAATGAGATTGTGTTGGAAAACAATATCTTAGCGGCTTTGATGCCCATTGCCTGCTGGGCGGAGTGCAGGTATGGTCCGAAGCTTAGTATCGATCAGAGCACAGGACCGAACTCATGACTTTGCGCACCCGCATCTCAGATGCCCTCAAACAAGCCATGCGAGACAAGGCCGCTGAGCGGCTTTCGACCTTGCGGTTGATCAATGCTGCGATCAAGGACAAGGACATTGCGAGCCGCGCAACCGGCAGCGACGACGGCGCCAGCGAAGCCGAGGTTCTGGCGATTCTTGGCAAGATGGCCAAACAGCGGATGGAATCGGCGCGGGCCTATGAAGAGGGCGGGCGACTGGATCTGGCTGAGCGGGAACGTCAGGAGATCACTGTGATCGAAGAGTTCCTGCCGCGTCAACTTGACGATGCCGAGGTTGAAGCCGCCGTCGAAGCGGCGATTTCAGAGGTTGGTGCGTCGTCTATTCGGGACATGGGCAAGGTGATTGGCCTGCTCAAGACCAAGTACACAGGGCGGATGGATTTCGGTGCTGTTGGGCCGAAGGTCAAGAACCGACTGGGCTAATTTTTCCACAGGGGTGCGATGCGCCCTAGTTTCAAACATAACAAATGCTTGGCGGGACTACCTCATGCGGCGCATGAGGCAGTTATCCACAGGGTGGGGCTTCTTATGCCGGTTTCCGGGCGATCAGAAAAACGGCTTTGCGCTTGCCCGGACGCCAGCATGTGTGGATCTTCAAACCGGCATCCTGCACCGCATCTTCCAAATCACGTTTGCGTAGAAAATTGATGCGCGGCAAAAGTCCAAGGATGCGGCCGGGCCAAGCGATCAGTTTGAAAGCTGACAACCCTTCCGACATGCAGATGGTGCTGGTCACGAGAAAGCCGCCAGGCGCCAGCATATTGGCCATGTTGGTGATCACTTCGCGATGATCTTTCACCAGATGCAGCAGGCTATGGGCCATGATCATGTCATAGGGCCGATCCGGTTGCGGGACATCTTCGGCCGCGGCCTCCACAAAGGTGACGTTCTCAATCGCTGCTGTGCGGGCCTTTTCGCGGGCGATGTCCAGCATGCCAGAGGATAAATCCGTTGCCGTGATATGCGCAACGTTTGGCGCGTGCCAAAGTGCGGTGGATCCGGTTCCACAGCCGATCTCAAGCACCTGCATGTCAGGCCGCATCAATGCGGCGGTTTCACGCAGCTTGCGTTCGTAGTTTTCCACATCGGAGATGGTGCTGCGGGCATAACCGGGGGCCATACGGTTCCAAAACCGGCTTTCGGGATGGGGTTTGGTGAGATTGGTCATTGGGTGATCCATGCATTTGAGGCGTGAAGCGTGGCTACACCATAAGAAATTTTAGGGGAATTGACTAAATCTGGTGAATTGCTATGCAAATTTGCATGGATTGGCGATTGATCAACTTTGATTGGAACA
The DNA here is from genome assembly GCF_016801775.1 of Sulfitobacter mediterraneus. Classification (NCBI taxonomy): domain Bacteria; kingdom Pseudomonadati; phylum Pseudomonadota; class Alphaproteobacteria; order Rhodobacterales; family Roseobacteraceae; genus Sulfitobacter; species Sulfitobacter mediterraneus. The sequence continues at coordinate 1,377,762 of NZ_CP069004.1, read as the reverse complement.
GGGCGCGGGCCTTTTTGGTCACGGCGGAAGAGGGCTCTTTGTCCGCCGCTGCGCGGGCTCTTGGCTTAACCCAGCCAACATTGGGCCGGCAGGTGGCCGCACTGGAGGAGGAACTGGGTGTGGCCTTGTTTGAACGGGCAGGGCACGGTCTGATGCTGACCCCTTCAGGGCTCGAGATGATGGACCACGTCCGCGCCATGGGACAAGCCGCAGGTGGGCTGTCACGGGTGGCATCGGGGCAATCCCAGACGGCGGAAGGATTGGTCAGCATCACCGCCAGCGAGATTCTGTCGGTCTATAATCTGCCGCCCGTTCTGGCCAAGCTGCGGCAGGCGCATCCGGGCATTCGCATTGATATCGTGGCCAGCAACGAACTGCGCGATTTGAGGCGCCGCGAGGCCGATATCGCCCTGCGTAATGTAAGGCCCACCGATCCGCAATTGATCGCCCGAAAGCTGCGCAATGGCCGGGCCAGCCTCTATGCCGCGCAAAGCTATGTGCGCGATAACGGTCCCTTTGACACGCTCAAGTCCTTGGTGGCGGCCGATTTTATCGGCTTTGCCGACAATGATGTTCTGATTGACGGCTTGAACGCGGCGGGCGTGCCGGTTACGGCGGAGAACTTTATTTTGACCAGTGCCACCCATCTTGTGCAATGGCAAATGGTGCAGCAGGGGCTTGGTATCGGGATAATGACCGATGATGTGGCGGCGCAAACGGCGGGGGTGGTGCGGCTGATGCCGGGGATTGCCCCCTTTGAGATCGAAACCTGGCTGGTGGCCCACCGCGAGTTGAGCACAAGCCGCCGGATGCGCATTGTCTTTGATTATCTGGTTGAGGCACTTGGCTGATCCGGGGGTAGGCGGCGCTGCAGCTCCTCAAAAAGGGCGATGCGTTCGTCCTCGGACAGGAAGGCTCCGATTTCGACTTCGCGCCCCTTGCCGCGCAGGGTGACGTAGTGCGGCACCGGGCCGTCTGCGTCATATTTCGTGACCTGGGTCCAATAGCGGTTGCAATCCCAGTCTTTAACCTCCCCCTTGGCCGTGGTGTGGCGCAGGTGGGTCATCTCCTGATCGAGGGTCAGCACCTCTTCGATCAGGCGGGATTTGTGATTGCGTTGCAATGCAAAATAGATCCCCGCCACAGCCAACAGGACAAAGGGCAACAAGCCCCACAGAAGCGCCGTGCCCAACAGGGGCAGGGTCGGGATCAGGATCAGCGTGAAGGTCACAAGGATAAAGCCAGCAAAGCCGCGCGGCGGCAGGGATTGATGCGGCCAAAGGCGCATTTCCTGAGGTGTGTCACCGGGCGGAGTGGTCCATTCGTAGGGCATCGGATCAGCGCAATTGTTGTCTTGGATGGCCAAGATAACCGCCCCAGGCGTCAAGGCAATGCGGCACGATGTGCAAACTTCAGCTGCCGATCAGATCCCAACGATTGCCAAAAATGTCGCGGAACACTGCAACGGTGCCATAGGGCTCATGGCGCGGCGCTTCTTCAAAGGTGACACCCGCCGCCAACAGCCGCGCATGATCTGCGGCAAAATCATCGGTTTGCAAGAACAGCCAGACCCGCCCTGCACCCTGATCGCCGATCGCGGCGGTTTGTCGGTCGTCCGCCGCTTGGGCCAGTACAAAGCCCGCGCCGCCGCCCGGAGGTGTGACCCGGACCCAACGTTTGCGCCCCTGATCAATATCTTCATCCAAAACAAACCCCATTTGCCCGCAGTAAAAGGCAATGGCGGCGTCATAGTCGGGGACAATCAAGGTCAGGGCAGAAAGGCGCATGTGACGTCAGTGCAGGTTCTGCGCCCGATGATCAAGCATTTGAAAGATGCTATGGGTCAGGATTGATTTGCAAGCGGTCCAGCCAGCCCCCATATTGCGCATATGCAGCCAGACCCGAACCTCAGCAGTCATGACGCCATTGCAGAATGGCTTGTCCTACAAGGGGTCTACGGCACCTCGCAAGAAGACCTGCTTGAAGGGTATTGCACCCGGATATTGCAGGCGGGTCTCCCGGTGCAGCGGGTGCATGTGGCACAGCGGGCCTATCATCCAGAATATGGCGGCTTTGGCTACAACTGGCAGCGGGACGCAGGCATGGAGCGCGATTCCTATGAACACACGGATGCGCCGCTGGATGTCTGGCTGGCCAGCCCGCTTTATTATCTGTTGAGTGTCGATGAGGCGGATCTGCGGATCAGCCTCGAAAAGGGCGACCCGCCCGCCCGGTTTCCGTTTCTGTCCGAATTGAAAGAACGCGGATGCACCGATTATTTCGCGGCCAAGGTCAGCTTTGAACAGCCGCGCAATTCGTTGGCGACCAATCCCGATGACCCCGCCGAAGGATTGATGATGTCCTGGACCAGCGACCGCGAAGGCGGATTTTCTGATAGTGATCTTGCCATGTTGCGGCGGTTGTTGCCCTATTTGGGGCTGGCGCTCAAATCGGCGTCGAACCGGCAGATGGCCAGTGACATCGTGCAGACTTATCTGGGCGCCGATGCGGGCGAACGGGTGCTGTCGGGCGATATCGTGCGCGGCTCATCCGAGACAATACATGCGGTGATCTGGTACTTTGATCTGCGCGGTTTTACCAAATTGTCGGAACGGATTGCCGGTCATGCGGTCATTGATATGCTCAATGACTACTTTGGCGAAGTGGTCGGCCTTGTGGAAGGGCACGGCGGTAATGTCTTGAAATTTATGGGCGATGGCCTGCTTGCGATCTTTGATTGCAGCAAAGACGCCGGCGCGGTGGACAATGCGCTTGAGGCGGCGATCCAGGTGGGAGAGCGGATGGCGGCGGTCAGCGCCCGGCGGGCGGAGGAGGGATTGACCACCACCGATTACTCGCTCTCGCTGCATCTGGGTGATGTGCTTTATGGCAATATCGGCGGCAAGGCGCGGCTGGATTTCACGGTGATCGGGGCTGCGGTCAATCAAACGGCCCGTATTCAGGGCATGTGTGGGCCGCTGGACCGCAACTTTATCATGTCCGCCCAGGTCGCGCGGCAGGTCACAACCCGCAAGGCGGAGGTGATCTCGCTTGGCCCCTATATGCTGCGCGGTGTCGAAGCGCCGCAGGAATTGTTCACGCTGTATTTGGGCAGCGAATGACAGGGCGGCGTTGAACCGCCCTGCTGATAGCCTTTATTCCAACTCGACCAGCAGGTCTTTGGCGTCGATCTGGCCACCTGCCTGCACATGCACGGCCTTCACAACCGCGTCGCGCTCGGCGTGGATGCCGGTTTCCATCTTCATCGCTTCGATGGTCAGCAGGAGGTCACCTGCGTGCACGGTTTGCCCAACCACGGCCCCGACAGAGGCCACAACCCCCGGCATCGGCGCGCCGATGTGATTCTCATTACCCGCCTCGGCCTTGGGCCGTTGCAGGGTTGTAGATTTGACCAATCGGTTCGGCACCCGGATCACACGCGGCTGGCCGTTGAGTTCAAAGAACACTTTTACTTCGCCGTCTTCGGTGGTCTCGCTCATCGCTTGCATGCGAATTTCGAGGGTCTTGCCGGGGTCAATTTCGGCCGAGATTTCTTCGCCCGGTTCCATGCCATAGAAGAAGGTTTGCGTCGGCAAGGTGCGCACCGGGCCATAGCTGCGGTGGCGGCCCATGTAATCGAGGAAGACCTTGGGATACATCAGATAGCCGCAGAGATCCTCATCGTCGATGGCCATGCCGTCCAGCTCTGCCGACAGCTCGGCGCGGACGGCTTCGAGATCGACCGGTTCAAGGTGTTTGCCGGGGCGTTCGGTGTTGGGCGCTTCGCCCTTGAGCACCTTTTTGACGATCCCCTCCGGGAAGCCGCCGGGAGGCTGGCCCAGGTTGCCGCGCATCATGTCAACAACGCTGTCGGGAAAGGCGACATCGGTTTCGGGGTTCTCCACATCGGCGCGGGAAAGCCCTTGGGAGACCATCATCAACGCCATGTCGCCCACAACCTTGGAGGAGGGCGTCACTTTGACGATATCGCCGAACATCTGGTTCACATCCGCATAGGTGCGGGCGACCTCTGGCCAGCGGTCGTCAAGGCCAAGCGAGGCGGCCTGCGCCTTGAGGTTGGTGAACTGGCCGCCGGGCATTTCGTGCAGATACACCTCTGAGGAAGGCGCCTGCATGCCGGTTTCAAAGGCGCTGTATTGGCCGCGTACCGCTTCCCAATAGTCAGAGATTTCGCGCACTGCGTTCATATCCAGACCGGTGTCGCGGTCGGTGTGTTTGAGCGCCTCAACCACGGACCCAAGCGTCGCTTGTGAGGTATTGCCGCTGAGCGCGTCCATGGCGCAATCCACCGCATCCACACCGGCCTCGGAGGCCGCAAGGATGGTGGCAGAGGCAATGCCCGCCGTGTCGTGCGTGTGGAAGTGGATCGGCAGGCCAACCTCGGTCTTGAGCGCCTTGATCAACACGCGGGCCTGCGCCGGTTTCAAAAGTCCGGCCATATCCTTCAGGCCCAGCACATGGGCGCCAGCGGCCTTCAGATCCTTGCCCATCTGGACATAGTATTTCAGGTCATATTTGGCGCGGTTCGGGTCAAAGATATCGCCGGTGTAGCAGATCGTGCCTTCGCAGACCTTGTTCGCCTCGACCACGGCATCCATTGCGACGCGCATGTTCTCTACCCAGTTCAGGCTGTCAAAGACGCGGAAGACATCGACCCCGGTTTCGGCGGCCGTGGCGACAAATTTCTGCACCACATTGTCAGGATAGTTGGTGTAGCCCACACCGTTTGAGGCGCGCAGCAACATCTGCGTCATCACATTGGGCAGGGCGGCGCGCAGATCGCGCAGGCGCTGCCATGGGCATTCCTGCAAGAACCGGTAGGCCACGTCAAATGTCGCGCCGCCCCAGCATTCCATCGAGAACAGTTGCGGCAGGTTGGCGGCATAGGCGGGGGCGACCTTGATCATGTCGTGGCTGCGCATCCGCGTGGCCAGCAAGGATTGGTGCCCGTCGCGCATGGTGGTGTCGGTGATCAACAGCTGGCGTTGTTGGCCCATCCAGTCGGCCACGGCTTGCGGGCCTTTCTGTTCCAGAAGGTTGCGGGTGCCCATCATCGGATCTGCCTTGGTGGCGGGCGGCTTTGGGTCGCGCAATTGCACAGAGGGGCGCGGGGTATCCTTGGTCTCGGGATGCCCGTTCACGGTGATGTCGGCGATATAGGTCAAAACCTTGGTGCCGCGGTCCTTGCGCTTTTTGAACTGGAACAGCTCGGGCGTCTCGTCAATGAACTTGGTCGTGTATTCGTTGTTCAAGAACGTCGGATGCTTGAGCAGGTTTTCCACAAAGGCAATGTTGGTGCTGACGCCGCGCACACGGAATTCCCGCAGGGCGCGATCCATCCGGGAGATCGCCTTTTCCGGGGTTGGCGCCCAGGCCGTGACCTTGGTCAGCAGGCTGTCGTAATAGCGGGTGATCACCCCGCCCGCATAGGCGGTGCCGCCATCCAGGCGGATGCCCATGCCGGTGGCCGAGCGGTAAGCGGTGATGCGGCCATAATCGGGGATAAAATTGTTCAGCGGGTCTTCGGTGGTGACCCGTGTTTGCAGGGCGTGACCATTCAGGCGGATCTCGTCCTGTGCGTTCTTGCCTGTGGCCTCGGCAATGGTCTTGCCCTCGGCGATCAGGATCTGCGCCTGCACAATGTCGATGCCGGTGACCTCTTCGGTGACGGTATGTTCCACCTGCACCCGCGGGTTCACCTCGATGAAGTAGAATTTGCCCGTTTCCATATCCATCAGGAATTCAACAGTGCCAGCACATTCATAGCCGACATGGGCGCAGATCTTGCGGCCCAGCTCGCAGATCTCGGCGCGCTGTTCTTCGGTCAGATAGGGGGCAGGGGCGCGTTCCACGACCTTTTGATTGCGGCGCTGTACCGAACAATCGCGTTCAAACAGGTGATAGATTTCCCCGTGTTTGTCGCCCAAAATCTGCACCTCGACGTGGCGGGCGCGGATGATCATCTTTTCCAGATAACCTTCGCCATTGCCAAAGGCGGCCTCGGCCTCGCGGCGGCCCTCCAGCACTTTTTCCTCAAGCTCGGCCTCGCCGTGGATCGGGCGCATGCCGCGCCCGCCACCGCCCCATGACGCCTTGAGCATCAGGGGATAGCCGACCTCGGCTGCCTCGGCGCGGATAGCGTCCATGTCATCGCCCAGCACCTCGGTGGCGGGAATGACCGGCACACCGGCCTCCATGGCGACGCGGCGGGCGGATGCCTTGTCGCCCAAGGCCCGCATGGTTTCTGCCTTGGGCCCGATAAAGGTGATGCCGTTGTTTTCGCAGGCGTCAACAAAATCGGGGTTCTCCGAGAGCAGACCATAGCCGGGGTGGATCGCATCCGCGCCGGATTCCTTGGCCACGCGGATGATCTCGTCAATCGACAGATAGGCGGCCACTGGCCCCAATCCTTCGCCAATGCGGTAGGCCTCATCTGCCTTGAACCGGTGCAGACCCAGCTTGTCCTCTTCGGCATAGACGGCCACTGTTGTCTTGCCCATCTCGCTGACGGCACGCATGACGCGAATGGCAATTTCGCCGCGGTTGGCGATCAGGACTTTGGAAAAATCGGGCATGGGGCAGATCCTCGACGATTGAATTTGGCCGCACTTTAAGGATGCTGCGATGCAGCGCAATCCCTCCTGCGACGGTTTTGTAACAATTGCGAAAGGTTTCGTAAGGATTGGCGCGCAGGGTCAACTGCCCCAACGTCAATTTTTCCTTTACAGGGCTGGTTTTACAGGATTTTCTGTTAGCGCAATCGGGGCGGGCAGGTTTTTTAGGTCTGTTGCGCCCAATTGGCCCATATTGGCGCTGAGATCCTTGGCAAGCAGGTCAATCAGGTGATCAACGCCCCTCGGACCCAGCGCTGCAAGTGCGAAATGCGGGGCGCGGCCCAACATGACAAAATCCGCGCCGAGGGCCATTGCCCGCAGGATATCAAGGCCACTTTCCACACCGCTGTCAAAGATCACAGGCAGGTCTGTTGCGTCCCGAATGGCCGGAAGTGCGGCGATGCTGGACGGCGCGCCATCAAACTGGCGACCCGCGTGATTGGACACCCAGATGCCATCTACGCCAAGGCTTTCCAGCTGTGCTGCATCTTCAGGGCGCAGCACGCCTTTGATGACAAATGGCCCGTCCCAATGATCGCGCAGCCATTTGACATACTCCCAATCGGGCGCCGTGCGCAGCAGGTAGCCCACATGGGCCGTGGGGGACAGATTGGCGGTGGCGTCACTTGTGTATTTGTCCAGCATCCGCATATGCGGCATGCCGCGCTGTGCCATGCCCAAGGCCCAGGCCGGACGCATCGCCACTTGCGCCATCAGGCGCGGTGTCAATTTTGGCGGGTTGGTCAGACCCGATCGCACCTGTCTTTCGCGGCGGCTGGCCACGGGCACATCTACGGTCAGGATCAAAGTGTTGAACCCGGCGGATCTGGCACGCTGCAACATATCCTTGCGGATCTCGGGATCGCGGGGCGGATACATCTGGAACCAGCCGTGGCTGCCCAGATGCGGGGCGAGGTCTTCGGGGCTTTGGCTGGCGACGGTGGACAGGGAATAGGGGATGCCCGCCCTGGCCGCGGCGCGGGCGAGGTGGCCTTCAGCGTCGGGCCAGATCAGACCGGACATGCCAATGGGCGAAAACCCGAAAGGCAGGGGAAGTGTCTGGCCAAAGAGGGAGATGCTCAGGTCCGGGGTAAATTCGCCGCCCAGAATCGCCGGCATCATGCCGATGCGGTCGAGATCTGCGCGGTTGCGGGCCTTTGTCGCCTCGTTGCCGGTGCCGCTGTCGAGATATTCCCACACAAATTTGGGTATCCGCCTTTGGGCGCGGCGGCGCAGGTCAGACAGGGCGGGGTAGGTGGCGTGCAGGTCCATATCAGCATTTGCGCCAAGAGGGGCGGAATTGTCTAGCGCCAGTTGGGGGCCAGCCCCCAAACCCCCGGAGGTATTTAAGGCCAAAAAGGGAGGGGAACATCCCAAGAACATGGGTTTTCCTGCGCGGTGAAAGCGGCTAGGTTAACCGCCATGAGCAGTTTTGATGAAATGGACGCCTTTGAAGGCGCATCTTTGTCCGCCCGCGCAATGGCGGCGCGGCCTCAACCCTATCTGGACGGGCTGAACCCCGCGCAGCGGGCCGCGGTGGAGCAGATGGACGGGCCGGTGTTGATGCTGGCCGGGGCAGGCACGGGCAAGACCAAGGCCCTGACCGCGCGAATTGTGCATTTGATGAACACCGGGCGGGCGCGGCCAAACGAGATTTTGGCGGTGACCTTTACCAACAAGGCAGCGCGAGAGATGAAGACCCGCGTTGGGCATATGCTTGGTCAACAGGTTGAGGGGATGCCCTGGCTTGGCACATTTCATGCGATCTGTGTGAAACTGTTGCGCCGCCATGCGGAACTGGCGGGGCTCAAGAGCAATTTCACCATACTGGATACGGATGACCAGCTGCGGCTGCTGAAACAGTTGATCCGGGCCGAGAATATCGATGACAAACGCTGGCCGGCGCGGATGCTGGCGGGGATCATTGATGGCTGGAAGAACCGCGCGTTGACGCCCGATAAAGTGCCAGCGGCCGATGCGGGGCTGTATAATCACCGCGGTACAGAGGTTTACGATCAATACCAACGACGTTTGAAAGAGCTGAACGCGGTGGATTTTGGTGATCTGCTTTTGCATATGGTCACGATATTTCAGACCCATCCGGACATTCTGGAGCAGTATCAGCGCTGGTTCAAATTCATCCTTGTGGACGAATACCAAGATACCAACGTGGCCCAATATCTGTGGCTGCGTCTGTTGGCACAGGGGCATCGCAATATCTGCTGTGTGGGGGATGATGACCAGTCGATCTATGGCTGGCGCGGCGCCGAGGTGGGCAATATCCTGCGGTTCGAGACGGATTTTCCGGGCGCGCATGTTGTCAAGCTGGAGCAGAACTACCGCTCGACCCCGCATATTCTTGCTGCTGCCTCCGGCGTGATTGCGGGCAACGAGGGGCGTTTGGGCAAGACGCTGTGGACCGAGGCCGAGGACGGCGAGAAGGTGCGCCTTATTGGCCATTGGGACGGTGAGGAAGAGGCCCGCTGGATCGGGGATGAGATCGAAGCGATGCAGCGCGGCACGCGCGGGCAGGCGCCGATGGATCTGGATCAGATGGCGATCCTGGTGCGGGCCAGCCACCAGATGCGCGCCTTTGAGGACCGGTTTTTGACCATCGGTTTGCCCTATAGGGTGATTGGTGGGCCGCGCTTCTATGAGCGTTTGGAAATCCGCGATGCCATGGCCTATTTCCGCGTGGTGACCAGTCCGGATGATGATCTGGCGTTTGAGCGGATTGTGAATACGCCCAAGCGCGGGCTGGGGGACAAGGCGCAGCAAAAGATCCAGATCACCGCCCGCGAACATGGCACCAACCTTGTCGAGGGCGCGCGGATCTTGTTGGCTCATGACGGTTTGGGCGGCAAGGGCGGGGCGCAGCTTCGTCTTTTGATCAACGGGATTGACCGCTGGGGCCGGATGGTGGGCGATGAGACGATGTCCCACGTGGAGCTGGCCGAGATCATTCTGGACGAAAGCGGCTATACCGGGATGTGGCAAAATGACAAAACGCCTGAGGCGCCGGGGCGGCTGGAAAACCTCAAGGAACTGGTCAAGGCGCTTGAACAATTCGAGAACCTGCAAGGGTTTTTGGAACATGTCAGCCTGATCATGGACAATGAAAGCGATGACGGCGGCGCGAAAGTGTCGATCATGACCCTGCATGCGGCCAAGGGGCTGGAATTTCCTGCGGTTTTTCTGCCCGGCTGGGAGGATGGTTTGTTCCCCTCGCAGCGGTCGATGGATGAAAGCGGAATCAAGGGTTTGGAAGAAGAGCGGCGGCTTGCCTATGTGGGGATCACGCGGGCCGAAGAGCTGTGTACTATTTCCTTTGCCGCGAACCGGCGGGTGTTTGGCCAATGGCAATCCTCCATGCCGTCACGGTTTATTGATGAGCTGCCAGAGGAAAACGTCGAGGTGCTGACGCCCCCCGGTCTTTATGGCGGGGGCTACGGCGCGGCGATGCCGACCAGCAATCTGCATGATCAGGCGGCGGAGGCGAATGTCTATAACTCCCCCGGTTGGCGGCGCCTGCAGGCGCGGGCAGGGGAGCGTGGCATGAGCCAGCCCAAAGAAACCCGCAATGTCACGATCGATATGAACGCCGTGAGCAGTTTCACGATGGGCGAAAGGGTGTTTCACCAGAAGTTCGGCTATGGCGCGGTGATCGGGATCGAGGGTGACAAGCTTGAGGTCGAATTTGAAAAAGCGGGCACAAAGAAAGTTGTGTCCCGCTTTCTCTCAGGTTGCGATGATGTGCCGTTTTAACGCCTGATCAATCGGGGGAGTGGGTGTCGATCACACGGCATTTGTCCAATCCGTTTGACCGAGCCCATTTGCGCCCCTCAATGCCCAACCTGGCAAGCGCTTGGGCACTGCCGACGTTACAAAACTCGATAGCAGCGGCGTTTGCTTCGGCGGCGCTGACCCATCCGTAAGAAAAGCCATGATCGCTTGCTCCGTTGATGGCAAAGGCCCCGAATTTACCTTTATTTTGCTTTTTGACGTAGGTCGAAGCGAACTCCTTGCCTGCTCTTTGCCCAAGCCCCGCAAGCCCGTTGCCGTTGGGATCCATGCCTTTGGGGAATAACACAGCGACCAGTGAACATTTGGCCACTTTCGCGCCAAGCTCGCAGCCCTTCTTGGCACCCATTTTGGCGCTGTTCAGGCTGTGGAAATTTCTGGTCCAGAAGGAATAGTCGGTGGGTTGACCCCTATGCAGAGATCTCCGTCACGACCCGCATCGTGTTCTTTTGCGTCTGGCTTGTTCCCACGGCACTGGGTTGGCTGGCCTATTTGACCGGCGCGTCGCTGCTTTGGTTGCTGCGGGCCGGGGCCGTGTTTGATCAGCGCATTGCCTGCCGGCTGGTTTGGATGGGGCTGTTGATCTTTGGTTCTGCGACAACTTCGCTTCTGGCAGGCGCGGTAGGCCCGATGATCCGGTCCTGGCACAATGCGGGCGGTCCCTTACCGCTTCGGTTCTGGTATGACAGCGGCAATCTGGGATTGGCGTTCAGCGGGCTGGCATTCTTTTTCCTCGGACTTGTGATGCGCGAAGCCATCCGGATCGCCCGCGAGAACGAGGAGTTTGTCTGATGCAGATCATTGTCCGGTTGGATGTGATGTTGGCCAAACGCAAGATGAAGTCCAAGGATCTGGCCGAAGCGGTGGGGATCACGGTGCAGAATTTGAGCCTGCTCAAGTCCGGTAAGGTTAAAGGGGTGCGGTTTGAAACGCTGGCCAAGATTTGCGAGGTGCTGGAATGCCAGCCCGGAGACCTGCTTGAAGCGGCGCCCTGAGGCGACATCGGCCTCACAAAAGAAAACAGCGACACCTTGGGAGGAAGGTGTCGCTGTTTCTATGTCGGCCCGAAGCGTCAAGGGAGGGTCGGCTTCGGGTCTATGCGCAGGGTCTCGCAGCATCAGGGAGGAGGAAGGTGATGCGGACCTCTGCTTTGGACGCAAAGGCAGGGAGGTGCGTTGCGTCCAATCTCGGTGTCTTAGGCGCGGGAGGCTTCGATCGAAACGCGGCGCAGGTCAGAGCGATTCAGGCCCAGATCGGCCAGTTCACGGTTGCTCAGGGCGCTCAGCTCATCAAAGGTTGCGCGGTAAAGACGGTATTGTTTGTAGCGTGTTGCTGCGCCTTCAAAGAATGCACCGATTTGTGCAAATACAGAAGGGTGAGCGGCGGTTGTTGTGTTCATGTATGCCATCGGGGCACCTCGTATATGTATGACGTTATCGTCTTGTCTGATGAGGGGTACATACGCCTTTCCCAGACCCTTACAACGGCTGTAATGGCAAAGCCGATATGCAGTTTTTGCATGGGCGACGTGACGGCAACCTGTTGTTAATAAAACGGAAACAAATGGCGCTGCGGTTTGGTGCAGGGCATCGGTGTGGGGCGAAGCTGATTTTGAAGGGGGAGAAAAGAAAGAAAGGGCGACGACATTAGGGAGGAGGAAAATGTCGCCGCCAAATTCAAACAAGCCCGGGAGGAGGTAGGCCTGTTTGGTAACTTTCTCAAGGAGCCTTGCGACTTCCTGATGAGACTAGGATGGGGCAGATGCTGCAAGTGCACAATAATTAAATTTGCAATGCTGCTATGCAGCATTCGCATGGATTGCGATGGCCCCCTTGCATTGCGCGCAGAGCCATTGCGCAAATCGCCGCGCCCCTCTTGTGATTTGGGCAGAACCTGCCATTTCAGGGTCAAACAAGAGGAGAGTTCGCAATGCCCATCACCAAAGCCGAGGTAGAGGCCGCACTGGCCCGTGTGGCCCTGCCGGATGGCAAAAGCATTCTGGATCATGATTTGATCCGTGCATTGACCATTGACGGGGATGTGGTGCGCTTTGTCATTGAGGCGCCAAATGCGGACGTGGCCCGTTCCATGGCGCCGCTGCGCGATGCGGCGGAGAAGGTCGTGGCGGATCTGCCTGGTGTCTCCCAGGCCACGGTCGCCCTGACAGCACATGGTCCGGCGGCCAAACCGGCCGCACCTCCATCCCTAAAGATCGGCGGTCATCCCAAACCACAAGACGGTCCAACCAAACCATCCGGTGTCAAACGCATTTTGGCCATTGGATCGGGCAAGGGCGGTGTCGGCAAATCCACGGTCAGCACCAATCTTGCTGTGGCGCTGGCACGGGCCGGGCGCAAGGTCGGTCTTTTGGATGCCGATATCTATGGACCCAGTGTCCCGCGTATGATGGGGATCAACAAAAAGCCCGCCAGCCCTGATGGTAAGACGATCATTCCCTTGCAGGCCCATGGGGTCACGCTGATGTCGATCGGCTTCATGATGGAAGAGGGCAAGGCGGTCGTCTGGCGCGGGCCGATGTTGATGGGCGCCTTGCAACAGATGTTGGGACAGGTGGAATGGGGGGAGCTTGACGTTTTGCTGGTCGATCTGCCGCCGGGTACAGGGGATGTGCAGTTGACTCTTTGCACCAAGTCCGAACTGACCGGCGCGATTGTGGTCAGCACACCGCAGGATGTGGCGTTGATTGACGCCCGCAAGGCGCTGGACATGTTCGGCACGCTGAAGACACCGGTTTTGGGCTTGATCGAGAATATGTCGATGTTCGTGTGCCCCGACTGCGGGGCAGAGCATCAGATCTTTGGCCGCGGCGGCGTGGCGGATGAGGCCGAGAAGATCGGCGTGCCTTTGCTAGGCACTTTGCCGATTGATCTGGAGACCCGGTTGGCGGGTGACGGCGGCACGCCGGTCGCGGCGGGGGACAGCGCGATGGCCAAGGCTTACGGGCAGATCGCCGAAGGCTTGATCAAAGGTGGCATGGCATAGGGGCAGGACTTTAGGCCCGAAGGCGCATGTCACCCCAACGTGCGCCTTTCCACCAAATGACCGTATAGGGTTGTCAGGACCGAGACAAAGACCAACCCTTCGATCATGTAAACGCAGGCCGAAATCAGGGCTGAGACCACGGCGGCCTCTGGCAGGATCATCGCGGCAAGACCGTTGATCCCGATGTTGATCGCCGCCAAAAGCGCGGCAACGCCCCAAAGCGGTCCGGAGATCGGCGCAGTTTCGCGCCAGCTTTCGAAGATCTTCATTGGTTGCCCCAATGCAGCAGCCGGCAGCACGACCGAGAGCCGCAGCGCGATCCAGACAAAGACCACACTGGCCAGCAGCCCGATGACCAGTCCCAAAAATGCGCTGCCGCCCAGTCCTGCAGTCATCCCAATCACGGCGCCGATGGCGGCGGTGCCAATGACAATCGGGATGGTAGCGAGCAATTGCATGAGGCCGACAAGGATCGCCCGCCAGACGTAAGACAATACAATCGATGCAGAAGGGCGCAGATCGTCGGCATGGTCGGTCCCACTCAGCAAGACATGCCGGTGCCACAGGATCGCCATCAGCACATAGCCCATCAGCGCACAAAGTCCGAAAAGCGCCAGCAAGCCAAGTTCCCCACCGGAGGGCAGAACCATATCTTCCGGGTGGGCTTGCAACGCGGCGATGGCGTCGGGCAACAAGACCACGGACGCCAATGTGCTGCCAAGCACCAGCAGGATGGCGGGCATCACAACTTTCAACGTTGTGCCGGTTTCGAACACCAACATACGAATGGCATGGGAAATCAGCGCCAGTGCGGTGGTCATCTTTAGCTCCTCTGCCCAATAGCCCGTAGTGCGGGCTGGCCCGCCTGTTTTGGCGGTTTGGCGCGGGGGACGCAAGGTAAGGCGCGATTTTGCAGCGCGTGGAAGGTCAGAACTGGGATCCTATGGCACCTGTGGGATTAGATGGGACGGCTTACGGGAATAGATGGGCCATATGCCAATCAGGGGCGTGAAGTCCGGCTGAAACCTGCCGAAACCGAATCAATTCCACGGGAATAGGGTTGAAATTTGCCTTGGTTTGCAGTTACTGATGGGAACAAGTGGTGAACATTGCTTGTGGATAAGTTTGTGGGCGAAAATTTATGGGAAATTACCCCACTTTTTTCGATGTGTCGATGTCCTACTATATGTAGTGCCTTTGGGGTCATCTACTGCAAATTGAGCCAATTTTGTGAGCCATTTCTTAGCTAAATCTTGTTTTTCAGCCTTGTGCAAAACCAGATATTGTGTCGATTAGCTATAATAAATGTAGACACCCATGATTTCCCGTGGCATCCCTTCTTCATCGGATGAGAACGGGACACGGGGCACCAAACGACCCCACACAATAAAAACCACGCAGGTTTCATACAGGCCCTCGATTTCATCAGACCAAGAGATCCGGCGCGCGAGCGAGCAGACATCCCCCCAGGTGGCGCGCGCAGTCGGACTTCCCCGCAACAGCGGGACGAGGGCGGCGGGTTGATCAGTGGCAGCAGATCAACCCGCCGTTTCCATTTCACAAGATCGGTGGGGGGCATTCGCGGGGGCGCGACAACAGCAAAGCGCAGTTAAGCGCAGGCAGGACAAAGACAGTGAGCCGCAGGTTCAGAGGCGAGAGCCAACACAAGGTCGATACGAAGGGGCGGGTGTCTATCCCAGCCTCTTTTCGCCGTGTGCTTGAGGCTGGTGACCCGAACTGGCAATCGGGCAACAACCCCGAACTGGTCATTGTCTATGGCGATCATCGCCGCAATTATCTTGAATGTTATACAATGGACGCCATCAACGAGGTGGACGACAAGATCGACGCGCTGCCGCGCGGATCAATGGAGCGCAAGATGCTTCAACGTCTGTTTCACGGGCAGTCCTTTCCCACAAATGTAGATGAAACCGGGCGTTTGGTTCTGCCGGCCAAACTGCGCCGGAAAATCGAGCTTGAAAACGAAGCCTTCTTTATCGCGGCGGGCGACACCTTCCAGATCTGGAAGCCTGAAACCTACGACACCGTAGAGCGGGCAAAAGAGGAAGAGTGGTTAGATGAATTGCCCGAGGACTTTGATCCTCTGGTCTTTCTGGACGGAAAGTCGGGGGAGTAACGGATATGGCTGCTGCGGCCACTGATCATCCCTCTGCCCCCCACACCCCAGTCTTGTTGCGCCCGTTGTTGGCGGCCGTTGCGCCGGTTGAGGGCGTTTGGCTGGACGGCACGTTTGGTGCAGGCGGCTATACGCGCGGCCTGCTTGAGGCAGGCGCTGAGCGCGTGATTGGCGTGGACCGTGACCCGCTGGCCTTTGAGATGGCCGCGGAATGGGCGGGCGACTATGGCGACCGCATCGTGATGCAGCGGGGCGTGTTTTCGCGGATGGATGAATATGCGCAGGATCTGGACGGAGTTGTGCTGGATCTTGGGGTGTCCTCAATGCAGCTAGATCTCGCGGAACGCGGGTTTTCGTTCATGAGGGATGGCCCACTGGACATGCGGATGTCGCAGGACGGACCATCGGCGGCCGACCTGGTCAACGAGGCCGAAGAAGAGCTGCTGGCCAACATCCTGTTTCAATACGGCGAAGAACGCGCCAGCCGCCGCATCGCCAAAGCCATTGGCCGTGCGCGGGCCGAGGCGCCGATCACCACCACGCTTGAACTGGCCTCCCTGATTGAAGGGGTGTTGCCGCGCAGCAAGCCCGGCCAATCCCATGCCGCCACCCGCAGCTTCCAGGCGCTCCGGATTGCGGTAAACGATGAATATGGCGAATTGTTCCAAGGCCTTATGGCCGCCGAGCGGGCGCTGAAGCCCGGGGGAAAATTGGCCGTTGTTACCTTTCATTCTGTAGAAGACAGAATGGTCAAACGGTTCCTGACCGCGCGGTCAGGGTCGGGCGGCAATGCAAATCGCTTTGCCCCCGAGATGCAGCGCGACGCGCCGCAGTTCACCGTGAAATCGCGCAAGGCGATAGGACCGGATGCCGAAGAATTGGCAGACAACCCGCGCAGCCGCTCGGCCAAGCTGCGGGTGGCGACACGTACTGACGCACCCTCAGGGGGCGTTGATGCAAAATCCATCGGGATGCCGATGGTAAAGGGGCTCTGATCATGCGAGCGGTGTTATACATCCTGACGTCTTTGGCGGTGATCGGTCTGGCCTTCTGGGCCTACCGCGAGAATTATGCGACCCAATCGGCGCTGAGCGAAGCAGACAAGCTGCACGCCAGCATCCGGCAGGCCCATGCAAGGCTGGCGGTGCTGCGGGCCGAATGGGCCTATCAGAACCGTCCTGACCGGCTGCGCGATCTGTCGGTGATCAACTTTGACCGGCTGGGCCTTCTGCCCTTGCAGCCGGATCAGTTCGGCCTTGTGGATCAAGTGGCCTATCCCCCTGCGCCGCTGTTGCCGATCACCAATCCGGTCGATGTCTCCACCATGAACTCTGGCACTTCTTCTCAGGATGATCCGCTATGATCCGCACGCCGCTCCGCCCGCTTGCCCGCATTCTGGACGCCCGTCAAAAAGGCGAAAATCCCGACGCGATCGAGCGGGAAAACAAACGTATCCGTCACGAACAGATGCGCGACCAGTCGCGGCAACGCGCCGAGGGCCGTTTGCTGATCATGGGCGTGTGTTTCTTTTGTGCGTTCTCTGTTGTCGGTGGGCGTATGGGCCTTTTGGCGATGTCCGAACCGGTTGAGCCGCGCACCCATGCGCCGGGCGCCGTCATTTCGGCAAGCCGGGCCGATATCGTGGACCGTCATGGCAGCCTGCTGGCCACGAATTTTGACACCCATGCCCTTTACGCCCAGCCCCTGCATATGGTTGATCCCAATGCTGCCGCCGAAGGTCTGGTCAAGATCTTCCCCGATCTGGATCTGGCACGGCTCAAGAAGGATTTTACCGGCAAGCGTAAGTTCTTGTGGATCAAAAAGAAAATCAGCCCGGAGCAAATGCAGGCCGTGCATGATATTGGTGATCCCGGTCTGCTGTTTGCGCCGCGCGACATGCGGCTTTATCCCAACGGCAAGCTGGCCGCACATGTGATGGGCGGTGCCAGCTATGGCAAAGAGGGCGTGCATGCTGCCGAGGTGATCGGCGTTGCGGGAGTTGAGAAATATTTCGACAAATACCTGCGTGATCCGGCCAACGGCAACAAGCCGTTGCAACTGTCGCTGGATCTGACAGTGCAGGCCGCAGCCGAACAGGTGCTGTTTGGCGGTATGAAACTGATGAACGCCAAGGGTGCGACATCGGTGTTGATGGATGTGAAAACCGGCGAAGTGATCAGCGTGGCCTCTTTGCCAAGCTTTGATCCCAATGATCGCCCGCGCCCCGCGGTGGAAGGCGACGCCTCCGACAGCCCGTTGTTCAACCGGTCGGTGCAGGGGGTCTACGAGCTTGGCTCGACCTTCAAGATCTTTGCCGCCGCGCAGGCCGTTGATCTGGGGCTGGTGAACCCGGACACCGTGATCGACACCAAAGGCCCGATGAAAGTTGGCGGGTTTCGCATTGGCGAGTTCCGCAACAAGAACTACGGCAAGCTGTCAGTCACTGACATCATCGTCAAATCCTCGAACCGAGGCACCGGCCGGATGGCCTTGGAGATTGGCATCAAACGCCAACAGGAATTTCTAAAAAGCCTTGGCTTTTTTGAACCCACGGGCTTTGAAATCGTCGAGGCCGCAGGGGGCAAACCCTTGTTGCCAAAGAAATGGACGGACCTGTCCAGCGTAACAATCTCTTACGGTCATGGCATTTCGACCAGCCCAATGCATTTGGCGGCAGGTTACGCGGCGATTGCAAATGGGGGGTTCAAGGTGGAGCCGACCTTGATCAAACAGCCCCGTTCCAAGATGGGCGAGCGGGTGATGTCCTCACGCGCGGCCAAAGCGGCGCGGTTGATGCTGCGCAAAGTGGTCAGCAAGGGCACCGCCAGCTTTGGCGAGGTGCCCGGCTATCATGTGGGCGGCAAAACCGGCACAGCGGACAAACCCAAACCCACGGGCGGCTATTACGAGGACAAGGTGATTGCCACCTTCGCCTCGATCTTTCCCGCGCATGATCCCAAATATGTGCTGGTTGTGACGCTGGACGAACCGGTGGAAAGTTCGGGTGACAAGCCGCGCCGTACCGCTGGCTGGACGGCGGTTCCGGTGGCTGCGGAAATGATCCGGCGCGTCGCACCGCTTTTGGGGGTGCGACCAACTGTTGAACCTGCAAACGACGCTGTGCTAACGCTGACCAGCAGCAACTGACAAAAAGAATAACCTATGGCCAGCCCGTGTGTTTCCCTTTCCTCCCTTGGTCTGACGGCACGGGGCGGGGCCAATCCCGATATCACTGGCGTTGCGGTGGACAGCCGCGCCGTGAAAGACGGATTTTTGTTTGCCGCGATGCCCGGCAGCCGGGTGCATGGCGCTGAATTTATCCAATATGCATTGCGCATGGGGGCGGTGGCGGTCCTGACCGATGCCGAAGGGGCCGAGATTGCCGCAGATCTTATGGCGGAGGCAGGCACAGCTGTTGTCATCACCGATGCCCCGCGTGAGGCCTTGTCACGGGCGGCAGCCTTGTGGTCGGGGGCGCAGCCCCAGACGATGGTCGCGGTCACGGGCACCAATGGCAAAACCTCGGTCTCGACATTTGTGCGGCAAATCTGGATCGAGATGGATCTGCCAGCGGTCAACCTGGGCACCACCGGCGTTGAAGGTGCATGGTCCGCCCCGTTGGCCCATACCACGCCAGAGCCGATCACACTGCACCGGACCTTGGCCGAGGCCGCGCAGAACGGGATCACCCATGCGGCGATGGAGGCCTCGTCACATGGGCTGGATCAGCGGCGATTGGACGGTGTGATCCTACGTGCTGCCGGATTTACCAATTTCACTCAGGATCATCTGGACTATCACCAGACGTTCGAGGCCTATTTTGATGCCAAGGCGGGACTGTTTTCGCGGGTTTTGCCGCAGGATGGCACGGCGGTGATCAATATCGACGACCCCAAGGGCGTGGACATGGCCGCGATTGCCAAGGCGCGCGGCTGCGAGGTGATCACAGTGGGCCGCGATGGCGGTGATCTTCATCTGACAGCTCAGAGATTTGATGCTACGGGCCAGGATCTCCGGTTTGATTGGCGCGGCAAGACCTTTCAAAAGCGGCTGAACCTCATTGGCGGCTTTCAGGGCGACAATGTGCTGTTGGCGGCGGGGTTGGTCATCGCTTGCGGTGGTGATCCGGCGGATGTGTTCGACACGATCCCGCATCTGACGACGGTGCGTGGCCGGATGCAACTGGCCGCGACCCGCGACAATGGCGCGGCCGTGTTTGTCGATTATGCCCATACGCCTGATGCGGTGGCGACGGCACTGGCGGCGATGCGCCCCCATGTGATGGGGCGTTTGATCGCCATTGTTGGTGCGGGCGGCGACCGGGATGCGGGCAAACGTCCGTTGATGGGCGCGGCAGCGGCGGAAAATGCGGATCTGGTGATCGTGACGGATGACAACCCGCGCTCCGAAGAGCCGGCGGCCATTCGCGCCGCTGTGCTGGAAGGTGCGCCCGAGGCAACCGAGGTTGGCGACCGTGCCGAGGCGATTCTGCGCGGCGTGGACATGCTTGGGGCCGGGGATGCGTTGCTGGTTGCGGGCAAGGGCCATGAAACCGGGCAAGTGGTCGGTGATGACATCCTGCCCTTTGATGATGTGGAACAGGCCAGCGTTGCGGTGGCCGCGCTGGACGGGAGACTGGCATGACACTTTGGACCAGCGCAGAGGCGCAGGCGGCAACGGGCGGCAAGGCTCAGGGAGACTGGGCCTGCAACGGGGTGTCCATCGACACCCGCACGATTGAAGCAGGCGATTTGTTCGTGGCCCTTAGAGACGTGCGTGACGGCCATGATTTTGTGGCGCAGGCCTTTTCAAAAGGCGCGGGCGCAGCCCTTGTCAGCCATGTGCCGGAAGGTGTCGCGCCGGACGCGCCCTTGTTGATCGTACCTGATGTTTTGACCGGCCTGGAACAGCTTGGCGCGGCCGCGCGGGCGCGGACTGCCGCCAAAGTTGCCGCAATCACAGGCAGCGTTGGCAAAACCTCGACCAAGGAAATGCTGCTCTCAATGCTGGGGGATCAGGGGCGGACCCATGCCTCTGTCGCCAGTTACAACAACCATTGGGGGGTGCCGCTGACGCTGGCGCGGATGCCGCAGGACACCGAGTTCGCGATCATCGAGATCGGCATGAACCACCCCGGCGAAATTGCGCCGCTGGCCAAAATGGCCAAACCGGATGTGGCCATGGTCACAACAGTTGCCGCCGCACATCTGGAGGCATTCAACGATGTGGCGGGCATCGCCGTTGAAAAAGCATCGGTGTTCGAGGGGCTGCAGCCTGGCGGCGTGGCGGTGATCAATGCCGATATTGAACATGCGGCGATCCTGATGGCCAAGGCCGTGGATTGCAAATTGCGCGATGTGGAGTTTGGCACCCATGCGATGCATTTCAAATTGATAGAGGTGCAGGTGCAGGCCGATACCACCGTGGTGCAGGCGCAGGCCAATGGCACGCCGCTGCTGTTCAAAATCGCAACGCCTGGGCGACATTTTGCGATGAACGGGCTGGGCGCATTGGCGGTGGCGGAGGCGATGGGTGCCGATCTGGCGCTCGCTGCGCAATCGCTAGGCCGCTGGTCGCCCTACAAGGGGCGGGGCGTGCGCGAAACGGTGCAGCTTGACCCGGTGGAACATCACCTGACGCTGGATCTGATTGATGACAGCTACAACGCCAATCCGACCTCGATGGCCGCCTCTTTGGAGGTGCTGGCAGCATCGGCAGTTGGCGAGAATGCCATTCACAACCGCGCAGGGCGGCGGATTGCCATTCTGGGCGATATGAAAGAACTGGGCAGCGACGAGATCGCGCTGCATGCAGGGCTCGCCCATCTGGAGGCGATGGAGAAGGTGGATGTTGTGCATTGTATCGGGCCGCTGATGAAATCGCTTTATGATCTGTTGCCCGAACACCGGCGTGGTGACTGGACAGAGACCTCCGCCGAGATGCTGGAGGGGCTGACAGCCCGTTTGCATGCGGGAGATGTGGTTCTGGCCAAGGGGTCTCTTTCGATGAAACTGGGCGCTGTTGTTGACGCCATACGCAAAATGGGCCATCGCAACGGCCAGAGTTGAACGGGGCCATCTGGCCTCCCGATCATGAGTAAGGACGCATTTTATGCTCTATTGGTTGACCCTGCTGTCGGACGGTGGCGATTTCTTTAACCTGTTTCGCTACATCACCTTCCGGGCCGGGGGGGCGTTTCTGACCGCCTTGCTGTTCGGGTTTCTGTTCGGCAAGCCATTGATCGCGGTGTTGCGCCGCAAGCAGGGCAAAGGCCAGCCGATCCGCGATGACGGGCCAGAAGGGCATTTCGTCAAGGCGGGCACGCCGACAATGGGCGGGCTGTTGATCGTTGGGGCGCTGTTGACTTCGACCTTGCTTTGGGCGCGGCTTGACAATCCGTTTGTCTGGCTGGTGCTTTTTGTCACCATGAGCTTTGCCGCGATTGGCTTTGCCGACGATTACGCCAAGGTCAGCAAGCAAAACACGGCCGGTGTATCGGGCAAGGTGCGGCTGTTGCTGGGGCTGATCATTTCCGGGATTGCGGGCTATTGGGCGGCGCAATACCACCCTGAGGCGCTGCAGTACAAACTGGCGCTGCCGGTGTTCAAGGACACGCTGATCAACCTTTCGGTGCTGTTCATCCCCTTTGCGATAATCGTGATCGTGGGCGCGGCCAATGCGGTGAACCTTACCGATGGACTGGACGGTCTGGCGATCATGCCGGTGATGATTGCCGCTGGCACCCTTGGCATCATTGCCTATGCTGTGGGCCGCGTCGATTTCACCGAATATCTGGACGTGCATTACGTGCCGGGAACGGGCGAGATCCTGATCTTTACAGCCGGTATTTTTGGCGGCGGCTTGGGCTTTCTTTGGTACAACGCCCCTCCGGCGGCGGTGTTTATGGGCGACACGGGGTCACTCGCCCTTGGCGGGGCGCTGGGCGCGATTGCGGTGGCGACCAAGCACGAGTTGGTGCTGGCGATTGTTGGCGGATTGTTCGTGGTAGAGGCGCTGAGCGTGATCATTCAGGTGCTGTACTTCAAACGCACCGGCAAGCGGGTGTTCCTGATGGCACCGATCCATCACCATTATGAGAAAAAAGGTTGGGCGGAGCCGCAGATCGTGATCCGGTTCTGGATCATTTCGCTTATTCTGGCAATGCTCGGGCTGGCGACCTTGAAAATCCGTTAAGGATCTGCCGCAAATCTAGAAGATCGACCAATTCATCTGGCGCGCAAGGGTGGCCAAGGCTTCGGTGCCCTTGTGCGAGTTGCCATAGCGGTTGAGCCCCGGCGACCACACCGCAATGCTGGCCTGGCCGGGAACAATGGCAAGGATGCCGCCGCCAACCCCGGATTTCCCGGGCAGGCCGACGCGATAGGCAAAATCGCCCGATCCGTCGTAATGGCCGCAGGTCAGCATCAGCGCATTCAGCCGCCGGATGCGCCCCGCCGAGACAAGGCGCGGCAGGCCGGGCGCATCGACAAGGAACCGGCCCGCCATGGCCAGTTGCCGGACGGACATTTCGATGGCGCAGTGGTGGAAATAGGTGCCGAGCGTCAGCTCAGGCGCGTTCTTGAGGTTGCCAAACGACGCCAGAAAATGTGCCAGCGCAAAGTTGCGGTGGCCAAAGGCGGTTTCTGACGCAGCAACGGCATCATTGATGTGGATGTCCTCGGTGCCTGCCGCGGCGCGGACAAATTGCACGATCTCTGCCAAAGCCTCGCGCGGGGGGCGCTGGCCCAGCACCTCGTCCGTGGTCACGATGGCACCGGCGTTGATGAAGGGATTGCGCGGGCGGCCCTGTTCCTGTTCAAGCTGCACGATGGAGTTGAAGGCGCGGCCCGACGGTTCCCGCCCGACCCTTTGCCACAGTTGATCGCCGGACCGGCCCAACGCGATGGCAAGGGTGAAGACCTTGGTGATGGATTGAACCGAAAAGGGCACGTCGCTGTCGCCTGCCACATGACAGGTACCGTCCGCCGTCACCACGGCAATGCCAAACTGGCGCGGATCCACATGGGCCAGCTGCGGGATATAGGCGGCAACATCGCCCCAATGGTCATCCTCGCGCATGTGCCCGTTAAGGCGCGACAGGAGGCCGGGCAGGTCAGGGGCGCTGGATCGTGGCATGGACGGGCCTTTCTGGCGGATGCGGTGTGG
Source organism: Sulfitobacter mediterraneus (assembly GCF_016801775.1). Lineage (NCBI taxonomy): Bacteria > Pseudomonadati > Pseudomonadota > Alphaproteobacteria > Rhodobacterales > Roseobacteraceae > Sulfitobacter > Sulfitobacter mediterraneus. The sequence goes on along the minus strand of NZ_CP069004.1, from coordinate 1,354,020 downwards.
GTCTGTCGAGGTTGCCTAGCAGGGGCGGGCGCGTGTTTCCAGTGGCAGCAGGGGGCCAGCCCCCATCGCGGCAGGCCGCGATTCCCCCGGATTATTTAGGGCCAAAAAGGGACAGGGTGGATGGTCTTCGACGCGCCCTTGCGCCATCTTGCCGGCAAAAGAAGGGGACGGCGATGATTCCGGTGCAAGGATTGGCGGGCACGCAGGTGGCGGTTTTGGGACTGGGGCGTTCGGGGCTTGTGGCCGCGCGGGCCTTGGCGGCTGGTGGGGCTGCGGCGCTGTGCTGGGATGACAATCCGGCAGCGCGAGCCAAGGCCGAGGCTGAGGGATTTGAATGTGTGGATCTCCGGCGTCGCGGCTTTGACGGGATTGCGCGTCTGATTGTCAGCCCCGGCATTCCGCATCTTTATCCTGATCCAAATCCGGTTGTCGCGGCGGCCCTGGAGGCCGGCGTGCCTGTGGACAATGACATCGGGCTGTTCTTTCAAAGCTTTGCCACCAGTGAATGGGACAATTTTGATACCAGTCCACGGGTGGTTGCGGTCACCGGATCGAACGGGAAATCAACGACATCGGCGCTGATCCATCATATTCTGGAACAGGTGGGCCGGCCCTGCCAATTGGCGGGCAACATCGGGCGCGGGGTTCTGGATCTGGATCCGGCGATCGATGGCGAAGTGGTGGTGCTGGAGCTGTCAAGCTATCAGACCGATCTGGCGCGCAGCCTGACCCCGGATGTGGCGGTGTTCACCAATCTCAGCCCCGACCATCTGGACCGGCATCATGGATTGGGCGGATATTTTGCGGCCAAGCGACGGCTTTTTGCCGAAGGCGGACCGGACCGTGCGGTGATCGGTGTGGACGAGGTCGAAGGGCGGTTTCTGGCCGGGCAGCTCACCGAGGGACCGGCGGATGACCGGGTGATCCGGATCAGTGTGGCGCAAAAGCTGACAGGGCCGGGCTGGCAGGTGTTTGCCCGCAAAGGGTTCCTGTCGGAATATCGCAAGGGCAAGCAGGTGGCGTCGATTGATCTGCGCGGGGTGGCAGGTTTGCCCGGCGCACATAATCACCAGAACGCCTGCGCCGCTTATGCGGCCTGCCGGACGCTTGGCCTGGCGCCCAAGGTGATCGAGGCGGCCTTTCACAGCTTTGGTGGTTTGCCGCATCGGTCCCAGACCATCGCCGAGAAAGACGGCGTGCGCTATGTCAATGACAGCAAGGCCACCAATGTGGACAGCGCGGCCAAGGCGCTGGCGGCCTTCAGCAACATCCGCTGGATTTGCGGGGGGCTGGAGAAGGAGGGCGGTCTCGGAGGGCTTGCAGGCGCCACCGGTGGGGTGCGCAAAGCCTATGTGATCGGGCGCGAGGCGGCGGGTTTTGCCATGCAGCTGGACGTGGAGGCCGAGGTTTGCGGTGATATGGCCACAGCCGTCGCCCGTGCGGTGGCGGAGGCCGAAGCGGGCGATGTGGTCCTGCTGGCCCCGGCGGCGGCGAGTTTTGACCAATATGACAGTTTCGAGCGGCGCGGCGATGACTTTGCAGCGCAGGTGGCCAAGCAGCTGGGCTAAGTCAGCTCATCGTGCGTGCGGCCGCCATCGCGGAGGACCAGGCCCATTGGAAGTTGTAGCCGCCAAGCCAGCCGGTCACATCCACCGCTTCGCCGATGAAATAGAGGCCCGGAACGGTTTTTGCCATCATGGACTTGGAGGACAGCGCATCCGTGTCCACCCCGCCAAGGGTTACTTCGGCGGTGCGGTATCCTTCGGTGCCGGAGGGAACCATCTGCCAGTTTTGTAGACCGTCGCAGAGGGCCATGAGCCGTGCATCGGACCAGTCAGCCAGGTTTCCGGTCAGGTCATGCAAGGCCCCAAGGTGCTCCACCAATCGGGCGGGCAGGTGGGCAGAGAGTTCAGTGGTGAAATTGCGGCGGCCGTAGCTTTGGCGCTGGTCGCGCAGCGCTTCGAACAGGGCGGTCTTTGGGTCGAGATTGACGGTGATCTCCGCGCCGTCCTGCCAATAGGAGGAGGCCTGCAAGACCGCCGGACCGGACAGTCCGCGATGGGTGAACAAAAGCGCTTCGTCAAAGCTGGTGCCGCCGGCCGCCACACGGGCCGGGACTGCGGTGCCCGAAATCGGGGCGAACCGCGCATCGGTGAAGGTGAATGGCACCAATCCTGCGCGCGTCTCTGTCACCGGAAGGCCAAACGCAGCGGCGACCTCATAGGCAAAGCCGGTCGCGCCCATTTTGGGGATGGATTTGCCGCCTGTGGCGATCACAAGGTTATTTGCAGCAACCAATGTATCGCCCTGCGGCCCATGCAAGGTCAGCGCAAAGCCGCTTTCCGTCTTACGGATGTTCGAAACACTGCTCTGCAGGCGCAGATCGACGCCGGCCTTCTGCATCAAGCGGCGCAGCATGGCGATGATCTCTTTGGCGGAGGTGTCACAAAACAGCTGACCAAGAGTCTTTTCGTGCCATTTGATACTGTGTTGATCGACCAGCTCGACGAAGTCCCATTGGGTATAGCGGGCCAAGGCGGATTTGACAAAATGTGGATTGCCAGAGAGGAAACTGCCCGGATCGCAGTACATATTGGTGAAATTGCAGCGCCCGCCGCCGGAGATGCGGATCTTTTCACCGGGCGCCTTTGCATGATCAACCAACAGCACCTTGCCGCCCGCATGGGCTGCGCACATCATGCCAGCCGCGCCTGCGCCTATGATTGCTGTATCCACCTGCATGGGGCGGCTCTGCCTGCTTTGGCGAGGGCGGTCAAGATGCTGTGAGGGGGATTGCCGCGACACCATGGGGCGTTAAGTCGGAGGAAACACGCAAGAAAGGACAAAGAATGAATACGCTAGAGGCCGGACAGGCATTTCCGCTCATGACCGCAGACAAATTGGGCGGGGGGCATGTGACCCTTGGCACGCCCTCAGACGGGTTCGAGTGGCAGATGGTAGTGGTCTATCGCGGGCTGCATTGCCCGATTTGCAAAAAATACCTTGCCAAGCTGGAGGAACTGGCCCCGCAATACCACGCCGAGGGGGTCGAAGTGGTCATGGTTTCAGGCGATCCTGAGGAAAAAGCGCAGACAATGGTGGATGAAAAGGAACTGAGCCTGCCAATGGGATACGGGCTGAGCGTTGCGCAGATGCAGGCCTTGGGGCTTTATATATCGGACCCGCGCAGCGCAAAGGAAACCGACCGTCCGTTCCCCGAACCGGGCCTTTTTGTGATCAATGAAAAAGGCAATGTGCAGATCCTTGATGTGTCCAATGCGCCCTTTGCCCGGCCGGAGCTGGAAGGTATCCTGAACGGGATCAAATTCATCCGGGCCAATGACTATCCGGTGCGCGGAACCCACCGCGCCGCATAATCTGCGAAAAACTGCCACCGGGGGATCATCCCCTGGTGGAAATCCACTAGATTACAGGGGCTTTTCGCGTTATGCTGCCTTTTAGACCCCGAAAAGGGGCGACGTGCCGGGCAGAAGCCAGGACGCGGCAGTTGAAGGCAGTGTAAGGCAGAGCCCATGACAGAAATGGTCTATGGTGCGGTCCCGGTGCGGGATGGCGAACCGATTCTTCCAAAATGGTGGCGAACAGTTGATAGATGGGCGATGTCCTGCATCCTCATGCTGTTCCTTGTTGGCATGTTGCTGGGGCTCGCGGCCTCGCCGCCCCTGGCCGCGAAAAACGGCTTTGAGCCGTTTCACTATGTGCAGCGGCAGGCATTCTTTGGCGGTCTTGCGATGATCGCAATGGTGCTGACCTCGATGATGTCGCCGGTTCTGGTGCGGCGGCTGGCGGTCCTTGGGTTCATCTGCGCCTTTGTGGCGCTGGCGTTGCTGCCGTTTCTGGGGACAGATTTCGGCAAAGGCGCGGTGCGTTGGTATTCACTTGGCTTCGCCTCGGTGCAACCTTCCGAATTTCTCAAACCCGGATTTGTGGTGGCGGCGGCCTGGATGATGGCCGCCAGCCAGGAAATTAACGGGCCTCCAGGGCGGCTTTGGTCTTTTGCGCTATGCATCGCGATTGTGCTGATGCTGGCGATGCAGCCCGATTTCGGTCAGGCCTGTCTGGTGCTGTTTGGCTGGGGCGTGATGTATTTTGTCGCCGGTGCGCCGATCACATTGTTGGTGGGTATGGCTGGATTGGTCGTTGTGGCAGGCACGGTGGCCTATTCCAATTCCGAACACTTTGCCCGGCGGATTGATGGGTTTCTCAGCCCCGATGTCGATCCCACAACGCAACTAGGCTATGCCACCAATGCGATCCGCGAGGGCGGGCTCTTCGGTGTGGGTGTGGGCGAGGGGCAGGTGAAATGGTCCCTGCCGGATGCGCATACGGATTTCATTATCGCGGTGGCGGCCGAAGAATACGGGCTGATCCTCGTTCTTTGCATTATCCTGCTGTACTCCGGCGTTGTGGTGCGGTCGCTGTTGCGGCTGGTGCGGGAACGTGATCCGTTCATCCGGCTGGCGGGCACGGGGCTGGCCTGCATGTTTGGCGTTCAGGCGATGATCAACATGGGCGTTGCGGTGCGTTTGCTGCCGGCCAAAGGCATGACCTTGCCGTTTGTCAGCTATGGCGGTAGTTCGGTGATTGCATCCGGGATCGCGGTTGGCATGTTGCTTGCCTTTACCCGCACAAGGCCCCAGGGCGAAATTTCTGATATACTGGGCCGCGGCCGGGCACGCTGATCGTGCCAAAGGGCGGCACAAGGAGACGGTCATGACGGCACCGCTATTGATTATCGCAGCCGGAGGCACCGGTGGGCATATGTTCCCCGCGCAGGCGCTGGCGGAGGTGATGCTCGCACGGGGCTGGCGGGTGCGCCTGTCCACGGATGCACGCGGGGCGCGGTACACAGGCGGTTTCCCAGATGCGGTCGAGATCGTGCAGGTGAGTTCCGCCACCTTTGCCCGTGGCGGACTTGCGGCCAAGGCCATGGTGCCGCTGCGCATTGGTGCAGGCGCGCTGGGCGCGATGGCCCGTATGCTGCGCGACCGGCCTGCGGCAGTGGTCGGTTTTGGCGGATATCCTTCTATTCCGGCGCTGGGCGCGGCTTGGGCCTTGCGGCTGCCGCGCATGATCCATGAACAAAACGGCGTCTTGGGCCGCGTGAACGAGGTGTTTTCCAAACGCGTTGATGCGGTGGCCTGCGGGACGTGGCCGACAACCCTGCCCGAAGGGGTGGAAGGGGTCCATGTGGGCAATCCGGTGCGCAGTGCCGTTCTGGACCGAGCCGGCGCTGGCTATATCGCGCCGGGGGATTATCCGATGGAACTGCTGGTGATGGGCGGATCGCAAGGCGCCCGCATTCTCAGTGACGTTGTGCCACCGGCCATTGCCAACCTGCCGATGGATATGCTGCGCAACATCCGCGTCAGCCATCAGGCGCGGGATGAAGACGGCGAACGGGTCTCGGCCTTTTATGCCGAACACGGGATTTCCGCCGATGTTCAGCCGTTCTTTGACGATGTGCCGCGCCGGATGAGCGAAGCGCAGCTGGTGATCAGCCGCGCTGGTGCGTCCTCGGTTGCGGATATATCGGTGATTGGTCGCCCGTCGATCCTGATCCCCTTCGCCGCGGCCACGGGCGATCATCAGACCGCAAATGCACGCGGCCTGGTTGAGGCCGGTGCGGCGATCATGGTGCCGGAAGACGCCGCAAATCCCGAAAGCCTGACCGAACAGATTCACTTGGTGCTTGGCAATTCGGATGCGGCGATGCAAATGGCGCTGGCCGCGCTGTCGGTCGGCAAACCCGAAGCTGCCGAGGCATTGGCGCAGATGGTCGAAGAACTGGCCCAAAAAGGAAAGCAGACATGAACGCAGCCGCCACCAAACTGCCCACCGATGTGGGCCCCATCCATTTTGTCGGTATCGGCGGCATTGGCATGTCTGGCATCGCCGAGGTGTTGCTGAATCACGGGTACACCGTGCAAGGCTCTGACCTGAAGGCCAGCAAGATTACCAACCGTCTGGCCGAATTGGGCGCGACGATTTTTGAAGGCGGGCAAAAGGCAGAAAACATCGAACATGCCGAGGTTGTGGTGATCTCTTCCGCGATCAAGCCCGGCAATCCCGAACTCGACGCCGCGCGCGCCGCAGGCCTGCCCATCGTGCGCCGGGCCGAGATGCTGGCCGAACTCATGCGCCTGAAATCCAACATCGCGGTCGCAGGCACCCACGGCAAGACCACCACCACAACACTGGTGGCGGAATTGTTGGTCAAGGGTGGGATTGACCCCACGGTGGTCAACGGCGGGATCATTCACGCTTATGGCTCCAATGCCCGGATGGGGCAGGGCGAATGGATGGTGGTGGAGGCCGACGAAAGCGATGGTACTTTCAACCGCCTGCCGGCAACCATCGCGATTGTGACCAACATCGACCCTGAACATATGGAACATTGGGGCGACTTTGACACGCTGCGGCAGGGCTTCCTCGATTTCGTGTCGAACATCCCGTTCTACGGGCTGGCGGTGTGCTGCACTGATCACCCCGAAGTGCAGGCGCTGGTGGGCAAGATCACCGATCGCCGGGTCGTGACCTATGGGTTCAACGCGCAGGCCGATGTGCGGGCCAGAAACCTGCACTACAAAAATGGTGTTGCGCATTTTGATATCTACCTGCAGGCCGAAGACATCGTGATCAAGGACTGCAGCCTGCCGATGCCGGGGGATCACAACGTGTCCAACGCGCTCTCGGCGGTGGCTGTGGCACGGCATCTGGGCATGAAGGCTGAAGAGATCCGCGGCGCATTGGCCAGCTTTGGCGGCGTTAACCGCCGGTTCACAAAAGTTGGCGAAATTGATGGCGTGACGATCATTGATGATTATGGCCACCACCCGGTTGAAATTGCCGCCGTTCTGAAGGCCGCGCGGCAAGCCACCGAAGGGCGCGTCATCGCGGTGCATCAGCCGCATCGCTACAGCCGGTTGCATGACCTATTCGATGACTTCTGTGCCTGTTTCAACGATGCGGATGTGGTTGGCATCGCCGATGTCTATTCGGCGGGTGAAGACCCCATCGAAGGGGCAGATCGTGACGGTCTGGTGGCCGGATTGATCCGCCACGGCCACCGTCATGCCCGCGCTGTGCAGGATGGCGATGATCTGGCCCGATTGGTGCGTGAACAGACCAGCCCCGGCGACATGGTGGTCTGTCTTGGTGCCGGTACGATCAGTGCATGGGCCAATGAATTGCCGGACCGGTTGAAGACGATGAAAGGGGCGGCGGCGTGACCTTGCTTTGGCTGTGCATTTTTTGGGTCTTTGCCTCCGTGGGCGTGGCAATGCTGCCCATGCGGCGGCAATATGTGCCGGGGGTGGCGCTTTTGTTGGCGGCGCCGGTGCTGATCGTGATGATCGGATTGCAGGTGGGATGGCTGATTGCCGCGCTTGCGCTGGCAGGTTTTGTCTCGATGTACCGTAACCCGCTGAAATTCCTGATCGCCAAGCTGCGTGGCCAAAATCCGCAGGTGCCGGAATGAGCCTTTCCCTGACGTTGGCCTGCTTGTGGGCCGTAGTGGCCAATGTCCTGGCTATGACGCCAAGCAAGGATCAGCATTGGCGCAACGCCTATATCCTGATCGGGCTGGGCATCCCCATTCTCGGCTATGTCACCATGCAGCATGGTCCCTGGGTGGCCTTGCTGGTTCTGGCGGGGGCCTGTTCGGTGCTGCGCTGGCCGGTGATCTATCTGGGCCGTTGGCTGCGCCGTGTGGTGTTGCGCCGGGATGGCGCTGCGGAATGAGCCTGCTGGTCGCCTCGCTTGTTGCGGTGCTGGCGGTTTGGATGCTGGCCTGTGCCTGGACCGGATTTCATTTCAATATCAAACGGTTCTTTGCTGTCTTGATTGTCGGGCTGGGGCTTAACATGATCTGGATGATGGGATGGCTGAATGCGCATCCCCTTGAGATCAACGCGTTGATTGCGCAGGCCTCTGCCGTTCTCTATGCGCTTTGTGCCTTTGGTGTCGGCGGGTTCGCCGGGCGCATCCACCGCGCTTGGGTGGCCAGCCGAGTGGATCAAAGCGATGTTTGACCCGCACAAAAATTGCCGCTAGTCCCGCGCCATGACTGATGCGAATTACCCATCCGTGCGCGGCAAGCTGACACCGCAGCGCCCCCTGAACGATCTGACCTGGCTGCGCGTGGGCGGACCGGCGGATTGTCTTTTTCAACCCGCTGATCTGGATGATTTGCGCGATTTCCTGCGTGATCTGCCCAAAACTGTGGCGGTTTTCCCCATGGGCGTGGGCAGCAATCTGATCGTGCGGGACGGGGGCTTGCGGGCCGTGGTGATCCGTTTGGGGCGCGGTTTCAACGGCATTGACGTATCAGGCGGCCAAGTCACTGCTGGCGCGGCGGCGCTGGATGCACATGTGGCCCGTAAGGCGGCAGATGCGGGTCTTGACCTTACATTTTTGCGTACCATTCCGGGCAGTATCGGTGGTGCAGTTCGCATGAACGCAGGGTGCTATGGCAGCTATACGGCGGATCATTTCGTCTCGGCCCAGGCGGTGACCCGCAGCGGCAGTTTGATCACCCTGACTGCCGATGATCTGAATTTTCGCTATCGCCAAAGTGACTTAGCAGATGGTGCCGTGATCGTCAGCGCCACCTTTGCGCCGCCCAAGGGCGATCCAGAGGCATTGCACGCCCGCATGGAAGACCAATTGCGCAAGCGCGATGAGACCCAACCCACAAAGGACCGCAGCGCGGGCAGCACATTTCGCAATCCTGCGGGTTTCTCAAGCACGGGCAAAGCCGACGATGTGCATGATCTCAAGGCATGGAAGGTTATCGACGACGCAGGCATGCGCGGCGCCTGTGTGGGCGGCGCGCAGATGAGCCCGAAACATTCCAATTTCATGATCAACGCCGATCAGGCCACAGCCGAAGATCTTGAAAGATTGGGCGAAGAGGTGCGGAAAAAGGTTTACGCAACCAGTGGGATAAGGCTAGAATGGGAAATCATGCGCATCGGTGAATTTTTAGGCGATCCGGTGCCTGAGGCATAAGCCGAAAATCGGCAAATAAACTGAAAATAAGGGCCGCAAAAGGTCCGGGACAAAAGGCACTCCGGTGGGTACGTCGAGCAGGACAACCCCGACAGTGGCGGTATTGATGGGCGGCCCCTCTGCAGAGCGCGAGGTCTCGCTGTCCAGTGGGCAAGCCTGCGCAGCCGCGCTAAGGGAAAGAAACTACAATGTGATCGAGGTCGACGCTGGCCCCGATCTTGCTGCCGTTTTGACACAGATAAAGCCTGACGCCGTTCTCAATTGCCTGCATGGCCGCTGGGGCGAAGATGGCTGTGTGCAGGGTTTGCTGGAATGGCTGCAGATCCCTTACAGTCATTCGGGTGTGTTGTCTTCTGCGCTGGCGATGGACAAACAGCGCACCAAGGAGATTTATCGCAGTGTTGGCCTGCCGGTTGTGCAAAGCACGATAGCCGCCGCCGAGGATGTGCGCCGCGACCACGTGATGACGCCACCCTATGTGGTCAAACCCAATAACGAAGGATCCTCCGTCGGGGTCTATCTGGTGGGCGCCGAGAACAACGGCCCGCCGCAACTGGGCCCGGAGATGCCAGAGTTTGTGATGGTCGAGGCTTTCGCGCCGGGGCGCGAATTGACCACGACTGTGATGGGACAGCGGGCGCTGACGGTCACGGATATCCTGACCACCGGCTGGTATGACTATGACGCGAAGTACAAAGAGGGCGGATCGTCCCATATCGTGCCGGCCGATGTCCCGACCGAGATTTTTGAGCTTTGTCTTGAGTATGCCTTGCGGGCGCATAACGCCTTGGGATGCCGGGGCGTCAGTCGCACGGATTTCCGTTGGGACGAAAGCAAGGGCGCCGATGGTCTGGTGCTGCTTGAGACCAATACCCAGCCGGGCATGACTGCCACGTCACTGACGCCGGAACAGGCGGCGGCTTGCGGCATGTCTTTCCCTGAGCTTTGCGCCTGGATGGTGGAGGACGCGACATGTTCCCGCTGAGCCTGCGCCGTTCCTCGGCCAAACCGGCCAAAGCAGACCCCGCGCCATCGCGCTGGTCCTGGCGGATGCAGCGGTTGATGCTGACGCCGGGGTTCCGGCTGGCACTGCGGGCGGGTGTTCCGTTTTGCCTGACCTTGATGGCCGCCACGATTTACCTGTCCAACGAAGAGCGCCGCGAGGCGATTGCGCTGGCGGTGTCGGACGCACGGCGCAGCATTGAAGAGCGCCCGGAATTTATGGTCAAACTGATGGCTGTGGATGGGGCGACCGGCGCGCTCGCGGCAAATGTGCGGGCGCTGGTGCCGGTGGAATTTCCCGTCAGTTCTTTTGATTTGGATGTCACAACCCTACGCCAGCAGATCACCGATCTGGACGGGGTCAAGAATGCCAGCGTGCGGATCAAACCAGGCGGTATTTTGCAGGTGGATGTGACGCCGCGCATTCCGGTTGCGGTTTGGCGCACCGAAGACGGTTTGGTTCTGGTGGATGAAGGTGGCGCACGGGTCGAAGTGGTTGACAGCCGCGCGGCGCGTCCCGATTTGCCGTTGATCGCCGGGCAGGGGGCGCAGGCAAAGGTGCCCGAGACATTGCGCCTGATCAACGCAACCGCGCCTATTGGAAAGCGACTGCGCGGTTTGGTCCGTGTGGGCGAACGGCGCTGGGATGTGGTTCTGGACCGCGACCAGCGGATCATGTTGCCCGAAACCGGCGCGGTTCAAGCGTTGGAGCGGGTGATCGCGCTGGAAGGCGCACAAGAGGTTCTCAGCCGGGATGTGTTGGTTGTGGACATGCGGTTGGCCCAGCGGCCGACCGTCAGGATGAGTGAAGAAGCCACAAAACAATGGTGGCAGATCAAACAGATTTCGGGCCAGTGATGCTGGACCCGCGACATGAGGCGGTGAGACGATGACAAATCTATATGACAGCCAACGGTCTATGCGGCACATGCGGAAACTCGCCATGCAGCGCGGTGTTGTCGCCGTTCTGGATGTAGGCAGTTCCAAGATCGCCTGCCTTGTTCTGCGCTTTGACGGGGCGGGGCAGTTGGGCGACGAGGGTGAGATCGGATCGCTGGCGGGGCAGTCGGGCTTTCGGGTTATTGGCGCCGCGACGACACGGTCTCGCGGGGTCCGCTTTGGCGAGATATGCGCGATGGGCGAAACCGAACGCGCCATCCGCACCGCATTGCAGGCCGCCCAAAAGATGGCCGGCATCCGTGTGGATCACGTGATTGCCTGTTTCTCCGGGGCCGAGCCGCGCAGCTACGGGCTGGACGCGCAGATCGAACTGGACGGGCAAACCGTGTCCGAACAGGATGTCGCCCAGGTTCTGGCCGGATGCGAGGTGCCCGAATACGGCGAGGGCCGCGAAGTGCTGCATGCCCAGCCCGTGAACTTTGCGCTGGACCATCGGTCGGGGCTCAGCGATCCGCGCGGACAATTGGGCAATACCCTTTCGGTGGATATGCATATGCTGACGGTCGATGCCGCAGCGGTACAGCATCTGGCCCATTGCATCAAACGTTGTGATCTTGAATTGGCTGGCATTGCCTCTTCTGCCTATGTCTCGGGCATTTCGGCACTCGTCGAGGATGAGCAAGAGCTGGGCGCGGCCTGTATCGATATGGGGGGCGGATCAACCAGCGTGTCTGTTTTCATCAAGAAACATATGATTTTTGCAGATTGCGTGCGCATGGGCGGTGATCACGTCACCAGCGATATTTCCATGGGCCTTCAGGTGCCAACAGCCAATGCCGAACGGATCAAGACATTTTATGGCGGCGTGCATGCCACCGGCATGGACGACCGCGAGATGATCGAGATCGGCGGCGACACGGGCGATTACGAACATGATCGCCGCACCGCCAGCCGCGCCGAATTGATTGGCATCATGCGGCCACGGGTCGAAGAGATCCTCGAAGAAGTGCGCGTGCGCCTTGATGCGGCAGGCTTTGACCATCTGCCGAGCCAGCAGATCGTTTTGACCGGCGGCGGCAGCCAGATCCCCGGCCTGGACGGGCTGGCGAGCAAGATTTTGGGACAACAGGTGCGCCTTGGCCGGCCCTTGCGCGTGCATGGGTTGCCGCAGGCCGCAACCGGGCCGGGCTTTGCCTCGGCGGTAGGGCTGTCGCTCTTTGCGGCGCATCCTCAGGACGAATGGTGGGACTTTGCGATCCCGGCGGACAGCTATCCGTCTAAGTCGCTCAAGCGGGCCGTAAAATGGTTCCGAGACAATTGGTGACCGCAATATGCGGTGGATGACCCGAAATGCATGGTAAATCGGCGAAAAAATGCCCATATTTAGCTGGTTTTAATCGATTTATGGGTGACGATGGGGCTGCAGGCCGTTAAGATTACCGGCAATTGGTGGCGAAATAAGCCTGCGAACGTGGGCAAATAAACAGGCGGACAGCATTATGACACTCAATCTTTCCATGCCCGGGCATGATGACCTGAAACCACGGATCACCGTTTTCGGTGTCGGCGGCGCAGGCGGCAACGCGGTCAACAACATGATCGACAAATCGCTCGAAGGCGTCGAATTCGTGGTTGCGAACACCGACGCGCAGGCTTTGCAGCAAGCCAAGGCGGAAAGCCGGGTGCAGTTGGGTATCAAAGTGACCGAAGGCTTGGGCGCGGGCGCACGGGCCAGCGTTGGCGCGGCCGCTGCCGAGGAAAGCATTGAACAGATCGTCGATCATCTGGCGGGTGCGCATATGTGCTTTATCACCGCAGGTATGGGCGGCGGCACCGGCACCGGTGCAGCCCCGATCATCGCCCAGGCGGCGCGTGAACTGGGCGTTTTGACCGTTGGCGTTGTGACCAAACCCTTCCAGTTTGAGGGTAACAAACGGATGCGCCAGGCCGAAGAGGGTGTCGAAGCCCTGCAAAAGGTCGTGGACACGCTGATCATCATTCCAAACCAGAACCTGTTCCGTTTGGCGAATGAAAAGACCACCTTTACCGATGCCTTCTCGATGGCAGATGACGTGCTTTATCAAGGGGTTAAGGGCGTTACGGATCTGATGGTCCGTCCCGGCCTGATCAACCTCGACTTTGCCGACGTGCGGGCCGTAATGGACGAAATGGGCAAGGCGATGATGGGCACAGGCGAGGCTGATGGCGAGGATCGCGCCATTCAGGCCGCTGAAAAGGCCATTGCCAACCCGCTGCTGGACGAAATCAGCCTGCGCGGAGCCAAGGGCGTGTTGATCAATATCACCGGCGGTCAGGATCTGACCTTGTTCGAACTGGACGAAGCGGCGAACCGCATTCGCGAAGAAGTTGACCCGGATGCGAACATCATCGTCGGGTCCACCATGGACGATTCCCTGGGCGGCATGATGCGCGTCAGCGTTGTGGCAACAGGCATTGACGCGGTTGAGGTCAACACGGACATCCCGGTGCCGCGCCGATCCATGAGCGCCCCCTTGAAGCCGCAGACCGTGGCCGAAGAGGCACCTGTTGATGTGGCCGATGAAGCGCCAATGACGGCTGAGACCGCACAGGCGGAAGATCAGGCGCCGCTCTTTGAGGATCTCGACGTGCAACGTGCCGCCGAGGAAGAGCAGGTCGACCATCTGTTTGCCGAAGACACCAATGATGCGGATGACCTGCCACCACCGGCCTATCAGCCGCAGGTCGCGGCCTTTGAACCCCGTCAGGAAGAAAGCCTTGAGGCCGAGCCTGATACCTTTGTGGCCCCGCGTGCCCCCGCACCTGGCACCCCGTCTCCAGAGGCGCTGGCACGTTTGCGGGCCGCGGCTCAGAAAGCCGCACCAGAGCAACAGCGAGCGCCCGCCGCGGCACCACAGGTTGCGCCGCAGGCTGAAAAACCACGCTTTGGCATCAACTCGCTGATCAACCGGATGACCGGCCACGCAGAGGGCGAAGCGCAGCAGCGTCCGGCCCGCCAGCAGCCGCAAATGCAGCCCCATCAGGGGCAGGCCGCAGCCGCGCCGCAGCCGCAGGAAAGCTCCGATCCGGATCAGGAACGGATCGAGATTCCCGCGTTTTTGCGCCGTCAGGCGAACTAAGCGCCTCACAAATGATCAAGGAAGGGTCGCTTTTTGGCGGCCCTTTTTCGTTTTTAATCAGGGTCTTGGTTTGTCATTGGCGTCTTTGCGCTCAATCATTACAGCCATGTTTCAGTCCGTTACAAAGATTGAGTTGAGACTGCGGTGTCCGCCCCTTACTTCCATGGCAACCGCTGCGGCGGGATTCGGATACAGGCGGACTGCGTGCAGAATACGATCAAATCTTCCATCAGCTTTACGGGCAAGGGCCTGCACTCGGGTGCACCGGCCACAGTGACCGTGCGCCCCGCCGGGGCCCATCACGGTATCTGGTTTTCCCGGAGCGATGTTTTGGTCGGTGACCGCCTGATCCCCGCACGTTGGGACGCGGTGAACCGTTCGCCATTGTGTACCAAGCTGGAAAATGCCTCGGGTTTGGCTGTTTCGACGGTTGAGCATCTGATGGCGGCGTTGGCTGGTTGCGGCATCCACAATGCAATGATCGACATCGACGGACCGGAAGTGCCAATCCTTGATGGCTCTGCGATCCCGTTTGTGCGCGGTTTCATGCAGCGTGGCATTCGCCAGTTGTCCGCGCCTGTGATGGCGTTTGAGGTGCTCAAGACCGTCACTGTCCGGGATGGTGAAGCGACCGCAACAATCGCGCCGGCCGACACGCTGCGCATTGATTTCGAGATCGATTTCGCTGACGCGGCCATTGGCCATCAGAAGAAATCCCTGGTGATGAACAACGGCTCATTTGCCCGCGAGCTGTGTGACAGTCGCACGTTCTGCCGCCAAGCGGATGTGGATGCGATGCAGGCCAATGGTCTGGCGCTGGGTGGCGATTCTGGTGAGAACGCGGTTGTTTTTGACGGTGACCGTGTCATCAGCCCGGGCGGTCTGCGCTATGCGGATGAGCCTGTGCGTCACAAGATGCTGGACGCATTGGGTGATCTGGCTTTGGCGGGAGCGCCACTTTTGGGCCATTATACGGGTTTTCGTGCGGGCCATTCCCTGACCAACACCTTGCTGCGCGCACTCTTTGCCACACCCGGTGCTGTGCGGCTGATCACCTGTGATGCACAGACCGCAGCGCGGCTGCCGGGTGCGGGCCTGATCTGGGACGAAATTCCGCAGGTTGCTTAGGGTCGGGACGCAACAGTTGCGATGTTGCAGCTATTGCCATTGAAGCGTGGCCCAAGTGCATGTAATTCCATACAGATAACGGTGGCGGCGCGTCAATTCCTCGGACTTTTCCGTGAGGTACACCACAAAGTGCGGAATCGGCGTTTTGCAACGCAAATTATTGTGCTAGGCAAGGTCGCAAGAAGGGTCGGGTGACCATGTGTTTAACGATACAAAGGGTGGGGGCATGACAGTGGCGGGGTCGCGTAAGCGGATGATCGGTGCGGTGCTTGTGGTTGCGGCTTTGACGGCTTGCGGCGCACGGGATGCCGGGCGCACCACAACAAGTTTCTTCAACCCTCAGGAAATCCCGCTTGAGACCTATTCTGCCGAACAGATCTTTGAACGGGGCGAGTTTGAACTGAACCGCCGCCGCCCCAAAGAGGCCGCTTTCTACTTCGCCGAGATTGAGCGGCTCTATCCCTATTCGGATTGGGCCCGCCGCGCATTGATCATGCAGGCCTTTGCCTATCACAAGAACAAGGACTACCCCGACAGCCGGTCTGCGGCGCAGCGTTTCATCGATTTTTACCCCGATGATGACGATGCCGCCTATGCGCAATATCTGCTGGCACTCAGCTATTATGACCAGATTGACGAAGTGGGCCGTGATCAGGGGCTGACCTTTCAGGCGTTGCAATCGTTGCGTGACGTGATCGAGAAATACCCAGACAGCGAATATGCCAAATCGGCGATCTTGAAATTCGATCTGGCCTTTGACCATCTGGCGGGCAAAGAGATGGAGATCGGCCGCTATTACCTGCGCCGGGATCATTACACCGCTGCGATCAATCGTTTCCGCGTTGTGGTGGAGGATTTCCAGACCACAACCCACACTGCCGAAGCCTTGCATCGTCTGGTCGAAGGATATCTTTCGCTTGGCCTGACAAACGAGGCCCAGACCGCGGCGGCGATCCTTGGCCACAACTACCGATCCACGGATTGGTATGAGGACAGCTATAAACTGCTGACCGGGCAGGGGCTTGAGCCGAAGTTCTTTAAGGACAACTGGCTGGGCAAGATTTACCGCCAGACCATCAAGGGCGAGTGGTTGTAACGCGTGGGGTAATTCCCCACTCTACGGGCTGATCTGATGCTGCGCGGGCTTGATATATCGGACATGCTGATCATTGACCGGCTGGAGCTTGGCTTTCAACCGGGGTTGAATGTGCTGACCGGTGAAACCGGTGCGGGCAAGTCTATCCTTCTGGATTCTTTGGGATTTGTTCTGGGTTGGCGCGGCCGCGCCGATCTGGTGCGCCAGGGGGCGGAGCAGGGCGAGGTCACAGCATGGTTCGATCTGGCCGAGGGGCACCCGGCCCGTGCTGTTTTGCAAGAGGCGGGATTGCCTGATGGGGATGAGTTGATCCTGCGGCGGATCAATGGCCGCGACGGGCGCAAGACCGCCTGGGTCAATGACCGGCGCTGTTCGGGCGAGGTGTTGCGGGCACTGTCCGAAACCCTGGTGGAATTGCACGGGCAGCATGACGACCGCGGTTTGCTGAACCCGCGCGGGCACCGGGCCATTCTGGATGATTTTGCCGGCAACGGTGCGGCACAAATCAATGTGCGCAAGGCATGGTCTGCGCTTGCGGCGGCGCGAAAAGCTGCAAAGATCGCAGCAGATGAACGCGAAGCTATTGAAGCCGAAGAAGAATTCTTGCGCCATGCGGTGGCCGAACTGGACAAGCTGGACCCACAAGAAGGCGAAGAGGCCACGCTGGATACCAAACGCCGGATGATGCAGGGCGCGGAAAAGATCCGCAGCGATGTGGTCAACGCCTATGAGATGATGGGCCAGAACGGTGCGGAGCGGCAATTGGGCGATGCGCTGCGCTGGCTCGATGGTGCGGCCGCACAGGCCGAAGGGGCGCTTGAGGCACCGATGGCGGCGCTGAACCGGGCGATGATGGAACTGGACGAGGCGATGTCCGGCGTGGCTGATGCGATTGATGCGATGTCCTTTAACCCGATTGAGCTGGAAGAGGCCGAAGAGCGCCTGTTTGCCATTCGCGGACTGGCGCGCAAACATGATGTGGCCCCCGACGATCTTGCCGGATTTGCCGATACCCTGCGGGCCAAGCTGGATGCATTGGACGCAGGCGAGGCAGCGCAGGCCGCGCTTGAACAGGCTGTCCGCGATGCCGAAGCTGCTTATGAGGCCGCAGCAGAAGCATTGAGCCGGAGCCGCGCCAAGGCCGCGGCCAAGCTGGACAAGGCTGTCGCGGCAGAGCTGGCCCCTCTCAAGATGGAGCGGGCGGTGTTCGAAACCCAAATCACCGCCGAAGATCCCGGCCCGGACGGACGCGATGGCGTGTCCTTTACCGTGGCCACCAACCCCGGTGCGCCCGCTGGCCCGCTGGGCAAAATCGCCTCTGGCGGTGAACTCAGCCGCTTTTTGCTGGCGCTCAAGGTCTGCCTGACCCAAGGCCAGTCGGGGCTGACCCTGATCTTTGACGAAATTGACCGCGGTGTGGGCGGGGCAACCGCCGATGCGGTCGGGCGACGTCTGTCGGCGCTGGCCGAGGGAGGGCAGGTTCTGGTTGTCACCCATTCGCCGCAGGTGGCCGCCCTTGGGGCGCATCACTGGCGCGTGGCCAAAGGCGTGGCCAAGGGGATCACCACCTCAACCGTGGTGCCGTTGACCCCTGCGGACCGGGTGGACGAAGTGGCGCGGATGTTGTCGGGGGACGTGATCACCGACGCCGCCCGCGCCGCCGCCGAGGCCTTGTTGGCGGGGTAGGCGGGATGGGGCAATGTCATAAGTCTTTGCTCCGATCTGATCGATCCTCGTTGCCGGTGGTGACATGACCGAACGCCCGCCTTCCTTTCTTGCACAGCAGTTTGACCAGGCGGTCTGCGCCTGCCGTGATGGTCTCAAGGTCATTCGCACCCGTGGTCCGGGCAAGATCACCTTTTGGTTTATTGCCCTGTTGATCGGCATCGCCGCCGGTTTCGCAGCACTGTTTTTTCGTAAAGGGATCAATTGGCTACAGGCCACTCTTTACGGAACGGAAGATGTGCAGAACCTGCATAGTTTCCTCACCGGAGTGCCGTGGTATTATATCGTTTTGATCCCCACCATTGGCGGGTTGATTGTCGGGCTGATCCTGCATTTCTTCACCCATGATGCGCGGTCGCGGTCCGTCAGTGACGTGATCCTTGGCGCGGCGATGCATGATGGCCGGGTCGAGACCCGCGCCGGGCTCGCCTCGGCGCTGTCGTCAATGATCACCCTCAGCACCGGTGGGTCGTCGGGGCGCGAAGGGCCGGTCGTGCATCTGGCGGGGGTGATTTCCACATGGGTCAGCCGCCGGATAAACGCCGATGGTATAACGGGGCGGGATCTGCTGGGATGCGCAGTGGCGGCGGCGGTATCGGCCAGCTTCAACGCCCCCATTGCAGGGGCCTTGTTCGCGCTTGAGGTGGTGCTGAGGCATTTTGCCGTACATGCCTTTGCACCCATCGTTATTGCATCTGTAGCGGGCACAGTGATCAACCGCTGGGAGTTTGGCGGCGTCACCGAGTTTATCCTGCCGACCTATGGCGATCTGCAATTCTATGTCGAGCTGCCCGCGTTCCTGCTGCTGGGGCTCACTTGCGGTTTGGTCTCTGTGGTCTTGATGCGGGGAATCTTTTGGGCCGAAGACTTTGGTGATGTCATTGAAAAGGCGACAAAATTGCCGCGATGGCTGCGCCCGGCGGTGGCGGGGGCGATCCTTGGCGTCATTGCGATCTGGTTTCCGCATATCATTGGCGTGGGCTATGAAACCACGTCTCACGCACTGACCGGCCAATTGGTGTTGCACGAGGCAATCATCTTTGCCGTGCTCAAGGTGGCGGCGGTTTCCATCACCTTGGGCGGGCGCATGGGCGGCGGGGTGTTTTCGCCCTCGTTGATGATCGGTGCGCTGACGGGCCTGGGCTTTGGCCTGATTGCCACCGGCGTGTTTCCCGATGTCTCCGGTTCGTCCTCGCTTTATGCGCTGGCGGGTATGGGCGCGGTGGCCGCAGCGGTGCTGGGTGCGCCGATTTCCACCACATTGATCGTCTTTGAGCTGACCGGGGATTGGCAAACCGGTCTTGCGGTGATGGTCGCGGTCAGCATGTCTACCGCGCTGGCCTCGCGCATCGTCGATCGCAGTTTCTTCCTGACCCAGATCGAGCGGCGCGGCATTCATCTGGCCGCAGGGCCGCAGGCTTATCTGCTGTCGATGTTCATGGTGGCGCGGATCATGCGCCGGCCGGATGATCCGAGGGCGGCGGATGACGCCGCCTGTTGGGATCTCATCAACGAAGGCACCTATATCGACGGCACCGCCACGCTTGAAGCTGCGCTGCCGGTGTTTGAGCAATCAGGCGCACGGTTCATTCCGGTCGTGACGCTCAGCTCGGATGCGCCTCCCGAACTGCTCGGGGCGTTGTTCCACGTCGATGCGCTTAAGGTCTACAACAGGGCCCTGGCCGCCACAGCGGCAGAAGAACACTCCTGACCCGGTGCGGGATCAGATCTGTTCGACGGTGATTTCCTCGATGGGATAAAAGGCAAGATGATCCTTGATCGCCGCCACGGCCTCATGCGGGTTTTCGTAGGACCAAACCGCATTCTCCAGCGTTCGGCTTTTGGTCACCACAGAGAAATAGCGGGCATCACCCTTGTGCGGGCAATGGGTGGTTTTGTCCGTTTCATCCAGAAACGCCATGGCAATATCGCTGCGCGGGAAATAGACAACCTCGGGATAATCGCCCTCTTGCAGGATCAGGGCATTGGTGGTTTCGCCCAGAACGGCACCACCGGCACGCACGGTCCAATTGGCATCGGATTGTGTAATTGTGATGTGATCGGCCATGCTGTTTCTCCCCAAAAGCGTTCTTCTTCCCCGTCAAATCGGGGCGGTGGCAGCATCCAACCATAGTTTTGTAACAGGCGATACCCGCGGGCCGATTTTTTCTGCAACCTCGGCGTGGTAGGCATTGAGCCATGTACGCGCCAGCGGGTCCAACAGTGCAGGCAGGATCAGCCTCCGGTCGATGGGCGCAAAGCTGAGCGTGCGCCAATGCAGCATTTTACGGTGCGCGTCGCCGCCGGCCAAATCTGGTGCGTCTTCGACCACCAAAAGGTTCTCGATCCGGATACCAAAGGCGCCCTCGCGGTAATAGCCCGGCTCATTCGACAGGATCATGCCCGTATCCAGCGGCACATGACTGAGTTTGCTGAGCCGTTGTGGCCCCTCATGCACGCTGAGATAAGCGCCAACGCCGTGCCCCAGCCCGTGATCGAAGTCTTGCCCAGCCAGCCACAGCGGCATGCGGCCAATCGCCTCGATATCACGTCCCGCCAGCCCGCGCGGCCAGCGCAGGCGGCTCATGGCAATCATTCCGGACAGAACGCGGGTGAAGGCAGCGCTGGCCTCTTCAGGTGGTGTGCCGATGGCAATGGTGCGGGTGATGTCGGTGGTGCCATCGAGATATTGCCCGCCGGAGTCCAGCACCAGCAGATGACCGTCTTCCAGGCGGCTGTCACTGTCTTCGGTCACGCGGTAATGCATGATCGCGCCATTAGGGCCGGTGCCTGCGATGGTTTCAAAGCTGATGTCCTGCAGCGCATTGTCCTTGCGCCGCGCTGCCTCCAACTGGCTGACCACCTGTGTCTCTGTCAGGCTGCCCACGGGCTGCGCGTCCAGCCAGGCCAGCACTTCGCAGAGCGCGGCCCCGTCGCGCAGATGCGCCTGAGCTGATCCGGCGATCTCGGCGGCGTTCTTGCAAGCCTTGGGCAGGGCGCAGGGATCATCGCCAAAGACCGCAGCATCGCGCAAAGCTTCGGCCAGAATGACCGGAACGCTTTGCTTTTCGATGCGCACCGGGCCTTTGAGCTGTTGCAGAAAGGTGATCAGTGTTTCGGGGTTATGTACCGTGACTTCCGCCCCCAGATGGTCTGTTGCCGCTTGCAGCTTGGAGGCGGCAGCGAACAGATCCACCGCGCCGTCCTGATGCAGCACCGCAAAGCCATGCATCACCGGATTGCGCGGAATATCCGCGCCGCGCAGGTTCAGCAGCCAGCACAGGCTGTCGGGCAGGGTGATCAGGGCTGCGGAATGGCCTGCCTTTTGCAAAGACTTGCCCAGCCGTGCCCGCTTGTCCTCATGGCTTTCGCCAGCAAACTCAATGGGGTGTACCTTGGCCGGTGCCATCGGCGGGGCAGGTTGATCCGCCCGGATCCGGTCCACCAGATTGGCGCAGGTCCGCATTTCTATACCGGTGCCGGATAGTGCCTCGGCCAGTTGTTCCAGCTGTCCTGCGGTGTGCAGCCAGGGGTCAAACCCAACTGCGCCGCCGCTGGGCAATTGGTCCTTGAGCCACTGCGCCAAAGACATTTCCGGCCATGGCACCGGTGTAAATTCTGCCGCGACCTGCGTCTTGACCTGTGTGCGATAGCGCCCGTCAATGAACACGCCCGCCACGTCTTTCAGCGCCGCACAAAAGCCTGCCGAGCCGGTAAACCCGGTCAGCCAGGCCAGCCGGTCATCACGGGGGGCAACATATTCGCCCTGATGGGCATCGGCGCGGGGAATGAGAAACCCATCAAGGCCCTCTGCGGTCAACTCTTGGCGCAGCGCGGCCAGACGGGGAGGCCCCTGTTCCGGGCGTGCGGTGACCTCGAAACTCTGGAACATCCGCCCCTCCTTCATTTGGCTCAAAAAACTCAATCCAGCGCTCTCAACTGGCTCGGCGAATACCCATGACGCGGGCCCGTGCCCGTGGATCACTGTCAAACAGCGCCGCCAGTTGTTCGGTCATTGCACCGGCCAATTGCTCCACATCGGTGATCGTCACCGCGCGGTCGTAATAGCGCGTGACGTCATGGCCGATACCGATGGCCAGCAGTTCCACAGCCTTGCGTTTCTCGACCATGGCGATCACATCGCGCAGATGCTTTTCCAGATAATTGGCGGGGTTCACCGACAGGGTGCTGTCATCCACCGGCGCCCCGTCCGAGATCACCATGAGGATCTTGCGGGCTTCATGCCGCGCCAGCATCCGGCGGTGCGCCCATTCCAGCGCCTCACCGTCGATGTTCTCCTTCAGCAGGCCTTCTTTCATCATCAGCCCCAGATTGGGCCGGGTCCGCCGCCACGGGGCGTCAGCGGACTTATAGATGATGTGGCGCAGATCGTTCAGGCGACCGGGCTGCACCGGGCGACCTTCGTTCAGCCACGCCTCGCGAGCCTGCCCGCCTTTCCAGGCGCGGGTGGTAAAACCGAGAATCTCGACCTTGACGTTACACCGCTCCAACGTGCGGGCCAGAACATCGGCACAGATCGCGGCGATGGAAATCGGCCGACCGCGCATGGAGCCTGAGTTGTCGAGCAGCAGCGTCACAACCGTGTCGCGGAATTCGGTGTCTTTCTCGACCTTGAAGGACAGCGGCGTCGTGGGATTGGCCACAACCCGCGCCAACCGGCCCGCGTCCAACATGCCCTCTTCAAGGTCAAATTCCCAAGACCGGTTCTGCTGGGCCTGCAAACGGCGTTGCAACTTGTTGGCCAGACGGCTGACCGCGCCCTTGAGCGGCTCAAGCTGCTGGTCGAGATAGGCCCGCAGGCGTTCAAGCTCTACCGGCTCTGCCAGATCTTCGGCACCAATCACCTCGTCGTGGGTGTCCATATAGACCAGATAATTGGGATCCGCGTCCGAGACCGGCTGCGGAGCAGGCGGCTCAAGCGGGGCCTCGCCCTCTGGCATCTCGGCCTCTTCGCCCAGTTCCTGATCGGCCATTTCGTCCATCGAGACCTGCGCCTCGGCGCTGTCTTGCTGTTCTTCCTGGCTTTGCTCGGCGCTGCCTTCGGCGTCGTCTTCGTCCTGATCGTCCTCGCCGGTGCTGTCGGGGTCTTGTTCTTCCTCCGCGCCTTCTTCGGCCTCGTCTTCCATGTCTTCGTCAAGCTGGTCGGGATCATCGCCCAATTGATCGCCATAACCCAGATCGCTGATCATCTGGCGGGCGAATTTGGCAAAGGCGGATTGGTCTTCCAGAATATCCCCAAGGGTGTCCAGCGTACCGCCGGCCTGTTCCTCGATATAACCGCGCCACAGCTCCATCGCGTTGTCCGCGCCGGGGGGCAAGTCGCGCCCGGTGGCCAGATGTCGCACCAGATAGCCCGCAGCGGTGGCCAGTGGCACGTCACTGGCCTGTCTGGCCTGATCATAGCCCTTGCGCAGGGCGTCATGTTTGATTTTGACGTCGATATTACCTGCGGTGCCGGGCATGTCGCGCGCGCCCACCGCTTCGCAGCGGGCGGTCTCCATGGCCTCGTAAAGATCGCGCGCCATTTCCCCTTGCGGGGCATAGCGTGCGTGGGTCTGGCCGTTGTGATAGCGCCGGTTCAGCGCCAGCGCATCGGCGGTTCCACGGGCCAGCAAGACCTCTTCGCGGGTCATGCGGCGGGTCACTTGCGGCAGGCGCATGGTGTCGCCGGACAGGCCGGAGGGATCTACCGAATAGCTGACCGTCAGTTCGGGATCATTGGCCATGACCTTGGACGCTTCGGCAAGCGCCTTTTTGAACGCATCTGCGGGATTGTCGGATGGTTTAGACATTGGTTGCCCCCATTGCATGCTCGTTCAGATCAGCCGCCCCCGTGGCCAGCTTGACCAGAAGGTCGATATGTATGTCTAGCGCGTCAATCACCCGATAGCCAACATCGCGCCCGTCAAACGCAAGGTTCAGATCGGTGCCTGCCAGAACGACGGCATCCGCGCCAGCGTCGATCAGGCTTTGACCCTGCTCAAAGAAATAGCTGCGCTGCGCGTCGGTGCAGATGCTCGACAACGCCATATCGAGATAGGTTTGGCCCGCGCCGGCGATGTCATCGGGCGCAATGGCCGCGGTGTTCTCAAGCTGGCCGTATAATTTTGTGCGCATCACCACTGCCGTTCCCAACAAGCCAACCGTTTTGATGCCCTGCTGCGTGAAGTATCCGTCCAGCGGGGTCACACCGCTGATCAACGGCAATGCGGACAGCGGCACGGTTTCCTCAATGCAGAAATGCCCCCCCAAAGAGGTGATCACCGCACAATCGGCCCCCGCCGCCTTGAGCCGGTCAATCAATCCCGCATAGACCTTTGCCTGCGCGGCGCGGTCATCTGCCAGATTGTTTTTCACCAGAACATTGGCATCCGCGTTGACGATGGTCAGCTCCAGCGGCTGCCCCAATGCGCGCAGGGCAGACGTCAGTTTTTGATAATAGACAACCGTGGATGCCGGACCGATGCCGCCGATCAAACCTAAGTGCATGACGCCTCCTTAGGCTTTGGCTTACCCCAAGCTAACGCTGGCCGCGCTTTCGGGCAGTTCCTCATCGAACAGACGCTGATAGAACTCCGCCACCGTCTGGCGCTCCAGCTCGTCACATTTGTTGAGGAAGGACAGGCGGAAGGCATAGCCGACATTGCGGAAAATTTCGGCGTTCTGGGCCCATGCGATGACGGTACGTGGCGACATCACGGTGGAAAGCTCACCATTCATGAAGGCCGTACGCGTCAGGTCCGCAACAGTCACCATCTGCTTGACCATTTTACGGCCCGCTTCGGTGTTGTAATGCGGGTTCTTGGACAGAACGATCGCGGTTTCTGCATCAATGCTGAGATAGTTCAGCGTCGCCACCAAAGACCAACGGTCCATCTGCCCCTGGTTGATCTGCTGTGTGCCGTGGTAAAGGCCAGTCGTGTCACCCAGACCCACGGTGTTGGCGGTCGCAAAAATGCGGAAATAAGGGTGGGGCGTGATCACCTGGTTCTGGTCCAGCAGGGTCAGCTTGCCGTCCACTTCCAGAACACGCTGGATCACGAACATCACATCGGCGCGGCCTGCGTCATATTCATCAAATACAATCGCGGTCGGGTTGCGCAGCGCCCAGGGCAGGATGCCTTCTTGGAAGTCTGTAACCTGCTTGCCGTCCTTGAGCTTGATCGCGTCCTTACCGATCAGGTCGATCCGGCTGATGTGGCTGTCGAGGTTGACGCGCACTGCAGGCCAGTTCAGGCGGCTTGCCACCTGTTCGATATGGGTCGATTTGCCCGTGCCGTGATAGCCCTGGATCATCACGCGGCGGTTGTGGCTAAAGCCTGCAAGGATCGCCAATGTCGTATCGGGATCGAACTTGTAAGTGCTGTCAAGATCCGGCACGCGGTTGGTGCGTTCGGCAAAGCCTTTTACAACCATGTCCGTATCAATACCGAAAACCTCGCGGACGCTGATTTCTTCGGTTGGTTTGGTGTCGATATCCAGCGCGCCGTCGGCCATCTGTCCTGTCCTTTTCTCTGGTGCGCCCCAAAGGGCGGCTCAAGCCGGACCGTTGTTCACCATTCGTCCGATGGGTGC
The DNA here is from genome assembly GCF_016801775.1 of Sulfitobacter mediterraneus. NCBI lineage: Bacteria > Pseudomonadati > Pseudomonadota > Alphaproteobacteria > Rhodobacterales > Roseobacteraceae > Sulfitobacter > Sulfitobacter mediterraneus. Next base: position 1,328,421 of record NZ_CP069004.1, on the reverse strand, counting down.
AAGGGTTGGGCTAATGGTTTGTCAGACTTTAAGGCCAGTTATTTGGTGCAACATTGCGTCACGGCAACCTGGGCACATCCACAGGCCGCCAAAATGGGCCGATCCGCGCGGGCATTGGCCAGATCGAGGCGCAATTTGATATGGGGTGCCTCTTCGGTTTTTCCCTGTGCGGTCAGACAGTCATAAAGCCCGCGCAACGCCCAAACGTTGTCCGGATGCACGCAGGCACGGGGCAGGCCGGGGGCAAGGCCGAGATCCTCGCGAAAGACCTGTTCGGCCTCGGCATATTGCCCTTGTTCATAAAGCAACGCGCCAAGGGCATGGCGGGTGGGCTGGATCCAGCCCCAGGGTTCGTCATAGGGCAGGGCATCATCCAGCGCCACGGCCCGGCGCAGATGCGCAAAGGCGGTGTCATAGTCGCGCTTGCGATAGGTCAGCTCCCCTCGCAGCATGGCCTCGGCCACGTCCAACAGGTCAACCCCGCGCACATTATGCGACAGGCGGCTTTCCGGCACACGCGCCTTGGCGGCCAGAAACACCTCAAGCTGCGACTCGGCTTGCGGTACATTGCCAAGCGCGGAATGGGCCAGCGCCTTGGCGTATTCGATAAAAGCCGTGGTCATACAATAAAGTTCGGTATCGGCCGGCAGATCCAGTTCCAGGATCTCGTTCCACATGCCAAAGCGGATCAGGACATGGGGCTCTTTGCCCAAGGCCGTTTCGAAATAATCGGCCATCGGGGGTGACTTGATCTCCAACAGCTCTGGCGGGACGGTCTCTGCCATTTGCCGCACGGCCTGCATGGCTGGCTCAAACTGTCCCAGAAACATCGCGCCGCAGATCACAAAGTGATAATTGTGCTGCCGGTAGCCGGTGTAAATGTTGAACGCGCCTTCTGCCTCGTAATATTTCAGATCGGCCTCGATCGCCTTTTCGTTCCAACGCACGACGTTTTCATAATGCCCGCACAGCACGTCGATATGGGTGGGCATATGCACCAGATGGCCCGCATCGGGCACCAGAGTGCGCAGGACATCCGCCGCCTTCAGCGCCTTTTCGGGGAAGGGGGACATTTCCATCAGGTGAACGTAGAGATGCAGGATGCCGGGATGCGCCATGCCGCCGGGCATGGCCATGTGCCGCTCCAGCACCTCTTGCGCCTCTTCGGTCGCCGCATCAAAGGCTATTGCGCCGGTTTCGAGGTTCCACATGTTCCATGGGGTCAGGTTCATCAATGCATCGACAAAGATGGTGGCGATGTCGGCGTCATGGGGAAAGGCGTGGTGAACCGCGCGCATCGCATCGGCAAAGTCATAATCCCACTGGTGCATGTCCTCGATCACCTCCCGCTGTGGATAGCGTGCGGTGAGCGCGTTGATCAGGGCCGCTTCCGGCGGGGACGCATGGGCAATCTGCGCCAAGGCGGCTTGGGTGGCGTCATAGGACGCGGCAAGCGCCTCCGCCCGGCCTTTGTCATCGAACAGATCCCAGGACATGTTGTAATTGGGACCGGCCGCATAGGCATGCCCCCAAAAGGCCATGGCGCAATGCGGATCTGCGGCGGCGGCCTTGATAAAGCAGGCAACCGCCTCTTCGTGGTTAAATCCGTAGATCCAATTGAGGCCGCGATCGAACCATGTCTGCGCGTCCGCTGCGCCAGTCGTCACGGTGCGGCCGTATCGGCCCAAATCATAAGGGTAATTCATCTGCGCGGCTCCTGCGGTTTGGCGCAGGATGCCAATTGCAATGGGTTTTGCCCAGACCCGGCAGATGAAAAAACAAAAGGACCGCCGGGGCGATCCTTTAAGGTTTTGATATCAATCTGATATATTCAGATCAGTCCTTGAAATTCCGGCTGCCTTTGATCTGGTCCCATGCCCATACAACCTCTTGCAGCTGCTCTTCCTGGGACCGGTCGCCGCCGTTCATATCGGGGTGAAGCACCTTGATCAGAGCCTTGTAGGCCTTGCGTACCTCGGGCTTGGACCATGTGTCCTTGGCTTCAAGTATTTCGATGGCGCGGCGTTCGGTGGGGGGCAGGCGGCGGCCCGCCTGTGGCCCGCGACCGGGGTTCTGAGTCGCGTTCTTACCCAGAACCTGATGCGGGTCTTCAATCCCAAGACGTGCCCATGCGCGCGCTTCGGGATCGCCCAGCGGCTTGGTCTTGCGTTCCCACACCTTGTCTTCGGACATCTGGGCGTTCATTTCGGCCTCGGTGGTGCCGTCAAAGAAGTTCCACTTGAGATTATATTCGCGCACGTGCTGCTGGCAGAACCAGAAATAATCGTCCAGAACATCGGGTGCTTTGGGCGCGCGGAACTTTCCCGCCTCCTCGCATCCCTCATGATCGCAGATCCGTGTCGATGTCTCGGACGCGCCGGACATGCCACGGCGACCGCGCGGATTTTTCTTTTTCGATGTGGACACGGACATGTCAAATCCGAACGGATCTGGTTTGGGCATAGTGATAGACCTTTTAGACTCAGGCGGCAGAGTTTAGACTTTGTGCAGCGAGATTGAAGGGGCTTCGGAAAAAAAATGTCGAAAACGCAAGAGATCGAAGACCGGCTGACCGCTGCCTTTCCCGATGGCGAGGTTCTGGTGGTGGATGACAGCGAAAGCCATCGCGGACATGCGGGCTATCAAGAGGGGGGCGAAAGCCATTTCAATGTGCGCATCCGGACCAAGGATTTTGAAGGCAAAAACAGGTTAGCGCGGCACCGGGCGGTTCACGCCGCACTGGGGCCGGAGCTGATTGCCCGGATTCACGCGCTGGCACTTGATTTGGACGTTTAAGAGCGCCTCTTAATTATCTGATTTTGTTTTATTTCTTGCCTTTGCAAGAACCTCAAGTGGTGAGCCGATACCGGCCACATCATCAGTGTCTTCAACGCCGTTATCCACAGGGTTGTCCACAGGTGTTTTGGGCTGTTCATCGGGTTTTTCTGTAGCCTTGTCCTCAGCTTTTTCAGGAGCCAATTCCGAGGGCTTTTCCGCCTCAGACTCCCCGGCCGTTTCAGGCTTTTCGGGGGCAGGATCTTTGGGCATTTCCACTGGCACAGGGGCAGGCAACAGTTCAGGCGTAAAGGCCTCGGTCTGGGTTTCCACCGCGCGGCGGAACACCAAAACGTGACGCCACTCTGTTGTTGATGATGTCAGACCGGACCGTTCGACACTCGGCAGCGTTTCCGCACGCTGGTATTCCCAGCCATCGCCACCAAGTGTGTTCATCAGCGCTTGAAGCGCATTGGAAAACCGGGCCTCCGGTGTCCGTAATCCCTTCGCTTTGAGACCTTTTGTCGGGGCGGGCACAACTTTGTATTCGTAACGGGGCATAGGAACATCTCTTTAAAATCTGCGCGCTGTCTACCTTATGACGCGCCCAAAGGGAATGTTATCCGTTCATGGGGCAAGCAAACTGGCCAATGCGCCGCGATTGGCAGAGACATCGGCGAGGCTATAAGGGTCCAACGCGGCAAAGAACGCCTCCTTGGCCTGGGCCAGCGGATCGCGCAGACCGCAGGCAGATTCGATGCGGCATTGGCAGTTCGGGCCAAAGCATTCCACCACCGGCTCGTCCTCTTTGAGATGACGAATGACCGCGCCGATGCTGATCTCATCTGCCGCCCGAGCCAGAGTTAACCCACCTGCGCGGCCCCGTTCGGAACGTAGAAACCCGCCCCGCACAAGGGCAGAGGCCACTTTGGACAGGTGGTTTTCAGACAGGTTATAGACCTTTGCGATGCGGGCCACCGCCATCTTTTCTGGGTGGTGCACCGCCAGCGCCATCAGGATGCGCAGGGCATAGTCTGAGAATTTATCGAGCTGCATGGCTTTATTTAGCATTTACAATGCGTATTTAGAAGCGTTATAAAAGCCGCATCGAAAATACCGATTATAGGTGCGACATGACTCTATCAGATCTTATCCTTTGGCCTGGAACCCAGTTTTGCAAATGGATCGGGGTGGAGCCGACCTCGGACGCGGGCTTGATCCGCTGGATGATCAATACCTTGGTCTACACCGTCGTGATGTTGATCGCCGTTTGGGTGTTTGCCGTATGAGCCTTCCGCCGAGATTTGACGTGGATGCGGATGAGATCATCCGCGTTGTGCGCAGTTTCTACAGCGCCGTGCGGGACGATCCGGTACTAGGGCCTGTGTTTGGCGGCCATGTTGCCGATTGGCCCAGCCACGAGGACAAGATCGTTCTTTTCTGGCGCAATGCGATCTTGGGAGAGCGGTGCTATTCGGGCAATCCCATGCAGGTTCATCTCAAGGCCAAATCGGTGCATCCCGACCATTTTACAGGTTGGCTCACCTTGTTTGACGAGGTGTTGCAGCGCGAGTTGCCGCAAACATCCGCACAGGCATGGTCGGCGCTTGCGCACCGGATCGGGCAGGGGTTGCGGTCTGGCCTGTTGGCGCAGCGCGGCGGGTTCGGAGCGCTGCCGGATCTGGGGTGATCAGGTCTTGCGCTTGATCCCGATGCTGCGGCCCACACGGTCTGGAAGAGGCATTTCGCCTTGCCCGGCCTTGAACGCCGCCAGCTTTTTCTGAATGTCGTCCGGCATCGGTGCCACGCGCGGGCCGGATTGATCAACATGCAGCGTCAGCCCTTCGGCAGTCGCTGCACGCCAGCCATCCGAATGCCACATCTCTTGATAATAATGGAAACGTTTCTCATCATAATCAATCAATTGCAGCGTGACCGTGACCTCGTCGCCCTCATGCAATTCGCGCAGATAACAGATGTGGCATTCCGCAACATAGGTGGTGCAGCCGGTCTTTTGATACTCTGGCCCAAAGCCCAACTGCTCGTATGCGTGATCCACCGCGTGATCAAACAACACGTTGTAATAGGCCATGTTGAGATGGCCGTTGAAATCAATCCACTCCGGCAAAACCTTGAGCGGACGGGATCGGAAAAGCTGGGTCATTGGCGCTCCTGCGGGTGGCCCCGTTTATGAGTTCAGCTTTTTCGCGACCAGTTGGTTCACAGCCTTTGGATTGGCCTTGCCGCCAGTTGCTTTCATCACCTGACCCACAAACCAACCTGCCAGTTTGGGGTTTTCCTTGGCCTTGGCGACCTGATCAGGGTTGGCGGCGATGATCTCGTCCACTGCGGCCTCGATGGCGCCGGTGTCCGTGACCTGCTTCATGCCTTCGGTCTCGACAATCTCGCCCGGCTCGCGGCCCGTGGTATAGCTGATTTCAAAGACGTCCTTGGCGATTTTGCCAGAGATTGCGTCAGATGCGATCAGATCCACGATGGCACCCAAATGTGCGGGGGACACCGGGCTTTGTGTGATGTCCCTGTCGTCTTTTTTCAGGCGGCCGAACAATTCGTTGATCACCCAGTTCGCAGCCATCTTGCCGTCACGGCCTTTGGCCACGGCTTCGAAATAGCCCGCCGAATCCAGATCTGCGGTCAGCACCGAAGCGTCATAATCGCTCAGCCCGAAGTCGCTGATAAAGCGAGATTTCTTCGCGTCTGGCAGTTCGGGCAGATTGGCCGCGATGTCATCCACCCAGGCCTGTTCAATCTCAAGCGGCAGCAGATCGGGATCAGGGAAGTAGCGATAATCATGCGCCTCTTCCTTAGACCGCATGGACCGCGTTTCCTGTTTGTCTGGGTCAAACAGGCGGGTTTCCTGCACAACTTCGCCGCCCGCCTCGACAATCGCGATCTGGCGGCGCGCCTCGATTTCAATCGCCTGCTGGATAAAGCGCATGGAGTTCATGTTCTTGATCTCGCAGCGGGTGCCGAGGTGGGAAAAGTCCTGTGTTTCCTGATACTTCTCATACTGGTCCGGACGGCAGATTGACACGTTTACATCGGCCCGCATCGCGCCCGACTGCATGTCACCGTTGCAGGTGCCCAAGTAGCGCAGGATCTGGCGCAGCTTGCCCAGATAAGCGGCGGCCTCTTCGGGGCCGCGAATGTCGGGCCGGCTGACAATCTCCATCAGGCAGACGCCCGTACGGTTCAAATCCACAAAAGACATGTTCGGATCCATGTCGTGGATGGATTTGCCTGCGTCCTGTTCCATGTGGATGCGTTCCACCCGGACCAAACGCGCGGTGCCATCGCCCATCTCAACCAGAACTTCGCCTTCACCGACAATCGGTTCATAAAGCTGGGAGATCTGATAGCCCTGCGGCAGATCGGGATAGAAATAGTTTTTCCGGTCAAAGGCAGATTTCAGGTTGATCTGCGCCTTCAGGCCAAGGCCGGTGCGCACCGCCTGTTCCACACAATATTCATTGATAACCGGCAACATGCCGGGCATGGCGGCATCCACGAAAGCCACGTTGCTGTTCGGCTCTGCACCGAATTTGGTCGAGGCACCTGAGAACAATTTGGCGTTGGATTGCACCTGTGCGTGCACCTCCATCCCGATGACCAGTTCCCAGTCATTCTTGGCCCCCGCGATCACGCGTGGTTTTGGGGTGTCGTAAGTCAGATCAAGCATGGAAGGCCCTCGTGCGTTGGCGAACGTCGAAGGTCATAGGACAGGGGGCGGGGTGCTGCAAGAGGCTGCGGCTTATCCGGCGCGTGCAATTGGCCCTGTGTCGGTGAAAACGATACGTTTTCCGGCCGCTATTTCGCGTTGGAAGAGTTTTGTGATGATCCGCACGGCATCTTCGCGGCCCGCTTCGGCAAAACGTGTGGCAGAGCGGATGCGCAGATTGTTGTCAAACCCGCGGGCGGCATGGGCCCAGATCATCGGGTGCAGTTCGGTCAGGTGGCGGCGCACAATCCAATGGGCGCAATCCGCGATTTGCGAGCGGATCTGATCCACATCATCATTGCCGGAGATCGCCTGCCCAATGGCATTGGCGCAATAGGCGGCCAGCAGATTGGCAGTATATGGATCGGGGCGGCGTTCAAGGATGTCGTGCAAGCCCTCGATAAAGAACGGCAAATCGAGGTTGGCACAGGCACCTTCGTCGTTGAAGATCGCGTCGAAATAGACCCAGGTGTAGGCACCGGCGCCCCATGTGTCAGTGGTGCGGGCGGCGGTGCGGCGTGCCTCCAGTTCCAGCTCATCATAAGAGCCGTACCAGCGCGGCAACAGGTGGTTGCCCATCGCCCGCATCACACGCGGGTTGGCAGGGTTCAAATCAATCAGCTTTTCATAGCGGTCTGCCACCGGTAGCCTGCCGGGCGCAGTGCCGCCCAAGAGGGCACATGCCGTGCCCGCCAAGAGCGCCGATTGGTGGATTTGAATATTAAAGTCAGAGATGATGTCAGTGGCCCGGTCAAAATGCGCAGCAAAGGCGTTGGCATTCAGTTCCGGTACATCCCCGTCCCAGCCGTTGCCGCGCCAGGCCCAGCCGATGTCCATATGCGCCTGGGCGACGATCGACCCGATGATGTGATCACCCTTGTTTTCTGCCAACACATGTTCCAGCGCTTCAATCCCGGCCAACAGGGGCGCGCCCTTGGCTGGTTTTCCATCCATCAAGGCATGTTCAGCGGCGGCAACAACATCGGCGCGGGCGCCATATGCCATGAGATCGGCCACCGGCATCGCACCCGGTGTCATTTCGCGGCGCATGTCCGCATCTTTGATGGTTTGGGTCAGCTCCGCCCAGCGTTCCTGGCGCACCAAGGCCTGCGCCTGCCGGATGTGGCGGTCGCGCAGGGTGTCTTCGGCGGTGGGATCAGGGCATGCAATGCGCAGCGTGTCACGTTTGACCAGGGGCGCCAGCGGGACAATCGGATCCATCGCGTCCTCTTGCCGGCGAGATTTGCCGCGACGGGTGCCAACACGCGATTTATCGAGCAGCCCAAGCAGGGGGCTGGCGTGTTTTTGCAGAATGTCGTTCAGCGTTTTCATCACGGGTTTGGTCCTGGCGATTTGTGTTCGAGGTCCAATCTGCCCCTGATTTGGGGCGGAACCATGACCGCTGTGGGGTGTTCTCGCGGAGAAATCGGGCCGGAACCCGCTCTATGGCGTGGTCTGGCGCAGAATGTGCCGGATTGTTGCAAAGGGCAGGACAGTTGCGCAAATGCCGCCTTTTTGTCGCCCTGAAGGGTTAAGGCGCGTTAAGAAACTTGAAAATGGCATCGTGGGGCACCCATAGTTTCGCGATGAAGTTTACGTTCCTTGGGGGGGCGCTGGCGATCTGGATTGGTGCGGGGGGTGTCCTTGCACAGACGGACACGCCTGTTGCAGTGGCATTGGTGGCCCCGTCCGATCAGAGTATGCCAATAGATGCGGGGCTCAAAAAGCTGCGTCCGCCGCTGCGCCGGGCCGCGCTGCCGCGCACGCGTTGGCAACATATGAAGGGCCACGCCACATGGACGCGCGGCGCCTTGTCTGCGCTGGCGACCCATGGCAGGCCGCTGGTCGAACTGGTGCCTGCTGATATCGCCAAATGGTGCCCGGCCTATCCGGCAGCGGATGCACAGCAAAGGGCAGATTTCTGGGTTGGGTTCATGTCTGCACTGGCCAAACACGAAAGCACCTACCGACCTTGGGCCGTGGGCGGCGGCGGGCGCTGGTATGGCCTGCTGCAAATTCTGCCTGCAACGGCGCGGGGTTACAAATGCAATGCGCGGTCTGGCGACGGTCTCAAGAACGGTGCGGCTAACCTCAGCTGCGCGGTGCGGATCATGGCCCATACTGTGCCGCGTGACGGGGTCATCCATGGCTATCGTGGCCGCAAGGGGCAGGGGGTTACCGCCGATTGGGGCCCGATGCATTCTGCGGCCAAGCGCCGGGACATGGCCGGATGGCTGCGCAAGCAGGCCTATTGCACCCGTCTGGACAAACAGCGGCCCAAGGCGCGGCCTGAAACCCCGGACTACTGACGCAGTTGGAAATGGGTGCGCCGCACCTTGAGCCCCTGGGCGGTCAAAGCGTCCTCGAAGTCCTGATGTGGCGGCGTGCATTCAAATGGCAGGCGAATTTTGCGCCCGGTCTTGAGCACCGCAGTGGCCCGCACCGAAAAGTCCAGCCGCGTGTCCAGACGCATATGATCAATATCTTCCAGCGCGATCTCGGCGCTGCGGCGGCCGGTGAACCATCTGAGGTCGGTCTCTGACAGATCCAGCCCGCTTTGGGTGTCGCGGACCAAATCCCACAGCGCGGGCAGGGTGAAGGCCCCCAGGAAAGCGATGATCCACCACGCCGCTTCCAGCATCAAAAGAGCGGCAAGCAGCACCAGCCAGATCACCGCAAGCGTGATGAGCGTGCTGCGATTGCGGGCCGAGCGGCGAAAATGCAGCCCGTCCTCCATGGGATCAGCGGCCCCCGGTGACATTCAGAACCGATCCGGTGACGTAAGAGGCCTCATCCCCCAGCAGCCAGATCACCGCATTGGCGACCTCTTCGGCGCTGCCCGCGCGGCCCATGGGGGTGCTGCCGCCCAGCCGCGCGGCGCGGTCTGGCTGACCGCCCTTCATATGGATATCCGTTTCAATCAGGCCCGGCGCAATGGCCATCACCCGAATGCCATTTGGCGCGACCTCATCCGAAAGCCCCTTGGTGAAGGTGTCGATCGCGCCTTTGCTTGCGGCATAGTCGAGGTATTGATTGGCAGATCCAAGCCGTGCCGCAGCAGAGGAGATGTTGACGATCACCCCGCCGCCCGCAGGTTCCATCCTTGCCACGGCCCCCTTGGCCACCAGCATCGCGCCGATCACGTTGACATCAAATATCTGCTGCAGGCGGGCGTGATCCATGTCAGTCAGCCGCGCCGCCTCTGCGACAATGCCCGCGTTGTTGATCAGCACATCCAACCGCCCGAAATGTTGATCGACCGCCCTGTACATGGCTTCAATGGCTTCAGGGTCTGCCACGTCCAATTGCAGGACGACCACCTTTGCCCCGGCTGCACGGGCTTTGCCGGCAACATTCTCTGCGCCCTTGGGGTCAGAGTTGTAGGTCAGCGCCAGATCGTAGCCACGGCTGGCCGCCAGTGTTGCGCAGGCCGCACCGATGCCCGCAGAAGCGCCCGTGATGAGACAAACCGGACGCATCTTATGCCCCCCGGATGCGGGTGAGCATCTCTGTTGTATCGGGGCTGAGATCCGGTGTGGCCAGTATGCGGTCCAACGCGGCGGCGGCCTTGGCCTGGCGATCCGCGTCATAGCGTTTCCAGGTCTGGAAGGCGGTGCACATCCGCGCCGTGGTTTGCGGGTTCACCGCGTCCAGCTTGATCAGCCAATCGGCCAGCAAGGCATAGGCGTCGCCGCTGGCGTGATGGAACCCCGCGTGATGCATGGACAGGCTGCCAAAGACCGCGCGGAAACGGTTGGGGTTCTTCCAGTTGAAATCGCTGTGCTTCGTCAGGGTTTCGGCCACGGCGGCGGCCTCTTCGGGCTTGGCTTCCAGCACCTGTAGGCCAAACCATTTGTCCATCACCAGCCGGTCATCGCGCCATTGGGTTTCAAAACTGGCGAGGGGTTTCTCGCCGTCACCGGCGCGGATCAAACAGGCCAGCGCGCTGAGCTGTTGGGTCATGTTGTCGGCTGCGTCATACTGCGCTTGGGCCAAGGCCCCACCCTGGCGGCGAGTGATCATGGACAGCATGGCGTTGCCGAGGCTGCGTTTGCCCGCCTGCTCGGCACCCGGATCATAGGGGCCATCGATTTTGCAGGCGTCATAGATGGCTTGGGCTTCATCTGCGAAACGTGCAGCCTTTGCATCGCGCATGGCCTCACCGGCGCGGTAGATCGCGGCGGGGTCCGGCACTTGTCCTTGGTCATGCAGGGCGGAGGCCAGATCTGATTGGCTGGGCAGGCCCAGCATCAACGCGCGGTACGCCGGATCAAGGGCGGCGTCACAGACCACCGCATGAATGCCATCCAGATACGCGCTGTCGGGCGCGGCGTCCGATGTAATCATCGCCAACAAGGATTGCCGCGCCAAGCTGCGCCCGGCCTCCCAGCGGTTGAACGTGTCGGTGTCATGGGCCAGCAAATGCGCACGGTCCGCGTCGGACAGATCATGGGTGAGGACAACCGGCGCCGAGAACCCGCGCAGGATTGAGGCCACGGGCCGTGCGCCCAACCCTTCGAAGGTAAAGCTTTGCTTGGCTTCGGTCATTTCCAGAATTCGCGTTTCGGCCAATTCGTTGCCATTGGGGCCGATCAGGCCCGTGGCAATCGGGATGACCTGCGGCTGTGGATCGGGGGTGGCGACACTGGGCGGGGTGTGCTGGGTAAAGGTGAGGGTCAGCGTGCCGTCTTCCCATGTTTCCTCAACGCTCAGGCGCGGGGTGCCGGCCTGACCGTACCAACGCTTGAACTGCGCCAGATCACGGCCGGTGGTGTCCTCAAACACTTTCAGCCAATCCTCGATTGTTGCCGCATCACCGTCATGGCGCTCAAAATAGAGGTTCAGCGCTTTTGCATAGGCTTCATCCCCCACCAACGTCTTGAGCATCCCGATCACTTCGGCGCCTTTTTCATAGACCGTGGCAGTGTAGAAGTTGTTGATCTCCTGAAAGCTTTCAGGGCGCACAGGATGGGCCAGCGGCCCTTGATCCTCGGGAAACTGCCGCCCGCGCAGGTCGATCACATCCGAGATCCGCTTAACCGCGGCAGAGCGCATATCAGAGGTGAACTGGCTGTCGCGGTAGACGGTCAGCCCTTCCTTGAGGCACAGCTGGAACCAGTCACGGCAGGTGATGCGGTTGCCGGTCCAGTTGTGGAAATATTCATGGGCGATGATCGCCTCGATCCGCTCAAAGTTCATGTCGGTCGAAGTTTCGGGGGAGGCGAGGACGGCGGAGGAGTTGAAGATGTTCAGCCCCTTGTTCTCCATCGCGCCCATGTTGAAATCGTCCACCGCAACGATGTTGAACAGATCGAGATCATATTCGCGGCCATAGACCTCTTCGTCCCATTTCATCGAGGCGATCAGCGCCTCCATGCCAAAGGCGCATTTGCCCTCATCGCCGGGACGGACATAAAGGTTGAGATCAACCTTGCGCCCGCTTTGGGTCGTGAACTTGTCCGGATGGGCGACCAGATCACCGGCGACCAAGGCAAAGAGATAGGCGGGTTTGGGCCAAGGGTCATACCATTTGGCATGATGCTCTGAACTGCTGACCGGATTGCCATTGGACAGCAGCACGGGGTGGGGGCCATTGATCGTGACCTCAAAGGTGGCCATCACATCGGGGCGGTCGGGATAATAAGTGATCTTGCGAAAGCCCTCGGCCTCGCATTGGGTGCAATACATCCCGTTCGACATATAAAGCCCCTCCAGCGCGGTGTTGCCGATTGGGTCGATCTCGACCTCTGCCTCAAAGACAAAAGGTGCGTCCGGCACATCGCAGGTCAGCCCCTTGGACGTGATCTGGGGTGAAACCGCCTGTCCGTCGATTTTCGCCGAGATCAGCTTGAGGTGCTCCCCATGCAGGAAAAAAACGTGGTCCTCGGCATCTGGGTTGGGGCGAAAGGCGATGCGGCTTGTTACGCGGGTCGCGCGGGGATCCAGATCAAAGGTCAGCGCCACGCTGTCCACGATGAAACCGAAGGGAGTGTAATCGGCCAGATAGATGGTTTCGGGGGCGGTCTCGGGCATGGAGCAGATCCTTGAGATGGAACAATTTGTTTTGCCGCACGTTATGTCCCTGAACGGAGACCCGCAACCGGGTCTGAACCGAACTGATGAGAGGAACGAACAATGTCTGCACCCGACACAAATATCGAAACACAAAAAGAAAACCACCGTCCCCCGCTTTTGGGGATCAAAGGCGCAATGATCTTTGGGGCGCTGATGCTTCTGGTTGTGATCCTCTTTTCGGTCATGAACGGATCAGAACCAAGTGCGGAAACCCTGATCGGGACTGAAACGACGGTTCAGCCCAGCAACTGATCATTATAAATTTATCTATGAGAAAGCACATCCGGGAGGGTGTGCTTTTTCTTTTGGGCCGCCTGCAAAGTGCACCACTTGTGATCATAATCGCGTAGGGATCGGAATTGGTAATATAGTATTACCGCCCCAACTTGTATCGCTGCGACATTATGGATAAACGCGGCAAGGCCGAACATTGCATTGGAGGAGCGCATCGTGACAAACAGGACCGATAAACACGGGTTGCAGGTGGACCCGCTGCTGGCAGACTTTATCGAAACCAAAGCCTTGCCGGGCACGGGCGTGGACGTAGATGCGTTTTGGTCCGGTTTCTCATCGCTTGTTCACGATCTGGGGCCAAAAAACCGCGCATTGCTGCAGGCCCGCACCGATATTCAGGCCAAAATTGACGATTGGCACAAAGATCACAGGGGCCAGGCCCACGATGCGGCGGCCTATACCGCGTTTTTGAAAGAGATCGGTTATCTGGTGCCGGAAGGCAGCGCGTTCTCTATTGAAACGACCAATGTTGATCCTGAAATCGCACAGGTGCCGGGGCCGCAGCTTGTGGTGCCGATCACCAACGCCCGTTTTGCGCTGAACGCTGCCAATGCCCGCTGGGGGAGCCTCTATGATGCGTTTTATGGCACCGATGCGCTGGGCGATCTGCCTGCCAAGGGCGGCTATGACCCAGAGCGCGGTGCGCGTGTTGTGGCCAAGGCCAAGGCGTTTCTTGATGAGGTTGCGCCGCTGGCCGGTGGCAGCCATTCGGATGTGACGGGATATCGTGTCACGGATGGAGCGCTTGCGCCTGCATTGGCTGATCCCGCTCAATTTGCCGGGTATCGCGGCGCGGTGGATGCGCCATCGGCGATCCTGCTCAAGAACAACGGGTTGCACATCGAGGTGCAGATTGACGCGGAGCATGCCATCGGAAAAACCGATCCGGCGCATGTGTCCGACATGATCATGGAATCGGCCCTGTCCACGATCATGGATTGCGAAGACAGCGTCGCGGCCGTGGATGCGGAGGACAAGGTTGTCGCATATGGCAACTGGCTTGGCCTGATGAAAGGTGATCTGGAAGAGACCTTTGAAAAGGCCGGAAAGCAGATGACGCGCCGGATGAATCCGGACCGCGACTATACCGCGCCAGACGGGTCTGAGCTGACGCTGAAGGGTCGGTCGCTGATGCTGGTACGGAATGTGGGCCATCTGATGACCAATCCGGCCATTCTGGACCGCGACGGGCTGGAAGCAGGCGAGGGCTTGATGGACGCGATGATCACCAGCCTGATCGCCATGCACGATCTGGCGCGCGAGGGCGGCAATTCCGTCAAGGGCAGCATCTATGTGGTCAAACCCAAGATGCACGGGCCGGAAGAAGTTGCCTTTGCGGACGAGATTTTCAGCCATGTCGAGGCGGCGCTGGGCCTGCCTGCGAACACGGTGAAACTGGGCATCATGGACGAGGAGCGCCGAACCTCTGCCAATCTGGCGGAATGTATCCGCGCCGCGAAAAAACGGGTCGCCTTCATCAACACCGGGTTCCTCGACCGCACCGGCGACGAGATCCATACCTCGATGGAAGCCGGCCCAATGGTGCCGAAAGGCGAGATGAAAAATGCCGCCTGGATCGCGTCCTATGAGGATCGCAACGTCGATATCGGGCTGGCCTGCGGGCTGCAAGGGCGTGCGCAGATCGGCAAGGGCATGTGGGCCATGCCCGACCTGATGGCCGATATGCTGGAGGTCAAGATCGGCCACCCCAAATCGGGTGCCAATTGCGCATGGGTGCCATCCCCCACAGCGGCGACATTGCATGCCACCCATTATCATCAGGTGGATGTTCTGGCCCGCCAGAACGAGATCAAGGCAGGCGGCGCCCGCGGCACCCTTGCGGATCTGCTGACCATCCCGGTGATGGATGGCCGCAATCTGAGCGCCGAAGAGATCACCCGCGAGATCGAGAACAACGCCCAAGGCATTCTTGGCTATGTGGTGCGCTGGGTCGATCAGGGCGTGGGCTGTTCCAAGGTGCCGGACATCAATGATGTGGGCCTCATGGAAGACCGCGCCACCTGCCGGATTTCGGCGCAAGCGATGGCGAACTGGCTGCATCACGGGGTGATCAGCGAGGCGGAGGTCCTGGCCGGATTGAAAAAGATGGCTGCAGTGGTGGACCGGCAGAACGCCGGAGACCCGCTTTATCAGCCAATGGCGCCAGGGTTTGACGGGATCGCGTTTCAGGCGGCCTGTGATCTGGTGCTGAAAGGGCGGCAGCAGCCCTCAGGCTATACCGAGCCTGTGCTGCATGCCCGGCGGTTGGAGTTGAAGGCCGCAGACTAGGCTGCGCGGAACACAGGGCGGATGCGAGGGGCCAGCCCCTCGCGCACCCCGGAGTATTTAGAGCCAAAAAGGGAAGAGGAAGATCGAGATGGGTATTTCATTGCGCAAGGCGCGGACGATTATTCGCAAGTCACTGGAAAAAGGCCGCGAGATGGAGCTGAAGCCATTGTCCGTGGTGGTTTTGGATGCAGGCGGCCATGTTCAGGCGTTTGAGCGGGAGGATGGCGCAGCACCAGGGCGGTTCTCGATCGCCCATGGCAAGGCCTATGGTGCCGTGATGTTGGGCATGGCCGGTACGGCGCAGATGAAACGGGCCGAGGATCAGGCTTATTTCATGGCGGCGGTGAACGGCGTTTATGGCGGTCAGGTGATCCCGGTGCCGGGCGGCGTGTTGCTGCGCGACAAAAAGGGCGCGGTGATTGGCGCGGTTGGCGTCACGGGGGATACCTCGGACAATGATGCGGTGGCGGCGCTGGCCGGGATCGAAGCGGCGGGTCTGACCGGCGAGATCTGATCGGTGGTTGAGGGCGGGGAAATCCCGCCCTATATTGCCTCGAACCTGTCTAACCTTTTGGTGATCTATGGCCCGTCCAGTTGTTGGCATTATCGGCAATTCCTATTTGTTGAACGATCAGTACCCGGTGCATGCGGGCGGGCAGATGAACGCGGATGCCTTGGCCGAAGTGGCCGGCTGCATGCCGTTGATCATTCCGAGTGACCCCAAACATGTCAGCGTTGCAGAGCTTCTGGATGTGTGTGACGGCTTCCTGCTGACCGGTGGGCGGCCCAATGTGCATCCCGAGGAATATGGCGAGGACGCAACCGAGGCACATGGAGAATTTGACCGCGCCCGCGATGCAATTGTTTTGCCGCTGGTGCGGGCCTGCGTGGAGCGCGGCCAGCCGTTTCTGGGCATTTGCCGGGGGTTTCAAGAGGTCAATGTCGCGATGGGCGGCACGCTTTATCCCGAGATCCGCGATTTGCCGGGGCGCATGAACCACCGGATGCCGCCCGAGGGCACCATCGAGGAGAAGTTCGAGCTGCGCCATGATGTGACCTTTACCGAAGGCGGCGTGTTTCATGAGCTGATGGGGGCGCCGGTCGTTCGTACCAATACGCTGCACGGGCAGGGGATCAAACGCGCCGGGCAACGGATTGTGATTGATGGTCATGCCGAGGATGGCACCCCTGAGGCGATCTATGTTGAGGGCGCGCCGGGCTTTACCCTGGCGGTGCAATGGCACCCGGAGTGGAACGCGGCGGGTGATCCTGTTTCACGGCCCTTGTTTGCCGGATTTGGCAGCGCGGTGCGCCAATGGGCGGCGAGTGGCGCCGCGCCGGCCCTCAAAGCGGTCTGAATTCACAAAGCAACACGCGCGATCTCAAAGGGTTGCGGTATTACTGGCGGCGCGGCAGAGCCGAGTGGCGCAGGCAGGGGGTATCCGCGGGCAAGGTCGCGGTGGATCGATGAATATTGCCAATCCTGCGGGGTCTTGCACAATCCGGCCTGAACCGGACTGTGGTAAATCAAAGCCCGATACCGATTGAACTCGGCCGCATTGCGTAGAGGGTGGCACCAATAGCCGCGCTGCCAGATGCCTTTCTCTCCCTTCTTGATTTGTGACGGGCTGCGATATGTTGCGGGTGGCAGATGTTTTGAAAACCGCGCTTTGAACATCCCAATCCGGTTGGCGATATCAGTATTTTCATGCGGCAAGGTCCAGATCATGTGGATCGTTGCAGGCAGAACGGCAATGGCATCTATGCGAAACCTGTGATGGCGCAGGGTGCTGCGCATGGCGGCGCGCAATTTGCCGATGCGGCGCAGCAGCACATCGTCTTGCGGATCGGCGAGGCGAAGCGTGAAGAAGTGGCGGTTCGTGCCGAAGGCGGGCGGGGTGAGATCTTGCATGGTGATGAGGCTACGCAGGGCAAGGTTAACACTTGGCTAACGCCGGGGGAGCGGAAAACCAGAGGTGCGCAGGCGCACCGGCCTCATCGATGCGGCAGGGCGATTCACCTCTGCAAATGCGGCTCATGGCACCGGAACATTCTGATCACGACACTTTGTGCCTAAGAAACAGCATTTTTGGGAAGGATTTCCCTCGTTTGACGCCCCGAAACATGGACTGCCGCTTGTACAATTGTGGTCTGCACGCTATCGGATACGCAACAAAGTTGCGCCAATGGGGTGCGGCTCATTTGCGGGGGATTTTGAATTGAAGATCGGAACGCCAAAAGAGATTTTTGAAGGGGAAGCCCGCGTTGCAATGACGCCGGAGTCGGCTCTTCAGTTGCAAAAACTCGGGCATGATTGTGTGATTGAAACGGGGGCGGGTGCCGCTGCTGGTTTTGATGATGCGTCATATAAGGCTGCGGGTGTCGAGGTGGTCAAAACCGCTGCGGCGCTCTGGAAAGCGGCCGATGTGGTGGCCAAGGTCCGCGCGCCCAATGACGCCGAGCTGAAGCGCCTGCGCGACGGCCAGACGCTGATTTCCTTCTTCAACCCGGCAGGAAATGCCGAAGGCATGGAAGCGGCGGCCAAGAAGGGCGCCACAGTCATCGCGATGGAGATGATCCCGCGTATTTCCCGCGCGCAGAAAATGGATGCGTTGTCGTCGATGGCCAATATCGCAGGCTACCGCGCGGTGATCGAGGCAGGCAACAACTTCGGCCGCTTTTTCACCGGCCAGATCACGGCGGCGGGCAAGGTGCCCCCGGCCAAAGTTCTGGTTGTCGGGGCGGGTGTGGCCGGCCTTGCGGCGATTGGGACATCCACATCGCTGGGTGCGATCACCTATGCTTTTGACGTACGTCCAGAAGTGGCCGAACAGGTTGAATCCATGGGCGCTGAATTTGTCTACCTCGATTTTGAGGAAGAACAGCAGGACGGCGCAGCAACAGGCGGCTATGCCTCTGTTTCTTCACCGGAATTCCGCGAGGCGCAGCTGGCCAAATTCCGTGAACTGGCGCCTGAAGTCGATATCGTGATCACCACGGCGTTGATCCCCAACCGCGAGGCGCCGGAGCTGTGGACCGAAGATATGGTCAAGGCGATGAAGCCGGGCTCTGTCATCGTGGATCTGGCGGCGGAAAAGGGCGGCAACTGCAAGCTGACCGTGGCGGACGAGAAGATCGTGACCGACAATGGCGTGACCATCATCGGCTACACGGATTTCCCAAGCCGGATGGCGACGCAGGCTTCAACCCTCTACGCCACCAACATCCGTCATTTGATGACCGATCTGACCCCTGAAAAAGACGGTGTGATCAATCACAATATGGAAGATGACGTGATCCGCGGCGCGACCGTGACCCACGCCAAGGAAATCACCTTCCCGCCGCCACCGCCCAAGGTGGCCGCAATTGCCGCCGCGCCGAAAAAGGAAGCCCCCAAGGAACTAACAGCCGAAGAAAAGGCTGCGCAGGAACTGGCGACCTTCAAGCAGCAGACCAAGAACCAGGTGACCTTGCTGGCGGTTGGTGCGGCACTGCTGCTGGGCGTGGGTCTGGTGGCGCCAGCCAGCTTTATGCAGCACTTTATCGTGTTTGTTCTGGCGGTCTTTGTCGGCTTCCAGGTGATTTGGGGCGTCGCGCACAGCTTGCACACGCCGCTGATGGCGGTGACCAATGCGATCTCTTCGATCATCATTCTGGGGGCGCTGATGCAGATCGGCTCCAGCTCGTTCCTGGTGATCATTCTAGCTGCCTTGTCGGTCTTCATGTGTGGGATCAACATCTTTGGTGGCTTCCTCGTGACACGGCGCATGCTCGCCATGTTCCAGAAATCTTAAGGGAGCGGGATCCATGGATTTTGGTTTTACAACAGCAGCCTACGTCGTTGCGGCCGTTCTTTTCATTCTCAGCCTTGGCGGGCTGTCCGGTCAGGAAAGCGCCAAACGCGCGGTCTGGTACGGGATTGTCGGCATGGCGCTGGCGGTTGCGGCCACATTGATCGGGCCGGGCTCCGGGTTTTGGCTCTTGTCGTTGGTCCTGATCGCGGGTGGCGGTGCCATTGGGTATCAGCTGGCCACACGGGTGCAGATGACGCAGATGCCCGAATTGGTCGCGGCGATGCACTCCTTGGTGGGTCTGGCAGCGGTCTTTGTCGGCTTTAACGCCCATTTTGAGCTGGGCAATGTCATGGCGATGGACGAGGCCGCGAAGAAGGCGACCGAAGGCTTTGCCGCGCTTCTGGCCAAGAAAGACGGCGTCGAGATTGCCATCCTGCGGGTTGAGGTCTTTTTGGGCATCTTTATCGGTGCGGTGACCTTTACCGGCTCTGTGATTGCCTATGGCAAGCTGGCGGGCCGTGTAGATTCAGCGGCGAAGAAACTGCCCGGTGGGCATTTCCTGAACGCGGCTGCGGCGGCGCTCTCTGCCATTTGTCTGATCTGGTATTTCAACACAGGTGGCTTCCTGCCGCTCTTTGTGATGACGCTGGCCGCCTTGTTTATCGGTTATCACCTGATCACGGGGATCGGCGGCGCGGATATGCCGGTGGTTGTCTCGATGCTGAACTCCTACTCAGGTTGGGCTGCGGCGGCGATTGGCTTTAGCCTTGGCAATGATCTGTTGATCGTGGTGGGTGCACTTGTTGGCTCTTCCGGTGCGATCCTCAGCTACATCATGTGTAAGGCGATGAACCGTTCGTTCATCAGCGTGATCCTCGGCGGCTTTGGCGGCCCCGCAGGAGAGCAGATGGCGGTTGAGGGCGAGCAGATCGCGATAGAAGCGGATGGCGTTGCAGCGGCCTTGAACGAGGCCGACAGCGTAATCATCATCCCCGGTTACGGTATGGCGGTGGCCCAGGCCCAGCAGGCCGTGAGCGAGCTGGTGAAAAAGCTGCGTGCAAAGGGCAAGAATGTGCGGTTCGCCATTCACCCGGTTGCGGGGCGTTTGCCAGGACACATGAACGTGCTGCTGGCCGAGGCCAAGGTGCCTTATGACATCGTGATGGAGATGGACGAGATCAATGATGATTTCCCCGACACCGACGTGGCGATTGTGATTGGCTCCAACGACATCGTCAATCCGGCGGCGCAGGACGATCCGAACAGCCCGATTGCCGGTATGCCGGTTCTGGAATGCTGGAAAGCCAAGCAGGTGTTCGTGTCCAAACGCGGGCAGGGCACCGGTTATTCCGGGATCGAGAACCCGTTGTTCTTTAAGGAGAACACGCGGATGTTCTATGGCGACGCAAAGGCGTCCCTGGACAAGCTGTTGCCAATGATCGACTGACGTTTTCCTGGAAAGAAAACGGTGCGGAAATTTTGAAAAATTCCGCGCACCATCCTTGAACGCCCTGCCAGAAATGGCGGGGCGTTTTTCTTTGAAGGCAGGAGCGCAGAATTCGATTAGGATAGTGGCACCGTGGCCGTTCCAATTGGTTCAGAGACCCGCGGCCAAATGTGCCATGGGCAGGTGCCGCCATAACACGCCTTGTCAGCCCCCCGCTTTGGGCTGCGATGATGCGCGGCGTGGCAGGCAATGATCTGTATACCGAAGTACACCGTCAAGATGCTGATATATAACATTTTTTCTCTATTCAGGGCGGAGAAATTCCCTATGGTGGGCGAAATGTCCTCGACTGCCGGATTTGACCCATGGCCCCGATCAAAGACCACCCCAACCGCTATGCCCTTTCGGGGGAGCTTCACGCGCGGCCCTTTCCATCGCTCACTGCGCCCTCAACGGCGGTCTTCCTGGCGATCCAACCCTCTCCAGATCCTGCCAAGCGGGACCGCAGCGCCGATCACGCGCATTTGGTCGCCTTGCTGGACCATTACGGCGCGCCGCATCCCGGTGCGGATGCCACACATTATTATGGTGAGATGGGGAAATACTGGCTCAAGTGGGAACAGCACACGGAATTTGTAACCTATACGGTATTTTCACAAGATGTGTCGGACCGGCCATTTGATCCTGTCGAGTTTGATGTTTTTCCCGACTATTGGCTTGAGAGCGTGCCGGGGGG
The DNA here is from genome assembly GCF_016801775.1 of Sulfitobacter mediterraneus. Lineage (NCBI taxonomy): Bacteria > Pseudomonadati > Pseudomonadota > Alphaproteobacteria > Rhodobacterales > Roseobacteraceae > Sulfitobacter > Sulfitobacter mediterraneus. The sequence goes on along the minus strand of NZ_CP069004.1, from coordinate 1,307,272 downwards.
GCGGATCACATCTGCCTTGCTCCGGTTGATGCCGCGGCCAGAGGAGGACACCCAGATTGCCGACCAGTTGCGCAATTGGTTTGTGCCCGAAAGCCTTGCAGTGGCCACGGTTCTGGAAGGGGCTGCCGTTGTGGCCACCGATTTCAGGATCGATCCGGCGGGCCACCTGCGCATTGCGATTTTCACGGCAGAGACCACCGGCAAACGTCGCATCGGGCGCATTCTGCAACGGCTCTGCGAGATCGAGACCTACAAGGCGGCCTCGATGCTGGGGTTTGCCATGGTCAAGACCATGTCTCCGCAGCTCAACCGGCTTGATGGCAAGCTGACCGATCTGATGGCGCAGATGCGCGGCTCTTCTGCGGTGGCAGAGGACACCTTGCACGCGCTGTTGGATATCTCGGTGGAGCTTGAGACGCTGTCTGTGCAATCGGCCTACCGGCTGGGTGCGACGGGGGCCTATCAGGCCTTGGTCAACCAGCGCATCCTGGCGCTGCGGGAGTCGCGGTTTATGGGGCGGCAAGGCTTTGGCGAATTTATGATGCGCCGCTATGAGCCTGCGATGCGCACCGTGCAATCCACCGAGGCGCGGCTCAAGGAGACATCGGCGCGGGCGATCCGTGCCAGTGAGTTGCTCAGGACGCGGGTGGATGTGGAACGCTCGGCCCAGAACCAGGCCATTCTGGCCAGTATGGACCGCCGCGCCGATTTGCAGTTGCGGTTGCAACATACCGTTGAGGGGCTTTCGGTTGTGGCGATCAGCTATTACGCGGTCTCGCTCACCGGGTATTTGCTCTATCCATTGGCGGGGGTGATGGAGATGAGCAAAGGCATGCTCATCTCGTTGATCACTCTGCCGGTAGTGGGGGCTGTTTGGTGGATGGTGCGGCGTCTGCGTAAGCGTCTTGGCTGAGCAGGGCGTGGGTCACTTTGGCCCCGACCGCAATCATCACAATTGCCAGAATGGCGGCCACAGAGAGTGTCGGCACGCCTGAAAGGCCTGCACCAAGGGTACAGCCGCCCGCGAGCACACCGCCCACACCCATCAAGGCCGCGCCCAGCATGTAGCGCCCCGTCTGACGCGGCGCTTCAAAGCTTTGCCATTGGAAGCCGCCAAACAGCAGGCTGGCCAGCAAGGCTCCGACAAACACGCCGCCCAGAAGGCCAGTGCCGAATCCGGCAGGGATTGAGCTGCTGGCAATGCTCCAGAACAGGGTCTCCGATGCGGGGGAGGTGAACGACAGGCTTTCCATGGCGATGGGGTCAAAATCGTCAAAGAGGACAAAGCCGGTGCCGACCCATGCGGCAGGCACCAAAAGGCCGATCACGGCGGCCATCACCAATTGCGCAACGGAGTTGCCGGATTGAAAGGCAAAGATCAGGGCGATCATGACAATCAGCCCACTCCAGACCCATGCGCCGCCGGGCAGGGCGGCGAGGCTGACGTAGTCGCCCATTTCCACCGTGACACTGCCCAGGGCCACGCGCAGGGGGGCCAGAACCCCTTTGAGGGTCATATGGGCCACAACGGCAAAGACCAGCACCACCAGCGCTGCACGCAGGTTGCCAGAGCCGGATAGAACCGTCAGGCGAGAGATACAGCCGCGTGTCAGGACCATGCCTGCACCAAAGAGCAGGCCGCCTGCAGCGATGGCCAGAATGGGCAGGGCCGATGTCATAAAGCGATGTTCGTCAAAGGTGATCCATTCGGCGGCCACCGCACCTTGGGTGCCGATGATCGCGACAGCCAGCGCCATGAGCCAGACACCACCGGCGGCGCGGCGATCTTCGCCAACCAGCGACCGGCGGAAACAGAACTTGGTGCGCTGCGCCAACACGCCAAACACCAGACCAATGATCGCCGCCAGCAGAACAGACGCCTGCCGCGCGGTGGTTTCTTCAAAACCAAAAGACTCAAACATCGCCGTAATCTCCAAAATCGGAATATTTTCCCATTTGGCGCGATATACATTGCCAATCAAGCATATGAGAATGTGATTGTGGGGTGTTGGCAGGGAGATAATTCTGAAAAAGGGTGGAGGATCAAAACATCCTCCACCCTTTATTGATTTGTCAGAACAGGAGTTGTTTCAACGCGCCAGAGGAGGCGCATTGATCCTTATTTGCCTATCGGCCACGGATCCGCGGATCGAGCGCATCACGCAGGCCATCGCCAAGGTAGTTCACGCTCAGCACCGTCAGAGAGATCGCGATGCCGGGCAGCAAGACCCGTTCGGGGAAGTCCTGCATCCGCTGCACCGCATCGGCCAATAGCTTGCCCCATGTCGGATAGTCCGAGGGGAAGCCAACGCCCAGAAAGCTCAGCGCGCTTTCGGTGATGATCGCGGTCGCCAGACCCAGCGTCGCGGAAACCATGATGGGCGAGATCACATTGGGCAGCAGGTGCCGGCGGATGATCTTGCCCGAAGTGGTGCCGATGGACCGGGCGGCGAGGATGAACTCACGTTCCTTGAGCGCCAGAATGTCACCCCGCACGATCCGCGCGGTTTGCATCCATGAGGTGAGGCCGATGACCGCGACAATCAGGATGAACATGCCGCCTTCGGGTCCGAACCGCGAATTGAGCGGTTGCCGGAACAGGGTCACCGCCAGCAGAACCAGTGGCAGGATCGGCAGCGACAACACCAGATCGGTAAATCGCATCAGCCAGAAATCGAGCCGCTTGAAGTAGCCGGCAATCACGCCGATAGCGGTGCCGATGACCAAAGCCAGACCCATGGCGAGCCAGCCGACGGACATGGATACGCGCCCTCCGGCAATCATCTGGGCCATGATATCGCGGCCCAATTGGTCGGTGCCAAAGGGATGCGCCCATCCGGCCTTCGCATCCGGTTCCCAAAGCAGGGTGTAGACCGGGCGCCAGTTCTTGTTGCGAATATCGAGCCCCTTGGGATCAACATCCCACAGGTAAGGGCCAAAGATCACCGCAAAGGTGATGAAGATCAGGAAGCCGCCACCAAAGACCGCGCCTTTGTGTTTGCGGAACTGGTCCCAGACATCACGCCACTGGCTGCGCGGCGGCTTTTGAGGCTCTTTGTCGGTGAGCGCACCAAAGGTCTCGATATCGGCCTCGATGGGGCTTGCGGGGATAGGTTGCTCAGTCATAGCGGATCCTCGGGTCAAGCGCGCCATAGAGGACGTCGGCGATCAGGTTAAACAGAACGATCAGGATGGCGAAGATAAAGGTCAGGGTCATCACCATCGGCAGATCATTGGCAAACAGCGCGGTCAGCAGAAGCTGTCCGATGCCGTTCACCTTGAACACGTTCTCGGTGATGATCGCGCCGCCAAAGATCGCCGGCATGCCCAGTGCAATCACGGTCACAACCGGGATCATCGAGTTGCGCAGCACATGCACCATGACTACAACGCCTTCGCGCAGACCTTTGGCACGGGCTGTGCGCACATAGTCCTGATTGAGGTTGTCCAGCATCGCACCGCGCATATAGCGGCTGATCTGGGCGGTGGTTTGCAGCGCCAGCACCATCACGGGCATGATCATCTGAAAGAACTGCACCTTGAAGCTTTCCCAATCGGTCACAACATGGGTGGTGTCATAAATCGACGGCAGCCAGCCCAGATAGACCGAGAAAATCACGATCAGCAGCGGGCCGGTAAAGAACGGCGGGATCGAAAAGCCGATCATGGTGATAAACGTACCGGCCTGATCGAAGACGGAGTAATGCTTGTAGGCCGAATAGATCCCGATCGGGATCGCAATCACGATGCCAACAATATAGCTCAGCCCAACAACCCACAGGGTTTGCGGCATCCGCTGCACCACGATGTCCATCACCGGAGAGCGGGTTTGCCAGCTGATCACGCGCAGTTTGCCTTCGGAGAATGCGGTATCCGGCAGCCAGCTGAACAGGCTCGACGTGTTGGTCAGATAATCGATAAAGACCAGCGGTTCGATCCAGAAGAACTGGATCAGCCACTTGTAGTACTGCACATGGATCGGCTGACCCAGACCCAGCGCCTCGCGCATCTTTTGTTTGACCTCGGGCGGCACCGTCAACGGCACCTGTGCCATAGGATCGCCCGGAGCGAGTTGAAGAAGAAGGAAAATAACGAGACTGATGAACAAAAGTGTCGGGATCGACAGCAACAATCGTCGTAGGGTGAAGGTCAACATAAGCGTCGCCTTTGCAATTCAGTCTGATGGGGTGGGTGAAGGTGCAGGGCGAGACATGCCCGCCCTGCCGCAAAAAGAGAAAGGCGGGCCAGACGACCCGCCATTCCTTTATTCCTTGATGCGATACCAGTCAGCAACGTTCCACAGTTCGCTGTCCCATGTGTTCAGGACAACACCGCCCAATGTGTTGGACGCAGCGGAAACACGACCACGGTCAACCAGCGGCACGATTGTCATCGTGTCTTTGGTGAGCATGTTGTTCAGCTTCTTGGAGATTTCACCGCGCTTGTCCAGTTCGCCTGTGCGGGACAATTCGTCCAGCAGGGCGTCATATTCTGGATCACAGAAGCGGTTGATGTTTTCACCCTGCCACTGGCTGGATGGCTTTGGCTCGTTGCCGCAACGGTAGGCCGACAGATAAGCCTGTGGGTCTGTGCCGTCGAAGTTGTTGGCGTACATTTCCACGTCCGCGTAGAACTTCTGGAAGGTGTCAGGGGAACCTGGGTCACCACCAAAGAACACGGATGCGTCCAGGTTGCGCAGTTCAACTTCTACGCCGATCTGGTTCCACCAGTCCTTGATCAGGGCTTGGAAATCCTGACGCACAGCGTTGGTCGATGTCTGGTACAGGATCGACAGTTTCACGCCGTCCTTGTCACGTACACCGTCGCCATCGCTGTCAACCCAGCCGGCCGCGTCGAGCATGGCTTTGGCGCCATCGATGTCTTGTGTCAGACACTCGGTGTTGTCGGACGCATAAAGCGCTGGCGCAGGCACCAGGTTACAGGTCGGACGACCCGCCTGACCGTAGCCAACTTCGACCAGCAAAGGACGGTCGATCGCCATGGACAGTGCCCGGCGTACCGCTTCGTCAGACAGGAACGGGTGCGGATGCGCAACGGTGGAGCGCTCGCCCTCGGGCAGATCTGGCGATGGGTTGGTCAGGTTCATTTCCAGACGCTCAACCAGCGTACCGAATGCGGAAATTGGCTTGCCTTTGCCCGCTTCGGCCATTTTGGCCAGAACATCGGGTGCCAACTGCATGTTCCATGCATAGTCAAACTCGCCGGTTTCCATAACCGCACGGCCAGCTGCAACCGCATCACCGCCACCTTTGAAGGTCAGCGACGCAAAGGCAGGTTTGCCTTCTTCACGGTAGTTTTCGTTGGCTTCCATGGTGATCACGTCATTTGGACGGAACTCCACAACCTTGAAAGGACCGGTGCCAATTGGGTTAAAGTTGGCTTCGGTACATTCCGGCGCCTTGGCACCGAGGCATTCAGAGAACTGTGCCTTCTGAATGATCGGGGACTGGCCGCCCATGAACGGGCCGTATGGGTTTGGTTTGGCTTCGGAGAAGTGCACCTTGACCGTCAGGTCATCCAGAACTTCGACCGAATCAACGCCGTCAAACTTGGAACCCTGCGCACAGCCACCTTCGGGGTGCATACAGTATTCCGCCGTGAACGCGACGTCCGCAGATGTCACAGGGGAGCCGTCGGACCATACAAGACCGCTTTTCAGCTTCCATGTGATGGATTTGAGGTCTGCGCTTACGCCGCCATTTTCAACCGTTGGAATTTCTTCCGCCAGATAGGGGACCAATGCGCCGGTTTCGTTGTAACGGCCCAGAGGCTCAATCACGAGCGAGGCCGATTCGAGATCCTTGGTGCCGCCGGACAGATATGGGTTCAGGATCGATGGCGCTTGCCAATAAATGATCTTGACCTCACCGTCGCGCCCGCGTTCGCCGGAATGGCCGTCCGCGAGGGCGAAAGGTGCAAAGGCAGCTGAGGCAATTGCACCCATCAAAAGGGTTTTCATTTTCATTTTTTACTCCTTGTTGGACACGTGTTGCGTGTCGCGTTTTGGGGTGGGGTTGGTCCGCACCCTTTCTTGTCGCATTGAGTTTGGTTTAAGAACGACGGCTAACGTTGCGTAAAGTCCGCGCAAAAGCCGATTTGTTTGTTCACTCCCCCAAAGCGCATGGGGCGTATCGAAACAGGTTTGGCCAGAAATGCAACCCCAGACATTAATCCAGCCGCAAATTACGCATGGGCAACGGCGGATGTTTGACAGTCTTGGTGCAATCGCCGTAGCGTCCATCAACCCAGACGACAAATAACAATAGGAAACGTGATGCTGGATCAGACGACCAAAGGCCCGATTGCCCAAATTCAAGGGCTTCGCGTGGAATTTCAAACAAAAGATGGCCCTGTGGTCGGCGTTGAAGATGTCAGTTTCGACATCAATCCGGGCGAAACGGTCTGTGTCGTGGGCGAATCTGGCTCCGGTAAATCGGTCTCATCGCTGTCTTTGATGCGGTTGGTCGAATATGGTGGCGGAGAAATTGCCGGGGGGCGGCTGTTGTTTGACCGTGCCCAGGGCGGCGAGGTGGATCTGGCGCAAACCAATCAGCCAACGATGCGCCATATTCGCGGCAATGAGATCGGGATGATCTTCCAAGAACCGATGACGGCCCTGAACCCGGTGTTCACAGTGGGCAAGCAGTTGACCGAGGGTCTTCGCTTGCACAAGGGCATGAACAAGTCGCAGGCCGAAGCGCGGGCGCTGGATCTGCTCAAACAGGTGCGCATCCCCGAGCCGGAGCGGCGTTTGCAGCAATACCCTCATGAATTGTCAGGCGGCATGCGCCAGCGTGTTGTGATCGCCATGGCGCTGGCCTGCGAGCCGCGCCTTTTGATCGCGGATGAGCCGACAACGGCATTGGATGTGACAATTCAGGCCGAAATCCTTGCCTTGATGGACCGATTGAAGCGCGAAACCGGCACGGCGGTGATGTTTATCACCCATGATATGGCCGTTGTGGCACAGATGGCCGACCGTGTGGTGGTTATGTTCCGCGGCAACAAGGTAGAAGAGGGCACGGTCGAAGAGATTTTCGAGAACCCGCAGCACCCTTATACCAAGGCGCTTTTGGCGGCGGTTCCAAAACTGGGCGAGATGACCGGCAAGGCCTATCCCGAGCCGATGAAACTGATGGGCAGCGAAGACAAGGAAATCCTGCCGATCAAGGGATCGGACGAGGTTTTGCTGACGGTCAAGAATCTGACCACACGTTTTCCGGTGCAGGGCGGCTTTTTCCGCCGGACAATCGCCAATGTGCATGCGGTCGAGGATGTCTCATTCTCAATCAACAAAGGCGAAACGCTGAGCCTTGTGGGCGAATCCGGTTGCGGTAAATCCACCGCGGGCCGGTCCATTTTGCGGCTGGTAGAGCCGCAAGAGGGTGAGATCGACCTTGGCGGCAAAGACATCATGGCGTTGAACCACCAGCAGTTGCGCAACGCGCGGCTTGATATGCAGATGATCTTTCAAGATCCCTTCGCCTCGCTCAATCCGCAGATGCAATTGTCCGATCAGGTGGCCGAACCCATTCACAACTTTGCCACGCTCAAGGGTGGGGACATCACCAAACGGGTCGAGATGCTGTTTGACCGGGTGGAGCTGCCGCGCAGCTTTATGCGTCGCTTTCCGCACGAACTGTCCGGGGGACAACGCCAACGTGTCGCGATTGCCCGTGCGCTGGCACTGAACCCCAAGTTGATCATTGCGGATGAGGCTGTCTCGGCGCTGGACGTGTCGGTGCAGGCGCAGGTGCTGAACCTGATGATGGAGCTGCAACAAGAGCTTAATCTGTCGTTCCTGTTTATCAGCCACGATATGGCGGTGGTCGAACGTGTGAGCCACCGCGTGGGCGTGATGTATCTGGGCCGGATTGTCGAGATCGGAAAGCGATCTCAAGTATTTGAAAACCCACAGCATCCTTACACCCAAGCCTTGATGAAAGCGGTTCCCATCGCCGACCCGCGCAAACGTAAGGACGAGAAGGATCTCAACTTCAAGCCGATCCCTTCGCCGATCCATCCAATCAGTTACAGGCCGCAGAAATCCATCTACCGGCAGATCGAACCGGGCCACGAGGTGTTGCTGACCGACAGCGGCTATTGATCCCATGCGCCTGACGCAGATCACACCCTTTGTGCCCTGCACCAACCTGGCGGCGCAGACCGGGTTCTATCGCGACGTGCTGGGGTTTACCCTGGGATTTGAGGCAGACAATTACGCCTTTTTGCGCCGGGATGATGTTGCGGTTCGATTGGTCGAGGTCAGTGCGGGGGTAGATCTCAAAGATCCTGCCCGCGAGGGATCATTCTACATAGATGTACAGGGCATTGACGCGCTTTATGCCGACATGAAACCCATGCTGGACAGGCTGCCGGCGGGCCGGGTGCGCGCCCCCTTCAACCAAGATTATGGCCAGCGTGAATTCCACGTGGCGGACGAAGACTGCACCCTGGTCTTTTTCGGAGAAGGAATAAACTCAAATGGCTGAACGGCTTTCCCCCTTCGCCCTGATGGAAAAACTCATCAGTTTTCCCACTGTATCGCGTGACACCAACATCCCGCTGGTCGACTGGGTGGCCGATTACCTGGACAGCCACGGCATCGAGAGCCATCGCTATGTTGATCCGGAGGAGCCCAAGCATGCGCTTTTTGCCCATGTCGGCCCTTGGGAAGAGGGCGCAATCGTCCTGTCGGGTCATACTGATGTTGTGCCGATTGACGGGCAGCCCTGGGACACTGATCCGTTCAGCGTTGTGGAAAAAGACGGCAAATATTACGGGCGCGGCACCTGCGACATGAAAGGGTTTGATGCGCTGGCCCTTTGGGCCTTGGTCGAGGGGAAATACATGGGGCTGAAACGCCCGTTGCAGATCGCGTTGAGTTTTGATGAGGAAATTGGATGCACCGGGGCGCCGCCGATGATTGAGGCGATGCAGCCTGTGTTGCCCAAGGGGTCTGCCGTGATCGTGGGGGAGCCGTCAACCATGCAAGCGGTGACCGGCCACAAGGGCGGCACCGGGTTTGACACGCACGTGGTGGGCTTTGAGGTGCATTCCTCGCTGATGCACACCGGGGTCAACGCGATCATGGCCGGGGCCAAATTGATCGAATGGGCCAATGAAATGAACACTCAAAGCATGGCGCGTAAACCCACTGCCATTGCCGCGATGTTTGATCCGCCGTTCACCACCAGCCATGTTGGCATGATCGAAGGGGGAACAGCCCATAACATCACCGCCAAGGACTGCAAATTCGCCATGGATTTCCGCGTGGTGCCGGGCGAGGATAAAGATGCCTGGAGTACCGCCTATCTCAAGAAAGTGCGCGAGGTCGAAGCGCAGATGCAGGCTGTTGTGCCCGAGACTTACATCGAGGTCACACCACGTTTTGATGTGCCGGGGCTCAAGCCCGAAGACAATGGCGAGGCCGAAACATTGGTGCGCCAGATCACCGGTGACAATGCCAGTCACAAGGTCAGCTATGGCACTGAGGCCGGGCAGTTCCAAGAGGCCGGATATTCGGCGGTGATCTGCGGGCCGGGGGATATCGCGCAGGCGCATCAACCCAATGAGTTTATTGAGATATCTCAGTTCAACGCCGGACATGACTTTATGAAGAGCCTGCTGTCGCGGCTGGCCTCTTAAGGCCCGAACAGTCACCAATGTCCGCCTTCCCGTTCCGCGCCCCGATACCGCAACGCTTTGCCGGGCCCGTGCCTGAGGCGGCGGATGTGGTTGTCATCGGTGGCGGCGTGATCGGGGTGACCACCGCGCTTTACCTGGCGCGGAGCGGGCACCGGGTGGTCCTGCTTGAAAAAGGGCGCATCGCCGCCGAACAATCCGCGCGCAATTGGGGGTGGATCAGGCAACAGGGCCGCGATCCCGACGAACTGCCGATCATGATGGAGGCAATCGGCCTGTGGCAGGATCTGGCCGCCGATTGTGCCGTTGACATCGGGCTGCATCAGGGCGGCGTGACCTATTTTGCGGAGACCGAGAAAGACCTGTCCGGATTCGCCAATTGGCAGTCGTTGGCGGCGGATCACGATCTGGACACCCGTATGTTGTCCTCGCGTGAGGCGGCGGCGATGTTTCCCGATATGGGACAGCGTTACAAAGGCGCGATGGTGACGCCGTCTGACATGCGGGCAGAGCCATGGCTGGCGGTGCCCGCCCTGGCGGATCTTGCGGCGGCGGAAGGTGTAGATATCATTGAGAACTGCGCGGTGCGTTGCCTTGATCTGGCGGCGGGCAAAGTGGCGGGCGTCGTTACGGAAAGCGGCCATATCGCTGCGCCGCGTGTGGTTTTGGCGGCTGGCGCGTGGTCATCACTGTTTCTGCGCAATCACGGGGTGTCCCTGCCACAGCTTTCGGTGCGCGAAAGCGTTCTGTCGACCGCGCCCTTGCCGCATCTGTGTGAAGGCGCGGCTGCGGACAGCAAAGTGGCGTTCCGGCGCCGGGCCGATGGCGGCTACACCTTGGCGCCCTCTGGCGTGACAGAGCTCTTCATCGGTCCAGATGCCTTTCGCCATTTCGGAAAATATCTGCCCCAGCTCAGGGCCAATCCCTTGGGACAATCCTATCATCTTGCATCGCCAAAGGATTATCCGGATGGTTGGGGGACCAAACGCCGCTGGACCGCAGATGAGCAAACCCCGTTTGAGCGGATGCGCATTCTCGACCCTGCGCCCAACATCAAAAAGCTGGACCGTTTGGTGGAAGATTTTGTCGCGCTTTTCCCGGCCTTGCCTGAGGTCAAGGTCACGGCCCGCTGGGCAGGGATGATCGATACAATGCCTGATGTGGTGCCTGTGGTGGACCATTGTACTGAGCTGCCGGGGCTGGTGATCGGCACGGGCATGTCCGGCCATGGGTTCGGCATTGGTCCTGCGATGGGGCGTGTTTTGGCGGCTCTGGTCACTGGCGATCCGCTGGGGCATGATCTGACAAGGTTTCGCGCAGCCCGATTCACCGATGGCAGCGCGATCCGGCTGGGCCCATCTGTTTGAGCCCGCCAATTTAGGGGGACATATGCCAATTAAGAACCGTTTTGCCGAAACTCATGCCGAAATCACCGCATGGCGCCGTCACTTGCACCAATATCCAGAACTGCAATTTGACGTGCATGAAACCGCGAAATTCGTTGAGGAGAAGCTGAGGGAATTTGGCATCACGGACATCACCACCGGCATTGGCCAGACCGGCGTTGTGGCGGTGATTGAGGGCAAGACCAACACATCGGGGCGCACAATCGGGCTGAGGGCCGATATGGATGCACTGCCGATCGAAGAGGCGACGGGCCTTGAGTATGCCTCCAAAGTTCCCGGCAAGATGCATGCTTGCGGCCATGATGGCCATACCGCGATGCTGCTGGGGGCGGCGCAATATCTGGCGGAAACCCGCAACTTTGATGGCCGCTGTGTTCTGATCTTTCAGCCTGCCGAAGAGGGCGGCGGCGGTGGCAATGAGATGGTCAAAGACGGGCTTATGGAACGATGGTCAATTGATGAGGTCTACGGCATGCACAATATGCCGGATTACCCGGTGGGCAAATTCGCGATCCGCCCCGGTGCCTTGCTGGCGGCGACGGATCAATTTGACATCGTGATCGACGGGCAGGGCGGTCATGCCGCCGCCCCCCATGAGGCGGTTGATACCAATCTGGCGGCGGCGCATGTGGTGGTGGCGCTGCAATCCATTGCCAGCCGCAATGTGGACCCGATCAAACAGGTGGTTGTCTCGGTCTGCACCCTGCGCAGTGACACCGACAGCCACAATGTATTGCCGCAAACCGTACGCCTGCGCGGCACGGTGCGCAGCTTGGATGAAGACGTGCGCGATCTGGCCGAACAGCGGCTGCGCGATCTGGTGACGCATACCGCTGCGGCCTATCAATGCCGCGCCGATATTGACTATGAACGTGGCTATCCCGTGACGGTCAATCACGACAAAGAAACCGTATATGCCGCTGATGTTGCTGAAAAAATTGTGCCGGACGTCTGGCGCGACACGCCGCCGATCATGGCCGGAGAGGATTTCTCCTACATGCTGAATGCGCGTCCGGGAGCCTATATCATGATTGGCAACGGCGATGGCGCGACGGTGCATCACCCGATGTATGATTTCAACGACGATGCGATTCCGGCGGGCTGTTCATGGTTTGCCGAAATGGTTGAGACTCGTTTGCCGTCAAACTGATCCTACATATCAAACAGAGGCGGATGAAACCGCCTAAACAAGAATAAAAGGAAGACACCCAATGCCCGTAAAGAATCGATTTGCCGAATTGCATGATGACATCACCGCATGGCGACGTGATTTGCATGAACACCCCGAAATCCTGTTTGAGACCCACCGGACCTCGGCCACCGTGGCCGAGAAACTGCGGGCGTTCGGCTGCGACGAAGTGGTCGAAGGCATCGGGCGCACCGGTGTTGTGGGCGTGATCAAGGGCAAATCGACCGCGTCTGGCAAGGTGATCGGCCTGCGCGCGGATATGGACGCGCTGCCGATCCATGAACAGACCGGTGTTGAATATGCCTCCAAGACGCCCAATGCGATGCATGCCTGCGGCCATGACGGGCATACGGCGATGCTTCTTGGCGCGGCGCAATATCTGGCGGAGACCCGCAATTTTGACGGCACGGCGGTGGTGATCTTTCAGCCCGCCGAAGAGGGCGGCGGCGGTGGCCGCGAGATGTGCGAAGACGGGATGATGGACCGTTGGAACATCCAAGAGGTTTACGGCATGCACAACTGGCCGGGCGTGCCGACGGGCAAGTTCGGTATCCGCTCGGGCCCGTTCTTTGCGGCGACCGATCTGCTGGATATCGAGATTGAGGGCTTGGGCGGCCATGCGGCCAAACCGAACGAGACAATTGATACAACCGTTGTCGCCGCGCATATCGTGACCGCCCTGCAGACCATTGCCTCGCGAAATGCCGATCCGGTGGGCAGCATCGTGGTGTCGATCACATCCTTTGAAACCTCCTCAAAGGCGTTCAACGTGATCCCGCAGCGGGTCAATATGCTGGGTACGGTGCGCACCTTGTCCAATGAGCTGCGCGATCTGGCGGAAAAGCGGGTGACGGAGATCTGTGAAGGCATCGCCACGACCTTTGGCGCGACTGCAAGAGTGAACTATAAACGCAACTATCCGGTCATGGTAAACCACGAAGAACAGACAGAATTTGCAGCTGAAGTCGCGCGGTCCGTATCTGGAGATTGTGACGAGGCGCCGCTGGTCATGGGCGGCGAAGATTTCGCCTTTATGCTCGAAGAGCGGCCCGGCGCCTACATCCTTGTCGGCAATGGCGACAGCGCCGCCGTGCATCACCCTATGTACAATTTCAACGATGAGGCAATCCCGGCGGGATGCAGCTGGTGGGCGGGCATCGTTGAGCAGCGCATGCCTGTGATGAACTAAGCGGCGGGCGCTAACCCTGCCAAAGCGATTGGTAGACGGCATCAATGCCGTCTGCCTCTGCCTTGGCGCTAAAGCTGTGAAGCGCCACGTCACGGGCCGCAGCAGCGGCGTTCTTACGGTCCAGCATTTCCTGTGCGGCAAAAGCGGCGGCTTCAGCATCTTGCAGCGGGACAATGGCACCGACGCGCCCCTGCGCGGAAAAATTGCGATAGTATCCTGTTTCGCTGCCCACGAATGGCACCCCTGACGCGAGACCTTCCAGCGGCACCATGCCATACCCCTCATAGCGCGGCAGTTGCATCACCAGTGACAGGGACCGCATCAGCATGGGCAACCTGTCCGCTGCAATCTCGCCGGGAAAGAGCAGGCGATCGGCCAGTCCGGCGGCGGCAACCTTGGCTTTCAAGTCTTTGAGATAGCTTTCGTATTTCCCGCCAGCCCGGCCAATGACCAGAGCTACCGTTCCGGGCCGTTCAGGCAGCAGGCGCAGCATTGCATCGACAAAAACATCGGTGCCTTTTTCAGGCCGGATGCGCCCGATGGTCGCGATCCCCGAGGTGCCGCCATAGCCGAGATTGGCCCATGCGGCGGCGCGATCCTTGGCGGGATAGAACGCCTCGGTATCGACCCCATGCGGCACCACGGCGCGCACGTGGGGCACAAATTCGGCGGCTTTATCCGTAGTGGCAATCACCGCGTCCATGCGGCTGATCAGCCAGCGCGGATAGGCCGAATGCAAGCGTTGCGCGGCGGAGGTAAAGACGATCTTGATCGGCGCGCGCCGGATATCGCGCAACCAGATGGCGCTGCGCATTTCGGGGTTCCGCCGCACATGCCAGATCGCGAATGGGCGGTCCTCGGGCGCGGTGCGGGACATGGCATGGGCCGCACCCGGCGTGACCGGATCAGGGCAGCCGGGCAGGGGGTGTCCAACAAAGGTCAGATCATAGCGCCGCCGCTGCTGGCGGATCACATTGGCGGCTGTGGCCGAAACACCGGTGAAATTCGGGTTGTAGTTCGTGACAAAGACTTCAGCCATCTGCGCCAAGATCCAATGCTTTGATCAGGCGCTGCGCGATGCTGTCCAGCTTGTCGGTTTGCGCGGCGGTAAAGGAGGCAGCTGCATTTTTCATGGCAGTCCGCCGTGTCTCGTTGTCAAGCAGTTCAGCGATGTGTGCGGCGAGATCCTCGGCTGCCTCGACCAAACGGGCAGCGCCATTTTTTTCCATTTCTTCATAGGTTTCGGCAAAATTCTTTACGTGATGACCGGACAAAACCGCAGCGCCTGATTGTGCCACTTCAAACGGATTGTGCCCGCCGATGGGGTGCAAAGACCCGCCCAGAAACACCAGATCACTGACGGCATACCAACTGCCCAATTCGCCCATGGTATCGGCCAGAAACACCTGTCCGCCGGGCATGTCGCCTGCGGTTCTGCGGGTCATGCTGAGGCCGGATTGTACGATCATCGCTGCCACCGCATCGCCGCGTTCGGGATGGCGGGGGGCGAGGATCAGGCACAGATCAGGGAACCGTTTGAGCAAAGCCTGATGCGCCGCCAGCACCGTTTCCTCTTCGCCTTCATGGGTCGAGGAGGCCACCCAGACCGGCCGATGCCCAAGCGCGGCGCGGGCCTCAAACAGGAGGTCTTCGTCCACTGGCAGCGGGCCTGCCATGGATTTAAGGTTGATCCCTCGCGCCACACGATCCGGCGGCGCGTTCATCGCCACCATCGCCCCGGCCATTGCGTCGTTTTGAGTCAGGATCAGCGAAAAGACATCAAAGATATAGCGGGCGGTTTTGGGGAACCTGCGCCATTGCGCGATGGACCCTTCGGACAGGCGGGCATTGACCAGTGCCATACTGGTGCCACGCTCATAGGTCCGGCGCAGCATTTGCGGCCAAAGTTCGCTTTCCACAAACACCGCCGCATCGGGGCGCCAATGGCGCAGAAACCGTTTCAGCGGGCCGGGGGCGTCCAGCGGGGCAAATTGATGTACCGCGCGGTGCGGCATGCGCTGCGCCAGGAGGCGGGCCGATGTGGCGGTGCCGGAGGTGATCAGAAACTGCGCATTCGGCAAAGCCTTGCCCATGCGGTCAATCAACGCCAGCACAGACAGGCTTTCCCCGACAGAGGCGGCGTGAAACCAGATCAGCAGGCCAGAAGGATCGCGCGGTTCTGTGGCATGGCCCAGCTTTTCATGGGCGCGGTCCACTGACAGTCCGGCATCGCGCAATTTGCGCACTTCACGACGGGCAAAGAATGGCACAAGCAACATGCTTGCCCCCACCCAGGCACGATAGAGAAAGGGGGCAGGCATGGAAGATCAGCCGCCTGTATGGCTCATGTGGCGCGACATCTGGCCATCGGCGCGCTGGCGCGAATAGTCAAAGTCATGGCCCTTGGGCTTGCGTTCAATCGCGGCGCGGATCGCGGCCTCAAGCGGGGCGCTGTCAGTGGGATGGGCCCGCAGAGGGCCGCGCAGGTCGGCGACGTCCTCCTGCCCCAAACACATGTAAATCTCGCCCGTGCAGGTGATACGCACACGGTTGCAGCTTTCACAGAAATTATGGCTCAGAGGGGTGATAAAGCCGATCTTCTGGCCGGTTTCCTCAAGGCGCACGTAACGCGCAGGTCCGCCGGAGTTCTCCGCCAGATCTGTCACCGTGTAATGTTCGGCATAACGTGCGCGGACATCGTCGAGGGACCAATATTGTTCCAACCGGTCTTCATTGCCCAGATCGCCCATCGGCATCACTTCGATCCAGGTCAGATCCATGTCCCGCTCGGCGCACCACTTGGTAATTTCGGGCAGCTCGTCTTCGTTGAAACCTTTGAGCGCCACAGCATTGATCTTGACCCGCAGACCGGCTTTTTGCGCCGCATCAACACCGCGCAAAACCTGCGCCAGACGGCCCCAGCGCGTGATTTCGGCGAATTTGCCTTCGTCCAGGGTATCGAGCGAGATATTCACCCGCCGCACGCCTGCGGCATAAAGATCACCCGCGAAACGCTCCAACTGGCTGCCGTTGGTGGTGAGCGTCAGTTCCTTGAGCGTTCCAGCCTCAAGGTGACGGCCCATCGCATTGAAAAACGTCATGATGTCGCGGCGCACCAAGGGTTCTCCGCCGGTGATGCGCAGCTTTTGCACGCCCAGTCCAACAAAGGTGGAACACATGCGGTCCAGTTCTTCGAGGGTAAGCAGTTCCTTCTTGGGCAGGAAGGTCATGTTTTCCGACATGCAGTAGACACAGCGGAAATCGCAACGGTCCGTGACAGAAACCCGCAGATATGTGATTGCGCGCGCGAAAGGATCAATGAGAGGTGCGTTCATGGGTCATAGGTAATGCCCCGCCTATTGCGGGGCAAGCGCCAATTGGTTGATTGCCGGTCCGAAGGGCCGGGGCTAGAATGGCAGGATGAAGCCGTTTGCCCTGATCAGTTTGTCCTGTCTTATCCTCGTCGGTTGCGCTGGCGTGATGGACAGGATCGGAATCTCCATGCCCGGACCGGGCAAACCGGATGCGGTGGCTGATGACGCGCCGCTTGATCCTTTTGTCCCCAGTGATCCGGCGTCGCAGAGTAATATCTTGACCCCGGAAACCTCGGCGCCGCCGCCCGCGCCAAGCGCCCAATCGGCAGAAGCATTGGACACCACCACAGCAGAGCAACGCGCCGCCGCTGTTGCCCCCCCTGCCGCGCCCACCCGCGATCTGGGGCGCACCGTGGCCAGTCTGGGCAGCCCAACAGAGCCCGGATTATGGTTGAAAACACCCTTGGTCAAATCCGAGGCGCAAGGACGGGTGACCAATCCCGCCAATGGCAAATCCTCTCTGGTGACCTTAATCCCCTTGGATGGACCCGCAACGGGCGGCAGCCGGATGTCACTGTCTGCCATGCGTTTGATCGGCGCGTCCTTGACTGACCTGACCGAGGTCACTGTCGCGCTGGAGGGTTAACGGCCCGCTTTTTTCAGATGCCGCATCGCTTCTTTCACTGCGAAAGGCTTCATGACATCCCCGTGGGCCTCGACAAAGGCGATGGTGCGGGCCGGATCATGGCGCGACAGGTCGCGCAGCCACCAGCCGATGGCTTTTTGGATAAACCACTGATGATCTTTAACCAGGGCTGCGGCCCAGCCCAGAATTCGGTCCCGAGCGGCCAATTCATGGGGTTTAGGGTGGTTCTGCTTGGTCCAGGGCAAGGTCGAGACAAACGCCGCACGCCGTGTCCACATGTGATCGGAGGCAATCCAGGTTTCGACCTCGTCTAAACGTGCGGGGCCAGCCACCAAACGCTTTTGCGCAGCCATAGAGGCGTGATCGGCGATCGCCCAGCTGTCAAAATCAGGGGTCCATGATGCAATCAATCGCCATGCGGGTGTGTCATCGGGGCGCAGTCGGGCCTGGGTTAGCAATTTGGCCGCTGCCAAACGCCCTTCGAAAATATCGGTCTGCCAAAGCGCATCTGACAGTGCGACCCGTTCTGCCAGATTCAGCTCGGCCCGCCAGGACTTGGTCAGCGCGTCAATTTGCGGGTTGGCCAGGCCAAGGTATCGGCGGTCAGCCTTGTGATACTTGCGCATCTGCACGGCGCGTTCGGGGTCTGACAGCGCCTCCAAGGCCTCAAGGTACGGATCAATCATCAGACGGACCAAGAATATGGGTTGGCATCCCGTCAATGGTGCGCTGGTTGCGGGTGTCCCAATAGGTTTCGATTTCCGCGGGGCTTTTGTCCAAGGTCCATTTTTCCAAGGTGTCGCGCGGGCCTTGGTGGTCATAGTACGGCACGGCATAGCCGCAGCTGGTTTGCACAAGGTCGATCTGCAGGTCGTAGATCTGCCTTGCGCCGTCTGAGGGTGGGAAGAGCTTGTTAAATTCGGCGAATTCCACATCACGGGGGTGCAGGGTGCGGGCCGTGCCGTAGCAGCGCAAAATCATCGGGCGCTTTTCAAATCCGCACCACATCAGGGTCATGCGATTGACCCGTGCCAAATGACCGGCGGTTTCATTGCCCGATCCCGTCAGATTGCGCCAGATGATCCGGTTGGGGCCAAGCACCCGCAGGCTGTCCATCCCTTTGGGCGAGATATTGACACGTCCGTCCTGCGCCGCACTGCCACAAAAGAACATGTGCTGCGCGGCGATAAAGCTGCTGTGATCGTCGCTGAGGGCGTCAAATTGCTTGGCCATTACTCCACCGTGACCGATTTGGCCAGATTGCGCGGCTGGTCAACGTCCGTCCCCTTGGCGACGGCGGTGTGGTAGGCCAGCAATTGAGCCGGTATCGCATAAAGGATCGGGGTGAGTGCATCGCTTATTGAAGGCATCTCGATGCTCGACCAGACTCCTTCATTGGCCTCGCTCAAGCCCTTGTTGTCGGACACCAAGATCACTTTGCCTTTGCGGGCCATGACCTCCTGCATGTTGCTGACCGTCTTGTCGAAGAGCGGATCACGCGGGGCCAGCACCACCACCGGCACGTTCTCATCCACAAGCGCGATGGGACCGTGCTTCAGTTCACCTGATGCATAAGCTTCGGCGTGTATATAGCTGATTTCTTTTAATTTAAGGGCACCCTCAAGAGCGAGAGGATACATGTGGCCACGCCCCAGAAACAGCACATCTCGGGCCGAGGCCAGTTTACGGGCCGCATCGCGCAGGGCATCGTTTTGCTCTAGCGCGGTGTTCAATACGGCGGGCAATCCGCGCAGATGGCTGATGTGATCCGCGATGGCGGCGTCATCCAGAGCGCCGCGGTCTTTGGCCGCCTTCAGAACAAGCAGGAACAACACTGTGAGCTGGCATGTGAACGCTTTGGTCGAGGCCACGCCAACCTCAACACCGGCAAAGATCGGCAGCGCCAGATCGCTTTCGCGGGCGATGGAGGATTCCGGAACGTTGATCACTGATGTGATGGTTTGCGCCTTGCCCTCGCAATAGCGCAGGGCGGCCAGGGTATCGGCAGTCTCGCCTGACTGGCTGACAAACAGGGCCAGGGTGCGATCAGGGATCGGCGGTTCGCGGTAGCGGAATTCGGAGGCCACATCGACCTCTACGGGCAGGCGAGCAATTTGCTCAAACCAATATTTCGCGGTGAGGCAGGCATAGAATGCCGTGCCGCAGGCGACCATAGTGATGCGGTCTATCTTGCTGAAATCAATGCCTTTATCTGGTAGGTTAATCTCGCCTTCGGCGGTGATATATTGCCGCAGTGCATCCCCGATCACACCGGGCTGTTCGGCGATTTCCTTGGCCATAAAGTGCTTGTGCCCGCCCTTGTCGATGCGGGTGCTGTCGATCTGGATGGTACGGATCGCGCGATTGGCCAATGCGCCGTTTGCATCGGTGATTTCGGCGGAGTTTCGTGTGATGACCGCGACATCGCCTTCTTCAAGATAGGATATCCGGTCTGTCAGCGGCGATAGGGCAATGGCGTCGCTGCCGACGAACATTTCGCCCTCGCCATAGCCCAACGCAAGAGGTGATCCCTTGCGGGCTGCAATCATCAGATCGTCATGGCCGTCAAACAGGAAAGCCAAGGCGAATGCGCCATCCAGCCGGGCAATCGTGCGTTTTGCCGCCTCAACCGGCTCATGACCCTGAGACATATAGTGCTGCGCCATAAGAGCGACGGTTTCGGTGTCGGTCTCGGTGATGAATTTCACACCGTTTTCCGCCAGTTCGGACCGCAATTCGCGGAAGTTCTCGATGATCCCGTTGTGCACCACGGCAACTGGACCGGCCTTATGGGGGTGTGCGTTGTTGATCGTCGGCGCACCGTGGGTGGCCCAGCGGGTATGGCCGATGCCGGACTTGCCCGCCAGCGGTTCGTGCACCAGCAGATCGCTGAGGTTCACCAGCTTTCCGACTGCACGGCGGCGGTCCAATGTGCCGTCGTTCACCGTTGCGATACCGGCGCTGTCATAGCCACGATATTCCAGCCGTTTGAGAGCCTCTACAAGTATCGGCGCTGCTTCGTGGTTTCCCAGTACCCCTACAATTCCGCACATTTCTAGCTGCCTCTCTGCGCTTTGGCCTTTTTGGCCTTTAACATTTCGAA
Source organism: Sulfitobacter mediterraneus (assembly GCF_016801775.1). Classification (NCBI taxonomy): domain Bacteria; kingdom Pseudomonadati; phylum Pseudomonadota; class Alphaproteobacteria; order Rhodobacterales; family Roseobacteraceae; genus Sulfitobacter; species Sulfitobacter mediterraneus. The sequence continues at coordinate 1,286,759 of NZ_CP069004.1, read as the reverse complement.
CAATTTACGTGCCATCCCCGGTTTCTCGACCTGCGGCGCACGGGCCAGCGCCAGCGCGTCAGGCTCCACGTCCGAGGTGATAACAGAGCCGCTGCCGGTCATCGCGCCATCCCCGATTGAGACCGGCGCGACCAACATGGTGTTTGACCCGATAAATGCGTTCTCGCCGATATGGGTGTGATGCTTCATGACGCCGTCATAATTGCAAGTGATCGTGCCTGCGCCGATGTTGGATTTACGCCCGATTGTGGCATCGCCAATGTAGCTGAGGTGGTTGACCTTGGCCCCTTCGGCGATTTGCGCGTTCTTCACTTCGACAAAATTGCCGATGCGCACGTCTTCGGCCAGCTCCGCGCCAGGGCGCAGGCGGGCATAAGGGCCGACAATGGCACCGCGGGACACATGGCAGCCTTCCAAATGCGAAAACGCGCGGATGGTTGTGCCGGATTCGACAGTCACGCCGGGGCCAAAGACAACATTCGGTTCAATCACCGTGTCGCGGCCAATCACCGTATCACGGGCCAGATAAACTGTTTCGGGGGCCATCAGGGTGACGCCATCTTCCATCAGGGTTTGGCGGGCGCGGGCCTGAAACGCGGCATCGGCGGCGGCCAGATCAACGCGAGAATTGACGCCCATGGTTTCTTCTTCGGCGCAGGTCACTGCAGTGGCAGACAAGCCCCGCGCACGGGCGATTTCGACGATGTCGGTGAGGTAATATTCGCCCGCCGCATTGTCATTTCCAACGGCATCAATCAGATCAAAGAGCAGGTCCGACTTGCAGGCAACAACACCGCTATTACAGAGTGTTATTGCGCGTTCTTCATCTGATGCATCTTTGTATTCGACGATCCGGTCCAGGTGATCCCCTTGCAGGATCAACCGCCCATAGCGGGCCGGATCAGCCGCTTCAAAGCCCAGCACAACCAGATCATGCCTGGTCAGTGCCTCTTGCATTTTTTCTAACGTTTCAGGCTGCACGAATGGGGTGTCACCGTATAGCACCAATGCCATTCCATCGAACCCATCCAGCGCCTTGCGGGCCTGCGCCACCGCATGGGCAGTGCCAAGCTGTTCGTCCTGGGTGACAACGGTGACATCGGGATCATATTCCAACGCTGCGGTTTCGACCTGCGCGGCCCCATGCCCGGCGACAATCACGGTACATTCCGGTGCCAGCGCCGCACCGGAGGCCATGGCGTGCACCAGCATCGGCTCTCCCGCGATTGGGTGCAGTACTTTTGGTAATTCCGAATTCATCCGCGTGCCTTTGCCTGCGGCAAGGATGATCAGTCCAGTTTTCATGTCTGTCTCTTTATTCTGATACTTGCTTTCTCTTTACGCCCTTCGCACAAAGGCGCAAGGCTGCGCGGCATCAAACAAGGTTGCGGGTTGCAACATGTACGGGCGGGGTTCCGCTTAGCAGAGGGTTTCATGAAGACAGTTGTTTTTGATCTCGACGGCACTTTGGCAGACACCAGCGGGGATCTGATCGCGGCGGCGAACGCCTGTTTTCGGCAGATGGGCGAGGGCGATCTGCTGGATGCTGCCCGCGATGCGGGGACGGCGTTGCGGGGCGGTCGGGCGATGCTGACCCTCGGGATGGAACGTTTGGGCCGTCCGCTTGATGATGCCGTGATTGATGTGTTCTATCCCAAGCTGCTTGAAGCCTATGCGCAGGACATCGACAGCCGGACCTATCTGTATCCCGGCGCGATGGATGCGGTTGAGACCTTGAAATCAAGCGGTTATCGCGTTGCGATCTGCACAAACAAGCCAGAGGCGCTGGCCGATCAATTGCTGCGGCGGTTGGGCGTGCGTGACATCTGGCAATCCATGCTGGGGGCCGACAGCCTCGCTGTGCGCAAGCCAGATCCTGAGCATTTGCACGAAACCACCCGCCGCGCAGGCGGGGATCCGGCGCAGTCCATGCTGATCGGGGATTCGATCACGGACCGAAAGACGGCGCAGGCGGCCGGGGTGCCTTGTGTGTTGGTGACATTCGGTCCTGCGGGCGGCGACATGTCGGCATTGGAGCCTGAGGCGTTACTACATGATTATGCGGAACTGCCGGGCATTGTTGAAAATTTGATCGGAAGGGCGGGGCAATGACAGAGGTTTTCAAAGGCAGTTTCACACAGCAAGAGCCAATTCCCGAGGCCGGCATCGAGGCGGCCGTGGCGGTGATGCGGCATGGGCGCTTGCACCGATATAATACTGTCGCGGGCGAGATCGCGGAAACTGCGCTGTTGGAGCAGGAGTTTGCCGCGCAGGTCGGCGCGAAGTACTGTCTCGCGGTGGCATCGGGCGGTTATGCGATGGCCACGGCGATGCGGGCGGTGGGGGTCAAACCCGGCGATAAGGTTCTGACAAACACTTTTACCTTGGCCCCGGTTCCGGGGGCAATTGCGGCGCTTGGCGCTGTGCCGGTGTTTGTCGGTGTCACAGACCAGTTGGTGATTGATCTTGAGGATCTCGCCGCCAAGGCCGATCAGGCCGATGTTTTATTGTTGAGCCATATGCGCGGGCATTTGGCAGATATGACCGCGCTTATGGCGATTTGTGATGCGGCGGGGATCACCGTGATTGAAGATTGCGCGCATACCATGGGCGCGGCCTGGGACGGGGTGCCATCGGGAACGCAGGGCAAGGTCGGATGTTATTCCTGCCAGACCTACAAACATGTCAATTCGGGCGAGGGTGGATTGCTCGTCACAGACGATGCAGAGGTGGCGGCGCGGGCGATCATATTGTCCGGCTCTTACATGCTGTATGAACGGCATGAAGCCGGTCCGCCAAGAGAAGCTTTTGAGACCATTCGCTATGAGACCCCCAATATTTCGGGGCGAATGGATAATCTGCGGGCCGCGATCCTGCGCCCGCAATTGAAGGACCTGGACCGTCAAGTGCAGAGGTGGAACGAGCGGTACTATGCGATCGAAGCGGGGCTGCGCGGCACGCCGGGCCTGACCGTGATCGAACGCCCCGGAAAAGAAAGTATTGTTGGATCTTCCATTCAATTCCTGCTGTCCGGCTGGAGCGAGGCCGCCGTGCTAGAGGTGCAGCGCAGTTGCGCGGCACGCGGTGTTGAATTGAAATGGTTCGGCGGGGCAGAGCCGGTCGGATTTACCAGCCGCTATGATTCATGGCGTTACGTGGATGCGCCGCCGATGCCCAAAAGTGATGCGGTGCTGGCCGGGATCGTGGATATGCGCGTGCCGCTGACCTTCTCTTTGGAAGATTGCGCCTTGATTGCGCGGATCATCCGCGCAGAGGTTGGCCGCGTGTATCAAGCGCCAAGCTAAAACGCCCCCTCCTAAAGGAGAGGGCGCTGGGTTGATTAGAAATGCACCGTGCCGTGTTGGCCGACATCGGGTTGTTGGTCTGTCAGGTGGGCCTTGGCCACTTCGAACAGGAATTTGATGCTGCCATCGGTCAGCCAGACCTCGGCCTGTTTCAGATCCATCCGCAGCAGCTGCACGTCACTGTCATGCTTACCCCCATCAAACCAGACATCGGCCATCACGTTCCAGATCCGGTCAAGCTGCGCAGGGTCATTCACTGCCTGGACACGCCCATCAATGCGGGCGTAAAGCTGTTCGTCCTTGGTCGATACAATATATTGGGCGTCGGCGCCGGTGGCTGCCGCCTCGGCCAGTGCGGTGCCTTTGGCGGTGATGAACCACAAGAATGGCGCGGTGCTGTCGTCCTCAACAAAATGGCTCATTGGGACGGCAGGGGCGGATCCGGCGGACAACATGCCTGTGCGCGTGTCTTCCAGACGGTCCCAGAATTCTTTTTTCAAGCTGTCGGTCATGTTCTCTCTCTTTTTGCTGAATTTGCATTGCTGAAGGACCAACGGGCAGCGCGGCAATTGGTTCCACCTTTCCAAGACGCTTGACCGGTGGATGTTTGATCTGTAAGTAATGAACAAGCGTTCAATAAACGGGAGAGAGCCATGTTCAACGCCAGTATGCAGTTTGATCTGGGGGAAGATGTCGGCGCATTGCGCGAAATGGTGCATCGTTGGGCGCAAGAGCGCGTCAAGCCGATGGCCGCAGACATTGACACCAAGAATGAGTTCCCGCCCGAGCTTTGGACCGAGATGGGGGAGCTGGGCCTCCTTGGTATGACCGTCGACGAGGAATTTGGCGGCACCGGCATGGGCTATGTGGCGCATACGGTTGCGGTAGAGGAAATCGCGCGGGCGTCGGCTTCGGTCTCGCTGTCCTATGGGGCGCATTCGAACCTGTGCCTGAACCAGATCAAGTTGAACGGCACGCAAGAGCAGAAAGAGAAATACCTGCCCAAGCTGTGTTCCGGCGAACATGTTGGCGCTTTGGCAATGTCAGAGCCATCTGCGGGCAGTGACGTGGTCAGCATGAAACTTCGCGCCGAAAAGCGAAACGATCATTACCGTCTGTCGGGCAATAAATACTGGATCACCAACGGCCCGGATGCCGATACATTGGTGGTTTACGCCAAAACGGACCCCGATGCCGGCTCCAAGGGGATCACCGCCTTTTTGATCGAAAAGTCGATGAAGGGTTTCACCACCAGCCCGCATTTTGACAAGCTGGGGATGCGCGGGTCGAACACGGCAGAGCTGATCTTTGACGATGTAGAAGTGCCGTTTGAGAACGTGCTGGGCGAGGAGGGCAAAGGCGTGCGCGTGTTGATGTCCGGTCTGGACTACGAACGCGTGGTGCTGGCCGGTATCGGCCTTGGCATTATGGCGGCCTGTCTGGACGAGATCATGCCTTACATGGCCGAGCGTAAACAATTTGGTCAGCCGATTGGCAACTTCCAACTGATGCAGGGCAAGATGGCGGATATGTACACCGCGATGAATTCGGCCCGTGCCTATGTCTATTCGGTTGCGCAGGCCTGTGACCGTGGCACCGTAACCCGTCAGGATGCTGCGGCCTGCTGTCTTTACGCTTCGGAGCAGGCCATGGTGCAGGCGCATCAGGCCGTACAGGCCATGGGCGGCGCGGGCTATTTGTCCGACAACCCGGTGGGCCGGATTTTCCGTGATGCCAAACTGATGGAAATCGGCGCAGGCACTTCGGAAATTCGCCGGATGCTGGTGGGCCGCGAGATGATGGCTTCGATGGGTTAAACAGATGCCGCGCTGGCTTTGGTGGGCGCCCTTGGCGGCGCTGACCGGTCTTGGCGCGGTACTGGTTTTCCGGTTGGGCTGGATCGTGGCCACGCTGGAGCAAAGCGACGTGATCGCGCGGTATGCCGCGCTTTATCTGCAGGAGGCCGGAACAGGGGCCAAACCAACCGATTGCGCGGCCTATCCCGCGCCGGATTGGGCCAACGTTTGGATCGTCGTGCGGTGTAAACCGATGGGAGAAACTGGAGTGTTTGAGGCTGTGTACTACGTGAACAGGTTCGGCGGCCGCATTGCGGCACCCTTGCCTGCGGCCGGTACATCGCCTTTTCCGGAACTGGAGCCCGACACATGACAACCCCTCTCAAAGCCTTGTTTATCAACACGTCTCTCAAGAAAGAGCCATCGGAAAGCCATACCAAGCTTTTGATGAACGCCAGCGCCGCCATCATGGAGGGCGAGGGCGTAGAGGTCGAACATCTGCATCTGCTCAGCCATCAGGTGCCGCCAGGTGTTTATCCCGACATGACCGAACATGGCTGGGCGCAGGACGACTGGCCAATGTTATGGGAAAAGGTGCTGGCCGCCGATATCCTGATCATAGGCACGCCGCTTTGGCTGGGCGAGGAATCTTCCGTTTGCCGTGTCCTGATCGAACGTCTCTACGCGATGAGCGGGGAGCTGAACAACAAGGGGCAATCGGTCTTCTATGGCAAGGTGGCGGCCTGTGTGATCACCGGCAACGAGGATGGCATCAAACACACCGCGATGACCCTGGGCTTTGCGATGAACCACTTGGGCTACACGATCCCGCCGCAGGCCGATTGTGGCTGGATCGGCGAGGCGGGGCCGGGGCCATCTTATGGCGACGATCTGGAGGATGGCAGCCGCGCCGGGTTGGACAATGAATTCACCCAGCGCAACACGACGATCATGACATGGAACGCCATGCATCTGGCGCGAATGCTCAATGCGGCAGGCGGTTATCCCAATCAGGGCAACGATCGCAAGGCTTGGGATGCGGGTGCACGATTTGGCTATGAGAATCCGGAGTATCGCAGCTGATGAACCTGCCGGGCCTGCATATTGACCACAGCTGGGACATTCCCGCGCGGCTGAACATGGCCGCGCAATGCCTGTCGCAGCCGGACGGGGCCACGGCGATCATTGATTTGACCGGTCCGCAGCGTCGCGATGTCAGCTTTGGCCAATTGCATTCCATGGCCGATGGTCTGGCCCGTGCCCTGTTGAAAAAGGTGCGGGCAGGCGACCGTGTGGGCGTCTTGCTCAGTCAAAGCCCTTGGTGCGCGGCGGCGCATCTGGCGATCTGGAAAATTGGCGCGATTTCAGTGCCTTTGTTCAAACTCTTCAAGCATGATGCGCTGGCCAGCCGGGTCGGGGATGCGGGCTGTGCCATCGTTCTGACGGACGATGAAGGGGCGGCACTGCTGGGCGATTTGGCAGAGGCGTGGATCGCGAACTACGTCGGCATACAGGGTGATCCGGTCGGGTTTGCCGACACCGCATCTGACGATCCCGCCGTGCTGATTTATACCTCCGGCACCACCGGCAGCCCCAAGGGCGCGCTGCATGGGCACCGGGTTCTGACCGGCCATTTGCCCGGGGTCTCGATCAGTCACAATCATCTGGGGCAGGTGGGTGATTGCCTCTGGACACCCGCGGACTGGGCGTGGATTGGCGGGCTGTTTGATGTGCTGATGCCCGGGCTGGCGCTTGGCATTCCTGTGGTGGCGGCGCGAATGAGCAAATTCACGGTGGAGGGCTGCGCCGGGGTGATCGCGCAGTGCGGGGCGCGCAATGTATTCTTTCCGCCCACTGCTTTAAGAATGCTCAAAGCGGCAGATATGGCGATCCCCGGTTTGCGGTCCGTGGCCAGCGGCGGCGAGCCATTGGGCGGCGAGATGCTGGCTTGGGGGCGCAAAGCCTTCGGGTTGGAGATCAACGAGTTCTACGGCCAGACCGAATGCAACATGGTCGCTTCCTCCTGCGCCGCTGATTTTGCTGCACAACCGGGGTGTATCGGGAAGCCGGTGCCGGGCCATGACGTTGCCGTGATTGACAGCGCAGGCCAACCCACATCGGGCGAAGGTGACGTGGCCATTCGGCGCGGATCGGCGTCGATGATGCTGCGCTATTGGAACCGGCCAGAGGCGACGGCCGAGAAATTTCGCGATGATTGGCTGATTACCGGAGATCGCGGCATCTGGGAGGGTGATTACCTGCGCTTTGTCGGGCGCGAGGATGATGTGATCACCTCGGCCGGATACCGCATTGGCCCGGCCGAGATTGAAGATTGCCTGCTGACCCATCCCGGCGTTGCGACCGTGGGGGTTGTGGGCAAGCCTGATCCGCTGCGCACGGAGGTGGTCAAAGCCTATGTGGTGCGCAAGGACGGTTCCGGTGTAGAGGCCGAAGAGTTGCAGAAATGGGTCAAAGATCGGTTGGCAAGCTATTCTTACCCAAGGGAAATTTCTTTTGTCGACGCCCTGCCGATGACGGTAACTGGCAAGGTGATCCGCAAGGAGCTGAAGGCCCGTGCTGCGGCGGAGGGGGCCGTATGAACTGGTCCATTCTCCTCCCGGCGGCAGAACAGATTTATTCGAAAAAGCCGGCACCTCGGTGCCAGAATATTCCGCGAAATGAAGGAGATGAAACGTGAAACTCACTTCGCAGGCGCTGCCTTCGTCCGAAGGCTACAAAAACAACGAAGCGGCCCATCTGGAGGCGCTGGAGCAGGTGCGCGAGGCGGCACAGGCCGCCGCATTGGGTGGCGGCGAGAAGTCCCGCGCCCGCCACGAAAGCCGGGGCAAGATGTTGCCGCGCGAACGTGTGGCCAACTTGCTGGACCCCGGCAGCCCGTTTCTGGAGATCGGCGCGACGGCGGCGCATGGGCTTTATGATGGGGCGGCGCCCTGTGCGGGTGTGATCGCAGGCATTGGCCGGGTGCAGGGGCAAGAGGTCATGGTGGTGTGTAACGATGCCACCGTGAAGGGCGGCACCTATTATCCGATGACGGTGAAAAAACACCTGCGGGCCCAAGAGATCGCCGAGACAAACCATCTGCCTTGTGTCTACTTGGTGGACAGCGGCGGCGCGAACCTGCCCAATCAGGATGAAGTGTTCCCCGACCGCGACCATTTCGGCGCGATCTTCTACAATCAGGCCCGGATGAGCGCAAAGGGCATTCCGCAGATTGCGGTGGTGATGGGCTCTTGCACCGCGGGCGGGGCCTATGTACCGGCGATGTCGGATGTGACAATCATCGTCAAAGAGCAGGGCACGATCTTTCTCGCCGGTCCGCCCTTGGTCAAGGCGGCCACGGGCGAGGTGGTCTCTGCCGAGGATCTGGGCGGCGGTGATGTGCATACGCGCCTGTCCGGTGTGGCTGATTACCTGGCCGAAGATGACGCCCATGCCTTGTCTCTGGCCCGCCGTGCAGTGGGGCAGCTGAACCGCAGCAAGCCAAAGACCGTGGAATGGGCCAGCCCCGAAGAGCCGGCCTATGATCCATCCGAACTGCTGGGTGTGGTGCCAGCGGACCTGCGCACGCCCTATGATATCCGCGAGGTGATCGCGCGTCTGGTCGACGGTAGCCGCTTTGATGAATTCAAGGCCCGCTTTGGCGAAACCCTCGTGACCGGTTTTGCCCATGTCAAAGGCTGCCCGATCGGGATCGTGGCCAACAATGGTGTGCTGTTTTCCGAGGCAGCGCAGAAGGGTGCGCATTTCATTGAACTGTGCTCGCAACGCAATATCCCCTTGGTTTTCCTGCAAAACATCACCGGCTTTATGGTCGGACGTAAATATGAAAATGAAGGCATTGCGCGGCACGGCGCCAAGATGGTGACCGCGGTGGCCAGCACTAATGTACCCAAGATCACCATGCTGGTGGGCGGCTCCTTCGGGGCGGGCAACTATGGCATGTCCGGCCGGGCCTATCGCCCGCGGTTCCTGTGGACTTGGCCCAACAGCCGGATTTCTGTGATGGGCGGCCCGCAGGCGGCGGGGGTTCTGGCGACAGTCAAACGCGATGCCATTGAACGGGCCGGCGGCACCTGGTCCGCCGAAGAAGAGGCGGCCTTTAAGCAACCGACGATAGATATGTTCGAAGAACAGAGCCATCCGCTTTATGCCTCCGCGCGGCTTTGGGACGACGGGATCATTGATCCGCGCAAGAGCCGCGATGTGCTGTCACTGTCTTTGTCAGCCAGTTTGAACGCACCGATCGAGCCGACACGCTTTGGCGTGTTCCGGATGTGATGGCGATGGATCACGAAGGCGCAGGGGTCTTTTTTTGGGCAGAGCTGGGGGCCAGCCCCCAGACCCCCGGTGTATTGAAGGCCAAAAAGGAAGACAAAGTTGAAAGTGAAGGAACGGCGAATGTTTGACACGATCCTTATTGCGAACCGGGGCGAGATTGCCTGCCGGGTGATGGAAACGGCGCAGGCTATGGGTGTGCGTTGCGTGGCGGTGTATTCTGATGCGGACCGCGCGGCAAAACATGTGCAGATGGCAGATCTGGCTGTGCATATTGGCGGCTCCGCCCCGGCGGAAAGTTATCTGAAGGGTGATGTGATCATTCAGGCGGCGCTGGAGACCGGCGCACAGGCGATCCATCCCGGCTATGGCTTTCTGTCCGAGAACCCCGATTTTGTGGAGGCCGTCGAGAAGGCCGGTTTGACCTTTATCGGGCCATCGGCATCGGCCATTCGGGCGATGGGCCTGAAGGATGCGGCCAAGGCGTTGATGGTGGAGGCCGGCGTGCCGGTGGTGCCGGGCTATCATGGGGCGGATCAGGACGATGCGCTGCTGGCAGCCGAGGCCGAGAAAATCGGCTATCCGGTTCTGATCAAGGCGGTCGCAGGCGGCGGCGGCAAGGGCATGCGATTGGTCGAAAAGGCGGGCGCGTTCCAGGCGGCGCTGGACTCGGCTCGCTCTGAGGCCAAGACCGCCTTTGGCAATTCGGATGTTCTGGTTGAGAAATTTGTGACCAAGCCGCGCCATATCGAGGTGCAAGTCTTTGGTGATGGCACCAAGGCGGTGCATTTGTTCGAGCGCGATTGTTCCTTGCAGCGCCGCCATCAGAAGGTGATCGAAGAGGCACCCGCGCCGGATATGCCGCAGGATGTGCGCGATGCCATGGGCCAGGCGGCGGTTCGGGCCGCCGAGGCGATTGGCTATGCCGGGGCCGGCACCGTAGAGTTTATCGTGGACGGCTCGGGCGGATTGCGCGCAGATGGTTTCTTTTTCATGGAGATGAACACCCGCTTGCAGGTGGAACACCCCGTGACCGAGTTGATCACCGGTGTTGATCTGGTGGAATGGCAGCTGCGCGTGGCGGCGGGCGAGAGCCTGCCGAAGCAGCAGGGCGAATTGTCGATCAGCGGTCACGCCTTCGAGGCGCGGCTTTATGCCGAGGATGTGCCAAAGGGATTTTTGCCCGCGACCGGCACGTTGACGCATTTGCAGTTCACCCCGCAGACCCGTGCCGACAGCGGTGTGCGGGCGGGCGATACCATCAGCCCGTTTTATGATCCGATGATTGCCAAGGTGATTGTGCATGGGCCGAACCGTGATGTGGCCCTGTCGCGCCTGCGTGCGGCACTGAGCGGTTGTCAGGTGGGCGGCACCGTGACCAATCTGGCCTTCCTCGGCGCGCTTGCCGCGCATGAAGGGTTTGGCAAGGGCGAGGTCGATACAGGCCTCATTGCCCGCGACATTGATGCGCTGACAGCCGCACCGGAGATTGCACCGCGCCATGCGGCGCTGGCCGGAATGGCGGCGCTGGGCCTCTTGGAGACCCAGGCCGAGACGGGATTCACCCTGTGGCGGGCGCTGCGGCGTCAGATCATGCTCGGCTGGGGCGGCGAGGAACATCTGCTGAAAGTGCGGGTGATCTCACCGGATGAACAGCATTGGACCTTGGGCGAGGACGAAGTGCAGGCCCTGCGCCGGGGGGGGCGCTGGACCATTGGCGGCCAACCTGCGGCGGATGTGGCCATCTCGGGCGCGACAGTCACTGTGTTTGAGGGTTACGGAATGGCCTTTGACGTGATTGACCCGCTGTTGCGGGCGGCAGGGGCGCAGGGTGACGGCAACCTTATCGAGGCGCCAATGCCCGGTTTGGTCCGCGCCGTTGATGCCAAAGTTGGTCAGGCCGTGGCCAAGGGCGACCGCTTGGCGGTGCTTGAGGCGATGAAGATGGAGCATTCTTTGTTGGCGGCCCGTGATGGGGTTGTGGCCGAGGTTCTGGCGACAGCAGGTGATCAGGTTGAAGCTGGGGCAGCACTTGTTAGGTTGGAGGCCGAAGAGGAGGCCGCTGCATGATCACATTGCACCACTGTCCGCAGACCCGCTCGATGCGCACCCTTTGGTTGCTCAACGAGATGGATGTGGCGTTCCAGCTCAAGCTGCATGCGTTTGACAAATCCCTGCGCGATCCGGAGTACCTGAGCTTGTCACCGGCAGGCCGGGTGCCTGCGCTTGAGATCGACGGGGAACGGATGTTTGAAACCGGGGCGATCACACAATACCTGTGTGAACGCTACAGCCCTGACCGGTTGGGCCGTCCAGCGGATGATCCGGACCGCATGGCCTGGCTGGTCTGGGTACATTTCGCTGAAACCATCAGCCAGCACACGGCGGCCCTCACCCAGCAACATGTGGCGCTGCGCGAGGACCATATGCGCAGCCCTATCGTGATGAAGCTGGAGGCGGCGCGGATTGGCAAATGTTATGATGCACTCGAGGCGCGGCTGAGCACACCGGTGGAGAACCGCGACTATCTTTTGACCAGCGGGTTTTCGGCTGCGGATATTTCTGTTGGTCAGGCTGTTTATATGTCACGCTACTTTGTGAAGCTGGATCAGCACCCTGCGGTGGCCGAATGGTATGCGCGGATCACGGCGCGGGACAGCTTTGCCAAATCCTTGCCCACAGAGGGTGGGATCTATGAACAGGAATTTTATCCCCCTTGGCCAATAGAAAAGGTCTGAGGCGGATGCGGCAACGAAGGGGAATGCCATGAGCTTGGGACCATGTGAAATTTTTGAGGTCGGCCCCCGGGACGGATTGCAAAACGAGGCACGGGAAATTCCCGTGGCGGAAAAGGTCGCGCTGATCGACCGGCTGAGCGACGCGGGTTTTAGGCGCATTGAATGCGCCAGTTTTGTCAGCCCCAAGTGGGTGCCGCAGATGGCGGGCTCGGGTGAGGTGCTGGGCCAGATCAAGCGGGCCAAGGGCGTGCGCTATGCCGCCCTGACGCCGAACATGCTCGGTTACGAGGATGCGCTGGCGGCCAAAGCTGATGAGATAGCGGTGTTCGGTTCGGCCTCTGAGGGGTTCAGCCAAAAGAACATCAACGCCAGTATCGCAGAATCGCTGGAACGTTTTGTGCCAGTGCTGGAGGAGGCGCGGCATCTGGATATCCCGGTGCGCGGCTATGTGTCCTGTGTGGTGGAATGCCCCTATGACGGCGCGGTTGATCCCTCCGCTGTGGCAATGGTGGCGGACAAGCTGTTTGCCATGGGATGTTATGAGGTCTCGCTGGGCGACACGATTGGCGCGGGCACGCCGGACAGCATTGCCAAGATGCTGCTGGCGGTGCGCGATGTGGTGCCGGTGGGGCGTCTGGCGGGGCATTACCATGACACCCACGGGCGAGCGATGGCCAATATTGATGCATCTTTGTCGATGGGGGTGCGGGTCTTTGATGCGGCTGTTGGCGGCTTGGGTGGCTGCCCCTATGCGCCGGGGGCGGCGGGCAATGTCGCAACGGAGGCGGTGAATGCGCATCTGACGGCACTGGGCTATGAAACGGGCCTTGATCAAGCGGTGATCGAAGAGGCCGCCGGGATGGCCCGCGCGATGCGGGGCTAGGGCCACGGGCGCGGCAATCAGTAAAAAACGAAGTAGGAACAATATGTTCGAGACAATCAAGATTGAAACCGACACGCGCGGTGTGGCGACGCTGACGCTGAACCGGGAGGAAAAGCACAACGCCATGTCGGCGCAGATGCTGGCCGATCTGACACAGGCGGCGGCGGATCTGGCGGCGGATGATGCAGTGCGGGTGGTGGTGTTGACCGGTGCGGGCAAATCGTTTTGCGCGGGCGGTGATCTTGGCTGGATGCGCGATCAGGCCGAGATGGACCCGGAAACCCGCAGCAAAGAGGCAGGCAAGCTGGCGACGATGCTGGGGGCGCTCAACAGCTTGCCCAAGCCCCTGATTGGCAAGGTACAGGGCAATGCCTTTGGCGGCGGGGTTGGCATGGCCTCGGTCTGTGACGTGGCGATTGGTGTGGACAGCCTGAAGATGGGGTTCACCGAGACCCGGCTGGGGATCATTCCGGCGACCATCGGCCCTTATGTTCTGGCTCGGATGGGCGAGGGGCGGGCACGGCGCGTGTTCATGTCGGCGCGGCTTTTTGGCGCGGATGAGGCGATTGATCTGGGCCTGCTGGCCCGCGCGGTGCCTGCGGATGATCTGGACGCTGCGATTGAGGCCGAAGTGGTGCCCTATCTGTCCTGCGCCCCCGGCGCGGTGGCGGCGGCCAAGAAACTGGCCCGCGATCTGGGACCACGGATTGATGATGAGGTCGTCGCGCATACCATTTCCGCACTGGCGGAACGGTGGGAGACAGAAGAGGCCGCCGAGGGCATCGGCGCGTTCTTTGACCGGCGCAAGGCGGCTTGGATGTCGTGAGGGGCAGGGACGGCGCGGCGGTTTGTTTGTTCATAGCGTTTGGCGCTTTGATCTGTGCCGCGCCAGCGAGTGCTCTGAGCTGTCGATACCCTGAGGCCTTTTTTGGCAAAGACCCGGCCAAGTAAACTCAGGATGAATTTATTCGGCGGCTTGCGATGGCGCATGGCGATTTGTCAGAAGGGGAATTTCTGGTCTGGGGCACCTTTGAAAAGGTGAAAGTCGGGCCATTTACACATGAGATCGAGGTTGATGACCGATCTGAGCGTTGGCTCGATCCCGATACCGCGGCAAATGAAATTCAAGCTGATGTCACCTATACCTATTGTAGAGCCATTCGATTTTCGGGCGTGCGGCTGAAAAACGGATCAGCCGAGTCCTTCTCGACCAGCCAGACGATCGTTCACTTGCCGGTTCGGGCGCAATTCATCGGATCACTGCCAGCGTTTGATGAGCCGGTTTTTGGCATAATGTGGTCATCTGGTCAGGAGGATTGGGTCGAAATTCGCGCTGATCTGTGTGAGGTCTATTTCAGGCTTTCTGAACCCATGTTCCAGAAGGTCCGGGCCTGTTTGGCGGACCCAGATTGCACGATTGCGGATTGATCGACTGCAAAGGGGTAAACCGCGAACGCGGCCAAGCCCTTGCGGTCAATCCGCGCGAGGCACCCCATATCCATCCAATTGCGCCTGATAAGGGCGCTTCTGCGGCCATTTACACCCATCCTCCCGTTGACCCTGACCACCACCTTGGCTAAACCCGTTCCAAGTCTGTTCTGCCAGCGTCTTTGACCAATCCAAAGACTGCCAAGCTAAAGGAGCCTCCCCTTGGACGACATGCTGCGGGAATACCTGCCCATCCTTGTTTTTCTGGCCGTGGCCATCGGGTTTGGCGTTGTGCTGATCCTTGCCGCTATCGTGGTTGCTGTGCGCAACCCGGACCCTGAAAAAGTGTCCGCCTATGAATGCGGGTTCAATGCCTTTGACGATGCGCGGATGAAGTTCGACGTGCGATTCTATCTCGTCTCGATTTTGTTCATCATTTTTGACCTTGAGATTGCCTTCCTGTTCCCATGGGCGGTGGCGTTCAAGGATATCTCCATGGTCGGCTTCTGGTCGATGATGGTGTTCCTGGGGGTTTTGACCGCCGGATTTGCTTATGAGTGGAAGAAAGGGGCGCTGGAATGGCAGTGACCGCAACGGCAGGGCCCGACCGCGAGGTTGCAACGCAGGCCCTGAACGCAGAATTGCAGGACAAGGGGTTCCTTGTCACGTCAACCGCAGACATCATCAACTGGGCCCGGACAGGCTCGTTGCACTGGATGACCTTTGGTCTGGCGTGCTGTGCGGTTGAGATGATGCACACCTCGATGCCCCGCTATGATCTTGAGCGTTTCGGCACCGCGCCGCGCGCCAGCCCGCGCCAGTCTGACCTGATGATCGTTGCCGGGACGCTGACCAACAAGATGGCGCCGGCGCTGCGCAAGGTCTACGACCAGATGCCCGAGCCGCGCTATGTGATCTCCATGGGATCCTGTGCCAACGGTGGCGGCTATTACCACTATTCCTACAGCGTTGTGCGCGGCTGTGACCGGATTGTGCCGGTGGATGTCTATGTGCCGGGCTGCCCGCCCACGGCTGAGGCGCTGCTGTATGGTCTGCTGCAATTGCAGCGCAAGATGCGCCGGACAGGGACAATTGTACGATGAGCGAGCAACTGCAAGAACTCGGCGCCTATATTGAGGCCAAACGCCCCGATTGTGTGCTGTCATGGGAGATTGCCCATGGTGAGTTGACCGTGGATGTCACACTGACCAATATCACTGGTCTGGTGGAGTTTCTCAAAGGCGATGCAACCTGCCGGTTCTCGACCTTGATCGACATCACAGCGGTGGATTATCCGGGCCGGGCCAAACGCTTTGACGTGGTGTACCATTTCCTCAGCATGTACCAAAACCACCGCATTCGCCTGCGTGTCGCCGCGCGAGAAAAGGATATGGTGCCCTCACTGGTCGATGTACATCCCAGCGCCAACTGGTTCGAGCGTGAAATTTTTGACATGTTCGGCATCCTGTTCTCCGGTCACCCGGACCTGCGCCGCATCCTTACGGATTACGGCTTTCGCGGGCATCCGCTGCGCAAGGATTTCCCGACCACGGGTTATACCGAAGTGCGCTATGACGAAGCGCAGAAACGCGTGGTCTATGAGCCGGTGAAGCTGGTTCAGGAATACCGCCAGTTTGACTTCATGTCGCCATGGGAGGGGGCCGAATACATCCTGCCCGGCGACGACAAGGCGGAGGCGAAGTAATGGGCGGTATCTGGTGGTTGATCCTGTCTGCACTGACAGCCATCCCGATGGTCAAGCTGCTGCCATTCTTTGGCATCAACAAATACTGGGCGGCTGTGTGCCTTGTCCCGCTGGGCACTATTGCCTTGCTGTGGTGGATGGGTCTCAAGCTGCAAGAGTTGGAGAAACTGTAATGATTGCGTTTCTGGAAAAGATGATGGCCGATCTGTTTGGTCTGCGCCAAGAGCTGCCGATCCCTGTGCGGGTTGAAGACAGCGATGACAAGTCGGACATCTTTGCCCGCAGGACATCCGGAGGCGATCAATAATGGACGGCGATATTCGCGTGAACACCTATGATGATGGCTCAACCGATGCTGTCACCGGGGAACAGAAGATCCGCAATTTCAACATCAACTTCGGCCCGCAACACCCTGCGGCGCACGGGGTTTTGCGTCTGGTACTGGAACTGGACGGCGAGATTGTAGAGCGCTGCGATCCGCACATCGGCCTGCTGCACCGCGGCACGGAAAAGCTGATGGAAAGCCGGACCTATCTGCAAAACCTGCCGTATTTCGACCGGCTGGATTATGTGGCGCCGATGAACCAGGAACATGCCTGGTGTCTGGCGATTGAAAAGCTGACCGGCACCGAAGTGCCGCGCCGCGCCAGCCTGATCCGGGTGCTCTATTCCGAGATTGGCCGGGTGTTGAACCACCTGCTGAACGTGACGACGCAGGCCTTGGACGTGGGGGCGCTGACGCCGCCGCTATGGGGTTTCGAGGAACGCGAAAAGTTGATGGTGTTCTATGAGCGGGCCTGCGGCGCACGTCTGCACGCGGCCTATTTCCGTCCCGGCGGTGTGCATCAGGATCTGCCCGAAGACCTGATCGACGATATCGAAACATGGGCCAATGAATTTCCGAACCTCTTGGATGACATTGACGGGTTGCTGACCGAAAACCGGATTTTCAAACAGCGTAACGTCGATATTGGCGTCGTGACCGAACAGGACATTCTGGATTATGCCTTCAGCGGCGTTATGGTGCGCGGCTCCGGTATGGCATGGGATTTGCGCCGTTCGCAGCCCTATGAGTGCTATGACGAGTTCGATTTCCAGATCCCGATCGGCAAGAATGGCGATTGCTTTGACCGCTACCTTTGCCGGATGGAAGAGATGCGCCAATCTGTCAGCATCATCCATCAGGCCATTGCCAAGCTGCGCGCGCCCGAGGGCAAGGGCGATATTCTGGCACGGGGCAAACTGACCCCGCCGACCCGCTCTGCGATGAAGACCAACATGGAAAGCCTGATCCATCACTTCAAGCTTTATACCGAAGGGTTCCACGTGCCGGCGGGCGAGGTCTATTGCGCCGTCGAAGCGCCAAAAGGCGAGTTTGGTGTGTTCCTTGTGGCGGATGGATCCAACAAACCCTACCGCGCCAAGATCCGCGCACCGGGCTATCCGCATTTGCAGGCGATGGATCACATCAGCAAGGGCCACCAGCTGGCCGATGTTGCTGCGATCATTGGCACCATGGACGTGGTGTTCGGGGAGATCGACCGCTGATGCGGCCGATGGACCATCACCTATTTGAATACACTCATGGCGGGCCATCGGTCCGCCACACAAACGAAAGCTAGAGACTATGCTGCGCCGTTTGCACCACGAACAACCCGAAAGCTTTGCCTTCACCCCTGCCAATCAGGCCTGGGCCGAAGCGCAGATGACCAAATACCCCGAAGGGCGTCAGGCCAGCGCGATCATTCCACTGTTGTGGCGTGCGCAGGAACAGGAGGGCTGGCTCAGCCGTCCGGCGATTGAGCATATCTCTGACATGCTGGGCATGGCCTATATTCGCGGGCTTGAGGTCGCGACCTTCTATTTCATGTTCCAGTTGCAGCCGGTTGGCTCTGTTGCGCATATCCAGATTTGCGGCACCACGACCTGCATGATCTGCGGCGCCGAAGATCTGGTTGGCTTGTGCAAGGAACGCATCGCGCCCAACCCGCATGAGCTGTCGGCGGATGGCAAGTTTTCCTGGGAAGAGGTCGAATGCCTCGGGGCCTGTGCCAATGCGCCCATGGCGCAGATCGGCAAGGATTATTACGAAGATCTCACCCGTGACAAATTGATTGAGTTGCTGGATGATCTTTCCGCTGGCAAGGTTCCGGTTCCGGGTCCGCAAAACGGGCGTTACGCCTCCGAGCCACTCAGCGGTCTGACCAGCCTGACCGGCCATGACAGCGGCAAGACACAATACAACGCCAGTGCGCAACTGGCCGTGGACATTGGCGACAGTGTCAAACGCATTGATGGCACCGAAGTGCCGTTGCTGACCCCATGGCTCAAGGGTGCAAACGCGGACAAGAAACCTGCGGCGGCGAAAAAGACCAAGGCGGCGGCAAAACCTGCGGCGGCCAAACGCGCGGTGGGCGAGAGTTCCGACAAGTACTCCGAAACACCGGGCGAAGCGCCCAAGGTCAAGGCAAAGGCCAAGCCCAAGTCGGGCAGTGTGGCACCAGCACCGACCAAGGCAGAGGCGGCCCCGGCTGCGGGCAAAAAGCCACGCACGATGAAAGCGCCGCGCAAAGCGGGACCGGATGATCTGAAAATGATCAAAGGCGTCGGGCCAAAGCTGGAAGATTTGCTCAACTCCATGGGCTATTTCCACTACGACCAGATCGCGAAGTGGGACGCACAGGCGGTGGCTTGGGTGGATGAGAATTTGGAAGGCTTCAAAGGTCGCGTGAGCCGCGACAATTGGGTCGAACAGGCGGTTAAACTGGCCGCAGGCGAGGAGACAGAGTTTTCCACGCGGGCCAGCAAGGGGAATATCTACAAAGACTGAGACATAAAAAACAACGGGAAGAGGGACGAAAATGACAAAAAACACAGAAGGCGCCGATTGCGCGCGTAACTGTTGGATCATGGGTGCCGTTGGCGGCGTGATCTGCGCATTGTTGCTGCTGGCCCTGGCGGGCTGGTCGTTCCTTTCATCGCTGTTTGCAGGGATCGTGATTGCGATCATTCTTGGCTATTTGTTGATCCAGTTCCGCTGTAGCAGCAGTGGCAGTTCCTTTGCCTCGGGTCCGGCAGCGACGACGGTCTCTGCGGCCAGCGCAGCCAGCACGGACACCACAACCTCTGCTGCACCTGCTGCGTCTTCTGCTGCGGCAACGGCCCATGCAGCACCGGCCAAAGCGGTCGATATGGTTGATCCCGCGCCTGAGCCGGAGGCGCAGGAGGCCGCACCGGCAGAGACCTCCGCCCCGGCCACAGAAACAGCTGAGGCCGCAAGTGCCAAACCGGCCGCCGCCGCCAAGCCAAAAGCCGCCGCCAAGCCAAAAGCCGCAGCCAAACCGAAAGCCGCAGCCAAACCGAAAGCGGCAGCAAAACCAAAAGCCGCTGCCAAGTCCAAAGCCGCAGCGAAACCCAAGGAAGATGCCGCGGCCAAGCCCAAGCGGGCGCCCGTCGCGGCGGATGGCAAACCCGAATTGATGACTGCACCGCGTGCAACTGGCGCGGATGATCTCAAACTGATCAGCGGCGTTGGCCCCAAGTTGGAGCAAACCCTGAACGAGATGGGCATCTGGCACTACGATCAGGTTGCCGGATTGCGCAAGAAAGAGATCGCCTGGGTTGATGAGCGCCTGCGCTTCAAAGGCCGCATCGAACGGGACAATTGGGTCAGTCAGGCCAAGATACTGGCCAAAGGCGGCGAGACCGAGTTCTCGAAGCGTAAGAAGAAATAGACCGGAGCGCCCCGCAGATGAGCGTTGAGACAGACAAAGCAATTGCACGCAAAGGCCAGAGTGTTGCTCTGGTCATTGCCGTGACGATGGTGCTTTGGATCATCGCACAATGGGCGGGGCCTGCGTTGGGGCTGCCGGGGCGTTACGCGCTCCTGTTCGATTTTGCAGCTTTGGCCGCGCTCTTTTGGGCGTTGGTTGTGATTTATCAGATATGGCAGGCCCGGCGGGCCGCCAAAGCAAGTGAGTAGGTAGGCAGTTATGCTTCAGGACCAAGACCGCATCTTTACCAACATCTACGGGATGCATGACCGTACGCTCAAAGGGGCGCAGGCGCGCGGCCATTGGGATGGCACCGCCGGCATCATCAAAAAGGGGCGTGACTGGATCATCGACCAGATGAAAACCTCCGGTCTGCGCGGGCGCGGCGGTGCGGGTTTCCCCACCGGTTTGAAATGGTCCTTCATGCCGAAAGAAAGCGATGGCCGGCCATCCTATCTGGTGATCAACGCGGACGAATCCGAGCCGGGCACCTGCAAGGACCGCGAAATCATGCGCCACGATCCGCATACACTGATCGAAGGGTGCCTGATTGCCAGTTTCGCGATGAATGCCAACGCCTGCTACATCTACATTCGCGGCGAATACATCCGCGAGCGTGAGGCGCTGCAAGCCGCGATTGATGAGGCTTATGACGCGGGCCTTTTGGGCAAGAACGCTGCCAAGTCCGGCTGGGACTTTGATCTTTACCTGCACCACGGCGCCGGCGCCTATATCTGCGGCGAGGAAACCGCGCTGCTGGAAAGCCTTGAGGGCAAAAAGGGCATGCCGCGGATGAAGCCGCCGTTCCCGGCGGGGGCTGGCCTTTATGGCTGTCCGACCACGGTGAACAATGTGGAATCGATTGCCGTTGTGCCAACAATCCTACGGCGCGGGCCGGAATGGTTTGCCGGTTTTGGCCGCCCCAACAACGCGGGCACCAAGCTGTTTGCGATCTCCGGTCACGTCAACAACCCCTGCGT